>NZ_AKJM01000107.1 GCF_000282335.1 Pseudomonas sp. GM48
GATTGCGTTGTGGCTTAACTGATCGGCATTAGTCCTCAGGGGCTCCCGTTTTTTTTGTCCGCAATATCTCTCCTACACACCATAAATCCCCTGTGGGAGCGGGCTTGCTCGCGAAAGCGTCTTGGCAGTCAGTATTTGTTTTTCTGACACACCGCTTTCGCGAGCAAGCCCGCTCCCACAGTTGTCAGGCGGTGTTCTCGACAGCGGATCAAGCGGCAGAAAAGCGGCAGGCGGCGGAAAACCGTTGCCGCTTTTCTGGCATTGCCGCGTTGCCATGGCCGGTAAGGCCCCGGTTTCCGGGCTTTTTTGAATTGGCATGGGGCTTGCTATGTCGATCCTACGAAAAATCAGGTCACCCGAAGGTTTCCCGACATGAGCATCAGCTTCGATAAAGCGCTCGGTATCCACGAACAAGCCCTGGGCTTCCGCGCCCAGCGTGCCGAAGTCCTGGCCAACAACATCGCTAACGCCGATACCCCGAACTACAAGGCTCGGGATCTGGACTTCTCGAAGGTGCTCGCCGAGCAGAACGAGAAAACCAAAAACGGCACCTTCGCCTTGAACATGACCAACAGCCGTCATATCGAAGCCGAAGGCCTGGGTAATGGTGACGAGTCGTTGCTGTATCGCACGCCGATGCAACCGTCGATCGACCAGAACACCGTGGACGCTCAGCTGGAACAGTCGAACTACGCGGAAAACGCGATCGGCTTCCAGGCCAGCTTCACCCTGCTCAACAGCAAATTCAAAGGGCTGGTGTCAGCCCTGCGCGGAGAGTAAGCCATGTCTCTATCCAGTGTTTTCAACATTGCCGGTAGCGGCATGAGTGCGCAGACCACGCGTTTGAACACCGTCGCTTCGAACATCGCCAACGCCGAGACCGTCTCGTCGAGCATCGACCAGACCTACCGTGCGCGTCATCCGGTGTTCGCCACCATGTTCCAGGGCGGCCAGAGCGGCGGCAGCGACTCGCTGTTCCAGAGCCAGGACGCCGCCGGTCAGGGCGTGCAGGTGCTGGGTGTGGTCGAAGACCAGAGCAACCTCGAGGCGCGCTACGAGCCGAACCATCCGGCGGCCGATGCCAAGGGCTATGTCTACTACCCGAACGTCAACGTGGTGGAGGAAATGGCCGACATGATTTCCGCGAGCCGTTCGTTCCAGACCAACGCCGAAATGATGAACACCGCCAAAACCATGATGCAGAAAGTCCTGACCCTCGGTCAGTGATAAGGGGCGACTCAGATGAGTGTTACCGATTCCACCAGCGGTTTGAGCCTCAACGACATCCTGGCCAATTCCTCGATCAAGACCAACACCACGACGGATGGCCTCGCGTCGGCAACCGGCAGTGCCACCGGCAACAAGGCCCTGGGCAAGGATGCGTTCCTGCAGTTGCTGGTGACCCAGCTGAAAAACCAGAACCCGCTGGAGCCTCAGGACAACGGCGCGTTCGTGGCCCAGTTGGCACAGTTCAGTAGCCTGGAAGGCATCACCACGCTCAACGATACCGTGAGCGGCCTGGCCAGCAACTACAACTCGTCGCAGGCCTTGCAGGCGTCGTCGCTGGTGGGCCGTTCGGTGATCGCTCCGGGCGACAAGGCCGTGGTCGACACCACCAAGAGCCTCAGCGGCACAGTGGTCGTGCCGTCTTCGGTGGCGTCCGCCACCTTGAAGATCACCGACGCAGCCGGCAAGACCGTGCGCACCATCGACCTGGGCTCACAGAAGGCCGGCAACGCCAGCTTCATCTGGGACGGCAAGAACGATGCGGGTGAGACGGTACCTGCGGGCACCTACACCTTCGGCGCCACGAGCACCATCGATGGCAAGTCCGTCGCGTTGATCACCAACCTGCCAGCGACCGTCAACAGCGTGACCATCAGCCAGACCGGCGGTGAGTTGATGCTCAACCTGGCCGGGCTGGGCAGCGTTGCCCTGTCCAAAGTACAAACCATTGGTATGTAGAGCCGACTAACACGGCACAAAGGAGTGGATGATGTCTTTCAATATCGGCCTTAGCGGTCTCTATGCAGCCAACAAGCAACTGGACGTGACCGGCAACAACATCGCCAACGTCGCGACCACCGGTTTCAAATCGTCCCGTGCAGAATTCGAAGACGTGTACTCGGCGACTCGCCTGGGTACCGGCAGCAAGACCGTCGGCAACGGCGTGCGCCTGGCCAACGTTTCCCAGCAGTTCGGCCAGGGCGACGTGAACAATACCGGCAACGTGCTCGACATGGGTATCCAGGGCAACGGCTTCTTCGTCCTGAGCAACAACGGTTCGCTGACCTACACCCGTGCCGGTACGTTCAAGACCGACAAGGAAGGCTACGTCACCAACAGCGACGGTACTGCCCGCCTGCAAGGTTACGGTGTGGATTCCAACGGCAAGATCGTCAACGGCGTGCTGACCGACCTGCGCATCGACACCTCCAACCTGGCGCCGAAGTCCACCAGCACCGTGTCGTCGACGATCAACCTGAACTCCACCTCGGCGGTGATCGACCAGACGGTTGCGGCGAACAAGTTCGACCCGAGCAAGACCGAGACCTTTACCAAGTCGTTCAGTACCCCGATCTTCGATACTCAGGGTAACCAGCACACCATGGATCAATACATGGTCAAGACTGGCGCGAACACGTGGGACACCTACACCCTGATCGATGGTCGCAACCCGGATGGCAGCGATCCCAAAGTTACCGCTCCGGTTGCTTCGACCATGTCGTTCGACTCCACCGGCAAACTGACTACGGTCAGCACCCCCGTGACGCCGCCAACCACGCCACCGACTTCGGTGATCAGCAGTGACCTGAAGATCACCAACTGGACTCCGGGCTCCGTGACCGGTGGCGTCTGGACAGCCAACGGCGCCGCTGCCGATCCGGCTGGTTTGACCATCGCCATGGGCAACACCACCCAGTTCAACGCCGACACCGCGCGTTCGATTCCAGCACAGAACGGTTACGCCACTGGCCAGATCACCAACCTGACCATCGACGGCAGCGGTGTTCTGCTGGCCAACTTCAGCAACAACCAGACCAAGCCCATCGGCCAGATTTCCCTGGCCAGCTTCACCAATGAGCAAGGTCTGCAGCCGGTAGGCGGCACCAGCTGGAAAGAAACCTACGCGTCGGGCATTCCAGGCTACGATGCGCCGGAGACTGGCACCCTGGGTTCGATCGTTTCCAACTCCCTGGAAGAGTCCAACGTCAACCTGACCAACGAACTGGTCGACCTGATCAAGGCGCAGAGCAACTACCAGGCGAACGCCAAGACCATCTCCACCCAGAGCACCATCATGCAGACCATCATTCAGATGACCTGATGCTGGAAAGTGCTGTGCAAGGAGCCCCTCGAGAGAGGGGCTTTTTTGTGGCCTGAGGTTTTGTGTTGGTGGTGATGGCCTCTTCGCGGGCAAGCCCGCTCCCACAGTTGATCGTGTTTATCTGGAAAGACTCGGTCCCCTGTGGGAGCGGGCTTGCCCGCGAAAGCGTCAGATCAGTCACCGCTTTCCTTGAGGCAAAAGAAAACCCCCGACCCGCCAGAGGCTGATCGGGGGTTTTTAGTAAGCGCCTCTCGGTGCTTACCGGCTCAGCTTATTGGCAAGCTTCGCAATCCGGCTCGTCGATGGCGCAAGCCTTCGGCACTGGAGCAGGGCCGGCAGGCGCTGCCAGGACAGAGTCGTCACCGTGGTTGCCGCCGCTGGAAACAGCGTTCAGCTTGCCGGTGTTGATGGTCGACTTCTCGGTGCTGGTCGCAGCCAGGGCACGGAGGTAGTAAGTAGTTTTCAGGCCACGGTACCAGGCCATGCGGTAGGTCACGTCCAGTTTCTTGCCCGAAGCGCCAGCGATGTACAGGTTCAGCGATTGAGCCTGGTCGATCCACTTCTGACGACGGCTGGCCGCGTCGACGATCCACTTGGTGTCCACTTCGAAGGCAGTCGCGTAGAGCTCTTTGAGTTCTTGCGGGATGCGCTCGATCTGCTGCACCGAACCGTCGTAGTACTTCAGGTCGTTGATCATGACCGAGTCCCACAGACCGCGAGCCTTGAGGTCGCGAACCAGGTACGGGTTGATCACGGTGAATTCGCCCGACAGGTTCGATTTCACATACAGGTTCTGGTAGGTCGGTTCGATCGACTGCGATACGCCGGTGATGTTGGCGATGGTCGCGGTCGGTGCGATGGCCATGATGTTCGAGTTACGAATGCCTTTCTGTACACGGGCGCGAACCGGTGCCCAGTCCAGGGTTTCGTTCAGGTCGACATCGATGTACTTCTGGCCACGGGCCTCGATCAGGATCTGTTGCGAATCCAGCGGCAGGATGCCTTTGGACCACAGCGAGCCCTGGAACGTCTCGTACGAACCGCGCTCGTCGGCCAGGTCGCAGGAAGCCTGGATCGCGTAGTAGCTGACCGCTTCCATCGACTTGTCGGCGAACTCGACGGCTGCGTCGGAGCCGTAAGGGATGTGCTGCAGGTACAAAGCGTCCTGGAAGCCCATGATGCCCAGGCCGACCGGACGGTGCTTGAAGTTGGAGTTCTTCGCTTGCGGCACCGAGTAGTAGTTGATGTCGATCACGTTGTCGAGCATGCGCACGGCGGTGTTCACGGTGCGTTGCAGCTTGGCGGTGTCCAGCTTGCCGTCGACGATGTGGTTCGGCAGGTTGATCGAGCCCAGGTTGCAAACGGCGATCTCGTCCTTGTTGGTGTTCAAGGTGATCTCGGTGCACAGGTTCGAGCTGTGGACCACGCCGACGTGTTGCTGCGGGCTGCGCAGGTTGCACGGGTCCTTGAAGGTCAGCCATGGGTGGCCGGTTTCAAACAGCATGGACAGCATTTTGCGCCACAGGTCTTTGGCCTGGATGGTCTTGAACAGCTTGACCTTGCCCGGGTACTCGGTCAGGGCTTCGTAGTACTCGTAGCGCTCTTCGAAGGCCTTGCCGGTCAGGTCGTGCAGGTCCGGTACTTCAGACGGCGAGAACAGGGTCCACTTGCCGTCATCGAAGACACGCTTCATGAACAGGTCAGGGATCCAGTTGGCGGTGTTCATGTCGTGGGTACGACGACGGTCATCACCGGTGTTCTTGCGCAGCTCGATGAACTCTTCGATGTCCATGTGCCAGGTTTCCAGGTAGGCACACACAGCGCCTTTGCGCTTGCCACCCTGGTTAACGGCAACGGCGGTGTCATTCACTACTTTCAGGAACGGAACCACACCCTGGGATTTGCCGTTGGTGCCCTTGATGTACGAACCCAGCGCACGAACCGGCGTCCAGTCGTTGCCCAGGCCGCCAGCGAATTTCGACAGCATGGCGTTGTCGTGGATCGCGTGGTAGATGCCCGACAGGTCATCCGGCACGGTGGTCAGGTAGCAGCTCGACAGCTGTGGACGCAGGGTACCGGCGTTGAACAGGGTCGGGGTCGAAGCCATGTAGTCGAAGGACGACAACAGGTTGTAGAACTCGATGGCACGGGCTTCGCGCTCTTTCTCTTCGATCGCCAGGCCCATGGCCACGCGCATGAAGAAGATCTGCGGCAGTTCGAAACGCACGCCATCCTTGTGGATGAAGTAACGGTCGTACAGGGTTTGCAGGCCCAGGTAGGTGAACTGCTGGTCGCGCTCGTGGTTGATCGCCTTGCCCAGTTTTTCCAGGTCGAAGGAGGCCAGCTCAGGGTTCAGCAGCTCGTATTCGATACCCTTGGCGATGTAGGCCGGCAGCGCCTTGGCGTACAGGTCGACCATTTCGTGGTGAGTGGCGCTCTCGGCAACACCGAGGAAGCCCAGGCCTTCGGCACGCAGGGTGTCCATCAGCAGGCGGGCGGTCACGAACGAGTAGTTCGGCTCGCGTTCAACCAGGGTACGGGCAGTCATCACCAGGGCGGTGTTGACATCGGTCAGGGCCACGCCGTCGTACAGGTTCTTCAGGGTTTCGCGCTGGATCAGGTCGCCGTCGACTTCTTCCAGGCCTTCGCATGCTTCGGTGACGATGGTGTTCAGGCGGCCCATGTCCAGCGGCGCCAGGCTGCCGTCGGCACGGGTGATGCGGATCGACGGGTGAGCATTGACCGCTTCGTCGGCCGGTGCACGCACGGCGCGCTCCTTGGAACGGGCGTCACGGTAGATCACGTAGTCGCGAGCCACTTTCTGCTCGCCGGCACGCATCAGGGCCAGTTCGACCTGGTCCTGGATTTCCTCGATGTGGATGGTGCCGCCCGATGGCATGCGACGCTTGAAGGTCGCGGTGACCTGTTCGGTCAGGCGGGCAACGGTGTCGTGGATTCGCGACGAGGCAGCAGCGGTGCCGCCTTCAACTGCGAGAAACGCTTTGGTGATGGCGACGGTGATTTTGTCATCGGTGTAGGGAACGACAGTGCCGTTACGCTTGATCACACGCAGTTGGCCAGGCGCGGTGGCGGACAGATCCGAATTCGAATCAGCGGCCTGCGGCAAGGTGCCCTGCGGGTTCTCGCGAGTTGTGTCGGTTTGCATGGGGGAGTGTCTCCACATTCTCTATGTTTGTTTGGGCACCATCACGGTGCCCACCGTTCCGTCCTGAAGCACTACAACCGGCGAGCGCCGGGCATAACAACTTCGGGACAGGAGGAAGGGGGCTTTATCGGGCGCCGCTTCCATGCCGAAGTCTTTGGTCTCACGCCTTGGGCCTGAAACCGGGGTCCGTTATAGGTGACAGTTGGGACTGCAACACCCGTACCGTTTTCACCACTCGGGGCCGAAATACAGTAGCCATCCGCACGCGCGGTTTGGACTTTCGAAAATACGTTTGGCTCAACCGGACAGAGGCAATAAAAGCGCTTGAAATTGGTGTCTGGTTTGTGTTTGGTTTTTCGCGCAAAACCCTATATCTAGGGTTTTTTTAGCGCCGGGCTACAAGATAATGCGTTTTGGGGGGCGATTGCAACGTACTGCCTGTGGATAAACCTGTGCGTAAATTGTGTGTGAAAGAGGGAACCGGCGTGTAGGCCGCGACGCAGCTGGACCGGACCTTTTTTCAGCGATTTTCTACGATCGAAAACGCTCGGGCGGATTTTTAAGGGCGCGAACCCTATCACAAAAAACCGTGTTGTCCGAACGCATTTACCCGCTTGTGTTCTCGACGGGCGGCGTTTATACAATCGGCCCAGCGTGTATACCTATTTGTCCCCCCGAACCATTACAAAAAGACGGGTGGATCCTTCCTTATTAGTGTTTTTGGCAAGCAGAGGTCACCCGTGGAGCAAGAAGCCTGGCAGGTATTGATTGTGGAGGACGACCAGCGACTGGCCGAACTGACCCGCGATTACCTGGAAGCCAATGGCCTGCGTGTATCGATCGAAGGGGATGGTGCGCTCGCTGCGAACCGCATCATCAAGGAACAACCGGACCTGGTGATTCTCGACCTGATGCTTCCCGGTGAAGACGGCCTGAGCATTTGCCGCAAGGTCCGCGCCCGCTATGACGGCCCGATCCTGATGCTCACCGCCCGCACCGACGACACCGACCAGATTCTCGGCCTGGACCTGGGTGCCGATGACTACGTGTGCAAGCCGGTGCGCCCGCGCCTGCTGCTGGCGCGCATCCAGGCCCTGCTGCGTCGTAGCGAAACGCCCGAGGTCGCCCCGGAAAAACAGCGGCGTCTGCAGTTCGGCCCGCTGATCGTCGACAACGCCTTGCGCGAAGCCTGGCTGCAGGGCAATGGCATCGAGCTGACCAGTGCCGAATTCGACTTACTCTGGCTGCTGGTGGCCAATGCCGGGCGCATCCTGTCCCGGGAAGAGATCTTCACCGCGCTGCGGGGCATCGGTTATGACGGTCAGGACCGCTCCATCGATGTGCGCATCTCGCGCATTCGCCCGAAGATCGGCGATGACCCGGAGCATCCACGGCTGATCAAGACCGTGCGCAGCAAAGGCTATCTGTTCGTTCCCGAGGCTTGCGTAGACCAGCCCCTGTGAACTCGATCTTCCTGCGTATCTATGGCGGCATGTGCGCCGCGCTGATTCTGGTGGCGGTGCTCGGTGTGCTGGCGTTGCACCTGCTCAATCAGGTGCGCAGCGAGCAATACCGCGAGCGCCTGGCCCACGGCACGTTTTCGCTGATGGCCGATAACCTGCAACCGATGAACCCGACCGAACGCCACCGGGCCTTGCTGGTGTGGGAGCGGCTGCTGGGCATTCCGCTGGCGTTGAAAACCTTTGCCGAGACTGACCTTGACCTTACCCAGCGCACTCGTGTGTTGCGCGGCCAGGCATTGGTGGAGCAGACCGGGCCGCACGCGGCGAAGGTCTACAAACTGGTCAGCGACAAGGAGCAGTTGATGCTCACCGGGGAAGTGCAGCAGATCAGCGAACAACTGGCCCGGGCGACCATCTACCTGTTGACCGATGAACTTGTGCGGACCCCGGTAGCCGAGCAGCCCTTGCGCCTGGCGCAATTGAAGGAAAGCAAGGGCTTCGGCTTCGACCTGCGGCTGGTCACGGTTGACGAGGCGGGCATGGACGACGACCAGAGCCGCCGGGTGTCCGAGGGTGACACCGTGATGGCGCTGGGCAAGGAGGGTGATTCGATCCGGGTGTTTGCCGGCATGGTCGGCACGCCGTGGGTCCTGGAAATCGGCCCGTTGTACCAGATGAATCCTTATCCGCCGGAGTGGCTGGTGTTGATTGCCGCGCTGGGCCTGACGCTGATCGGTTTGATCGTCTATCTGCTGGTGCGCCAGCTGGAGCGACGCTTGCGTGGCCTCGAAGCTGCCGCCACGCGCATTGCCAAGGGTAGCCTGGAAACCCGCGTGCCAGCGCGCGGCGCGGACTCGGTGGGACGGCTGGCCTCGGCATTCAACGGCATGGCCGAGCACTTGCAACAGTTGCTGGCGATCCAGCGCGAACTGGTGCGCGCGGTGTCCCACGAATTGCGCACGCCGGTGGCGCGCTTGCGCTTCGGCCTGGAGATGATCGGCTCGGCCACCACGCCGCAAACCCTGGAAAAATACTGCCAGGGCATGGACCACGACATCGAAGACCTCGATCGGCTGGTGGACGAGATGCTGACCTACGCGCGGCTGGAGCAGGGCTCGCCGGCGCTGAATTTCCAGCGGATCGATCTGGATGCCTTGGTCAATCAAGTGATTGAAGAGCTGGCGCCGTTGCGCGCCGACGTCACGGTACAGCGGGGTTTGTGCCTGTCGGCCGCCGATAACGACGATGCCTGGGTCGAGGCCGAGCCGCGTTATCTGCACCGGGCGATCCAGAATCTGGTGACTAATGCCATGCGCCATGCGCAATCACGGGTGACCATCAGCTATCAGGTGGGGCAGCAGCGTTGCCGGGTGGATATCGAGGATGACGGGCCGGGTGTGCCGGAGTCGGCGTGGGAGAAGATCTTCACGCCGTTCCTGCGCCTCGACGACAGCCGTACCCGCGCATCGGGCGGGCATGGACTGGGGTTGTCGATCGTGCGGCGCATCATCTATTGGCACGACGGGCGTGCGTTGATCGGCAAGAGCAAGAGCCTGGGTGGGGCGTGTTTCAGTCTGAGTTGGCCGCGAAATCAGGAGAAGCGTTGAGATTTTTGGTGACTGTTCAACCGCTTTCGCGAGCAAGCCCGCTCCCACATTGGGCTTTGTGAGCACCACAGATCCAGTGTGGGAGCGGGCTTGCTCGCGAAGAGGCCCGGTCATGTGCCGAAATCTTCAGGCCTTGATGCTGACCAGACTCAACAACTGCCCGTCCTTGACCCCGAACTGCGCATCCAGCTCGGTGCCGCTGCGCCATTCGCTGGATAAATCCGTGAGCAGTCGCAACCGCACCTCACCCGACTCACGCCACTCCAGCACTTCGGCGTGTTCGAAGTAAAAGCGTTGCTGAACGATCGGATAGAGCGCCTTGAACAGGCTTTCCTTGACCGAGAACGTCAGGGTGACCAGCAGCGCCCGTTGATCGTGATCACCGGCCGCCAGGCGCTGTAGCTCCGGTGGGTTGAGGATTTCCCCGGCCAGGCGTTCGGCCCGTTCGGCATTGAGCAGGTTTTCCAGGTCCATGCCCAGGCCGCGCCAATGGCTTTTGTTCGCCACGATCGCTGCGGCCCGGCCGGTGCCGTGGGTGATCGAGCCGGTGATATGAGCGGGCCACACCGGTGCCCGGTCTTCACCGATGGCCGGAACCAAATTCAAACCTTCGAGCCGTTGTAACGCGGCCCTGGCACACACCCGCCCGGCAAGAAACTCCGCCTGCCGTTTGGCCACCGAGCGCTGGATGCTCGCCGGCGCCTCGACGGCGCTGCGCTGGAAATCATCGCTGGCCAGCCGGGCGCTATCGAAGTGAGTGCTCAGCAGGACCGTATCGGGCAGCACAAATGGCAGCGGCCAATGGTCATCGAGGGGTGTACAGCAGACGGGCAGGGCGGGGGTGGAGTTCATGTCGGGCATTTTGCCGTTAAGCAGCAAGACTGGGTAGTAGCCGATAGCTTTTGTGGCGAGGGAGCTTGCTGTGGCGAGGGGGCTTGCCCCCGTTCGGCTGCGAAGCAGTCGTAAATCCTGCAACCGCGCCCTATCTGGCCCAATGCGATTGCAGGTTTTGGGGTGGCTTCGCCACCCAACGGGGGCAAGCCCCCTCGCCACAGAGGGCGGTCTCAGCCAAAGATCTTTTTGAAGAAAGCCTGCATGTCCGCCCAGGATTTTTCATCCGCGGCCTTGTTGTAGCCAATGTCCGGTCCGCCATGATCGCCATGGCTCAACCGATCGGCATCCGGATTGGTGAACCCATGCTTGGCGCCATCGAGGCTGACGAATTCATAGTCGGCCCCGGCCTTGTCCATCTCGCTCTTGAAAGCCGTGATGTTTTCCGGGGTGACGATACTGTCCAGCGCCCCGTGCTCCACCAGGATCTTCGCCTTGACGCTGCCCGGCGTTGCCGGCGTATTGGTTGCCAGCGCGCCATGGAAACTCACCACGCCCGCCAGCGGCACACCCTGGCGCGCCGCGTTGAGTACCACGCCACCACCGAAGCAGTAGCCGATGGCGGCGATTTTGTTCGGGTTGGTTTGTGCCTGTTTCTTTAGCAAATCGAGCCCGGCGTTAAACCTCGCACTGCCCACGGCACTGTCTTTCGTCACAGCTTGCATAAAGGCCATGGCGTCTTTGGGGTGCTCGGTATTTTTGCCTTCGCCGTACATGTCGATGGCCAGGGCGCTGTAGCCCAGGCCGGCGAGATCCCGGGCGCGACGCTTGGCGTAGTCGTTCAGGCCCCAGAACTCATGTACCACCAAGACCCCGGGGCGCGGGCCTTTGATGGCATCGTCATAAGCGTAATAGCCGATCAATTTCGTGCCGTCGGCACTTTGGTAAGGGATTTCCTGGGTCTTGATGGCGGCCTGGCCGAGCCCGCTCAAGGCCAGTAGGAGGACGGCGAAGAACATGCGCATGGTCGGATCTCCTGTTGAAACGTGTCGAAACATTCGGGAGGGGGCGGTTCAGCCCAGGTTCAGAGTGCGTTCAGGGGGAGTTCAGGGCGTGGTGCGTAACCTTGCCCCGTACCCAAAAATCAAACAGCGCATAAGGAAACTCCCCAATGACTGGATTCAAAAAACTGCTACTGGCGTTCGCCGTTCTGGGCGCGAGCACCGCAGCCTTCGCGTCCAACGACAACTTCGCCAGCCTTACTCTTGGACAGACCAGCGACAAAGTCAAAAAGTCCCACGCCCTGAACGACAACCTCAATCACCCGAACGCCGACGGTGTGATCGGCAAAGACACCACCTGGGGTGTGCGTCTGGGCCAGCAGAATAGCCAGGGCCGTTACTACGCCACTTACGACAATGTGTCGGGCTCGCACAACGGCATTAAACTGCGTCAGGAAAACCTCCTGGGCAGCTACGATCTGTTCTACCCGGTGAGCAGCAGTACCAAATTGTTCGGCGGTGCCACCGCGGGCCTGACCAAACTGACGCAGGAATCGCCAGGCTTCAGCCGTGACAGCGATATCGGCTACGCCATCGGTGGCCAGGTGGGTGTGCTGCAACAGGTTTCGCAGAACACCTCGGTTGAACTGGGTTACCGTTACCTGCGCAGCAATGCCAGCACCGAGATGAGTGAGCGCGGAGGCAGCAAGCAGGGTTCGCTGGACCTGACCAGCAGCGCCCAGACTTACCTGTCCGCCAACTACGCTTTCTGACAAGGGCAGGCGCCAACGCGAAGCCTGTAGGAGCGAGCTTGCTCGCGAAAGCGGTGTGTCAGGCAACATCAATGTTGACTGTGCCGCCGTCTTCGCGAGCAAGCTCGCTCCTACAGTGACCGTTACCATGTTAGCTATTGAGGTGCGACGTTGTGCCTCTGGAGATGTTGATTTGCCCGGGAGAGCGTTATGAAACTGCTGGTTGTCGAAGATGAAGCGCTGTTGCGTCATCACCTGCAAACCCGCCTGACGGAGAGCGGCCACGTGGTCGAGTCCGTGGCCAACGCCGAGGAGGCGCTGTATCAGACCGCACAGTTCAATTTTGACCTGGCGGTGATCGACCTCGGTCTGCCGGGCATGAGCGGGCTCGACCTGATCCGTCAGTTGCGTTCAAGTGGCAAGACCTTCCCGATCCTGATCCTGACCGCGCGCGGCAACTGGCAGGACAAGGTCGAAGGCCTGGCCGCCGGGGCCGACGATTACGTGGTCAAACCGTTCCAGTTCGAAGAGCTGGACGCCCGTCTGAATGCCTTGCTGCGCCGCTCCAGCGGTTTTACCCAATCGACCATCGTTGCCGGTCCCTTGCTGCTGGACCTCAATCGCAAACAGGCGTCCCTCGATGAACAGCCGCTGGCGCTGACCGCGTACGAGTACCGCATCCTCGAATACCTGATGCGCCACCATCAGCAAGTAGTACCCAAGGACCGCTTGATGGAACAGCTCTACCCGGATGACGACGAGCGTGATCCGAATGTGATCGAGGTACTGGTCGGCCGGCTGCGGCGCAAACTGGAGGGGCCGGGCGGATTCAAGCCGATCGACACCGTGCGCGGCCTGGGCTACCTGTTCAATGAGCGTTGCACTTGATCCGTTCGCTGCGCATTCGCTTGATGCTCGCCGCCACGCTGTTGGCGGTGTTGTTCATGCTGGCGTTGCTGCCGGCGATGCAAGGGGCCTTCAGCCTGGCGCTGCAGGACTCCATCGAGCAGCGCCTGGCATCGGACGTGACCACGCTGATCTCTGCCGCCCGGGTGGAGAACAACAGCCTGCAGATGCCGGCGCAATTGCCCGACGAACGCTTCAACCTCACCGACAGCCGATTGCTCGGCTACATCTATGACCGTGAGGGGCACCAGGTCTGGCGTTCGAAGGCAACCCAGGA
Source organism: Pseudomonas sp. GM48 (assembly GCF_000282335.1). GTDB lineage: Bacteria > Pseudomonadota > Gammaproteobacteria > Pseudomonadales > Pseudomonadaceae > Aquipseudomonas. Next base: position 13,332 of record NZ_AKJM01000107.1, read on the forward strand.
AGAACACATCAATTACACGCCGCGCTACGACGGGCGTGGCAGCGAGTTCGCGCGGATCCGCGAAGCCAATGGCCAGGAGTTCTTCGTCTACGACGTCGAGGTCAAGTTGCTCGGCGGTAAAAGTGCAGCGTTCAGCATCGTGGCGCTGCAACCGGTTCGCGAGTACGAACTGACCCTCGAAGGCCTGCGGGAAAATCTTTACCTGGGTTTTGGCGCGGCACTGTTGGTGTTGCTGGCATTGCTGTGGATCGGTCTGACCTGGGGCTTGCAGGCATTGCGGCGCCTGAGCCAGGAACTGGACCAGATCGAAGGTGGCACCCGCGAAAGCCTCAGCGAAGAACATCCCCGGGAATTGCTGCGCCTGACCGGTTCCCTCAACCGTTTGCTGCACAGTGAGCGTGAGCAGCGCAGTCGCTACCGCGATTCCCTCGATGACCTGGCCCATAGCCTGAAAACGCCGCTGGCGGTGTTGCAAGGCGTCAGTGAAGACATGGCCCAGCGGCCGGAGGATCGCGATCAGGCCAGGGTGCTGCAAACCCAGATCGAACGCATGAGCCAGCAGATCAGCTACCAGTTGCAGCGCGCCAGCCTGCGCAAAAGCGGTCTGGTGCGTCATCAGGTGCGCTTGCGGCCGGTACTGAAAAGCCTGTGCGATACCCTGGACAAGGTCTATCGCGACAAGCGCGTGCATGTTGCCTTCGACCTGCCCGACCCGTGCTACGTACCGATCGAGCAGGGCGCTCTATTGGAGATGCTGGGCAACCTGTTGGAAAACGCCTATCGCCTGTGCCTTGGCGAAATACGCATTAGCGTGCGCGAAACCCTCGGCGGCACCGAGTTGTGTGTCGAGGACGACGGCCCCGGCGTACCACAGGATCAGCGCGCACGGATTCTCGAGCGCGGCGAGCGCCTGGACCGCCAGCACCCGGGGCAGGGCATCGGCCTGGCGGTGGTCAAGGACATCATCGAAAGCTACAGCGCCCAGCTGACGCTGGGGGATTCGCCAATGGGCGGGGCGGCGTTCCGGATTCACTTCCCGGTGGTTTAACCGGGAGATTGATAGTGCATCTACTGGCCCATTCGCGAGCAAGCCCGCTCCCACATTTGGCCGCGTACGCGAGGTAAATGCGGTCCCCTGTGGGAGCGGGCTTGCTCGCGAAGAGGCCAGTGAATATTTCAAAAAAATCGGCCTTGGGAATCAGTTCTCCTGCGCCCGATAAGCCCCCGGTGTCAGCCCGGTCCATTTCTTGAACGCCCGGTGAAACGCCGAAGGCTCGGAAAACCCCAGTTGCTCGGCGATCTGTTGCAACGACAGGTCAGCGCGACTCAGGTGATAAATCGCGATGTCCCGGCGCAGTTGGTCCTTCAATTCCTGAAAACTCGAACCCTCTTCCCGCAGATGCCGGCGCAAGGTTTGCGGGCTGATGTGCAAGTGGGTGGCCACGGCTTCCAGGTCGGGCCAGCGTGCACTGTCGCGGCTGAGCAAGCGCCGCAAGCGGCTGCTCAAACTGTCGCCTTCGTCCGGGCGCGAGAGCAGGTCGGCGGGGGAACGTTCGAGGAAATGCTTGAGGGTGCGTTCGTCCTGCAACAGCGGCATGGCCAGGTAGCGGCTGTGAAACAACAGGCTGCTCTGGGTCCTGGAAAACTCAAGCGGACAGGAAAACAGCAGGTCGTACTCGGCGCCGTGTTCGGGCCTGGGGTAGCTGAACGTGGCCTGCTCCAGGCGAATGCGCTGGCCGATCAGCCAACTGCCGAATCGATGCCAGATCACCAACAGAGCCTCGCTCAGAAAGTGGTCCGGGTCCCAAAGTTGCGCGTCGTCCAGGCTCAGGCGGACCCATTCATCCTCGCGGCTCAGGGTCAAACGCGGAGCCCCGGGGAATAGGCTATAAAACAATAAGCCGCGATTGAGTGCCTTATCCAGATTGCGGCAGTGGATCACGGCATGACACATCATCGCGAAGCTACCCGGTTTGCTCGGGGCTTGCCCAAAACCCAGGTACTCGTCGTCCAGTGCCAGCCATAAGGCCTGAATCAGTTGGGTGAACTGCTCCGGAGCGATGCGCGCCCGCGGCTCGTCCAGCAATTCGGGGCTGATTCCCAATTGCTGGAGCAGGCCCGAATAGTCGTAGCCGTGCCGACGCGCACCTCCAAGGGCGGCGCGGGCGAAATGACTGGCGATGGTGCGTTCGCGCATGGCAGCAGTTCTGACCGTTGAACGACGGATGGTAGCTGCGCACTGCGGGCATGAACAGGGCGGATATCCGCCAATTAGCAGGACGACTTTTAGTAGAAGGGCGGAAATCCGCCACACCGTTGTAACTGCCCGCTGACAGGGAGTTTGCTGCAACCCTTGGTATCAAAAGGCTTGCAGGGTTTTTACGGAAAGTGGCACGGGCCTTGCGATACAACGAGCAGATGCCTGCCGTAGCGCAGCTCGACAAAACAAATCCCTCCAGTGCAGGAGGGTTCGCAATTGCGGTGTTGCGGGCAACAGATGGATGTTGTCACCGGGCACCCTTGAGGAACTTTGCAATGACGACTCGTCAGCCACTGTACAAATCCCTGTATTTCCAGGTGATCGTTGCAATTGTCATCGGTATCTTGCTCGGTCACTTCTATCCGCAGCTCGGTGTGGCGGTAAAGCCGCTGGGTGACGGGTTCATCAAACTGATCAAAATGATCATCGCCCCGATCATCTTCTGCACCGTCGTCAGCGGTATCGCCGGCATGCAGGACATGAAAGCGGTCGGCAAGACTGGCGGTTACGCACTCCTTTACTTTGAAATCGTTTCGACCATCGCTTTGCTGGTGGGTCTGGTCGTGGTCAACGTCGTGCAGCCAGGCGCTGGCATGCACATCGACGTGAGCACACTGGACGCTTCCAAAGTCGCTACCTACGTCGCGGCCGGTGCCGATCAAAGCGTGGTCGGCTTCCTGCTCAACGTGATCCCGACCACCATCGTCGGCGCGTTCGCCACTGGCGACATCCTGCAAGTGCTGATGTTCTCGGTGATCTTCGGTTTCGCCCTGCATCGCCTGGGTGCCTACGGCAAGCCGATCCTTGACTTCATCGATCGCTTCGCCCACGTGATGTTCAACATCATCAACATGATCATGAAGCTCGCGCCAATCGGTGCCTTCGGTGCCATGGCGTTCACCATCGGTGCCTACGGTGTCGGCTCGCTGGTGCAGTTGGGTCAGTTGATGGCGTGCTTCTACATCACCTGCCTGCTGTTCATCCTGATCGTGCTGGGCGGCATTGCCCGCATGCACGGCTTCAGCGTTTTGAAAATGATCCGCTACATCCGTGAGGAACTGCTGATCGTGCTGGGTACTTCTTCTTCGGAATCGGTACTGCCACGGATGCTGGTCAAGATGGAGCGTCTGGGCGCGCAGAAATCTGTCGTGGGTCTGGTGATCCCGACCGGTTACTCGTTCAACCTCGACGGTACCGCCATCTACCTGACCATGGCGGCCGTGTTCATTGCCCAGGCAACTGACACCCACATGGACATCACGCACCAAATCACCCTGCTGGTGGTGTTGTTGCTGTCCTCCAAAGGCGCCGCCGGTGTAACTGGTTCGGGCTTCATCGTACTGGCAGCCACCCTGTCCGCTGTCGGCCACCTGCCGGTTGCCGGCCTGGCGCTGATCCTCGGCATCGACCGCTTCATGTCCGAAGCACGCGCCCTGACCAACCTGATCGGCAACGCCGTTGCCACTGTCGTTGTGGCCAAGTGGGTCAAGGAACTGGACACCGACGTGCTGCAAGCCGAACTGGCCTCGGGCGGTCGCGGCATTGCCGACGAGCCTAAAGACGATGTTTTGGGCCACGTCGAAGGGGTAACCCCGACTAACGCCAAGTAAGCCTTGTTGTAATGAAAAACCCGCTTCGGCGGGTTTTTTGTTGCCTGTGATTTGAGCGCAACGGTCAGCGTGACTGGCGTATTAGGTGATTGCTGCAATGCGTTCGGCTGCCTAGTCTGGAGGCATCGTATAGGGAGAACGCTCATGCTCGGTCCACTGGCATCACTCAAGGTTCTGGATTTCTCGACACTGCTGCCGGGGCCGTTCGCCTCGTTGCTGCTGGCGGACATGGGCGCCGAAGTGCTGCGCATCGAATCGCCGACCCGCCTGGACCTGCTGCGGGTGTTGCCGCCCCACGATCAAGGGGTGTCGGCCAGTCATGCCTACCTCAATCGCAACAAGCGCAGCCTCGCCCTGGACCTCAAGCAGCCTGAGGCACTGGAGGTGATCAGCTCGTTGCTGCAGGACTACGACATTGTGCTCGAGCAGTTCCGCCCGGGTGTCATGGAGCGTCTGGGTCTGGGCTACGAAGCCCTGAAGGCGATCAATCCGAAACTGATTTATGTGTCGATCACCGGCTACGGCCAGACCGGCCCCTACAAGGACCGCGCCGGCCATGACATCAACTACCTGGCCCTGTCCGGGCTGGCGAGTTACACCGGCCGTGCCGACAGTGGGCCGCTGCCGTTGGGCATGCAGGTGGCGGATGTCGCCGGTGGCTCGTTGCACGGGGTGATTGGCTTGCTGGCAGCAGTCATTGCCCGGCAGCAAACCGGTCAGGGCCAGCACCTGGATATCAGCATGACCGACTGCGCGTTCAGCCTGAATGCGATGGCGGGCGCCGGGTATCTGGCCTGTGGCATTGAGCCAGGGCCGGAAAGCCAGGTGCTCAATGGCGGCAGCTTCTACGATTACTACCGCTCCCGGGACGGGCGCTGGCTGTCGGTGGGCAGCCTGGAACCGGCCTTCATGAAGCAGCTGTGCACGGCGTTGGGGCTGGAGGAACTGGCCGGTCTCGGCCTGTCACCGCAACCGGCGCATCAGAAACAGCTTAAAGATGCGTTGACGGTCGAATTTGAAAAGCATGACTTTGCCGAGTTGTGTGCGCTGTTCGCGGAGCTGGATGCGTGTGTCGAGCCGGTGTTGGGCCTGGGAGAAGCGCTGTGTCATCCGCAGTTGCAGGCGCGGGAGCTGGTGGCCGACGTGCCGCGGGGCGATGGTTCAATTCAGGCGCAGATGGCGTGCCCGTTGAAGTTTTCCGATGGCTTGCCAGAGCCGAAGCATATCGGTGCGACGCTGGGGCAGCATACGGATCAGGTGTTGGGGGAGTTGGGGTTCAGTGCGCAGCGGATTGAGGAATTGCGGCGGGCCAAGGTGATTCTCTAGGGCCTGCTTCGGCCTCTTCGCGAGCAAGCCCGCTCCCACAGGGTGGCATAGATCCAGTGTGGGAGCGGGCTTGCCCGCGAAGAGGCCAGTGCAGTCACCAAAAAAACAACTACTCGACCCGCATCTCCCCACTGAACACCAAGGTATGGCGACAGCGCCGGCACAAATACCGCCGCCCTTGCCGCACCAGGCTGTGGCGCTGGGCCGAGAACGGGAAGTCGCTGTCGGCGCACGGGCACTTGTAGATGTAGCGGGTCACGCTGCGGCGTTTGACGTCATAGGTGTGGCAGCGGTTAGGCGGCAGTTCGTACACGCCGCGCATGATCAATTGCCACTCTTCACCATGGGGCTGGATGCGGTCGCCGAACAGTTGATGGGCGATCAGGTGCGCGACTTCATGGGCCACGGTCTGCTTGAGGAAATCTTCGGTGTTTTCCCGGTACAGCTGCGGGTTGAAGCGCAGCAGGTTCTCGTGCAAATGCGCGACACCGGCTTTTTGCCCGCGCAGCTTGAGGCTCACCACGGGGCGCTTGAAAGATCGTTTGAAAAAGGATTCGGCGAGTTGGAAACAGTCTTCGACGCGGGTATTGAGTTGCTCGGGCATGCTTGATGGATCTCCAGAGCGCTCGAGTATGCCGCAACCCTCGGGCCTTGCGAATCGCCAGGTTGCCGAATGGTCGTGTGCCTTTTTGTTACCGAAGAATCAAAAGGCCGCCTTGCGGCGGCCTTTGTCGGCAGTTCTGATTTTCAGTGATGAACGGTTAACTGGTGTAGACCGGCCCCACGCCGAGTCCCCAGACAATCACAGTGAACGCCATGATGGCGACCAGCACCACCAGGCCTACGGCGAGCACTGAACTTGAAAACAGGAAGCCCTCGTCTGATGGAATGTTCATGAATGTCGGTAAGCCCACATACAGCAAGTACACCGTGTAGCAGATGGCTGCGGTGCCGACGATCATCCCCAGCCACAAGTGCGGGTACAAGGCGGCAAGGCCGCCGATGAACAGCGGTGTAGCGGTGTAGGTTGCAAACGCAATGCAGCGGGCAAGGCTTGGGTTGGCGTCATAGGTGCGGGCCATCCAGTGGATGAATGCGCCCATTACCGCGACACCACCGAGCATCGCCAGGTACGACATGACCGTCATCCATATCGCGCTTTCTACGGTCAGCATCACGGGAGGCCGATTGCCGATGACCCAGCCGACCTGTGTGGTGCCAATAAAGGCAGACACGGCAGGGATCGCCGCCAGGATCAGCGTATGGGTCAGGTACATGTGGCTGATACTTTCCTCTTGGTCGCCACGGATTTCTTTCCATTCTTGGTCAGGGTGGGTGAAGAGCCCCACTACGTGATGGATCATGCCAGTCACTCCTCTTTGTTTTACCGTCGCCCCCCAGTGGAGCGCCTACGGGCCAATGCGGCCAGGCAAGTCATAGGTCTGAAGATAATATGCGACCTTATGTCGCAGTATAGGGAGGAGTTTCCCCAGAGGGAGTAGGGGCATTAGAGCAAATCGCGCTGTAAACACAATTGTTAATCGCCGTCGGGTCTGTGCGGTGTGACACCTGTGGCGAGGCACTTCGCCCCTGAAGCGTTTTTGCGTAAAATGCGGGCCTTTCGTCACACCTCACGGATTTCGCGTCATGGGCACTCTCACGGTCAACCAGAACAAACTGCAAAAGCGCCTTCGCCGACAGGCCGGAGAGGCGGTCGCCGATTTCAATATGATCGAAGACGGCGACAAGGTCATGGTCTGCCTGTCCGGTGGCAAGGACAGCTACACCATGCTCGACGTGTTGATGCATTTGCAGAAGGTCGCGCCGATCAAGTTCGAGATCGTGGCCGTGAACATGGACCAGAAGCAGCCCGGCTTCCCGGAGCACGTGCTGCCGGCTTATCTCAAAGAGCTGGGCATCGAGTACCACATCGTCGAGAAAGACACTTACTCGGTGGTCAAGGAACTGATCCCGGAAGGCAAGACCACATGCTCGCTGTGCTCGCGCCTGCGTCGCGGCACGCTCTACACCTTCGCCGACGAAATCGGCGCAACCAAGATGGCCCTCGGTCACCATCGCGACGACATCGTCGAAACGTTCTTCCTGAACATGTTCTTCAACGGTTCGCTCAAGGCCATGCCGCCCAAACTGCGTGCCGACGATGGCCGCAACGTGGTGATCCGCCCGCTGGCCTACTGCAACGAAAAAGACATCCAGGCTTACTCGGATCTCAAACAGTTCCCGATCATTCCGTGCAACCTCTGTGGTTCCCAGGAAAACCTGCAGCGCCAGGTGGTCAAGGAAATGCTGCTGGACTGGGAGCGCAAGACTCCGGGCCGTACCGAGAGTATTTTCCGCAGTCTGCAGAACGTGATTCCGTCGCAACTGGCGGACCGCAACCTGTTCGACTTCACCAGCCTCAAGATCGACGAAAGCGCGGCTTCGCGCTTCGTCAACGTGGTCAACCTCTGATCAAAACTGTGGGAGCGGGCCTGTGGCGAGGGGGCTTGCCCCCGTTGGGCTGCGAAGCGGCCCCAAGATGTCTGATGTAGCAAAGATCTTGTGAGTGCTACGCACTCAAACGGGGGCAAGCCCCCTCGCCACAAGCCCGCTCCCACTTTGTTTTTCGTTTCAATCCTCAGGAGAGGGCATGCGCGATTACAAGTGGCTTAATGAGTACTGTCTGAACCGCTTCGGTTCGGCGGCTGAACTGGAAGCCCATCTGCCCGTTCCCAAAACTCCGGCGCAACTGCGCAAGATCAGCGACGATCGTTACCTCTCGATGATGGCGCTACGGGTATTCCGCGCCGGACTCAAACACAGCCTGGTGGATGCCAAGTGGCCGGCTTTCGAAGAAGTGTTCTTCAAGTTCGACCCGGAAAAAGTCGTGTTGATGAGCGCCGAGCACCTTGAGCGCCTGATGCAGGACACGCGGATCATTCGTCACCTGGGCAAGCTCAAGAGTGTGCCGCGCAATGCGCAGTTCATATTGGACGTGGCCCATGAAAAGGGCAGCTTCGGTGCGCTGATCGCCGACTGGCCGGTGACCGATATCGTCGGGCTCTGGACCTTCCTGAAAAAACGCGGACATCAGTTGGGCGGCCTGTCAGCCCCGCGCTTCTTGCGCATGATCGGCAAGGACACCTTTGTACCGAGCTACGACGTGGTGGCGGCGCTGAATGCGCAGGAGATCATCGACAAGGTGCCGAGCAGTTTGCGCGACCTGGCGTTGGTGCAGGACGTGTTCAACCAGTGGCATGAGGAAAGTGGCGGGCGGCCGATGAGCCAGATTTCGATGATGCTGGCTTATACCGTCAATCATTGAGACCGCGTCGCCCCCTTCGCGAGCAAGCCCGCTCCCACAAGGACCGCGTGAACCCTGTGGGAGCGGGCTTGCTCGCGAAGGCGATGTATCAGGCGACGGAAATCTCACCCTCGCCAGCCAGCTTACGGTTCAACTGGTACCGCCAGCGCACATACAACAGCGCCGAGCAGAACACCGCCAGGCTCGCGCCCATCTCCAGCAAGCCGAAGATTTGCCGGTTCGGGTCATAGGCAGCCAATGCGCCCTTGATGAAAAACAGGTTCACCACAAAGCACATCCACGAATGCCCGCGAGGGCTGCCGACGATCATCCCCGGCGCCAAAATCAGCAGTGGCACCAGCTCGATCAACAGGATCACCCAAGGGCGTGCCCCATGCAGATCGGCGATCGCCAGGTAGTAAACGCAAAGCAGCCCCACCAGACCGAAAAAGCACAGCAGGCTGATGGCGCGCATTGCCTTGACGCGTGGTTCGAGCCATTCGAGGGCGGGCAGGATCTTCGGCTTCTTGGCCACCTCAGCTCTCCAGTTTCTGCGCAGTCTTGGCCAGGCGCATGCCGAGTGCCCGGCACAGCGCCACTTCATGGGCGTCCAGGCCGCTTTTGCCATCAGCACCGGCGTGGTGGCTGGCGCCGTATGGCGTGCCGCCACCCTGGGTTTCCAGCAGTGCCGATTCGCTGTACGGCAGGCCGGTGATCAGCATGCCGTGGTGCAACAACGGCAACATCATCGACAGCAGCGTGGTTTCCTGGCCGCCGTGCAGGCTTGCCGTGGAGGTGAACACACCGGCCGGTTTACCGACCAAAGCGCCGGTCAGCCACAGGTTGCTGGTGCCATCGAGAAAGTACTTGAGCGGCGCCGCCATGTTGCCGAAGCGGGTCGGGCTGCCGAGCGCCAGGCCGGCGCAGTTCTTCAGGTCGTCGAGGCTGGCATACAGCGCACCTTCGTCGGGAATTTCCGGCGCAACGGCTTCGCACTCGGTGGAAATCGCCGGCACCGTGCGCAGGCGGGCCTCAAGCCCGGCCTGTTCGACACCACGGGCAATCTGCCGGGCCATTTCGTTGGTCGAGCCGCTGCGGCTGTAGTACAGAACCAGAATGTACGGCGCACTCATGGCAACAGTTCCAGGATCTGCTCCGGTGGGCGGCCGATGATGGCTTTGTCGCCGAGTTCAAGAATCGGTCGCTCCATCAGTTTCGGGTGGGCGGCGATGGCGGCGATCAATTGCGCTTCGCTCAGGCTGCTGTCGGCCAGATTGAGAGCTTTGTACTCGTCCTCGCCAGTGCGCAGCAATTGCCGGGCGCTGATTCCGAGTTTGCCCAGCAGGCTCTGGATTTGCGTGGCGTCCAGCGGGGTTTCCAGGTAACGGACCACGGTCGGCGTCAGGCCACGGGCTTCAAGCAGTTCGAGCGCACCGCGGGATTTCGAGCAGCGCGGGTTGTGATAAAGCGTCAGATCGGTCATGAGCGGGTCGCATCTTGCGTAAGGTGGCGGCTATTCTAACTGTGCAGCGCGCAATCCAGAACCGTGAGAGGCGATGGGTCGCAGGCGCATTCAATTTTTGACAAGGAAAACGACATGACAAGGCGACTGGCAGCGGCATTGGCGATCATCGGAACGTTGATGCTGGGGGGCTGCGGTATTGACTATGGCATCGATCAGAATGGTCAGAAAGTCGCCGCCGACCGACTGGACGGCAAATGGCTGGTGCTCAACTACTGGGCGGAGTGGTGCGGACCGTGCCGTACCGAGATTCCGGAGTTGAACACTTTGGCCGAGCAGCTCAAGGACAAGAAAATCGCTGTGTTCGGGGTCAACTTCGACAACGTCCAGGGGCAGGAGCTGAAGGGCGCGAGCGAGAAACTGGGGATCAGGTTCACGGTGCTGGCCCAGGACCCTTCCGAACTGTTCGAGCTGCCGCGCAGCGAGGCGTTGCCGGTGACGTACATCATCGATAACAAGGGCAAGGTGCGTGAGCAGTTGATGGGTGAGCAGACGGCGGCGGGGGTGCTGGCGAAGCTTGAGGCGTTGCAGGCTAAAAACTGATTTGTGGCCAAGGACGCTTTTGTGGCGAGGGGGCTTGCCCCCGTTGGGCTGCGAAGCAGCCCTAATCCCAGCCACTACGTTTAATCGGATTCATCGTGTCCGCCGGTTTGCGACTGCTACGCAGCCGAACGGGGGCAAGCCCCCTCGCCACAAAAGCCCCTCGCCACAGGTTTCACCCAGCTGACATTGAGGGCGATCAACCCTCCTCAAGCCACCAGCGCAGCGGCTTGCCTTCGGCTGGCCAGAAGCGTATCTGCTCGATCGGGGAGACGTCCCAGTGCTGGACATTTTCCAGTGCCTGGAGGAAGCGTTTTTCCTGTTCCATCAGCGCCGGCGCGCACAGTTTGCGGGTGCTGCCAATTTTGCCGAAGGTCAGCTTGTTGCCTTCCAGGGTGTACGGCGCGAACCAGTGGTTGCAACCACCACTGCCGTAGGCCCGGCCATCCTCGTCGAGGGTGATGGTCAGGTGGCTGTAGTCCATCAACGGCCGCTCACCGATCCATTCCAGAATGTAGCTGCGGTTCTGTTGCAGTTGCACCGGCTCGGCGGCGCAGCCCAGCAGGCTGGCGCTGACCGTGGCGGTCAGAGCGAGGCGTTTCATCACGCAGGCTCCTGGCATTTCGGGCACAGGTGTTTTTCGCCGACGGTGGTCCAGCCCAGCTCGGCAATCCGCGCGGTGGCGGCAGGTTTTTCGGCCTTGTTGCCCAGCTTGGCATCGACGGCGAACTCGAAGCTCAGCTCTTTGGCGCAGCTGTCACAGTTCACTTGCCAGGTGTGAATGGCCAGTTCGCCGAACACCGGGCCACTGGCCACCGCGACCCATTGGCCAGGCGGGTTGATCAGGTGGCGAACCGTTTCGACGGTCAGGCGCATGGACAAGTCCTTGGCACCCTTGAGGGTCACGACCAGCACGTCGTTGTTGCGAATCGAGCCACCGTTGCCGGTGACTTGATAACGCCCCGGCACCAGGGCGCGGCATTCGGTGAGGGTGTGTTGCGGGTTCATCAGGCTGTAGCGGAAATCGTGTTCGACCATGGGTCCTCCAAATATGCGCGATATGCTAGCACGGGCTTGCACGCCGCATCGCGCAGGCAGATGACCTTCGATCCGTTTCAGTCTCCCGTCACCTGATTTTCCGGTGTGCCTGCCATCCAGGCTGCAATGTTGCGCAACGTGGTGGCGGCAATCGCATCCAGTGCTTCGCGGGTCAGGAACGCCTGGTGCGCGGTGACGATCACGTTGGGGAAGGTCAGCAGCCGTGCCAGCACATCATCCTGCAGTGGCAGGTCGGAGCGGTCCTCGAAGAACAACTGCGCTTCTTCCTCATACACATCCAGCCCCAGGTAACCCAGGCGACCGTCTTTCAAGGCATCGATCAGCGCCGGGGTGTCCACCAGGCCGCCACGTCCGGTATTGATCAGCATCGCGCCCGGTTGCATGTGCGCCAGTGATTCGCGGTTGATCAAGTGCTTGCTCTGCTCGTTGAGCGGGCAGTGCAGGCTGATGATCTGCGATTCGGCCAGCAGTTGCGGCAGGCTCATATAGCGCGCGCCGAAAGCTTCGACCTGCGGGTTGGGGTAGGGGTCATAGGCCAGTAACTGGCAGCCAAAACCGTTCATGATCCTGGCGAAGGTGGCGCCAATCTGCCCGGTACCGACCACGCCGACGGTCTTGCCCACCAAATCGAAACCAGTCAGCCCATGCAGGCTGAAATCGCCTTCACGGGTGCGGTTATAGGCGCGGTGCAAGCGGCGGTTGAGCGCGAGGATCAACGCCACCGCGTGTTCGGCAACCGCGTGGGGCGAATAGGCGGGGACGCGCACGACGGCCAGTCCCAGGCGCTTGGCCGTCGGCAAGTCGACATGGTTGTACCCGGCCGAGCGCAGGGCGATCAGGCGTGTGCCGCCTGCGGCCAGGCGTTCGAGCACCGGGGCGCCGAGATCATCGTTGATAAAGGCGCAGACCACCTCGTGATGTTCCGCCAGTGCCGCCGTATCCAGGCTCAGTCGCGCCGCTTGAAAATGCAGCTCGATACCGGCGGGCAGCTCGGCAGCGAGAAAACTGTCGCGGTCGTAGGTCTGGCTGCTGAAAAGAATCGTACGCATGCTGTCCCCCTGAGAGTTAAAGCTTTCTGTAGCAGCTGGCGAAGCCTGCGTTCGGCGGCTTCGCCGTCGCAAAACCCGTATCCGCGGCTAACCTGCAGAACTGCGGCGGCTTGTCTTACGACGGCTTCGCCGCCGAACGCAGCCTTCGGCAGCTGCTACATTAGCTACATTAGCTTTCATGCAGCCTGGCAGGGTTGCGCTGCATCAAGCATTCGTGCGCGCCTGGGCTGCCAGGCGATTGATCGCCCGGTCGAGTTCTTCCAGTGCAATGCTGGCTTTCGGGTCCTGTTGCTTGAGCAGGGTTTCGCTGCGTTGGCAGGCTGCACGCAATTGCGGTACGCCGCAGTAACGTGTCGCGCCATGCAGGCGATGGACCCGTTCGATCAGGGCGTTGTGGTCGTTGCTTTGCTGAGCGAAGCGGATGGCTTCGCGGTCGGCCTCCAGTGACGCCAGCAGCATCGCCAGCATGTCCGCCGCCAGATCTGCCTTGCCGGCGGCCAGGCGCAATCCTTCCTCGTGGTCGAGCACTAACAGGTCATGAGCGCCGCCATGCATATCGCTGGAGCGCTCCGGTCTGTGGTTGTTCAGCGCCAGGCCGCTCCACTTCAGCACCACCTGCGCCAATTGCCGTTCGCTGATCGGTTTGGTCAGGTAGTCGTCCATGCCGCTTTGCAGCAGCGCGCGTTTTTCGTTGGCCATGGCGTGGGCGGTGAGGGCCACGATCGGCAGCGGCGTGCAATGCCGTTCGCTTTCCCACTGGCGGATCGCCTCGGTGCTTTGGCGGCCGTCCATGCCGGGCATCTGCACGTCCATCAACACCAGATCGAATGCCTCGTTCTGCACCGCCTTGACGGCGGCATAACCGCTTTCCACCGCGAGCACCTTGGCGCCCATGTCTTCGAGCAGGGTCTGCACCAGCATCAGGTTGGCCGGATTGTCGTCGACGCACAGCACCTTCGGCGCACGGCTGGAAACCGGCTCACTCGGCTCGCTGCGCATCGGGCGCGGGTTGACCAGGTCAGACAGGGAACGTCGCAGCTTGCGGGTGCAGGCCGGTTTCGCCTGGAGCTGGCTGTGGGGGTTAGGCACGGAAAGATGGAACAGCGTCTGTTCCGTGGTCGGGCACAGCACCAACACCTTGCAGCCAAGATGCTCGAGGTCCCAGATGTGCTGGTTGAGGCGTTCCGGAGGCATGTCGTTGCTGGTGATGCCGAGCACGGCGAGGTCGATTGCCTGATCGGTCTGGTGGGCGGCGGTGACGCCATTGGTCAGGCTTTCCAGGGTATTGAACGGCGTGGTTTCGAGGCCGCAATCTTGCAATTGATGCTGCAACGCCTGCCGGGCCAGTTCGTGGTTTTCCAGCACCGCCACCCGACGCCCGAGCAAGGGCGCGGCGGGCAAGTCTTCGGCATCGTCGCGGGCTTTCGGCAGGCTCAGGCTGATCCAGAATTCCGAACCTTCCCCCGGCGTGCTGTCGACGCCGATCTCGCCACCCATCTGTTCGATCAGGCGCTTGGAAATCACCAGGCCCAGGCCGGTGCCGCCGGGTTGCCGCGACAGCGAGTTGTCGGCCTGGCTGAAGGCCTGGAACAGCGCCCGCACGTCCTGGTTCGAGAGGCCGATACCGGTGTCCTGAATGCTGATGCGCAATTGCACAGTGTCTTCGTGTTCTTCTTCGAGCATGGCACGGGCGGCGATGGTGCCTTCGCGGGTGAACTTGATCGCGTTGCTTACCAGGTTCGTCAGGATCTGCTTGAGTCGCAGCGGGTCGCCCACCAGTGACAGCGGCGTGTCCCGATACACCAGGCTCACCAGCTCCAGCTGCTTGGCGTGGGCGGCCGGGGCGAGGATGGTCAGGGTGTCCTGTATCAGGTCGCGCAGGTTGAACGGAATGTGGTCGAGCACCAGTTTGCCCGCCTCGATTTTCGAAAAGTCGAGAATCTCGTTGATGATGCCCAGCAGGCTGTCGGCGGATTTTTCGATGGTGCCCAGGTAGTCGAGCTGGCGCGGGGTGAGCTCGCTTTTTTGCAACAGGTGGGTGAAGCCGAGAATGCCATTGAGCGGCGTGCGGATTTCATGGCTCATGTTGGCCAGGAATTCGGACTTGATCCGGCTGGCTTCCAGGGCCTCCTTGCGCGCCAGGTCCAGCTCGATGTTCTGGATCTCGATGGTTTCCAGATTCTGGCGCACGTCTTCGGTGGCCTGGTCGATGCTGTGCTGCAATTCTTCCTGCGCGTTTTGCAGGGTGCCGGCCATGCGGTTGATGCCGGAAGCAAGCTCATCCAGTTCCTGGCTGCCGAGGGGCGGCAAGCGGGTTTCCAGATGGCCGTCCTTGAGTTGAGCCACGGCTTGTTTGATCTGGCTCAACGGCCGATTGATCGTGCGGCCCATGCGCAAGGCCAGCAGTGCCGCACCGATCAGTCCCGCACTGATCAACATCAGGCTGGCGAACAGGCTGCGGTAACCACGCAACAGCATGCTGTTATGGGACAGTTCAAGTTCGACCCAGCCCAGCAGGAGGTCGGCTTCTTCGGGAATCACGTCCCCGGCCAGGTTGCGGTGTTTGCCGAATACCGGCAGCAGATAGCGGGTCGCATCGCTGCCGCTGCGGCGCAGCATTTGCGCGCCGCCGCCGGAGGGCGTCTGATTGAGCATGGTCGGGCCGGCGTGGGCCAGCAGCGTGCGGTCGGGAGCCAGGAAGGTCACGGCTCGTACGTCGGTTTGTTCCAGGGCCTGGGTGGCGATGCGTTCCAGTAGTTCGTTGTCCTGATGGCCCATGGCTGGCGCTGCCAGTGGAGCCAACTGCTCGGCGATCATTTCGCCGCGCTGCATGAGTTGGGTTTGCAGGTCAGCCTGTTGCATCCAGGTAAAATAACCTCCCAGCACCAACGCCATCAGGCTGGTTGGCAACAGGGTCAGCAACAGCACGCGGCCTTTGATTCCCAGTTTCTTGAGCACGCATCTCTCCTGCATCCCGCTATTTATCGACCGGCACATGCATCCGCCATGCACCACTTGCGCAGTGTAGCGATTTGCTCGCGGGCAATCCTGGTAAAAATGGTGCGGCCATTCGTCGGCCCGGGCGACTCATTGGCGATACGGACAAACCGTGGGTTGCCCCTGGCGAGGCAATCTTGAATAATCGTCACAACTGAGAATTATTTGCAGATAGTCATGACTCCCATCACTGCCGGCTTCCCCCGAATCCTCTCCATCGAAGACGACCTTGTGCTCGGAGCCTACGTTCATGAGCATCTGGACCGCAGCGGCTTCCAGGTAACCTGGTGCCAGAATGGCCAGGAAGGCCTGGACATTGCCCGCCGGCAGCCTTTCGACGTGGTGCTGATGGATATTCTGCTGCCGGGCATGGATGGCCTGGCGGTACTGACCCAATTGCGCCAGAGCCATTCCACCCCGGTGTTGCTGATGTCGGCCCTCGGTGCCGAGGCCGATCGCATCAGCGGCTTTCGTCTGGGGGCCGATGATTACCTGCCAAAGCCCTTCAGCATGGTGGAGTTGCGGGTGCGCATCGAAGCGATTCTGCGGCGGGTGGCACTCGACCGCCGACCCGCGCCCACCGTCTCGGCCCCGTCGATGGACAGCCTGCGTTTCGACGATGAAAGCTTCGAGGTCTTTTATGGCGAACAGGCTGCCGGCCTGACCCGCAGCGAGTATCGGTTGCTGGAGATGCTGCATCGCAGCGCCGACGAAGTATTGAGCAAAGCCTTCCTTTATCAACAGGTGCTGCAACGCGGCTATGCGGCCCATGACCGTAGCCTGGACATGCACATCAGCCAGATCCGCCGCAAGCTCAAAGCCATTGGCTACACCGAGCGCGAAGTACGTACGGTATGGGGCAAGGGTTACATCCTGAGCGCCGCCGATGAAATGTAACTTGCCGGGCAGGCATTCGCTGTTCTGGAAACTGGCCTGTCTGTTGGTAGCGTTCTGCTTGCTGATGATCTGGCTGAGTTGGTCCTGGGGCCGCTACATGGAGGAACGCAACCAGTTCCTCTCGGATGAGGCCCGAGGCACCCTGACACGCTATGCCGCCGAGGCCGAGCAAGCATGGCAACAGCGCCAGAGCGCCGGCGTCGATGACTGGCTGCAAGGCATGTATCAGCGGGAAGAAGGCTGGGTCGGTGTCATCGGCGCTGATTTGCAGTCCTTGAGCAACCAGTCGCTGACGGACAAGGAAGTCGAACGCCTGACTTTTTTGCGCGGCCTCGATTGGCCCATCCACAGGAAAGGCCGGCCGTGGATGCGCATACCGTTTCCCGGTGACCCTTCCGCCGGCAGCCTGGTGATCGAACTGCCCAAGCGCTTTGTGCCAGGGCATTACCGGCTGTTCTGGCGGGTGATCACCAACGGCGTGATTCCGGGGTTGTTCACCTTGCTGTTGTGCGTCGGGTTGTATCGCTTGTTGGTGGTGCCGCTCAATCACTTGCGCGCGCAGGCCAATGCCTGGCGTGCCGATCAACTGAACGTACGGCTGTCGACCCGGACCACCAATCGTGCGGATGAACTGGGTGAGTTGGGCAGGGCGTTCGATCACATGTCTGAACGCCTGCAAAGCACCGTGGCCTTGCAGCAGCAATTGCTGCGCGACTTGTCCCACGAATTGCGCACGCCTTTGAGTCGCCTGCGGGTGGCCAGTGAAAGCGAACAGGGGCTGGAACCATTGCGCGAACGCATCGGCCGTGAGGTCGATGGCATGCAGCGCCTGGTGGAGGACACACTGCAACTGGCGTGGCTGGACACCGAGCGCACCCGACTGCCCGACGAAGCCATCCAGATCCAGGCCCTGTGGGAAATGCTCACGGAAAATGCCTGTTATGAAAGTGGCTGGCCCGATACGCAGTTGCAATGCACCGTAGATTCATCCTGCTGGGTCCGCGGTCATCTCAACACCCTGGCCCAGGCATTGGAAAACATACTGCGCAATGCGATTCGTCATTCGCCGAAGGGTGGTGTCGTGAGTCTCGGTGGACGGCGTGATGGCGACTTCTGGCACCTTTGGCTGGAGGATCAGGGCGGCGGTGTGGCGGAGGCCGATCTTGAGCGGATCTTCCTGCCGTTCACCCGACTCGACGGTTCGCGGCCGGGGGATGGTGGATTCGGGCTGGGATTGAGCATCGCCCGGAACGCGGTGCAGCGTCAGGGCGGACAGCTTTGGGCGCAGAACACCGGGACCGGGTTGCGCCTGAATATGCGCTTGCTGGCGGATGTTGAGAGCGCCAGTGCCGACGCCTTCGCGAGCAAGCCCGCTCCCACATTGGCCGTGTTTCAGCCGCAAAACGTATGATCACCCGGTACCCTGTGGGAGCGGGCTTGCCCGCGAAGAGGCCCTCCCACACACCGATAAAACCTGGCTTATTCCCATTAGCCATAAGCACCACACTTTGCGTGATATGGCCTGGGAACGTTTGCCGGTATGATAGGTGCCCCCGCAGTCTGGATTGCGAATACGCCATGACCTTGCAGTACCCAACCATCGCCGATTGCGTCGGCAATACTCCGCTGGTCCGTTTGCAGCGCCTGCCCGGCGCCACCAGCAATACCCTTTTGCTCAAGCTCGAAGGGAACAACCCGGCGGGTTCGGTCAAGGACCGTCCGGCGCTGTCGATGATCACCCGCGCCGAACTGCGCGGGCAGATCCACGTTGGCGATACGCTGATCGAAGCGACCTCGGGTAACACCGGGATCGCCCTGGCCATGGCCGCTGCGATCAAGGGTTACAAGATGATCCTGATCATGCCGGACAACTCCAGCGCCGAACGCAAGGCGGCCATGACGGCCTATGGCGCCGAGCTGATTCTGGTCAGCAAGGAGCAGGGCATGGAAGGCGCCCGTGACCTCGCGCTGAAGATGGAAGCCGAAGGTTGCGGCAAGGTACTGGATCAGTTCGCCAACGGTGATAACCCCGAGGCGCACTACACCACCACCGGCCCGGAAATCTGGCGTCAGACCCAGGGCACCATCACCCATTTCGTCAGCTCCATGGGCACCACCGGCACCATCATGGGCGTGTCGCGCTACCTGAAAGAGCAGAACGACAACGTGCAGATCATCGGCCTGCAACCGATGGAAGGCTCGGCGATCCCGGGTATCCGTCGCTGGCCCCAGGAATACCTGCCGAAGATTTACCAGGCCGATCGCGTCGACCGGATCGTCGACATGGCCCAAAGCGAAGCCGAAGACGTGACCCGTCGTCTGGCCCGCGAAGAAGGCATTTTCTGTGGCGTGTCCTCGGGCGGTGCCGTGGCGGCAATGCTGCGCCTGTCCAAAGAAGTTGAAAACGCGGTGATCGTCGCGATCATCTGCGACCGTGGCGACCGTTACCTGTCGACCGGCATTTTCGACGCGCCCAACTGATGGCCAAACATGAAAGAGGCCTGCGCTTCCAGCCCACCGGCGGCAGCAAGGCCCCGCAAATCCCGACCGGCAAAAAGCAGCGCCTGACCATCGAGCGCCTGGCCAATGACGGTCGCGGCATCGCGTTTTTCGAAGGCCGCACCTGGTTCGTCATCGGCGCATTGGCCGGTGAAGAGATCGAGGCACGGGTGCTCGGTGCCCACGGCAAAGTGGTCGAAGCGCGTACCGAACGGGTGTTCACCGCCAGCGAGTTGCGTCGCCCGGCACTGTGCGCCCATGCCGGTCGTTGCGGTGGTTGCAGCGTGCAGCATTTGCCTCACAACGAACAACTTGCCCTGAAACAGCGCATGCTCGCCGAGCAATTGTCCAAAGTCGCCGGTGTCGAGCCCGAGGAATGGGCCGCGCCATTGAGTGGTCCGGAGTTCGGCTACCGTCGTCGCGCCCGCGTCGCGGTGCGCTGGGACATGAAGGCGAAAAAACTCGAAGTCGGATTCCGCGCCGCCGGCAGCCAGGACATCGTGGGCATCGATGAATGCCCGGTTCTGGTACAGCCCTTGCAGCCGATTATGGCCCGCTTGCCGGAGATGTTGCGGCGCTTGAGCAAACCTCAGGCGCTGGGGCACGTGGAGTTGTTCAGCGGTTCGACGCTGGCGGTTTTGCTGCGGCACATGGCGCCGTTGTCTGAAAGTGACATGACCATCCTCAAGGATTTCTGCGCGTTCCACGAAGCCCAGTTGTGGCTGCATGGCGACGGTGAACCGCAACCGGTCGAAGCCGCTCAGTCATTGGGCTATCGTCTTGAACAGTGGGATCTGGAACTGGCTTACCGGCCAGGAGATTTCATCCAGGTCAACGCCGGGGTCAACGAAGCGATGGTCGCCCAGGCACTGGACTGGTTGAAGCCGACAGCCGATGAGCGCGTACTCGATTTGTTCTGCGGCCTGGGCAACTTTGCCTTGCCGCTGGCCAAGGCTGCTCGCGAAGTGGTGGCGGTGGAAGGTGTGCAGGTGATGGTCGATCGTGCAGCGGCGAATGCGGCTAGCAATAATCTGCATAACGCGAAGTTTTTTCAGGCCGATTTATCCCAGCCTTTGACGGACGCCGAATGGGCCGCCGAAGGCTTTTGTGCGGTACTCTTGGACCCACCGCGTGACGGTGCTTTCGAGGTTGTGCGCAAGCTCAAGACCCTGGGCGCCGAGCGGTTGGTGTATGTGTCATGCAACCCGGCAACCCTGGCGCGCGACACGGTCGAATTGATCAAGCAGGGCTACCGGTTAAAACGTGCCGGGATTCTCGATATGTTTCCTCAAACGGCACATGTCGAGGCCATGGCGTTATTTGAAGCGAGCTAGGATGCTCGTCTGGTCCGACTGGCCCGCCCGTGCAGCCGCGCACCGAGCCCGACGTGGGCGCACAGGCAACGAAGGTCAGCGATTTGACGCATTGAATCTGCGTCGTAGGGAAGGTAAGCAAGATGGTACAGGTGAGAGCACACCAGCCGATCAACACCGACGGCAGTATCAATCTCGAGGCTTGGCTCGATCACGCGGTGAGTGTCGATCTGGCACTGGATCGCGAAGCCTTGAAGGAAGCCTGCGAGTACGCTCGCGAGGCCGAACAACAAGCCAATGCGGCACAGAATCTATGGTCGGAAGGTAACTCGACTTTCCGTACCGGACTTGAGATCGCCGAGATCCTCGCCGACCTCAAACTCGACCAGGACTCTTTGGTCGCCGCGATCCTGTATCGAGGCGTACGCGAAGGCCAGATCAAGTTGCCGGCCGTCAGCCAGCGCTTCGGTCCGGTGGTGGCCAAACTCATCGACGGCGTGCAACGCATGGCCGCGATCAGCGACAGCCTGAGCCCGCGCAAATCCCTGGTGCTGGGCACCCAGGGCCAGGTGGAAAACCTGCGCAAGATGCTGGTGGCCATGGTCGATGACGTTCGCGTCGCCCTGATCAAACTGGCCGAACGCACCTGCGCGATCCGTGCGGTGAAAACCGCCGACGACGAAAAGCGCAACCGCGTGGCCCGTGAAGTCTTCGACATCTACGCGCCACTGGCCCATCGCCTGGGTATCGGCCACATCAAGTGGGAACTGGAAGACTTGTCTTTCCGTTACCTGGAGCCGGACCAGTACAAGCAGATCGCCAAGTTGCTCCATGAGCGGCGACTGGATCGCGAGCGCTTCATCAGCGACGTGATGAGCCAGCTGAAAAACGAATTGCAGGCCACCGGCGTCGATGCCGATATCAGCGGCCGGGCCAAGCACATCTATTCGATCTGGCGCAAAATGCAGCGCAAGGGCCTGGAGTTCAGCCAGATCTACGACGTGCGTGCCGTTCGTGTGCTGGTGCCGGAAATGCGCGACTGCTACACCGCGCTCGGCATCGTCCACACCCTGTGGCGGCACATCCCGAAAGAGTTCGACGACTACATCGCCAACCCCAAGGAAAACGGCTATCGCTCGCTGCACACGGCGGTGATCGGGCCCGAGGGCAAGGTGCTGGAAGTGCAGATCCGCACCCACGCGATGCACGAAGAAGCCGAACTCGGCGTGTGCGCGCACTGGCGCTATAAGGGCACCGACGTCAAATCCGGTTCCAATCACTACGAAGAAAAAATCTCCTGGCTGCGTCAGGTGCTCGAATGGCACGAAGAGCTGGGCGACATCGGTGGCCTGGCGGAACAGCTGCGGGTCGATATCGAGCCTGACCGCGTCTACATTTTCACCCCGGACGGTCACGCCATCGACTTGCCGAAGGGCGCGACGCCGCTGGACTTCGCCTACCGCGTACACACCGAAATCGGTCACAACTGCCGTGGCGCCAAGATCAACGGGCGTATCGTACCGCTCAACTACAGCCTGCAAACCGGTGAACAGGTCGAGATCATCACCAGCAAGCACGGCACCCCAAGCCGTGACTGGCTGAACCCGAACCTGGGTTACGTCACCACGTCGCGGGCGCGAGCGAAGATCGTTCACTGGTTCAAGTTGCAGGCTCGTGACCAGAACGTCGCGGCCGGTAAAACGCTGCTTGAGCGCGAGCTCAATCGCCTCGGTCTGCCGGCGGTGGATTTCGACAAGCTGGCCGACAAGGCCAACATGAAAACCGCCGAAGACCTGTTCGCCGCCCTCGGTGCCGGCGACTTGCGTCTGGCGCAACTGGTCAACCTGGCGCAGCAACTGGTCGAACCAGAGCGCGGCAACGAACAGCTGGAACTGATTCCACGCAAGGCCACCGGCTACAAACCGGGCAAGCGCGGCGATATCCAGATCCAGGGCGTCGGCAACCTGATGACCCAGATGGCCGGCTGCTGCCAACCGTTGCCGGGCGATGCAATCGTCGGTTACATCACCCAGGGCCGCGGCGTGAGCATTCACCGCCAGGACTGCGCCTCGGTGCTGCAACTGGCCGGGCGCGAACCCGAGCGAATCATCCAGGTCAGCTGGGGGCCGGTACCGGTGCTCACTTATCCGGTGGACATCGTCATCCGTGCCTACGACCGTTCCGGTTTGCTGCGTGATGTGTCGCAAGTGCTGCTCAACGAGCGGATCAACGTGCTGGCGGTCAACACCCGCTCGAACAAAGAGGACAACACCGCGCTGATGTCCCTGACCATCGAGATTCCGGGACTGGATGCATTGGGGCGGTTGCTGGGGCGAATCTCCCAGTTGCCGAACATCATCGAAACCCGGCGTAACCGGACGCCTTGATGAACAGCGCCGATCCACTGTGGGAACGGGCTTGCTCGCGAAAGCGGTGTGTCAGTCGACATCTGTGTTGCCTGATACTCCCTCTTCGCGAGCAAGCCCGCTCCCACAGGGTCCAGTAGAGTTTGATAAATGTATTCACTTGAAGACCTGTTGCACCTGATGAACCGCCTACGCGACCCGCAATACGGTTGCCCATGGGACATCAAGCAAACTTACGCCACCATCGTCCCGCATACCCTTGAAGAAGCCTACGAAGTCGCTGATGCCATCGAGCGCGGCGACTTCGATCACTTGCAGGGTGAGTTGGGCGATCTGCTGTTCCAGGTGGTTTATTACAGCCAGTTGGCCCGGGAAGAAGGGCGCTTCGAGTTCGCCGGCGTGGTCGACAGCATCACCCGCAAGCTGATCCGCCGTCACCCTCATGTGTTCCCCACCGGTGACCTGTATGCGCCGCTGGATGTCCCGCGCCTGAGTGAAGAGCAGGTCAAGCAGCGTTGGGAAGAGATCAAGGCCGAGGAACGCGCGGAGAAATCTTCGGCACCCGAGCAGCTGTCGTTGCTCGATGATGTTCCCGCCGCACTGCCGGCGTTGTCCCGTTCGGCAAAATTGCAGAAGCGCGCGGGGCAGGTCGGGTTCGACTGGCCGGACGCTTTGCCGGTGCTTGATAAAGTGCGTGAAGAGCTCGATGAAGTCCTCGAAGCCATGTCGGAAAACGATCCCGAGGCCGTGGCCGACGAGATCGGCGACCTGCTGTTTTCCGTGGTCAATCTGGCGCGGCATCTCAAGGTCGATCCGGAAACCGCATTGCGTGGCGCCAATGGCAAGTTTGAAAGACGCTTTCGTTTTATCGAACAGGCATTGCGCGATACCCGTCGTCCCATGGAAGATTGCACCCTCGAAGAGTTGGACGCCTTGTGGGGCGAAGCCAAACGTCAGGAAAAGAATTTGCCCAGCTGCGGTTGAGCAGTGGCCTAAGTGAGTAATAAGCACCATGAGCATTTCCCTTCGCGACCAGTTGCTCAAAGCAGGGCTGGTCAACCAGAAGCAGGCCAAGCAGGTCAGCAAAGACAAGCAGAAACAACAACGCCTGGCCCACAAAGGCCAGATCGAGCTGGATGACTCCCAGCAGCGCGCGGCGCAGGAAGCCATGGCCGAGAAGGTCAAGCGCGACCAGGAACTCAACCGCCAGCAGCAGGAGAAAGCCGAGGCCAAGGCTCGTGCCGCGCAGGTCAAGCAATTGATCGAAGTCTCGCGCCTGCCGAAACTGACGACCGAGGATTACTACAACTTCGTCGACGACAAGAAGGTCAAGCGCATCTCTGTCAACACCTTGATGCGCAACAAGCTCAGCAGCGGTTCGCTGGCCATCGTGCATCACGCTGGCGGCTACGAAGTGATTCCGCGCGAGGCGGCATTGAAGATTCAGGAGCGCGACCCACAACGCATCGTGCAGCTGAATGTGCAGACCGAAGAAGTCAGTGTCGAGGACGATCCGTACGCGGCCTACAAGATTCCTGATGATCTGATGTGGTAAGCGGTTAACGGTTGCAGTAACGGCAAACCCCGCTCATGGCGGGGTTTGTCGTTTTCAATGCTTTTAATGCTTATTGGAGCTGTTCAGGCGGAGTGTCGTTCTCGTTGCTGCTCCAGTGTTTCCAGTTCGGCCTTGTAGTTTTGCGCGTCAGTCTCGGAATGGAACATCCCGACCAGCAGGTCTTGTTGATGCACGTCCCAGATCCGGATACCGGCGGCTACACCCTCGTGGGATTTATGTGAATCGTCGCGTTCAGTTACTTTTACAGTCATCTGCTAGCTCCAATCTTTGTTATCTGCAGCAAGGCATGTGCAGGCCTCCGTTATATGTTTTGTTAGCTTGCTAAGTAAACGCTTCGATTTGGAAACGATCTTTTGCAAAATCGGAGAAAATCCCGCAGGCCTTTAAATCTGCGGCATTGCGTCGCATGCCGCTGAGTTTCATGACAAAAGCTTCATGTTCGCATTGAAGAATTGCGACACAACACAGGACCTGTAGCAGCTGGCGAAGCCTGCGTTCGGCTGCAAAGCAGTCGCAAATCCTGCGCATGCGTTTTTAATGATTTCACGACGACTTCGTCGCCGAACGCAGGCTTCGCCAGCTGCTACGGACAGCATTCAGGCAAAAAAAAACGCCCCGAATCAGTCGGGGCGTTTTCATGTGCGGCTTGGCAGCGGGAAATTACTTACCTTCCCAGCGCTTCAGTACCAGCGTGGCGTTGGTGCCACCGAAACCGAAGCTGTTGCTCATCACGGTGTTGATGGTGGCGTTTTCGCGGGTCTTGGTCAGTACCGGCAGATCGGCCACTTCAGGGTCCAGCTCGTCGATGTTGGCGGAGCCGGCAATGAAGTTGCCTTCCATCATCAGCATGCAGTAGATCGCTTCGTGAACGCCGGCGGCGCCCAGGGAGTGACCCGACAGGCTCTTGGTGGAGCTGATGGCTGGAGCCTTGTCGCCGAACACTTCACGTACACCTTTCATTTCCGCGACGTCGCCGACCGGAGTCGAGGTGCCGTGGGTGTTCAGGTAGTCGATCGGGGTATCGACGGTGGACAGCGCCTGCTGCATGCAGCGGATTGCGCCTTCGCCACTTGGGGCAACCATGTCGTAGCCGTCGGAGGTCGCGCCGTAGCCGACGATTTCCGCATAGATCTTCGCGCCACGGGCCAGAGCGTGTTCCAGCTCTTCAACCACGACCATGCCGCCACCGCCGGCGATGACGAAACCGTCACGGTCGGCGTCGTAGGCACGGGAGGCTTTTTCCGGGGTGTCGTTGCGCTTGCTGGACAGGGCGCCCATGGCGTCGAACAGGAACGACTGGCTCCAGTGTTCTTCTTCACCGCCACCGGCAAACACGATGTCCTGCTTGCCCATCTGGATCTGTTCCATTGCGGTACCGATGCAGTGAGCACTGGTGGCACAGGCAGAAGCGATGGAGTAGTTCAGGCCCTTGATCTTGAATGGAGTGGCCAGGCACGCGGAAACGGTGCTGCTCATGGTCCGCGTGACGCGGTATGGGCCGACGCGCTTGACGCCTTTCTCGCGCAGGATGTCCAGCGCTTCCATCTGGTTCAGGGTCGATGCGCCACCGGAACCGGCGATCAGGCCGGTACGCGGGTTGGAAACCTGCTCTTCGGTCAGGCCCGAGTCGGTGATGGCGTCTTTCATGGCCAGGTAGGCATAAGCTGCCGCGTGGCCGACGAAGCGATAAATCTTGCGATCGATCAGTTCTTCAAGGTTGAGGTCAATGGAGCCGGAAACCTGGCTACGCAGACCCATTTCGGCATATTCCGGATTGAACCGGATGCCAGGGCGGCTTGCACGCAGGTTAGCGGAGACGGTCTCTTTGTCATTGCCCAGGCAAGAAACGATGCCCAGACCAGTGATAACGACGCGGCGCATGCGGATAACCCTTAGAAGTTGTCAGTGGAGGTGAACACGCCGACCCGGAGGCCTTCGGCGGTGTAGATTTCGCGGCCGTCGACAGTGACCGAACCGTCGGCGATGGCCAGGTTCAGCTTGCCCTTGAGGACGCGTTTGATATGGATGTTATAGGTGACTTTCTTGGCGGTCGGCAGAACCTGGCCGAAGAATTTCACTTCGCCCGAACCCAGCGCACGGCCACGGCCCGGCAGGCCTTGCCAGCCCAGGAAGAAACCGACCAGTTGCCACATGGCGTCGAGGCCCAGGCAGCCCGGCATTACCGGATCGCCTTCGAAGTGGCAGGCGAAGAACCACAGGTCCGGAGTGATATCCAGCTCGGCGACCAATTCACCCTTGCCGTACTTGCCACCTTCTTCGCTGATCAGGGTGATGCGGTCAACCATCAGCATGTTCGGGGCGGGCAGTTGCGCGTTACCAGGGCCGAACAGCTCACCGCGACTGCAGCGCAGCAGATCTTCCCGGGTAAAGGCGTTTTGTTTGGTCATGCGAGCTCCTCAATAGTCCCATGCGGCAGGTGGGGCAAATCTTCCCGGCCGATCGAAGCGTTCATGCCTCGAACCGGCAGCCTACTCATAGACTATTGCGTTGTGGTGAAAGTCACAGCACCAAGGACATGAATGTACACTTGTGCACTGAAATTATTATTCAAGCCCCTTTTCGGGCCTGTTCGGGTGCTTAAGACTGCCGCACTTTCGCCTTTCACGCCAGTCACAGATGCTCGAAAGGCCTGTACTACTGCACCCAGCGCTGCAGAATTTGCTGCAGATCAGTACGTTTGAAGGGCTTGGCCAGGTAATCGTTCATCCCCGCCGACAAACAGGCTTCGCGATCGCCCTGCAAGGCGTTGGCGGTCAGGGCGATGATCGGCAGGTCGGTGCACCCGGGCAGTTGGCGAATCTGCCGGGTGGCTTCATAGCCATCGATGATCGGCAAGCGGCAATCCATCAGGATCGCTTCGAAAATCAGGCTCTCGGCGCTGCGTATCGCCTGAGCGCCGTCGGTGGCGACGCTGACCTTGAAGCCCAGGCTGCGCAACATGGCTTCGATGACCGTCTGGTTGACCGGGTTGTCTTCGACCAGCAGCACATTGCGCCCTTCGCCGCTGCTGTTGCCGGTTTGCGCGCGCGGGGGCAACAGCGGCTGCGTCTGCTGGTGCAGTGCCAGCGGAATTTCCAGGGTGAACACCGAACCGCGGCCTTCCTCACTCTGCGCGCGCAAGGTGCCGCCCATGCGCTCGGCGAGGGTGCGGGCAATCGGCAGGCCCAGCCCGGTGCCGCCGTAACGCCTTGAAATGGAGCTGTCGGCCTGCTGGAAGGCGTTGAACATCAGTTCCAGGTTTTGCGCCGGAATGCCGATACCGCTGTCGCGCACGGTGCAGGTGAACCACAGCAACTCGTGGTCCAGCGACTGCCACTGCGCCTCGAGGGTGATGCGGCCCTGCTCGGTGAACTTCAGTGCATTGCCGATCAGGTTGACCAGTATCTGCCGGATACGCGTCGGGTCGCCCTTGACCTGCAAGCCGCGCATGTCGTCGGGGATCTTCAGTTTCAAGTCCAGGCCGCGTTGCGCGGCACTGTGCTGGAACGACTGGGCGCAACTGCCGATCAGGTCGGCGAGGTTGAATGGAATGTGTTCCAGTTCCAGCTCCGAACGTTCGATCCGCGAGAAGTCCAGGATATCGTTGATGACCTTGAGCAAGTGCTCGGTGGATTCCGAGGCCAGCGCCGCGTATTCCAGCTGTTCCTCGGTCATGTTGGTGGTTTCCAGCAACTGCAGCATGCCCAGTACGCCATTCATCGGCGTGCGCAGTTCATGGCTCATCATGGCGAGGAAGTCGGATTTGGCGTTGTTGGCCTTTTCTGCCTCTTCGCGGGTCTGGATCAGCTGCGCCATGGCCTGATGCTGTTCGCGGCTGGCCTTTTCGAGACCGCTGGCGAGGTTGTTGATGTGTTGCGACAGCGCCCCCAGTTCGGTGTCGTCGACAATCGGCAGCGGTGTTTTGTAGTCGCCGTCCTGAATCGCCTTGACCGCATTGCCGATATCACGGATCGGTTGCGATAGGCTGCCCGCCAGACGCCGGGCCACGAGGAAGGTAAACAGCAAGGCAAACAGCGCCAGAATGGCGGCCTTGAGTACGATTTCCTGCTGGCGCTGGCTGAAGGCATCATTGGACAGCCCGACGATCACCCGCCCGAGATAGTCTTCGGTGGGGGCCGCGTTGGCGGTTTTGCTGCTCTGGAAAAAATCATTCTGCAAAGCGATGCGCTGTAGCCGTATCGGTGCCTGGAACACTTCGACCTGTTGTGCTCGATTGTGAGGTTCGCTTGGTTGCTCGACGTACACCAGAACCCGGTTGGCGCTGTCCTGGATTTCCAGAAAGCGCACATTGGGCGTAGCCAGTGTCGCCTTGAGCAAGGTTTCGAGCACTTCGCTGTTGCCCGAAATCACCCCGTATTCGGTAGCGGGGGCCAGTTGATTGGCGATCAACTGGCCGGTGTGGGTGATTTCCTGACGCAGATCCTGGATGCGCACGAACGTGAAGAAGCTGATCAACAACAAGGTCAGCAGCAAAGCAGGGCCGAGGCTGATGAGTTGGGTACGGGTGTTGATGTCCCAGCGACGGCGAAAGTTCATGGACGGCGTTCTCCTTCAGCCAGCAGTGTGGCGACAGACGCTTCGTTTATCTGCTCGAGGCCCAATGAACGCGCTACCTGCGGGTTGCTCGCGACTTTGAATCGATGGGGGTAATGCGTGCGCGGCCAGGTGGCCGGTGGCCGGTCGAGCAATTCGTCGAGGACCGCCAGCCAATCACTCTGATCGCTGTAGGTGCTGGCCAGGCTCCCGGCCTTGACGAAACCCGCGTTGGGTCCGATCAGCGCCATTTGCCGTGAGTAGCTGCTCAGCAGCAGGTTCTTGGCGGTTTGCGGGTTGTACAGGTCGGCATCGTCCAGGCCCAGCAACACGTCGCTGTTTTTCAACAAGGCCTGTAACGGACGGCTGTCGTGAATGTCGTCCCAACGCTGGGTGACCACCTCAAGACCCAAGGGGAGGGCGGCCTGACGCAGCTCACTCAAGAGGAATTCGCTGTGATTGTCGTAGAGCACGCCGATGCGTTGGGCTTGAGGCAACAGGGTGCGGATCAAGCGCAACTGGCGGTCCAGCGGTGGATCGCTCCATAGCAGGCAAAGGCGCGCAGGCAACGTGTTGTTCAAGCGTTGCCGGGCTTGCAGGCGGCTGATGCGCAGCACCAGTGTCGCCGGGCCCTGGGCGTCCTGCAGGCGCCAGTCGAGGCTGGGCAGGTCGAGCAGTATCAAGCGGATGTTTTCCGGCAGCTTGTCCGGTATCGGCATACTGGCCAGTGTCTGGAATCGTACGTTATCGCCCGGTCGCAACTCGCTCAGGGCCTGGGTAAACGCCCGCACACCGGGGCTGTCTTCGGCCCCCGTGAGCAAAATGTCGGCGGCGTTACTCGCCAGGCTGCCCAGCATGCCGCATAACGACAGGCAAAGTGCGGCCAGCAGCCGGCCCAAGGTCGGCATTCTACTGGCCAGACGATGCGGCATCTTAAAGCTCCAGCTCCGCACTGAAATACATCACGTGGCGCTGGTCATAATTGTTATCGATGAAGGTGGTCGGCTGATTGTCCAGCCGTTGCTGGAGCACTCCGGCCAGTTCCAGGCTGGCCTTACCCAGGCCGATACGCTTGGCGATGCGCGCATCGACCCGTTCGAAGCGGTAGCCGTTGAGGGCGTCATCCCCATAGTAGAAAAGCGCACTGTTCCAGCCCCGGCCCCAATCGCGCATCCACCCGGCGGAACCGCTGTTGCGTGCAGTCTGTTTGGCATCCAGCGGGTTGCTGGCGTCGGCATCGACGTAGGCATAGGTCAGTCGCAGGCGATCGAGGCTGCCGACACGCCAGTCGAGCTGGGTTTCGCCCCCCGAAAAACGCTCCTTGTTGGCGTTGCTGGCGATGTACTGATTGTTGCGTAGCGGTTCACTGATCATGCCGGTGATTTCGTCGTGGAACAGCTTAACGTCGAGCGCCAGCCCCGCTTCGGGAAAATAGCCGTTATAGCCGAGTTCCCGGGAGCGCATGCGCTCTTGATCGAGGTTGCCGGGGCCGCGGGTCTTGACGAAATAACGGGCGCTGGACTGGCCAAAGGCACCGGGCTTGAGGTTGGTGACCTGATAACTCCAGTTGACGTTGTTCTCGAACATGTCCGGCGAGCGGATGGCCTCGGAGTACACCGCACGCAAGCCGTGGCGCGGGTTGATCAGGTAGTTGACCGCCACGCGGGGTGTCAGCGAGCTGCCGATCAACCGGGTATCTTCGAACATGGCGCCGCCTTGCAGCAGCCAGTGTTCGGTGGCACGCCACTCAAACTGGCCAAACGCCCGCCAGATCGTGTCATCGAGAGTGCCATTGAAATAGGTTTCGGAATCCGCCCGGTCGTAACGATAGTTTATCCCGCTGACCAGCCGCAGGTTATCGGCAAGGCTCAGAGTGTCTTGCAATTCGAGGTCGTAACGCGATTCCCGGGTGCTCTGGTCGATGTCGCCGCAAACGGTCTGGCTCGCGCCGTTGCGCCATTGATCGAGTACCTGGTTGGCCAACGCCTGCTCGGCGGGTGTACCGGCGGGCGCACCAGGACCGATGAAACGCGTGATGTTGCGGGCCAGGCGTTCGGTGTAGTTCGGGTTCAATTGCCAGAGTTCGGTCAGTTGCGGACTGAACGATACTTCTGCGTCGCAGGCCCGCCAGGTTTGCTGGCGATCCCAGTGTTGGGCCGAACCCTGGATATAAAGGCTGTGATCGGGATTGATATCGAGGTTCCAGCGCAATGACCCGGCATAGTCCTTGGAGGTGACGTCGGAGTCGTCGCCCGCGCGGGTAATCCCCGGGAACACAGGACTGTAGGTATAGGGCCGTTGGTTGGTGCCGTCCTTGGCATTCAATTGCCAATCAATACTTTGCTGTGCGTTGAGTGTCTGGCTGACGGCGAGGTTGAAGCGGTTCAAGCGTCGGCCGTCGTGGTAGTCGGCACCGGTGCGGTCACTGTCGAAACCGTCGTCTTGCTGGCCGGACAAGGACAGGCGCAAGTCGCCATCCTCCCAGCCCACGCCCTGGCTGGCGTAAAAGTCGTCGATGCCGCGTTGGCCGTGGGTGACTTTCATGCGCGTGCCGTGACTGTCGGCCGGCCGCCGGGTAATGATGTTGACCACCGCCATCAGGGCATTGGCGCCGTAGCTGACGGTATTCGGCCCGCGAAAGACTTCGATGCGTTCGATGTCTTCCATGGCCACCGGAATGTCACTCCAGTCCACGGTGGCCAGGCCGGCGCGATACACCGAGCGCCCGTCGATCAGCACTTGCATGCGCCGGGCTTGAGTCGCGTTGGTGCCGTGGTAGTTCACCGCGGCCTGGTTGCCACTGATGTTGCCGACCATCATCCCCGGCACCAGGCGCAGCAGTTCGCTGATATCGCGGGCGCCACTGGCGTGGATCAGGGCGCTGTCGATCACGGTCATGCTGCCCGGAACGGCAGCCGGCGACTGCTTCAGGCGCGTGGCCGTGAGCACTTGCGGCAGCGGTTCGCTGTCCAGGAACAAATCGTCGGCCAGTAATGGCGGACTGAAAATCAGCGCCAGTACCAAAGGCGAACGCGGTGAAGGATAACCCGGAGACACAACACGTTCCTGTCAGTGATTGAAGGCGCGCATGTTAACCGAGCCGAATGACTTTTCCATTCACGATGCCCGCATTTTCCTCGGATTTGTTGGTCTTCTTCCCGCGGGAGCCAGTATTTGACGTCGGGGCTGGCCGCCAAGGGGCCGCCCCGTATAATGCTGACATCGCCACTGGTATGGATTAACGGATTGCATATGACTGAACAGCGCCCAATTGCGGTCCTGGGAGGCGGAAGTTTTGGGACCGCCGTGGCCAATCTGCTGGCCGAGAACGGGCATCAGGTCCTTCAGTGGATGCGCGACCCCGAACAGGCCGAGGCCATTCGGGTCAATCGCGAGAACCCGCGTTACCTCAAAGGCATCAAGATCCTGCCCGGCGTGACGCCGGTCACCGACCTGCAAGCCACCCTGGATGCCTGTGACCTGTGTTTCGTCGCATTGCCCTCCAGCGCGCTGCGCTCGGTGCTGGTGCCGCACGCCGAACGGTTGACCGGCAAATTGCTGGTGAGCCTGACCAAGGGTATCGAAGCCCACACATTCAAACTGATGAGCGAGATCCTCGAAGAGATTGCCCCGCAGGCGCGCATCGGCGTCCTGTCCGGACCCAACCTCGCCCGTGAAATCGCCGAACACGCGCTGACCGCCACGGTGGTCGCCAGTGAAGACGAAGAACTGTGCCAGCAGGTTCAGGCCGCGCTGCACGGCCGCACCTTTCGCGTGTACGCCAGCGCCGACCGTTTCGGTGTCGAGCTGGGCGGGGCATTGAAAAATGTCTACGCGATCATCGCCGGCATGGCGGTGGCGTTGGGCATGGGGGAAAACACCAAGAGCATGCTGATCACCCGTGCATTGGCGGAAATGACCCGCTTCGCGGTGAATCAGGGCGCCAACCCCATGACCTTCCTGGGACTGGCGGGCGTGGGCGATCTGATCGTGACCTGCTCGTCGCCCAAGAGCCGTAACTATCAGGTCGGCTTCGCCCTCGGCCAGGGCCTGAGCCTGGACGAGGCAGTCACACGCCTGGGCGAAGTCGCCGAAGGGGTCAACACGCTTAAAGTGCTCAAGGCCAAGGCCCAGGAGGTTGGCGTGTACATGCCGCTGGTCGCCGGGCTGCATGCGATCCTGTTCGAAGGCCGTACGCTGGAACAGGTCATCGCTCTGTTAATGCGTGGCGAGCCGAAAACCGATGTCGACTTTATTTCCACCAGTGGTTTCAACTAATCACACTTGCCAGAAAAGCAGGGAGTTGCGCATGAACGATCCGAAATTAGAAGCCAAATACGAATCCATCCTGCTGCGGGTGTTGTGGATGATCGTCTTCGTGCTGGTGTGGCAAGTGGCGCAGTTCATCCTCGGCGCCGTCGTGCTGGTGCAGTTGATCTATCGTTTGTTTTATGGCGCCCCGAGCGCCAGCCTGATGAATTTCGGCGACAGCCTGAGCCAGTTTCTGGCGCAGATCGGGCGTTTCGGCAGCTTTCACAGCGACCAGAAACCCTGGCCGTTCGCCGATTGGCCGGCGCCGCGTACGCCGGAAGGTGAAGCGCCGCATGTCGTGGCACCGGCACCGCATCCGGCCCGAGATGAGGAACCCAAGCTATGAAACTCTGGGTATTGCGTCATGGTGAGGCCGAGCCTTACGGCACTCGACCCGATTCCGAGCGGAAACTGACCGACCATGGCCGCAAGGAAGTGTTGAGCAGCGCGGCGCGGCTGATGGGCCAGCCGCTGACGGCGATCTATGCCAGCCCCTACCTGCGTGCACAGCAAACGGCGCAACTGGTGCGCGAGGCATTGGGCTTCGAGCCCGAGATCCGCACCGTAGATTGGCTGACTCCGGAAACCGATCCGGACAAAGTGGCCGAGCAGCTCGTATCGGTGAGCAACGTCCTTTTGGTCAGCCACAACCCGCTGGTGGGGCATTTGTTGAGTTACCTGCAACATGGTGCCGGGCATCCGCCGGAAAAAGTCAGCACCGCCGGGTTGGCCGAACTCAAGGGTGATGAGTTACTAGTCGGCTCGATGAAGCTCGACAGCATCAAGCACCCATAACGCCGCATTCCTGTGGGAGCGTGGCTTGCCCGCGAAGGTATCGACTCGGTGTACCTGATAAACTGCGGAGCCTGCATCGCGGGCAAGCCACGCTCCCACAGGGGATGTCATCGCCTGGAAAGTTTTGAATGAAATATTCAACCAAGCACTTGCTTGGTTGACTACGCTTGCTCCAGACCAAAATCACAGGAGCGAGTCGCATGTCTGCTGCTTTTCGTTTGCCTCTGGACGTTTTCTACGAGCGTGAAGCCCGTCATCCCCGCCAGCGCTTTATGGTCCAGCCGGTCGGAGGCGGCCAGGTCGAGACGTTGACCTGGGCGGACGTCGGTCATCAGGCCCGTTGCGCGGCTCACTGGTTGCGGGCACGGGAACTGCCGCAGGGCAGCCATATTGCCCTGATCTCGAAGAACTGCGCGCACTGGATCATTGCCGACCTGGCGATCTGGATGGCCGGGCATGTGTCAGTGCCGTTGTATCCCAACCTCACCGCCGAATCGGTTTGCCAGGTGCTTGAGCACTCGGAAGCGGCGCTGGCGTTCATCGGCAAGCTCGACGACTGGCCAGGCATGTCCCGTGGCGTCAGCCCCGACCTGCCGACCATCAGCCTGCCGCTGCATCCCCCCGGCGACTTTGATTTCAGTTGGGACGACCTGCAACGCAGCTCGCCGATCCAGGACGATCCCAAACCCGCCGCCGATCAACTGGCGACCATCATTTACACCTCCGGCACCACCGGCCTGCCCAAGGGTGTCATGCACAGCTTTGGCACTCTGGGATTCGCCACCACCCATGGCACTGCGTTGTTCGGCCTCAACGAGTCGGACCGGCTGTTGTCCTACTTGCCGCTGTGCCACGTTGCCGAGCGGATGTTCGTCGAACTGGCGTCGATCTATACCGGCCAGACGGTATTCTTCGCCGAGAGCCTGGACACCTTTCTCACCGATCTGCAGCGCGCGCGCCCCACCGCGCTGTTTGGCGTGCCGCGCATCTGGACCAAATTCCAGATGGGCGTGTACAGCAAGATTTCGGCAAAGCGCCTCGACTTCCTGCTCGGCCTGCCGATCATCGGCAAGCGGGTCGGGCATAAAGTCCTGGCCGGGCTCGGGCTGGATGCTTTGCGCATCGCCTTGTCCGGCGCGGCGCCCGTTCCGCAGACCTTGCTGCTCTGGTACCGCAAACTGGGGCTGGACGTGCTGGAGGTCTACGGCATGACCGAGAGTTGCGGCTATTCGCACATCTGCATGCCGGGCCAGAACAAACCGGGCTGGATAGGCAAACCCTGCCCTGAAGTCGAAGTGCGGATCGCCAAGACGGGGGAGGTCATGGTGCGCAGTGGCGCGACCATGCTCGGGTATTACAAGGAACCGGAAAAAACCGCTGACACCATTACCGGGGATGGCTTCCTGCGCACCGGCGACAAGGGCGAGGAAGACGCCGAAGGCAATCTGCGCCTGACCGGGCGCCTGAAGGAAATCTTCAAGACCAGCAAAGGCAAATACGTGGCCCCGGCGCCGATTGAAAATCGCCTGGCCGTACATTCGCGCATCGAACAGGTCTGCGTGGTGGGCGATGGCTTGAGCGCACCGCTGGGCTTGTGCGTGTTGTCGGCGGTCGGCCAGCAGGATGCCGGCGGGACTGCACGCGCCGGTTTGCATTCGAGCCTGGAAAAGCTGCTGGAAGAGGTCAACGGCGCCCTCGACAAACATGAGCAACTGCGCCGCCTGGTGGTGGTGAAGGACAGTTGGGCGGTGGAAAACGGCTTTCTCACCCCGACCCTGAAGATCAAACGCAACGTGATCGAAGCGGCTTATGGCGAGCGCTTTGAAGAATGGAGCGAGCGCAAGGAAGCGGTGCTGTGGCAGGATTGATCCACGAACAAAACCAACAAGGAAACTCTGCGATGAGCCTGTGGCGCACCACTCCAAACATCGAGCAGTTGAACGCAATCCAGAAAAACACCATCGGCGAAGTGCTGGACATCCGTTTCGAAGCCTTCGACGAGGAGTCCCTGTCCGCCAGCATGGTCATCGATCACCGCACCCATCAGCCTTACGGCTTGCTGCATGGCGGTGCCTCGGTGGTGCTGGCCGAAACGGTCGGGTCCATGGCCAGCTACCTGTGTATCGATGCCAGTAAGTTCTATTGCGTGGGCCTGGAAATCAACGCCAACCATTTGCGCGGCCTGCGCAGCGGGCGGGTGACGGCGGTGGCCAAGCCAATCCACATCGGCCGCACGACCCATGTCTGGGACATTCGCCTGACCAGTGATGAAGGCAAGGCCAGTTGCGTGTCGCGGCTGACCATGGCGGTGGTGCCGTTGGGTGAGAATCCGCCGGTGCGTTAAGGCAAGCTCGAAGCACGGGGCCTGAACGTTATCATCGGAATGTCGTTGCGAGTGGGCATGTC
This sequence comes from Pseudomonas sp. GM48, assembly GCF_000282335.1. GTDB lineage: Bacteria > Pseudomonadota > Gammaproteobacteria > Pseudomonadales > Pseudomonadaceae > Aquipseudomonas. The sequence continues at coordinate 49,716 of NZ_AKJM01000107.1, forward strand.
CGGGTGCCCCGTCCACTCCCTGTTCGGTTGGGTGAAGTGGTCCAGGGTGAAGTCCACATCGTCATACCTGAACAGCGCGGCAGTGCCGCGCTGCACGTGTTGTCCCAAATACGTTCGGGCTTCAGTGGGAGTTGCCATTGTTGCGACGGTTCCCATCCGCAAATTGACGTTTTCGATCGCGCTGGTCAGCGGGTTGAAAATAAACGTCAGAGAGGCGGTCAAGGTTGCCCCGGCGGTGCGCGTAGACCAGCCATATATGACCTCCCAGAAATTTGGCATGGATAGCCGATTGGTACCTGATGCGTAGGTTCCTGCGCGCAACGCATTGATAGTGACGATAGATGCCCCATCCAGACCTTCGACGACAGCACTGATGGCTACTCCGGCTAAAGGAGATAGTTCTGCTCGAATGGCGCCACCGCTAAACAGCAATGCCCCGTAGACACCTGTGCGCAGGGCCGTCGCAACACCGGACGGCGCGAGTGTGAGTCTGGGACCAAGCTCTGCGGAGACTCGTTGCCCGGTTTCCCTTGTCAGCCCCCCAGGCGCACTGGTAATGACGCTAATGGCTACAACATTCAATGTCCCAGGGTTGCTCAAATATGAATAGAGTGGAGCTGCTGCGCCCGCTGTTGCACCCAACAAACCGCCAATACCCGCCCCGACCCTCTGCGCGGTACGGCTGTTGCTGTAACGGGAGACGATATTGCTGCCTGCACCCATCCCCATCGAACCGCCGGCCAATGCCCCCACCACCGAACCTGCTACGGTCAAAGCGAGGTTGGAGCCGGGGTCTACGGCTTGACCGTCTGCATCGTCAGACGGTGTTGCCCATTGCGTCAGTGCTTGTGTCGCAAAATACCTGACAGTTCCACCCGCCAAGGCACTCAGCCCGTCACGCGCAAGCGTTGCGCCAGCAGCGTTAAACACTTCACCGACAGTGATCAGCCCCTGAAAGTCCACGTGTCCAATCGGATTGCCATGCACCATGGCAAACAGGTTCAAGCCATCGGCAACGCCTGCCGGGTCCGGATTCAACCACCGCTGACACCACGGCACGTAATAACGAAACCCGTAGTAATACAACCCGGTGGCATCCCGTTCCTGCCCTGAATAGCGCAGTGTTTTGTAGTTGGCTTCCAGTTTGTTGCGCCCGGCCCACCAGCAGGTTCCGCCATAGGGGTAGTAACTTTCCCGGGAGATGAGCAAGGCCGCTTCGTCCAGCTCCAGGGCGCTGGAGCCCAAATGATCGGTAAAACCGTAGCGATGCTGGTTCTGGGGAATGCCGGCTGGCGGTTCAGTCTGCCAGTGCAGGATTTGCACCGTGCTGCGTCCGGCCTTGATCGTCACGACGTGGAGTGTCTCGTCGGCAGACGTGCGGACTTCCACTCCCGGCAAGTAACGGGTTTCGTGAGTGCGGGTCAATGTGCCGGTGTAGGCCTGACGGATTTTTCGCTGACGCTGGCCACTGCCGTCGTACACATAAAACTCGCAATCGTCCGGTTCATCTTCACGCACCACCTGATCGACCTGGCGCAGTTGGTTGCGCAGATCCCAAAGCAGAGTTTGCCCGGGTTGAAGCCCGGTACGGTTGCCATTGAGATCATGACCGATGGCAATTTCCTGTTCGTCGGGCAGTTCGCCATCGGGCTTTTCAGGAAGGCTGCGATTGCTGAGTCTGGCGATAGCCGTGCGTTCGGTACGGCTGGCGCTGTCTGCCTGATGCTGCATGACCTTCAGGTTACCGGCTTCATCGTAGGTGTAGATACGCGTGTAATTTTCCAGTTGTCCGGGATCGGCGGCGGGCTGGAAATCCGGTAGCTGTGGTCCACCCGGCGCGTTGCGCAATTGCCGGCCACTGGCCTCGATCAGGCGGTAGAGGCTGTCGTAGCGGTAGCGATTGACTGGCTCGATGCGCTGGTTGCGGTGAAAGTGAGTCGCTTCAGCGCCGTCGGTGATGCAGGTGATATTGCCCACAGCGTCGTATTCGTAAGTCAGATCTTGCAAGGCCGGTTGCCCTGTTACATGGGCTTTGAGGTGTTCCAGTCGGCCATCGTCGGGCCGATAAGTCGCCCATGAAATAACGCCGTTTCCCGCACATTGTCGTTCTATCTGGCCGAAGGCGTTGTACTGAATGTCCCGGACCAGCGCCGTTTCCTCTGCCGGCCCGGCGAGTTTCAGACGAACCTCACGCAGTTCGGCTGCACAGGTATGAAGGAATGTCTGCCGGTTGCCCAATGCATCGGTCTGGGTGACGGGCTCACCGGCGGCGTTGCAATGAAGGCGAGTGATGGCTGGCGCGTTCTCCAGCAAGGCGTCGCGTTCAGGCACTGACTCGGGCCAGTCCACCGGCCATTGCGGATCGGCGATAAAGGTGCGGCTTTGCTGTAACGGCGTAGCGTTCAGACTGAACTCGGTAAAGAGCAGGGTGCCGGCGCTGTCGTCGTGCCGAATCAACTGGCCGCGCAGGTTATGGCTGGTATCGGCGTCGTTATCGGCATAGGTGAAACGTGCGATGCAGCGTTCCGCTCCTTGCCACGCACGCTCGAACGTAGCGACCGGGCGGCGCTGAGGGTCATAGTCCACGCGGCTCTGGCTGAGTTTCTGATCCCAGCCTTCAACACTTTGCCCGTGCGCGCCGGGCAACCCCAGGCGCCAACCGGCGTCACTGTTTTGCGAAAGCACTACAGTGCCCGACAAACTGAAAATGTTGTGCTGATTGGCTGCCGTCTGACCGTCTTGATGCAAACGGAACAGGCGTGGATCACGAGTCAGAACAGCGCGACCGGCGCGGTCATATTCCTGCTGAGTGATGCAAGGCTCCGGTGCCGACGCGTTCTCGCGACGGTGATACGCCAAACTGCGCACGCTCAGCCCGCGTGGGTCAAAGACCTGGATGGCCGGAGTGTTGGCGTGGGTCATCGTGAGATTGCCTGTGACTGGGTGGAACAGTCCTTCTTATCTGCTTGATACCGGTTGGCGGTCAACTGTCAGAAATAACAGGCGGTGTCCGCAGTGGCGTCATTGCCACGGCGGGTGTGTCATCATTCCTGGCAGTTACGGTCATTGCTGCAGGACGCGGTCTTGCGGACAATCAACACCTGTTTTCGCTCATGGATTTGCAGGTATGTCGCAACAGATTTTTTTCGCCCACGCCAATGGTTTTCCTTCGGGGACCTACGGCAAGTTATTTGCGGCGCTGGCACCCGAATATCAGGTGACGCATCTGGAGCAGCACGCCCACGACCCGCGTTTCCCGGCTGATGACAACTGGTACAACCTGGTGGACGAGTTGATCCATCACCTGCAACGGCAGGCCGAACCCGTGTGGGGCGTCGGTCATTCCTTCGGTGGCGTGTTGCACCTGCATGCGGCCTTGCGCTGCCCCGAGTTGTATCGCGGCGTGGTGATGCTCGACTCGCCGGTGCTGACCCGAACCGATCGATGGGTCATCCGTGCGGCCAAGCGCTTTGGTTTCATCGACCGCCTGACCCCGGCCGGCCGAACCCTCGGTCGTCGTGAAGAATTCGCCGACCTGGAAAGCGCCCGCAAGTATTTCGCCGGTAAGACCCTGTTTCGCGGTTTCGACCCGGAATGCTTCGATGCCTACCTGCAACATGGCTTGCACCAGGATGGCGACAAGCTGCGCCTGCGTTTCGACCCGGCCACGGAAATCAGCATCTACCGCGGCGTGCCGCACACCAGCCCGGGCAGCACCCGGCAGTTGAAAGTGCCGCTGGCGGTGGTTCGCGGGCACAACAGCCGCGTGGTCATGCGCCATCACGCCAGTTCGGTCGACCGCCTGCCGCTGGGCGAGTCGTTGACCATGCCCGGTGGCCACATGTTTCCGCTTGAGCGTCCCCTTGATACCGCAGAAATGCTCAAAGGCCTGTTCAACCGCTGGGACGGCCGTCGACAACAGGATTGCGCATGAGCCACGTCGTCGAAGAAGTCCGCCTGAGTCTGCCGCACATCGAACTGGCGGCGCACCTGTTCGGTCCTGAAGACGGTTTGCCGGTGATTGCCCTGCATGGCTGGCTGGACAACGCCAACAGTTTTGCCCGCCTGGCACCCAAACTCAAAGGCCTGCGCATCATCGCGCTGGACATGGCCGGTCACGGTCATTCCGGGCACCGCCCGCCGGGAGCCGGTTACGCCATGTGGGACTATGCCCACGATGTGCTGCAGGTCGCCGAACAGCTTGGACTGAAGAAATTTGCGCTGATGGGGCATTCCATGGGCGCCATCGCTTCGCTGATCATCGCCGGGTCGATGCCCGAGCGGGTCACCCACCTGGCGTTGATCGACGGCATCATTCCTCCTACAGACAAAGGTGAAAACGCTGCCGAGCGCATGGGCATGGCCCTGCAAGCGCAACTGGATCTGCGGGAAAAGCGCAAACCGGTCTACGACACCCTCGACCGTGCCATCGAAGCGCGCATGAAGGGCCTGGTGGCGGTCAGCCGCGAGGCCGCTGAACTGCTGGCGCAGCGTGGCCTGATGCCGGTATCGGGCGGTTATACCTGGCGCACCGACAATCGCCTCACGCTGCCATCGCCGCTGCGTCTTACAACCGAACAGGCAATGGCCTTCGTCCAGCGGGTCAAATGTCCTGCAACACTGGTGGTCGCTGCTGACGGCATGCTCGCCAAGCACCCGGAATTGCTCGAGCGTCTACCCTTTAGCCGGGAACAGCTGCCAGGCGGCCACCATTTGCACCTGAATGACGAGTCCGGTGCCGATCTTGTCGCAGACTGTTTCAATCGGTTCTTCGCCATTCCTTGACTTGCGTCTGGCAACTGTCGAGGCTTGGCGGGTTGAAATGGGAGACAACCATGATAGATCTCTACACCGCTGCGACCCCGAATGGCCACAAGGTCTCTATCGTGCTCGAGGAACTCGGCCTGCCCTACACGGTGCATGCCTTGAGTTTCGACAAAAAGGAGCAGAAGTCCGCGGACTTCCTCAAGATCAACCCCAATGGCCGGATTCCGGCGATTGTCGACCGTGCCAACGGCGATTTCGCTGTGTTCGAGTCCGGCGCCATCCTGATTTACCTCGCTGAACAAACCGGCAAACTGATGCCTTGCGACCCGAAGGGCCGTTCGGTGGTATTGCAGTGGCTGATGTTCCAGATGGGGGGTATCGGCCCGATGCAGGGCCAGGCCAACGTGTTCTTCCGCTACTTTCCGGAAAAGCTCCAGGGCGCCATCGACCGCTATCAGCATGAAACCCGTCGTCTCTACGAAGTACTCGACACGCGTTTGCAAAGCGTGGAATTCCTCGCTGGCGAGTACAGCATCGCCGACATCGCAACCTTTCCGTGGGTGCGCGGTTACGAGTGGTCGGGTGTCTCGGTGGAGGGCTTGACGGCATTGCAACGCTGGATGGCAACCATGGAGGCCCGGCCGGCGGTGCAGCGTGGACTGCAGATACCGCAACGCGCCGATGAAGCCAGTGTCATCAAGGGTGCCCAGGCCATGCTGATCCGATGAGTCTATCCATGCGTTCATTCAGTTTGCTGGTGCTGTGCAGTTTCAGTCCCTTGTTGTTCGCCGCCGATCTTCCGGGCAGTCAGGACCTGCCGATAGTGCCGCGTATGGCTGACGCCCAGATTGTCGACTATCGCCCCGCCGCCGAACTGGAGCGGATCTACCCGTTGGGCTCGATCCGCAAGATCAGTGGCCAGTTACGTTTTGACGGTCAGGTCAGTGCCCGCGGCAACGTCACTTCGGTGACCTACGAGTTGCCACCGGAGCATTCGTCCATCGAGGCGTTCACCGCTGCCCGCGAGGCTTTGCAAAAACAGGACGCCGGGTTGCTCTTTTGGTGCCAGGCGCGCGATTGCGGCGAAAGCAGCCTCTGGGCCAATCAAGTCTTCGGCAACGCCAAGCTGTACGGCGCCGACGATCAACAAGCCTATTTGCTGCTGCGACTTGCCGCTCCTCGGGACAACACCCTCGTCGCGCTGTACAGCATCACCCGGGGTAATCGCAAAGCCTATCTGCATGTCGAACAGTTCGAAGCTTCGGCACCGCTGGGCGAGTTGTTGCCGACCTCCGCGACCTTGCTGCGTGAACTCAGGAGCACCGGTGAGCTCGACTTCTCCGCGTTGAGCGACGCACCTGACGAGACCTGGCTACGCCTGATTTCTCGCGGACTGAATCTCGACACCACTTTGCGGGTCAGTATTTCCGGAGCGAATGCCGAAGCCTGGCGTCAGGCACTGATTGGCCAAGGCGTGCGTGCTGCGCGGATGGAAACCGGAAGTGCCGGAGGCTCTGGTCTGCACATCGAGCTATTGCGGTAGGCTGTACCGGGCGAGCGCGTACGCCGTGTTCGCCTACTCTTTTGCTGACTGACTTTTTCGAGACTTTAGATGATCAATAACGATCGCCTGTTGGTGCAGATCCTGCTCGTGGTGCTGTTCGGCGCGAGCTTCTGGGTGATGGCGCCGTTCTGGTCGGCGTTGTTCTGGGGCGCAGTCCTGGCCTTTGCCAGTTGGCCGCTGATGCGCTTGTTGACCCGTTGGCTCAATGGCCGTGAGTCGCTGGCGGCGGCATTGCTGACGGTGGGCTGGATGGTGCTGGTAGCGGCACCGCTGGTGTGGCTGGGCTTCAACCTTGCCGACCATGTTCGCGATGCCACGGCGTTCATCAAGGATGCGCAGGTCGAGGGTCTACCCGAGGCGCCAGCCTGGCTGGGCTCGATTCCCCTGGTGGGCGAGCGGCTGGTCGGGCTCTGGAACAGCATTGATGAGCACGGCGCAGCGATGATGGTATCGCTCAAGCCTTATCTGGGGCAGGTGGGTAACTGGTTGCTGGCGCGCAGCGCGCAGATCGGTGGCGGTATTCTCGAACTGACCCTGAGCATCCTCTTCGTGTTCTTTTTCTATCGTGACGGGCCGCGCCTGGCGGCGTTTGTGCACACATTGCTGGAGCGGCTGATCGGTCAACGGGCCGGCTACTACATTGAACTGGTCGCGGGCACGGTACAGCGGGTGGTTAACGGTGTGATCGGCACCGCGGCAGCCCAGGCGATCCTGGCGCTGATCGGGTTCCTGATTGCCGGCGTACCGGGTGCGTTGGTGCTCGGCATCGTGACGTTCATGCTCAGCCTGATTCCGATGGGGCCACCGCTGGTATGGATTCCGGCAACCGCGTGGCTGGCCTGGAAAGGCGAGTACGGGCTGGCCATATTTCTCGGGATCTGGGGCACATTCATCATCAGCGGTGTCGACAACGTGCTTAAACCGTACCTGATCAGCCGGGGCGGTAATCTGCCGCTGGTCATTGTGCTGCTTGGGGTGTTTGGCGGGTTGATTGCCTTTGGCTTTATCGGCCTGTTCATCGGCCCGACGTTGCTGGCGGTGGCCTACAGCCTGTTGACCGACTGGAGCAAGACTCAAGGACGTGTCGAAGATCGCCGGCCCTGAGATCTGTATTCAGTTTAGGGCCTCTTCGCGAGCAAGCCCGCTCCCACACTGGTTTTGTGATCGACACAGATCAATGTGGGAGCGGGCTTGCTCGCGAATGCGGTGGATCAGTCAATAAATATGTCGACTGACACGCCCTCTTCGCGAGCAAGCCCGCTCCCACAAAGGGTCGGCAATGCGTTCAGGTGCGCGGCAGGTAGATGACCGCCGTCAGGCCGCCACCCGGCGTCTCTTCCAGAGTCAACTGTCCGCCCATTCGTTGCGCCGCCTCGCGGGCGATGGTCATGCCCAGGCCAACGCCGCCGGAATTGCGATTGCGCGAGCCTTCAAGGCGAAAGAAGGGTTCGAACACCGCTTCGCGTTGTTCTGCGGCGATACCCGGGCCGTGGTCGATGACCCGAATCACCAGGTGTTCACGATGGTCTTCCAGGGTGATCAGCGCCTGGCCGGCGTAGCGCAAGGCATTGTCCATCAGGTTGTTGACGCAAGAGCGCAGGGCCATCGGCTGCACTTGCAGAGGGGCACAGTGACCGCTGGCCTGGACGTTTGCGCCCTGGTCCTGGGCATTTTCGCTCAGGGACTCTACCAACGCCTGCACGTCCATCCACTGTAGGGCTTCGCTGGTGCGCTGTTCATGCAGATAGGTGAGGGTGGCGTCGAGCATGCTGATCATGTCGTCGAGGTCTTGCCGCATCTGGCCTTGCAGCTTGTCGTCGTCGATTTTTTCCAGCCGCAGCTTGAGCCTCGACAGCGGCGTGCGCAGGTCGTGGGACACCGCGCCGAGCATGCGCGAGCGCTGCTTGACCTGTTCAAGGATGCGCCGCTGCATTTTGTTGAATGTGTGCGCCGCTAACCGCGCTTCCCGTGGCCCCGACTCTTCCAGTGGCGGACTGTCGAGGTTTTCGCTCAGGCGCTCGGCCGCGTCGCTCAGGCGCTGGATCGGCCGGCTCAGCAGTTTGGCACCGTACCAGGCGGCAATGATCAGCGAGACCAATTGAAACGTCAGGGGCACCAAGGGGCCGCCGAACCACGGCCGTGGCGGCCGTTTTTCGAAGCGTGGATCAAGCGGTGGGCGTGGCCCATCAAGGCCTTCAGAAAACTCCGGTGGAGGTGGCGGTGGCGGCGGGCCGTAATGGTGAAACCAGGCAAAGGCCAGCAGGTGCGCGAGGATAATCGCCAGCAACAGCACGCCGAACAGGCGGCCGAACAGGGTATCGAAGCGCCCGCGCATCAGCCGATGTCTCGGGCATCGAACAGGTAACCCTCGCCGCGAACGGTCTTGATCAGCTGCGGAGCCTTGGGGTCGTCGCCGAGCTTCTGGCGCAGGCGCGACACCAGCAGGTCGATGCTGCGATCAAAGGCTTCAATCGAACGACCACGAGCGGCGTCCAGCAGTTGTTCACGGCTGAGCACGCGGCGCGGACGCTCGATAAATACCCAGAGCAGACGGAATTCGGCGTTGGACAGCGGCACCACCAGGCCATTGTCGGCAATCAGTTGCCGCAGCACGCTGTTCAGGCGCCAATTGTCGAAACGAATGTTCGCGCGCTGTTCAGTGCGGTCATCGCGTACCCGACGCAGGATGGTCTGGATGCGCGCCACCAGCTCGCGGGGCTCGAACGGTTTGGCCATGTAGTCGTCGGCGCCGAGTTCGAGGCCGATGATCCGGTCGGTCGGTTCACAGCGAGCGGTGAGCATCAGGATCGGGATGTCCGACTCGGCGCGTAGCCAGCGGCACAGCGACAGACCGTCTTCACCAGGCAGCATCAGGTCGAGCACCACCACGTCGAAATGCTCCGCCTGCATCGCCAGGCGCATCGCAGCGCCATCGGTGACGCCGCTGGCGTGGATGTTGAACCGGGCCAGGTAGTCGATCATCAATTCGCGGATCGGGACATCATCGTCGACGATCAGGGCGCGAATGCTCCAGCGCTTGTCGTCACCGGGCGTTTTTTGGTCGTCGTTCACGGGGGCTTGGGGGTTGTGCATGCGTGCGTTCATCTGCCAGGTAGGCTGCCAACCACAAAGATGGGCTGCGAGGTTGTGGTTCCAGCATAGGCGTCCGGCCCGGGGGCGGGAAGTGCTGTTGCGAGGACCTGTTGCGGTTGCCGAGGGTAGCGCGCCCGGGTGTTGCGGGCGTGTCGTGTGTGTATCGAACTCGACACAATGGCCCCAGGGACTAGTCTTGCCTGAGCCGTCTCGACGATTTACCGATCATCGGGTCCCGCAGCGGCGCCGGTTCCGCTACAATGCGCGCCGATTTCGACTTGCCTGAGAGCCCACTCATGTCCGCCTGCCAGACTCCTATCATCGTCGCCCTGGATTTCCCTACCCGTGACGCCGCACTGAAGCTGGCCGATCAGTTGGACCCGAAGCTGTGCCGGGTCAAAGTCGGTAAAGAGCTCTTCACCAGCTGCGCCTCGGAAATCGTCGGCACCCTGCGCGACAAGGGTTTCGAAGTGTTCCTGGACCTCAAGTTCCACGACATCCCGAACACCACCGCGATGGCCGTCAAGGCGGCTGCGGAAATGGGCGTGTGGATGGTCAACGTGCATTGCTCCGGTGGCCTGCGCATGATGGCTGCGTGTCGTGACGTGCTGGATAAGCGCACCGGTCCGAAACCGCTGCTGATCGGCGTGACCGTGTTGACCAGCATGGAGCGTGAAGACCTGGCGGGCATCGGTCTGGACATCGAGCCGCAAGAGCAGGTGCTGCGTCTGGCCGCCCTGGCGGAAAAAGCCGGGATGGACGGCCTGGTGTGCTCGGCCCTGGAAGCCCAGGCGCTGAAATCGGCGCATCCGTCGCTGCAATTGGTGACCCCGGGGATTCGTCCGGCGGGCAGCGCCCAGGATGACCAGCGCCGCATTCTGACCCCGCGCCAGGCGCTGGATGCCGGTTCCGACTATCTGGTGATCGGCCGTCCGATCAGCCAGGCGGCGGATCCAGCCAAGGCGTTGGCCGACGTTGTGGCTGAACTCGCCTGATCAAACACTGAAGATCCAAATGTGGGAGCGGGCTTGCTCGCGAACGCGGTGTGTCAGTCAACATTGATGTCGGCTGACACTCCCTCTTCGCGAGCAAGCCCGCTCCCACATTGGTTTGTGGTTGCCTTAGATCTTCAGCACCAACTTCCCGAAATTCTCGCCGTTGAACAATTTCATCAGCGTCTCCGGGAAAGTCTCCAGTCCTTCGACGATGTCTTCCTTGCTCTTGAGCTGCCCCTTGGCCATCCAGCCGGCCATTTCCTGTGCGGCGCTGGCGTACTGGGCGGCGTAGTCCATCACCACAAAACCCTCCATGCGCGCGCGGTTGACCAGTAGCGACAGGTAATTGGCCGGGCCCTTGACCGCTTCCTTGTTGTTGTACTGGCTGATGGCACCGCAAATCACTACCCGTGCTTTCATGTTCAGACGGCTCAACACCGCGTCGAGAATGTCGCCACCCACGTTATCGAAATACACGTCGACGCCTTTTGGGCACTCGCGCTTGAGGCCGGCGAGGACGTCTTCGCTCTTGTAGTCGATAGCGCCATCGAAACCCAGTTCCTCGATCAGGAACTTGCACTTGTCGGCGCCGCCGGCGATGCCAACCACCCGGCACCCTTTGATCTTGGCAATCTGCCCGGCAATGCTGCCCACGGCACCGGCCGCGCCCGACAGCACAACGGTATCACCGGCCTTCGGAGCGCCGACGTCGAGCAGGGCGAAGTACGCGGTCATCCCGGTCATGCCCAGTGCAGACAAATAACGCGGGAGGGGTGCCAGTTTCGGATCGACCTTATAGAAGCCTCGCGGCTCGCCGAGGAAGTAATCCTGAACGCCGATGGCGCCATTGACGTAGTCACCCACGGCGAACCCGGGATTGTTCGAGGCGACGACTTTGCCCACACCCAATGCGCGCATGACTTCGCCGAGCCCGACCGGCGGGATGTAGGACTTGCCCTCGTTCATCCAGCCACGCATGGCCGGATCCAGGGACAGGTATTCGTTTTTGACCAGGATCTGACCCGCCGCCGGCTCGCCGACCGGCACTTGCTGATAGGTGAATGTCTCGCGGGTCGCCGCGCCAACCGGACGTTTGGCGAGCAGGAATTGGCGATTGATCTGGGAGGTCATGGCAGGCACTCAGGATGTAATGAAGCTTTGTTGATAGCCGGTCAGCGACGATGCCGCAAGTTCGGCTGATGTGGCGAATGCACGTTAATCCAGTGCAGTGATAGTTGGTACGGCAGTTCCATCACTGCAACTCATGGGCGCCCAACCGGAGTCTTGATAGTGCTGCCGTGTTCAAGACCTCCATGGCTAGACTGGCCATACGCGATTCCCCGCTTTCTTCTCTTCGAGGACATAACAATGAGCATGACGTTTTCCGGCCAGGTGGTCGTGGTGACAGGCGGGGCGGCCGGTATTGGCCGCGCGACCGCCCAGGCATTTGCCGCCGAGGGCCTGAAAGTAGTGGTGGCCGATATGGACGCGGTGGGCGGCGAGGGCACAGTGGCGCTGATTCGTACGGCCGGTGGCGAAGCGACCTTCGTGCGCTGCAACGTTACCCTGGAAAGCGATGTAAAAAATCTGATGGATGAGGTGATCAATACGTACGGTCGCCTCGACTATGCCTTCAACAATGCCGGCATCGAAATCGAGAAAGGCAAACTGGCCGAAGGCACGCTCGACGAGTTCGACGCGATCATGGGCGTCAACGTCAAAGGCGTCTGGTTGTGCATGAAATACCAGTTGCCGTTGCTGCTGGCGCAGGGGGGCGGGGCGATCGTCAATACGGCATCGGTGGCTGGCCTTGGGGCTGCGCCGAAAATGAGCATCTATGCAGCCTCCAAGCATGCGGTGATCGGCCTGACCAAGTCGGCGGCCATTGAATACGCCAAGAAAAAAATCCGGGTCAACGCAGTGTGCCCGGCGGTAATCGATACGGATATGTTCCGTCGCGCTTACGAGGCCGACCCGAAAAAAGGCGAGTTTGCCAACGCCATGCATCCGGTAGGCCGCATCGGCAAAGTCGAGGAGATCGCCAGTGCGGTGTTGTACCTGTGCAGCGATGGCGCTGCGTTCACCACAGGGCACTCATTGGCGGTGGATGGCGGCGTTACCGCGTTTTAACACAACACAGCGAATACACCCGGAACCTGTGGGAGCGGGCTTGCTCGCGAAGAGGGAGTGTCAGTCGACATATTAATGATTGATCCACCGCATTCGCGAGCAAGCCCGCTCCCACAGTTTTTTTGCTTCCACAAAGGGACCGGGCAATGTGTTTCAAATGATTAGAACCAAGAGTTTTGGCGGCGTTGTCGCACATGCCTGCGAACGCTCCTGTGATTAACTGCTTTTCGCAAAACCACAGGAGTTTGCTTGCTCATGGAATTGAGAATCGACCGACAGGCGCTGGTGCCCGTCGTACAGCAAATTGTTGATGCGCTGACGTGCTGGCTTCATTCCAGCGGGGTATCGCCCGGTACTCGCCTGCCTTCGGTGCGACAGATCGCGCGGAACAATTTGCTCAGTCAGTTAAGTGTCGCCCAGGCCTGCGAACGCCTGGTCACGCAGGGGATGCTGGTGTCACGTCATGGGGCGGGCTATGCGGTTGCCAACCCGGCATTGGCTGCGGGTGCAGAACACGAGCCGGTGTGGTTCGAGGGGGCTGAGCCCGAGCTCGGGGCCCGTTCGAGTGAGCTGCGGCTGGGCTGTGGCGGGCTGCCCGAAAGCTGGCGCGAGACAGACGATCTGAGCTATGCGATTCGGCAAGTCAGTCGCACCGACACAGCCAGCCTGTTCAACTACAGCACGCCGCTGGGATTGCCAGCCTTGCGACAGCAGATCCTCAAGCGCCTCAGGCAACTGGATATCCCGGCAGAGGACAACCGGATCATGACCACGGCGGGTGCCAGTCAGGGGCTCGACCTGATCGTGCGGACACTGTTCAAGGCCGGTGACTGTGTGGTCGTGGAGAGTCCCGGTTATCCGCTGCTGTTCGATCTGCTCAGGCTGCATGGCATCCACATGATCGAGGTGCCGCGTACGCCACGTGGCCCGGACGTGGAGGTGCTCGAATCACTGCTGGTCAAGCACCGGCCTCAAGGGCTGCTGATCAATAGCTTCTATCACAACCCGACCGGCAGCAGTCTTGCGCCGGTGATGGCGCGTCGCGTGCTGCAACTGGCCAGGGCCCATGGCGTGCAGGTGATCGAAGACGACGTTTATGCGGATTTGCACAGTGGTTCCGGCACGCGACTGGCTGCGCTGGACGACAACGTGATCTACGTGGGCAGTTATTCCAAGACCCTCAGCAGTTCCTTGCGGGTCGGCTTTGTGGTGGCTGGTGCCGAAGTCATTACACGTCTGGCCGAGGTCAAGATGATCAGCGGCATGGGCGCCTCGCGATTTTGCGAGTCGGTGCTGGCGTGTCTGCTGGCGAACGGTGCCTACCGCAAACTGGTGCAGCGTCAGCGCCAACGCCTGAACAGCGACCGGCTGGCGGTGTTGCAGTCGCTCGAAGATGCCGATTGGGATGTTTTCGGCAAGCCGGCGGGAGGCCTGTTCATTTGGGCACGATCACGCATCTCAGATTACGATCAGGTGCGGGCCCAGGCACGGCGCCTGGGTGTACTGCTGTCATCGAAGACCGCCTTCAACCCCTCGGGTGAGGCCAGTGACTGGCAGCGTATCAACGTGGCTTATGCCTGCGACCCGCGAGCCCGTGCGTTCTTTCAGGCCACTGCCCGGGATCGACCTCAAGCGTTCTGAAAACGACGCCTGCGTAGCTTTTTGCCATTATTCAGGCGCCAGAGCCTTGTGTTGCTACTGGCCCGTTGCGAATCTGCATCTACAGACTTTGGCAGGGGACTAAGTGCAATGATTTCGGGCGTGCAAGGACGTTTTGCCAACCTCGGTATGGCGAAAAAACTGGGTATCGGGTTTGTCCTGGTGCTGTTGTTGACTGCGCTGGTGGCGGGCATTGGCGTTTGGTCCTTGCAAACCATCAGCCAGCGCTTTGACGGCCTCAAGCAAATGTCATCGCTCAACAGCGGTTTGCTCAAGGTGCGGCTGCTGGAGCAGGAATACGCCTTGCACGGCAATCCGAAAACCGTCGATGCCCTGCACGAGGGTGTCGATGGCTTGATCGCCCTGGCCGGTCAACTCAAGGCCGCGTCTACGGCCAACGTGCCGGTGATGAATGATGTCGAGCAGTCCCTGGGTGCCTATCGCAAGGCCTTCGACGAGTTTGTCTCGCTCAGCCAGGCCAAGGACCTGGCGCTGGAAATGGCCAGTTGGTCGGTGTCCAGCGTGGCCAACAATCTTGATGTCTTGCAATCCGGACTCGCCGATGACGGCGCCTATACGCTGAAAGATTCCGAAGGCAAGGACGGTGCGCAATTCATCGAGCAGGCCAGCCAGGTCAGCCAGGTTTCACGCTTGATGCTGCAAGCCATGAATGAAGCTCGCGTGCGTCTGGATCAAAGCCGCAAAGGTGACGACAGCGCCGGGCAAGGCAAGATCGAGCAGGCCAGCCAGGCATTGGCCCAGGCAGAGCAGCTCAAGACCACGGTCAAGGATGAGGGTTACCAGACCGTCCTCAATGAGGTGATGGGCCATATCGCCAGTTTCAGTGACAAGCTTGCCGAGTACACCGGCCTGCTGGAACAGGAAAAAACCGTCTATCAACAATTGCATCAACGCGCTGCCCAAGTGGTTGAGCGGGTGGATCAGGCTTATGGCGCTGAAGACCTGTCGATGCAGGCCGAGCTGAAAAAGAACTCGTTGCTGATCATTGGCTCTTCCGCCCTGGCCTTGCTGGTTGGGCTGGTTGCAGCGTGGTTCATCACCCGGTTGATTGTGGCACCGCTGCGCAGCGTTATTCATGTGGCGCAACAGATTGCTTCAGGGGATTTGAGCGCGACCATTGACGTGACCCGCCGCGACGAAATCGGCCAGTTGATGCAGGCAATGCAGCAAATGGGCGCGGGGCTCAGCCATATAGTCAGCGGCTTGCAGTCGGGGATCGAACAGTTGGCGACTTCTGCTCAATCGCTGTCGACGGTGACTGAACAGACCAATCTCGAAGTCAGCACGCAGAAAGAGGAAACCGAACAGGTTGCCACCGCGATGAATCAGATGACGGCCACGGTGCATGATGTCGCACGCAATGCGGAAGAAGCGGCCCTGGCCGCGCAAACGGCCGACGGCAAGGTAGAAAGTGGCCAGCAGGTGGTGCGTCAGAGCATGGCGCGGATCGAGCAGTTGGCG
Source organism: Pseudomonas sp. GM48 (assembly GCF_000282335.1). Classification (GTDB taxonomy): domain Bacteria; phylum Pseudomonadota; class Gammaproteobacteria; order Pseudomonadales; family Pseudomonadaceae; genus Aquipseudomonas. Next base: position 65,406 of record NZ_AKJM01000107.1, read on the forward strand.
GATTCGGCCAGCTCGGCCAGTTCGAGCATCGAAAGCCTGAGTGCGGAAATCCACAACATCGGCACGGTTTTGAGTGTGATCAAAAGCGTGGCAGAGCAGACCAACCTGCTGGCGTTGAACGCGGCGATCGAAGCGGCCCGGGCTGGCGAGCAGGGCAGGGGCTTTGCGGTGGTGGCCGATGAAGTGCGCGCGTTGGCCAAACGAACCCAGCAATCGACCGAAGAAATCGAACGCCTGGTCAGCGCTTTGCGCTCGGCGGCGCAGTCGTCGGTGCAGCAGATTCAGAGCAGTGGCGAGTTGGTGAAGCTGGCGGTCAGTGATGCCTTGCAGACCGAGAGTGCGCTGGGAAGTATTGCCGCGGCGGTATCGTTGATCCAGCAGATGAACCAGCAGATTGCCGCGGCTGCCGAGGAGCAGAGCTCGGTCGCCGAAGAGATCAACCGCAGTGTCACCAGTATTCGCGCCAGTGCCGATCAGTCATCGCTGGCGATGCAGGGCAATGCGGCGTCCAGTATTCAGTTGGCACAACTGGGGGTTGAACTGAAGGGAATGGTGGGGCATTTCAGGCTTTGAAATGATCATCGGCCAGACCGAAAAAAAGCCACCTGTCTCGGTTAATGCCAGTCAGTTAAGCAATTTCAGCCGCGACACTATTTGTAGCAGCTGCCGAGCCCGCGAGGCTGCGTTCGGC
>NZ_AKJM01000108.1 GCF_000282335.1 Pseudomonas sp. GM48
GCAAGCGCTGCTGCGCCCGGACAGTAACAACGACCGCACCACCACCTACGCCTACGACGCCGTCGGTCGACAAAAATCCGTTACCGATGCCGCAGGCAAGGTCGAGACTTACACCTACGATGCGGTGGGGAACCGCAAAACCCTGACCAATAAAAACGGCCGCGTTTGGACCTATAACTACGACACGCTCAACCGTCTGGTGGAGGAAATCACTCCGGCGGTCTATGTGGCCAGCATCTCCGTGACCGGCGAGGTTACGCTCGCGGCCGCCTACGTGGTCACCAGCATTACCTACGATGCCCTGGGCAATGTGAGCAGCCGTAGCGAGGGGCGTCTGCGGGCCAGCTTAGCTGCCGCCCCGGCACTGGACGATCTGAGTCAGGCGCGCACCACCACCTACGCCTACGACGCCATCGGCCGGCAGATCCGCACCACCAGCCCGGGCTGGTACAACAAGCTCCGCGGCCAGTATCAACAGAGCACGGACGGCACCGCCAACACCTTCCAGGTCAGCACCGAGGTCACCTACGACAACCTCGGCAACGCCGTGCGCAACCGCGTACGGGTCAACAACAGCGGGGTGGCGGCCACAGACTTCGTCGACAGCTACAAAGTTTACGACGTGCTGGGTCGGGTCAGCCATGACATCGATGCGCTCAAGGGCGTGACCGCCTATACCTACGACGCCTTGGGACAGACCACCCGCACCGTGCGCTACACCAACGCCCTGACCCAAGCCGTGCCGGCCAAGGGGTATTACCTCGGGACCGACATCACCACCGCCACCCTGGTGCCCAGCGCCGCCCAGGACCGCACCCTGACAACAAGCTATGACGCCCTCGGGCGCAAGACCGCGGTGCAACAGAACCTGGTCAGCCTCTACACCTTCAATGGCAACGTCGCCACCTCGACCCTGACCACCGTGGCGCCAACCACGCTTTACAGCTACGACGCCTTCGGCCAACTGGTGCGCGAGACCCAGGTAGCGCGTAACGCCAGCGGCGCCACCGTGCAGACCGGCGCCAGCACCGTGCACTACTACAATCTGGACGGCCAGCGCATTGGCAGTGTGGATGCCCTCGGCTATTACACCCGCATGGAGTACGACGCTCTCGGCCAGTTGACCCGGCAGACCGAATACGCCACCAAGCTCACCAGCTGGAACGAGAATGTCCTGTCGGCGGCCCCGACGGCCAGCGCCAACGACCGCCGCACCCGCTTCACCTACGACGCCATGGGTCGACTCAGCCAGACCGCCCTGGAAGGCGCGCGCTTCTGGCAACAGAACATCAACGCCTCCACTGGAGCGGTCAGTGCCACGCTGGTGACTGCCGATCTGCTGATCAGCCGTAGTACCTATGACGGCGTGGGTAACGTAACGACCGTCACTGACGCCCAGGGCAACGTCGTCAGCACCGACTACAACGCCCTTGGCCAAGTGTTCAAAGTCACCGAGCCCGCCAGGGCTACAGCCAAGAGCGATGCCGTCAATCCTTTTGCCAGCGCCACTGTCATCGCCTCACCGACCACCACCTTCCTGCTCAACGCTTTCGGGCAGCAGATCGCGGAAGTCCGCGTGGCAGGCACCGATAGCGCTGGCAACGTGCAGGCCGGTCTGAGCCAGACCACCCGCACCCGCTACGACGCCGCCGGCCATGAGATCCAGCAGATCAACGCCGCCGGCTCCTCGGAGAACTACAAGGTCGACGTCGCCGGCCGGCGCCTCGAGGAAACACGGCAAATCAATGTCACGATGAGCGCCTGGATTACGGTGTTTGGCGTGCCGATGGCAATGAATCACACCACCCGCCGTACTTTCGAGTACGACACGCTCGGCCAACAGATCGCCACAGAGGACTGGTACACCGTGGGTTGGGACACCAAGGTGTCCGCGCGTGAAAGCGCAATGTATAACCGTTTCGGTGAAGTCGCCCGCAAGGAAGTCAATGGCGGCGTTGTAGAGATCTTCAACTATGACCAGGCCGGTCGGCTCGAATCCTACGGCAACGCTACCAGTGTCACTGCGTTCCAGTATGATCTTTCCGGCAAAGTCAGCAAAAGCACGGTGCTGGGGGACTGGAACACAACCGCCGACGACCGCATCACCTATATGCGCAACGACTTGCTCGGCCGCACCCTCGAGCAACACCTGCCGGCCTTCGAAGCCAACCTCAACGCCGACACCCTGAATAGCGCCACCCTGACCCTGAGCACCCCGATCATCCGGCAAACCACCGATCGTTGGGGCAACGTGCTCAGCCGTACCGATGCGCGTGGCTACGTCACCAGCTACACCTATAACCAGGCCAACCAGGTGCTCACCGAGACCCTGCCAGTCGTCGACATCCTGCGGGAGAACGGTACCGGCTACCGCGCCAGTCTGATCCACGAGAAGCGCTACGACGCCGTCGGCCGACTGATCCAGGAAGCCGATCTGGTCGGGCCTTACACCGGCGTGGCCACCAACACCTTGCTGCGCACCCGCCAGCACGTCTACAACCAGGTCGGTCAACTGATCCGCGACGTCGATGCTCTGGGCAATTCGCGGCAATACCGCTATGACATTCATGGAAACCGCGTCTCCACCCAGGACGCCTTGGGCACCGTGTTGGTCGATGGCTACGATGTCATGGACCGGCAGATCAATCACGGCATCATCCGTAACGGCGCCAAGGTCACCTTGCTGACCAACAAGTACGATCAGGCCGGTCGCCTGTATGCCGAAATCAACGGCACTGTCGAGACGGCGGAATCACTGAGGAACGTGGAAGACGGTCGCGAGGGGTCGTCCTACATGTCAGGTGTGGCGGGGAACACTCGATACACTGTTTATAATGAGCGCGGCAATATCACCCATAGCAATAACGAATCGGGTGTGATGTTCAGCTATGAGTACGACGCACTAAACCGCAAAACCCTTGAACAAGACGAGCTGGGAAGTACCAAGACCTGGACATACTCAGCGGGAGATGTTTCTCGACTTGTTGGGTATAAAGACTGGGGCGGACATACCTATACCTACACGTACAATTATTTTGGTGAGTTGGAAAAAGAGCAGGTCGCCGATGGCCCTGACAAAACCTACCATTACTTTGCGAATGGCCTGACCAAGTTTGTGATCGAAGGTACAACGCAAAACTGGGCAGTCACGGGTTCGGAATATGATCTGAACGGGAATAAAGTACGTGAATTCAACTCCACCATCATGCAGGCAGGCGTAGCAGCGGGCGGCGCCAGCTTTGAAACGTATTACAAATATGATGCCATGGGCAGGCTGGAAGGAGTAAGAACACCCGCCGGTACTCAGCATGTCGGTTTACGCGACATGCTGAGTGCTACCGCCCGCATTGATGCCCTTACCTATAGCTATGACGAATTGGGCAATCGTCGCCGTGTGACAATGGATACCACCAGCCAATCCGGCGTACGCACGGTACTCGATAACCGGTTCAAATATGATCTGGAAGGACGAGTACTGATCGAGGACGGCTTCCTCAATAGTGGCGGGCAAGTAGCCGCTGGTGTCATTGGCGGTAAAGGGAAGGGCGAAGTCTACACCTACGATGCAGCGGGTAATCGGACGTCTTCCGAGGAGTACGTAGCAACCATCGACTTCTTCGGTTACCCCTGCCACGAGTACGTACTGAAAAATTACACTTATAACGACCTTGGTTCATTGCTTTCGGTCACCAAGCGGGCTTCTGTTCGAAATCTGTCTACCAATCCCGACACTTCCTATGCCTCGATACTGGGCGACGCCACCCTGATATTCAGTGCCCAGTATGACGTCCGCAATAATCGTATCTTCCAAGAGGACGTCAACGGCAGTGAACGCACCCGTACTACCTACACCTATCGTGGAGACGGAAAGCTCAACAATCAGCTGGTAACCCGTTGGAACGGCAGCAGCTGGAAGGCCTATCAATACACCTTCTTCAATGAAACACGAAAGGTTGGCGTTGATGGCGTGGAGCGTGACTCTACCGTCGGGTACGACGCTGCGGGACGTTCCGTTCACTATCGATATACCGTCTATGACAAGAACGGTGGTATCGCCATGTGGGGGGAGAATCAAACAACTCATGCAGGATTCGATACATGGAAAGAGTTGATAATTCAGGCAAATATTAACAGCGGTACTAACAGCAGAACGACCATGAGCTACAGCGCTCGCGGTGAACTGCTTACCGCAGTTGCAACCGGATCAACTCCATTTACTCGACGTTTCGCTTCGGATCGTAATGGCCAACTGACCATACGCACGGAAGGTAGCACTTCCCAGCGCTATGCCACCTATAACGGTAATGTGCTGGCGAGCATCGGCAATAACAGCACGCCGGAAATCTTCGACACCATCGCATCGATCTCACCCGATGAGGTGGCGCGTACTCCAAGCAGTTACGTGATCGTGGACGGCGATACCCTGCAAAGCATCGCCCAGAAAACCTGGGGCGATTCGAGCATGTGGTACCTCATCGCCGACGCCAATGGTCTGAGCAGCGATGATTCCCTGGTGCGCGGCACCAGCTTGGTCATCCCCAACGTTACCGGCAGCAATGCCAACAACGCCGACACCTTCAAGGCCTACGATCAGAGCGAAGTGACTGGCGATCTGACTCCTGTGCCGATTTATAAACCGCCAAAGCCCAAGAAAAAGAAGAGTGGTGGTCTGGCAAGTGTTGTCATGGTGGTGGTAGCTGTGGTGGCGACGGTGTTTACGGCGGGGGCGGCGTTGGCGGCGGTGGGGGCTGCGGGAGGTCTTTCTATTGGCGCGGCCGGGGTTGCCGCACTTAGTGGTGCGGCAGGTTGGGCTGGCCTCGGAGCCGCCGTAGTGGGCGGCATGGCGGGCAGCGCTGCTGCCCAACTGGCCGGCAATGCCATGGGCGCGACCAGTGGTTTTTCCTGGGGGCAGGTCGCCATGGGGGGATTGGCCGCAGGCGTTGGAGCAGGAGTCGGTGGGCTGGTGGCAGGCGGGCAGACTGCTCAGCAACTGGCTCAGGCGGGAAACTATGGCAAAATCGCTTCCGCAGCCGTGCTGAACTCTATTGGTAATTACGGAGCCAGCAAAATTGTAGGTCTGGATGCCAGCTTCAGTTGGCGTTCCATAGCCACGTCAGCGCTGGCTTCGGTGGCCACCGCTCGGATCAGCCAAGGGTTAGGCTTGGCTACCGATAACTTCAAGAACAACTTCATAAACGGTGTCATTGGCGCTCAGGTCAACTCCAGTGTTCGGGCCTTGATTGGTAAGGGTGGCAAGCTGGACTATGCGAACGTAGCGGCAGATGCCTTTGGTAACGCAATAGGCAATGGTTTGATCGAAGCTTCGCTGCCGGGTGGCAGTTTCTTTGGTCCGAAATCGGGCAACAGTCAGCGGCAAAATATTGTTGATGAGGCTTTCAAGCGAGGGGCGCAGGCTAGCTTTACTGAAAACAACAGCGATGTTCTTAGCAAGAACCTTATGGCTTCGCTTGCTACCAACCAGTTTCAACAAATGCTGGATAACGGACAATTACCCGACACGCTAACGACGGCAGAGGTTACCCATCTAGCTCGTGAAGCCGAAAAAAATGGAGGCGTATTACCCGATAACTTGCGGCGAGCTGTCTTCAATGTGGCTGAACCGTTGTTCTCTGCTGGTGTATATGCAGATACGGATCTGATGAGTACCAATCCCACTCATTTCGACACGGGCAATTCATTGCTCGACATGGCATATGGGCTTAATGCCGTTATTCACAACGGCGTTGCGTTGGGGGTCAACGCTGGATGGGCTGCAGTGAACGCCGTCCCTATTGTGGTGGCGGAGTTAAGCGGGCGTACCTTTGAACAGGCGAACCAGGATGTGCTGGTGGCCGCAATGTCAGTGCCAATGCCAGTGCCAGTCGTACCATTCCTGGGACGACTGCTCACGCCGTCGACTTGGTTGTCTAACAAGGTTGATCTTGCACTTTCTCGGGTGGTACAGTCGGAGGCCTTGAGTTATGGAAGTGTGAGTGGCACTCGTTTCTCAGGGGCGCAAAACTTTCAATTAATTAGTGATGATGTACCTGTATTTGTTGTTCCAGGCAGTGTACAAGCTGCAGAGCGGTCTATAGGAACAGCTATTCAAACTTATTGGCCGGCTAACAGAGGTTTTCTGAAGGAGCCAAATTTAGAAAATCTAGATGTGGGTTATCAATTCAGTCGCTATGGTGGGTTTTTTGATGAGGCTGGGAGCTTCAAAGATTTCGGTTCATTTGTGGCTCCGGTAGATGTCCCATATCCCATGCGAGCCTTGCCAATTGGTACTGATATGAAACCTTTAAGTACTTATGAAGTACTAAAGCCAATTCAAAATGTTCCAAGTGGGCCTGCTGCTTCGGCATTCGGTGAAATTGGTTTGGGTAAGCAGCATGAGCTCCCATTAACCATCCAGGACTTGGTTGATCAACAATACATTCGCATGATTAATCGAGTGGTGCCCCAAAAGCCATAATTTAATTTGGTAAAAAAAATGACTGAAAAAAAGTACATAAATTTTGAGGCGTCTAGAGGTTTTCCGGCAGGTGAACGTATTCGTTATGAGTGCGAAATATGCGGGGAGACTTTGCTTTCCATGCCGCAAAATGCTGCGGCGTGTAAGTGTAGAAATATTATAGTTGACGCTGATGCCGGGCGTATCTCAGTTAAGTCGCCGGAAAAAATGAAAGCTTATGAGGTTGAGGCGGAAAACTGATACGACAATATCACGGATCTTAAAGTTTATTGTTGAGATTCGCTGGCTGTTTTTAGTTGTTGACTGTTTAAAAGGTCTAGCCATTGCGCTGGGCTATTGTTTCTGCTGTTGTCTTTAGCCCTGCTGCGTGAGCATGACATCGAGCGTATCAATTACAAATATCTATTTGGTGTTCGGTAATTTGGTGATGCGTTCCATCTGCTATTGTAGCTTCGACGTTCGCTCGCGTTTTTTGGCGGCCGCGGCTGGTGTTGTGCCGATTAAATCTTCCATCGACACGGCCAGTGCTTGTACGAGTATGGGCAATGCCGAGATCGGCACGCAGCGGTGGCCCATCTCATAGGCATTCATTGTCTGCTACGAGATATCCAGCGCCGACGAGCTGGGCTTGCGTAATGTTTTGTTTCTTGCGCAGTTGCGAAATGCGGATGCCGAGGGCTTGAAAAAAAAGCGCGGTCGTCTGGGGGATGGTCACTGCTGAGCGCTCAATGACAGGCACCGTTATAGGCATACTGAAAGCCAGGGGGGGTGAAGTTTCCTGTCTTTATCAAAAAAAATACAGTGACCTGTATTCCATTAGGGGAGGGCTGAGCCCCTTCTGGTCTGCAATGGACTACCGGGTCACGAAACCAGTCACCACCAATTATGTATCCACTCCGTAACATTCTGTTGCGTCTCCTAAACAAATGTCGCTACCATAGCCAGATTGATGGCGGTTTGCCATGCGGGCTGAGGCGTGCTTGAAACGCGCACTCGGTTCAGCGCAGCAGGGGTTATGGATGACGCAGGACTTTATGCTTTACGCGCTCAAAGAAGCGCTTCTGACCGCCGCGATGGTGGCAGCTCCTTTATTGCTCGCCATTCTGATCGTTGGCCTTTTGGTCAGCATCCTTCAGGTCGCGACCCAAATCCAGGAAATGACCCTGACCTTCATCCCCAAGCTGATCGTGACGGTCGTCATGTTGTTGGTTTTCGGGAACTGGATGCTGACGGTCCTCAAACAATTCGCACTCAGTGCATTAACTCGGGCCGCTAGCTTCTAGTGTTCTGCGCGTCGTTTTGGGTGTGAGTTGTGCTGACTTCGTTTTTTCTCAATGCGCTTCTGGTGTCGGTCAGGTTGATTCCGCTCGTGGTGGTTTCACCGGTCCTGGTTTTTACGCGCGTTCCGTTGACCGTCAGATTGATCCTGGCACTGGTGTTGTCCGCGGTGTTGGCAAGCAGCATGACGCTCACCCCTGCACCTGTCTTTACGCTGCCTGTACTGCTGGGCGAGTTGCTGCTGGGTGTGTTGATGGCGTTCGGTTTCCATGCCGCCCATGCCGGGGTCGATATGGCCGGTAAGTTGATCGACACTCAAATTGGCTTGAATGCGGCAGGTGTGTTTGATCCGGGTACCTCGAACATGACCGGTCTGATGGCCGAGTTGCTGGGCTGGTCGTTGGGCGCATTGTTTATCGTGCTCAATCTGCATCACGATTTGCTCAGGGTTTTCGCTCAGCTTCTGGTGGCAGTTCCGCCCGGCAGTGTGTCGCTCTCCACGCTTTCCTTGTCTTTGGCGACGGTCATGACGCAGCAGTTTCTGCTGGCGTTCATGATTGTTGTACCAGTGATAGTCGGGCTGTGGCTGATCGATACCGCGTTTGCGTTGTTATCCCGTTCCATGCCCCAGGCGAATGTCTATTTCCTGTCCTTGCCCATCAAGTTGGGTGTTGGCATGTTCATCTTCATCCTGACCTTACCGATGATCGTGCAGCGCTTGCCGCTTCTGATTGAAAACGCCTTGCGGTTTGCCCTTTCGCCGGCTGGTGCTCAATGAGCGATCAACAGGACAAGAGCGAAGAGGCCACACCCTACAAGCTCGAAGAAGCGCGCAAGAAAGGGCAGGTACCCCGCAGCCCCGATCTATTGTCCTTCATCATGTTGTTGACCTTCCTGATGGTCTTCTCGGCTATCGCTTATCCGCTGGCCAGCTTGATCGCGACCCATACCCACTGGTGGCTGAGCAACGCCGGGCAACTGGGACAAGGGTTTGGTTATTTGGGTGAGCAGGGCGGCTACAGCCTGCGACAAGTGGTGTACGGGTTATTGCCGCTGATCGGTGCCCTGATCCTGATGGCGATCCTGACAAACCTGATCTTCAGCGGCCCAGTGTTTTCAATGACGGCTTTGAAGCCTGATTTCAAGCGACTCAACCCGATCCTGGGGCTGAAAAAAATCTTTTCGCGACGCATGTTTGTCGAGCTGATCAAGGTACTGGTGAAGGGGGCGTTGTTCTCGCTGGTCCTGTATTACCTGTTCCAAAGCGTGTTGCCGCAATTGTTGGGCATGGCGACGATTTCGCCTCTCGAACTGCCTCAGGCCGGCAAGCAATTGCTGATGCAATTGGGTTTTACGGTATTGGCTGTGATGGCAGCTGCGGCGCTGTTTGATATTTGGTATTCGCGGCGCGAATTCAGTCGACAGATGCGTATGAGTCGTCGGGAAACGAAAGACGAGTATCGGCGCCGTGAGGGGGATCCTGAAGTTCGTTCCAAGCGCAAAGGTATCCAGCAGGCGCTGTTGAAAAAGGCTTCTGCGCTGGGGCAGGTCAAGGACGCCGACGTCATCATCACCAACCCGACGCATTATGCCGTGGCCTTGCAGTACCGACCGTCGAGCATGCTTGCACCCAAGGTGCTGGCCATGGGGCGCGGCCTTCACGCCTGGCGCATCTGTCATGTCGCCAGAAAACACCAGGTACCGATTTTGCGTCGCCCGCCCTTGGCTCGAGCGCTGCACGCTCTGGCGCGGGTCGACTCAGCCATTCCGGATTCAACTCAGACCGACGTGGCGCGCATTTATCGTTGGGTGATCACACTACCAGGTAACAAGGTGCTCGCCTCATGAAGCCTCTCTTGTCCCGCGTGATTTCCGAGGGCAGCGATCTGCTGTTGGCCGTGGCGGTCATCGGAATTTTGCTGGTGTTGTTCACGCCGATTCCGACGTGGTTGTTGGATTTGCTGTTGCTGACCAACTTTGCCGTCGCGCTGATGGTGTTGCTGGTGACCTTCGACATCGATAAGCCACTGAGCTTCTCGACCTTTCCCTCGCTGTTGTTAATGACCACGTTGTTTCGTCTGGCGCTGAATATCTCCGCGACGCGGCTGATCCTGACCGATGGGGATGCGGGGCTGGTCATCGCTGCAGTGGGCACCCATGTCGTGGGTGGCAACTACGTGATCGGCTTTGTGATCTTCCTGATCCTGGTGGTTGTGCAATATGTGGTGGTCACCAGTGGTGCCCAGCGCGTGGCCGAGGTGGCCGCGCGTTTCACCCTGGACTCCTTGCCGGGTAAACAGATGAGCATCGACGCTGATCTGAACATGGGCATCATCGACCAGGAAGAAGCCAAGCGCCGACGCAGCCAGTTGGAGCGTGAATCGAATTTCTACGGTGCCATGGATGGAGCGTCCAAGTTCGTCAAAGGCGACGCGATTGCCGGCATTGTGATTATCGCGATCAACATTATCGGTGGATTGTCGGTCGGCATTCTGCAAAAGGGCCAGAGCTGGGGCGATGCGTTGCATCACTACACGTTGTTGACGGTTGGCGACGGCATTGTGACGCAGATCCCTTCGCTGATTATCGCGGTGGCTGCCGGGATCATCATCACCCGAGCCGCCACCGATGCCCGCCTGGGCCCCGAGTTGGGACGACAGGTGTCGGCTTATCCCAAGACCTTGGTTGTGGTGGCGCTGGTTACGCTGTTTCTGGCGATGATGCCAGGGTTGCCTTTGATTCCGCTGTTGATGCTGTTTTCCGGGTTTTCCGCAGCGGCCTGGTTCTCTTACCGTAAGTTGCGGCGCAGTGCCACTGAGGGCGAGGATCCACAGAAGAACGACCTGCTGGCAGGGGAAGACAACGAATCCGCCGACGTCTACGCATTGATGAACACTGATGCGTTTGAACTGCGTTTAAGCGCAGATCTCGCCGCTCACGTCCTGGCCGCGACCAGCACATTGAGCTTGCGCATCGACAATCTGCGTAAGCAGTTCGCCAAGGATTCTGGATTCGCATTGCCACAGCTCAATGTGCATGTCGACAAGAAGTTGGCCAATGGCACCTATCAGGTCTGCGTACAGGGAGCGGTGATTGCCACGGGCGAGCTGGAGTTCGATAAATTACTGGCGATCAACCCGGGTGGAGTGACGCTGGTGCTTGAAGGGCGTGCGACCAAGGAGCCGACCTACGGGCTCAAGGCGCTCTGGATCGACACTGCGCAACGCGCTCAGGCGCGGACGGCGGGGTACACCCTGGTTGAACCCGACACCGTATTGCTGACCCATTTATCCGAGCTGGCACGCCGTTATGCACCGGAGTTTCTGACCCGTGCCGAGACCGAGCGATTGATCGAAAAGAAACGTGCGGGCCTGGGCAGCCTGGTCGACGAATTGGTGCCTCAGGTACTCAGCTATTCGGACATCCAGCGAGTACTGCAATTGTTGCTGCGTGAGCAGGTGTCTATCCGCAACCTTGAAACCATTCTTGAGGTGCTGGTGGACGCGGGGCGTAGCCACAAGAATGCCGAGGATCTCGTCGAGCGGGTGCGGGAACGTCTGGGCGCGGCGCTGTATGAGCGCCTGGTAGATAAAAACGGTGAGCTGAACGTATTGACGATCGCGCCGCAGCTGGAAGGTTACATGCTTGCCGCTGCACGTCCTCGCGAAGGCTTGCAATCGGCGTTGTTACCGGCCCAGGAACTGGAGCGATTTGTCACCACCGTCGCACGGGAGGCAGAACGGCAACTCAGTGGTAACAAACAGCCGGTGTTGTTGTGTGCGGCGCCGTTACGACGTGTCTTGCGGGCCTTCATGTCTCGAGCCGTGCCCCACATGGCCGTGTTGTCGGTGAACGAAGTGGGGCAGCACGCTCGTGTCACGTCGGCAGGCATGATTGACCTGCCCGGCTTCCCTAGCCTGGAGTCCCCATGAGCGACTTGATCATGCAACTGGCTGGGGTCATCCAGCGTGATATCGATAACTTGAAAGCCGTGTCGCAGAACGTCGCCAATGCCAATACCTATGGCTATAAGTCTGAGCGCACGTTCAATGTCATGACTTCGAATGTGGCTGGCACTGGCGTACCGGGCGGACTCGACGACATCCAGGCGCAGACCAGGATCAGTACCGATGGTGGTGCGCTGCAACACACCGGGCGAGTCACCGACCTGGCGCTGTCGGGGGACGCCTGGTTTGCGCTGAAGACCCCTGACGGGGTGTTGTTAAGTCGCGATGGACGCTTTCAGGTCGACAACACCGGTTATCTGGTCAGCAAGGCAGGCTATCCGGTACTGGCAGAAGAAGGCCCACTGCAGGTGGCGGGCGGGGTGTTAAAGGTCGACGCTGGCGGCCAGGTCAGTGTCGATGATCGGCCGGTAGGTCACCTGAGCATTGTGCGCGTCGACAATCCGCAGCAACTGCTCGCCGTTGGGGCAGGGCTGTATGCGGCCAATACCGGGATCACACCCGCCAAAAATTTCGTTGTGCATCAAGGGCTGCTGGAACGCTCGAATGCGGCGATGGGTACCGACATGGTGAAGATGATGGAAGTGTCGCGGCATGTCGAAACCATGCAGCGAGCGCTGTCGGCTTACGACGGCATGCTCAACAGCGGTATCAACCAATTAGGCAAGGACTGACCAGGAGTGTGGTTGTGATTGATTCATTGAGTATTGCCAGCTCCGGTCTGGCCGCGAACCAGGCGTGGATCGACAGCATTTCGAACAACGTCGCCAACATGCAGACCATTGGCTACAAGCGCAGTCAGGTGGACTTTCACGACATGGTCCGGGAAGTCGGGACACGTGACGACGGTGGTGGCATGACCGAGAGCTTGCTGACCGGCGCAGGTATTCAGGCTTCGCAGCCGAGTCAGGTCTTCAGCCCGGGGACAGTTCGTGAGAGTGGTAACGCGCTGGATCTGGCCATTCAGGGTGATGGGTTTTTCGAAGTGGCATTACCTACGGGCGAGCTGGCGTACACCCGCGCAGGACGGTTTCACCTCGACAGCGAAGGCCAATTGGCAATGCCGGACGGGCAAACGCTGACAGCCGATCTACGGGTGCCGCCGGACGCGCGCAACCTGGTGATCAAACAGAACGGCGAGGTTCAGGCGACCATTACCGAGACGGGGGAGGTCATTAACGTCGGTCAGGTGCAATTGGCCAAATTCGCCAGTGCCGAAGCAATGACGAAGCTCAGCGATGGTCTTTATCGCCCGACGCTGACCAGCGGCGAAGCCATCTATGCAGAGCCGGGTCGAGATGGTCAGGGTGTTCTGTTGCAAGGGTATGTCGAGATGTCGAATGTCAATCTGATCGACGAAATGAGCGGATTGGTTCTGGCTCAACGTGCCTACCAGATGAATGCGCGATTGCTGCAAGCCAGCGATCAGATTCTGGAAACCATCAATAACCTGCGCCGTTGACCATTATGAATATTCATTGGTTGGCCGGGTTCGGGCTTTGGGTCGCAAGCAGTGGCTGTTTTGCCGAGGTGGCGTTCGGTGCCGGTTGCGATGCTGTCGCGTCAAGTAATGCCTTGGCGACGGCAACCCAAAATCTTCAGGCGCAGTTGGCTACACCAGAGGTTGAACTTCAGCTCACGCCTATGGGTGAGCTCCCGACTATGGTTCGTCCGCAAGTCAGGTTGTTGAGCCAGGGCATACGCAGCCGGGTGCCGGTCGCATTCAGTGGCACAGTGTGCGGCCATGATCGGCCCAGTGTGGTGACGGTTTGGTTCAAGGTCCAGGCCTGGAAGCAGGCGTGGGTCTATGGCCGCAATGGGCGAGCCGATCAGGTCGTGACCGATGTTCAACCGCGTCTGGAACGGGTCGACCTGGCGGCGGCGCAACTTTCGCCGGACGATCTGCCCAACGATGTTGCAGGGCAGTGGCTGAATCAATCGGTCAATGCCGGCATGCCGGTGCTCAAGCGTCATCTCAAGGCTGAGCCTCTGGTGTATCGCGATGCTCCGGTGACCGTGGTGGTCTATGGCCCTGGCCTGATGCTGCGCACTGAAGGCAAGGCGCTGCGTCCGGGTGTTCTGGGGGAGCGGGTACCGGTGATGCTGGACGGAGCCGAGTCGAGCCTGTTGGCTGTGGTCGCCGGCAAAGGAGAGGTTCATGTGGAAAGATGACGCCCGCAGAGCGTTGCTTGTGATGCTGCTGCCGGGAGTGGCTTGCGCACAGAGCCTGATCGATCCCGATGGCTATCGGTCGCTGACCGGCGACCGCCGTGGTTACCATCTTGGCGATGCTCTGACGGTTCTGGTGGTGGAATCCACTACGGCCCAGAGCGCGGCCGGTACGGGAGCCGACAGCAATACCGATATTGCCGCGCGCACGGCCCTGGACAGTAACACCCATCAAGCGAACCTGGCCTTGAGGGGCGATACCAATGCTGCTGGACAGACCAACCGTAGCGGGCAAATTCGCACAAACGTTTCCGTACGGATCATTGAACAACTTCCCGAGGGTTTGCTGCGCGTCAGTGGCGAGCAGCGAGTGATGGTCAATGATGAAAAACAGCAGGTGAGAATCACCGGTCTGGTTCGACCGGATGACATCGCATACAACAACACGGTGCTTTCCTATCGCCTGGCAGACGCACAAATCGACATCGTCGGTGACGGTGTGGTGACCGATGCGCAGAAGCAGAACATCGTTTTTCGGGTGCTCAAGTGGCTGCGTATCTTATGAAAATTGTTGCTCGACTGCTTTCGGGTCTGTTGTTCACTCTTTGGCTGCAACCGACCCTGGCTGATGTCCGGATCAAGGAGCTGACACGTATTCAAGGCGTGCGGGACTATTCCATCATCGGTTATGGCCTGGTGGTTGGTTTGGCTGGAACGGGCGATACCGACCGCAATCGGGCCACCCGTCAGTCGCTGGTCAATACCCTGAAGAACTTTAACGTGAACGTCGCCGAGAGTGACCTCAATACCCGCAACTCGGCGGCGGTGATGGTCACCGGTAACTTGCGGTCGTTCAGCGAGTCGGGGGACAAGCTGGACGTCGAGGTCTCTTCTCTGGGCGATGCTCGCAGTCTGCTGGGGGGCACTTTGTTGATGACGCCTCTGTATGGTCCGGACGAAAAACTCTATGCCCTGGCCCAAGGACCGATGTCGGTGGGCGGGTACGTTTTTGAGGCCAACTCCAATTCGGTGCAGAAGAACCATCCGACGGTCGGGCGTATTCCACGAGGCGCCAGTGTGGAGCGTTCGGCCTTTTCAGAAAATGATGAGGTTTCGAGAAGTCTGGTGCTGATTCTCAACGAGCCGGATTACACCACTGCGCAGCGTATTGCCGATGCCTTGAGTCGCGAGTTGGGGGTGCCCGGCGTGCGAGTGGTGCATGCCGCCAAAGTTGAGGTCCCCGTCACTGCGGGTATGACCGTGCCTCGGTTGATCTCGCGGGTACAAAACGTTTCAGTGGCACCGGATTATGCTGCCCGGGTGGTCGTCAATGAGCGCACTGGCACCGTGGTGGCGGGCGCCAACGTTCGATTGGGTGAGGTCAGCATTTCCCAGGGCTCACTGAGTGTGGTGATCAGCACCAAGTTCCAGGTTTCGCAGCCGTCCTGGGTCGCACGCACTGGGCCGAGCGTCGGTACGGTGGTTGTGCCCGATACCGAACTGACTGTGAATGAAGAAGAACACGGCCCCGTAAAACTGGCCGAGGGCGCGACGGTGGGAGATCTGGTGAAAGCCCTCAATCGGGTTCGATTGAGCACGAGAGAAGTGATCACTGTGTTGCAAGCAATCAAACAGGCGGGCGCATTGCACGCCGAACTCATTGTTCAATAAGGACGATTGATGTCAGCCGATATGAATCTTGCAATAGAGACTGTTCGCTTCGCCATGAGCCTGGAGCAATTGCAGGCGAAGGTCGCGGCACACAATATCGCCATGGCTAACGTTCCGGGGAGCAAGGCCATGCGTCTCAACAGCTTCGAACCGATGGCGGCATTGCGTGGCTTGCACAACGATCCTGAGTTGTTTGGGCAGGCACTGCGTTCGATGCAGGACAGCGAACTAACGCCGTATTTGCAAAGCTATACGCCGGGCTCGCCATTGGCACTGGACGGTGAAGTTGCGCAAATGTCCGCTGCGAGCGGCCGCTATCAGGCCTTGGCTGATGGCGTGTCACGCCAGTTCGCGTTGATGCAGTTGGCTATCCGGGGAGGTCGCTGAGGATGCCTCTGGACAACATCAGCGAGATTGTTCGCGGGAGTATGGCCTATGAGCGTTCACGGGTAGAGGTCGCTAGCTACAACCTGGCGATCGCCAACGTGGCGATAGGTCCGGGCGAACGTTCGCCGTTACTCAGCGTATCGCCTCCAGCCAGCTTTGCTGGACAACTGGGGTTACAGCAGCCCCTCGTTCATGCCCAACCGCGAAGCGACACCCGTTTGGTTCATGATCCAGCCCATCCCATGGCTGACCAGGATGGCATGGTGCATTACCCGAACATCGAAGCCGCCAGGGAGATGGCTACTTTGGTATCGGCAACCCGTGCCTATGAAGCGAATATTCGCTCTTACAACAGCTTGCGCGAAATGACGCTCAAAGCCTTTGAAATTGGAAAGTGATATGACCGCCGCCATCGCGCCTATTGCATTAACCACCGATCTTTCACCGGCCTCTGCCCTGGCGGACGGGCCGATGGGACCCCAGGGCACCGATTTTGTCGGTTTGTTGAAATCGGGCGCAACCCAACTGAGTGCACAAACCGGGCAAGCCAGCGAGCTGCTTTCGGCTTATGCGCTGGGCGAAAATATTGCACCCCACGATCTGGTCATGGCCATGGAGCAAGCGAAGCTGTCGCTGCAGTTGGCCGTAGAAGTGCGCAACCGCCTGGTAGATGCCTACCAGGAACTCACACGGCTGCAGATCTAAACCATGGAGAATCAATCGGTGTCCTCGTTCCTCGCAGGCCGTACCCGCGTCTTTCTGATAGGCGCTTTGCTGATTGTCGGCCTGCTGGCCGTGTCAGTGTGGTGGGTGATCCGGCCGCAATACGTTGCGTTGTACAGAAATGCCGACGAGGCATCCCAGGCTCAGATTCTGGCCACATTGAGTCAACGCCATGTGCCCTATCGGATCAATACACAGCAGGGTGCGATTGAAGTTCTGGCCGATCACGCAGCATCCGCGCGTATGTATCTGGCTGAGGCAGGTATTCCGACACGCGGCGGTACGGGTTTTGAATTGTTCGACAAGGCCGACTACGGCATGTCGGAGTTCAGTCAGAAAATCAATTACCAACGGGCCATGGAAGGAGAATTGGCGCGCACGATCATGAGCATCTCCGAAGTGGAATATGCCCGCGTGCATTTGACGTTCAAGAAAACCAGCCTCTACCAGCAGGCGGAAGAACCACCCAAGGCGTCGGTGATTGTACGTCTGCGTTCCACGGGGACGTTGATACCTCAACGGGTCAGGGGTATTCAGCAACTGGTGTCGTCGGCGGTGGAGGGGATGACGCTCGAGCGTGTGTCGGTGCTCAATGAAGATGGACAGGTGCTCAGTGCCTCTGATGGCGCAGCGGCGGCTCCGGAGCATCTGCAATTGACTGCTCAGGTCGAGCAGGCGTTGAAGTTGAAAGCTGAAGAGTTGTTGGCACGTCCGCTCGGTCATCGTGGCGTCGATGTGTCTGTGCGGGTACTGATGAACTTTGACCGTGTCAGATCAATCAGCGAACAACCGCTCTCAAACAAAATACGTCGTGAAAAACGTACGGAGTCCACCGAGAACTCCAGTGGCGAGTCCACGAGCAAGCGCTCCCAGAACAATCGGGAAATTGATTATGAGGTGGGTAAGGCGCGCGCCGAAACCGAGCATGCGGCTGGCAGGATTGAGCGTATTACTGTCGGAGTAGTGCTCAGTACACCAGTGACGGACGCTCAGCAGAAAGATATCCAGGCCTTGCTTGAAGCGGCATTGGGGCTGGATCTCAAGCGCGGTGATCGACTGGTGATGGTATATATCCCCGATATGCCCGTACCGCAGATGCCTTCAGTGGTCGAGACCCCGGCGGAACCGGTGCCGGTGAGTCATGCCCCCTTAACCAACGATGATGTGTCGTTGCCATGGGCTCGCTGGCTTGGCATTGGATTGATGGTGACGCTGGTGATCAGTCTGTTGATGCTTTGGGCGAAAGGACGTAGAAAAACTGTGTCCTCCCCTGCATTGGTACCGCGACTGACATCAGTCGAGCGTGAGCAATTGCTGGTCGACTTGCGCCGCTGGCTACTGGAGGGGCGTTAACGTCATGGAATTCTCTGCGCTTCGTAAAGCGGCTATCCGCCTTGCCTGTTCTCATGCCGAAGACCGGGACTGGGTTCTTGCACGGCTGGAGCCTGACGAGCGTCACAAGGTTGAGGAACTGTTGGAGGAGATCAATCTGCTGGGGTTGACGAACGATCCCAGCATTGTTGCGGCCGTGATGAACGAGCTGGCGGTAGCACCGTCGGCCAGTCGAACGACGCCCGACAATACTCGACTCAAAACCCGGCTCTCGAAAGCGACGCATCCCTTTTGGGGCGCACTGGTACTTCAACTGGAAACGCCAGCTGTACGTCGTGAAGTGCTGGGGGGCCTGGCCAACAGCACCGACATCCGTCGATGGGACAGCAAATTTGCCAAGCAGATATTGCCCCCTGCACTGATGGATAGCTTGAGAGCCCGGATGGAAGCTCAGGAGGCAGGCGATGAGCACCCCTAAGCCGCCAATGTCATCCACGGTGCTGCGTCAACCCTCCCAAAACCTGGGTACTCGACGTCTGCCGGTGCTTGACGGCAATGTCCGAACGAAGATGTCGCTCGATGAGGAACGTCAACCGGACGTTAAGGCGACTTTGCGTGACACCTTCGCGTTGGAGTTAGCAGAAGTAGAGCGGGAGAGTCGCGATAAAGGTTTGACGCAAGGACTATTGGAAGGCGGCAAACAAGCCCGTGCGCAACTGACTGAGGCCTTGGCTAAGCAGGAGCAGCAATGGCTGAAGAAGGAAGCGTCCTTGCGTGCTTCGCTCGAAACGGAACGCCTTCAACTTGCGCAACTGGTCGAAGCCTTGAGCTTGCAACAGAAGCAGTTGATGCCAGCCATGGAGCCCTTGGTTGGACGGCTCGCGCTGGCCGTGGTGACGCGCCTGTTGGGGCAGCATACCGATACGCGTTCGTTAGTCGCCGACCTGGCGAGGCAAGCAATCGAAGAGTATCAATTGACCGGTCCGATGCGTATTCGCGTTGCCCGCGCGGATTATGAAACATTGCTTCGATTGGCACCTGATGATGCGTTGTTGACATCGCTTCAGGTCGATCCACAGGCCTCTGCAGGAAGTTGTTTGATCGATTTTGAGGTCGGTCAACTGGATGTCGGTGTGCAAACTCAGCTGGCCAAAGCCGCATCAGTGCTGACCGAGCAAGGAGATGAATGTGTGGCACGGGCTTGAGAGTCGACTGCTGACACAGCTAGCCCAGACCCGCCTTTGTCGGCGCCTGGGACGTTTGAGCTCGATTCAGGGCATGGTGCTTCACGCGACCGGTCTGGATGTCCGGCTTGGTGAGTTGGTGGACATCCACCCCGCCCGAGGGGGGGAGGTTATTGCGGCTGAAGTTGTCGGCTTGCGTAGCGAATATACCTTGCTGATGCCTTATGGCCCGGTGGATGGTTTGTGCCTGGCCAGCGAAGTACATGCGCGTGGAGCCCCTTACACTGTTCCCGTAGGGGAAAGTCTGTTGGGGCGTGTCCTGGATGCGACCTGCAAGCCGCTGGATGATTTGCCTGCCCCTGGAGGGCTGACGCGGATGCCTCGTTTCGTGGCGCCGATCAATCCTCTGCACCGTTCGCCGATCAACACCACGCTGGTCACTGGTGTGAAAGCTGTCGATGTTTTCACACCTCTGGGTCGCGGCCAGCGAATCGGTATCTTTGCCGGCAGTGGTGTGGGAAAAAGCACATTGCTGGGAATGATGAGCAAGTATGCAGAGGCTGATGTGATCGTGATCGCTTTAATTGGTGAGCGCGGCCGTGAGGTAGGTGACTTTATTCGCGATAGCCTGGGACCGGAAGGTTTGAAAAAAGCTGTGGTGATTGCTGCAGCGGCTGAGCAACCGGCGGTTCTACGGCGTCAGGCGGCCTACACGGCAACGACCATCGCCGAATGGTTCCGGGCTCAGGGCAAGCATGTGCTGCTGATCATGGACTCGATCACCCGTTTTGCCCTTGCACAGCGTGAAATCGGGCTTTCAACGGGCGAGCCCATGGGCAGTCGGGGCTATACGCCTTCAGTATTTGCCCTGTTGCCGCCCTTGATGGAACGTGCCGGTGCGTTGAACGGGCAAGGCTCCATCACAGGGGTCTATACCGTACTGGTCGAGGGGGACGATATGAATGAGCCAGTGGCTGATCATATGCGTGCCATTCTCGACGGGCATATTGTCTTGAGTCGCAGTGTCGCTGCGCGTGGGCACTGGCCGGCAATTGATGTATTGCACAGCATCAGTCGACTGGCCGGAGCCCTGCACACCCAAGAGCAGAAAGGTCAGGTTGAGCGCCTTCGTTCAGCACTTGGCAGCTATCAGAACAGCGTGGACCTGATTGAGTTGGGGGCCTATGAAAAGGGTTCACAGCCTCTGCTGGACACAATGATTGATTTGAAACCTGAGTTTGACGCGTTGCTGCAGCAAACCCCTCAAGAACATTTCTCGTCATCAGGTACCTGGCAAACCGTTCTCCAGTTGGTCCAGCGGCTGGGCAAAGGGGTGAGCGATGCAGGATGAATGGCGCAAGTTACGGCAATTGGATGCGGCGTCTCGTTTGCGTGCCATGCAACGGGAAAAGGCAGAGCTTGCATACAACCGTAGTCGCCGTGAGCTGGCACAAGCCGAGCGTCTGTTGAGCGAGGAACAGGTTCGCTACGACAGCGTTCAGTCGGGCTTTGAGGTGTTGGGGCGCATTGGAGCCAAGCTTGATCCTTCCCAGCATGAACAACGGTTACTGGCGCAGACAGCTGCCTTCCAGCGGCTTGAAGCTGCGCATCAGCCCGTCGCCGAAGCACGACGCCTGTCACATTCGGCCATGACGCAACTGCTCAAGTGCAAGGTGAACGAAGACCTGATCGGCAAGGCAAAAGACCGGGTACAGGTACTGCTTGATAAGGCTGTGCGCGAGCACGAAGCCATCGACATTTTTGATGCGCAGCAAACTCAGGGAATGGGACATGGCCGTTAAAGTGGGAGCGTCACTGTGGACCGCAACGGCTGATCAACAACGTGCCCCCGTTCGCGAAACGCATACCCGGGACTTCGAACGGAAGATAGGGCTGCGTGATCATTCGTCAACGTCGAACGAAAGCGCGGGTCGCCAGAGCAACGAACACGTCATCTCGGAACAACGACTACCGTATTCCGAATTTCCTGAGGCGGATCTGGCGCGGATTGTAAGGCCGGGCTCAGGGGATGCGTCAGAATCCAGGGCCGTAGGGACGCTTGAGCTTTATGCGTTGGGTGCACATGCCGGGCACCATCTTTCTTATCTCTCCCAAATAATCCTGGCGGATCAGGGCCGGCAAGGCGTTGCGTCAGGAGGCGTGGAACTTGGTTATTCAGAATCTTTGAACCCATTGCCGATTGCTTCGACGATCTCCCTCATGCCCAGTGCAGCCCTGATAAAAAGCCCGGACGGATCATGGGGCGAACCAGTTGAGGTCGAGCGGCAGGAGGTTGAGGATTCTGCCAGTCGACAGCTTCTGAGCTATTTCACCTGGAAATGGCCGGATCGGCACTTTCAGTTCCTGCCTCGGGGTAACGGGCTCGAGTTGCTGGTTCGAGACTACCGGCTGACGCCGCAAGAGCGCGATGAATTGATTGACGAGTTATCTCGTCGGGCCTCATCAATGCCTGAGTGCCCGCAGCAAATCTGGCTCAATGGGGAGGAGGTCTGGCGCGCATCGTCCCTTTCGAACGATTACAAAGGTGAACACAATGGCCGTTGAAGCGATTGGTAATGAGCTGAGTTCCACCACCTCGGAATTAGCCCAGAGCCGTTTGGGGCAGGAAGATTTCATCAAGTTGTTTTTGACCGAGCTGACATTTCAAGACCCGCTGGAGCCGATCAACAACCGCGAGTTTTTGGCGCAAATGGCGCAGTTCGCCAATCTTGAACAGACCCGGGTCACTAACGAAAACACCAACAACCTGGTGTCCATGAATGCCACGTCGCAGTCCTTGGGGCTGCTGGGGCGCGAAGTTGAAGTCAGCATCACTACCGGTGGGACAGTGATTGGCTCGGTGTCGGCGATTGCGTTTTCGTCGACCGGGCCGGTGCTGTCCGTCAAACGAACCGACGGTTCAGTCCTGACAGACGTGCGTTTGTCACAAATCAAACTTGTCAGGCAGGGGGCGTGATGCTGCAAGCTTTCTTTAATGGAATGAGTGGCCTGTTTTCCTTCGCCAAGGGCTTGGATAACGTCTCCAACAATGTGTCGAACATGAACACGCCCGGCTACAGGGGCAGCGATACCTTTTATCGGGCCGTCAACGGACAGGATGGCCAGAGCTTTGGTTCGGGCATTGCCGGTACGGAGGTTCGTATCAAACCTGGCGAGAATCGCCAGACTGGAAATAACACCAACGTGGCGATCAATGGCGCCGGTTACTTCGTTCTACGCGATGAGCAGGGTGCTCTGTCCTATACCCGCGCCGGGCAATTCCAGGTCGATAAGGACGGTTATCTGGTCGATACCATCAGTCAGCGTCGCACCGCGGGTATCGACTCGGCTGGAAACCTGTTCGACATCAATATCCAGCGCCAACGTACCCTGCCACCGCAGGCGACCACCCGAGTCGAGATGGTTGGGGCATTGGCTCGCAGCGGTCCTACGGACTCGACCCATCAAATCAACTCGATCCAGGTTTTTGATGCCACCGGTGCGAGCCACACCCTGAGCGTCAAATTCGAACCGCAAACGACACCTGTCAATAGCTGGAGAGTCACGGTATCTGATGCGAGCGGCGCACAGTTACAGACCGGTACCATCGCATTCGGGGCAGATGGCAGCCCCATTGCCGGCTTCAATACCTTGTCTGTTCCTCTGATGGCCAATGGCGCGGTTCAAAGCATTCTGTTGGATTTCGGAACGCCGGGTAGCTTTAACCTGGCCTCGCAGGTCGCCAGCGGACCGAGCCACACGCTGGGCGCGCGGGTGGTCGACGGCAGTGCGATCGCAGGTCTGAATACCTTCGCATTCGATGAGCAGGGCATTCTCAAGTTTACCTACGCCAACGGTGAGAAACGTGATGGAAGTCAGCTCGCGCTGGCGGATTTCGCTGATGAAAGCGCATTGATCGCGGGAGCTAATTCGCTTTACCACTCGCCTTCTTCCATGCAGGCGCAATTTGGTCGAGCAGGGGAGAAGCAGTTTGGTCGTATTCAGGGTGGTTATCTGGAGTTATCGAACGTCGATCTGGCGCAAGAGTTCGGCGACATTTTGATCATTCAGCGAGGGTATCAGGCCAGCTCAAGAGTCATGACGGTCTCCAATGAGATGCTGGAGCAGTTGTACAACGGAACGAGAGGAGGCTGATCAATGAGGATGTTGGGATTTGTCGGCACGACTCGCCTGCGGATGGCATGTGATCGATTACCACCTGTGGCTCGGCACTGGTACGAGCAGTGGTGTTTTAGTGACGAACGCTACACGTGCGAGATGAGCTGTTCGGCCCTGGGCGATTCCAGTGAGTTGGCTTCGACACTGGTATGGCAGCGTGCAAAATCAGCCAATGGCTCGATCAGCCTGGCGGGTGATTGGCGGTCGATGATATTCGGGCCTTTTACCCATGAAGCGCCTGAAGACGAGACTGCCAGACACCTATTGCGCGAAGCCCAACTGGCCTTGATTAACAATGTACTTGAGGCCCTTGGGCAAAGCGCAATCTCCCTCTTGGCGGCCGAACCGTCCAGGCCATTCTCGGATTTGCTCAATGCTCAGGTACTGCTGCAACTGCGCGTTGGTCAATCGACACTGTATCTGTTGCTGGATGCGGCATTGCTTGATGCTGCGCTTGAACCTTCCGTTCCCCGCAAACCGTTGATCGAACGCAAGCAGGCATTGGGTAACGCCCGGGTGAAGCTGTCCGTGCGTTTGCCCTTGGCGAGCCTCTCCATCGGTGAGATGAGAGATCTGCATCCGGGGGATACCTTGCGGGCCAGTGCATTGTTAGCCGATCCAGTCTCGTTACAACTGACCGAAGGCCCAGTGGTGGCTGGCGGATACTTGGCCAAACAGAACGACCACTTAGCAGTGCAACTAATTTCCATCAAATAATCAGGAGCTTAAGCGTGAGCGCAACGGTAGATGCAATTGAACTCGATGAGGCCAGAATCGTGGCCAATGACGAGCTATCACCGCTGATTAAGCGGGACATGAATTTGATCAAACACGTGGTCGTGGAGTTGGTGGTTCAGATCGGTAACGCATCAATGAGCGTGGATGAGTTGTTCGCGCTCAAGGCTGGCGATGTGGTCAAGTTGTTGGAGCAGGTCCATGAACCGGCGTCGCTGTGCCTGGATGGAAAACCGGTTGCCCGGGGCAATCTGGTGGCAGTCGACGATAATTTCGGTATTCAGTTGACGGAAATATTGTGACGCCTGAAACCGTAGCTCAACCCCTCGGATTACCGCTGCGGCAGGACGATCCGCTGTCATTTGTTCTGATGATCAAGGTGATGCTGATCACGGTTTTGTTATTGGCAATTGTCTACGTCGTGATGCGCTGGTATGCGCGAAATCACGTGGGGATTGCCAGCGCTTCACCCGGCCCGGCCGAGTTGCAATGCGTACGTGCGTTGCGACTGTCAACCAAGACCAAGGTTTATCTGCTCAAGACAGAAACGTCCCAGGTTCTGGTCACTGAATCTTCTAACGGAACCACAGTGACCATTCTGTCTCAACATTCCTCATCTTCTGCATTGGATGCTCGCTCTTGATGTATTCGATATGACTCGCCGTTTGCTGTTTTTAGTGCTGAGTTGCTTTGCCTCATTCGCCACAGCAGCGGATGACTTCTCCGAATGGGGCAGCCTGCACATCAACCAGATCCAATCACCGGTCAGCATCGTTGTCTTGCTGACGGCGCTTTCGTTTTTACCTTTTTTGGTCATTTCCCTGACTACGTTCACGCGCAACATTGTGGTGTTGTCACTGACCAGGCAGGCATTGGGGTTGCAACAGACGCCACCGAATATCGTATTGATCGTGCTGTCGATGTTCCTGACGCTATTCGCCATGGCTCCAACCTTGGAAAAAGCCTATGACGCAGGCATCAAGCCGTTTCTTGCAAACAAGGTGGGACTTGACGGCGCAGCGCTGCAGGGTTGGGTGCCGATCCGTGATTTCATGATCAGGCAAACCCATGAAGAAGATCTGCGTCTGATTTATGAGTTGGCCAAGGATCCGCTGCCACAAGAGCCGGAAGGGCTGTCCCCGGTAAAACTGGTGCCGGCATTTATGTTGAGTGAACTGAAAATAGCTTTTCAGATCGGCTTTATGATCTTCCTGCCGTTCTTGATCATCGATCTGGTCGTGGCGTCAATTCTGATGTCCTTGGGGATGATCATGGTGCCGCCCATTACAATTTCTCTGCCGTTGAAAATCATGCTGTTTCTGTTGATCGATGGATGGGGCCTGATCGCCCAGACGTTGATGCGCAATCTCGGTTAGGCCAAAGGTGGAGCCTTCCATGGAGACGGATAACACCAGCAATGAAGGTAATGATGAGCAAGCCTTGTGGCGTAATTGGCTGGACGGCAAAACAGATGCGGCCCGGAGCCGGTTGTTCTTTTTTTACGGCCAATGGCTTCGGATGATTGTCGGATTTTTATATTCCCGCTATCCGCATCCACTGGCGGAATGGGGCGATTATGTGAACCTGGCGTCGATTGGTCTGTTGCAGGCAATCGATCGGTTTAATCCTGAATTGAGTACCCGTTTCCAGTCTTATGCCGAACCCTATGTAAAGGGCAACGTCCTCAAAGGGTTGTCTTGTTATGTGAGCGATCAGCGTCGCTATTATCGAGAGCGGCTAGAGAGTATTTCCGGTACGCAGGTGGATGGGCGAACTGAGTCCGATCTGGAGCAGGTGGCGAACGTCGCTATTGGCTTGGCATTCGGGTTGTTTCTGGAGTCCGGCATTGTCGACCAGGAACCTAAGGATAATAACCCGCTGAGCCTCTACGAAGTGGAGCGTGAGAGCGACACGTTGAACGAGTGTGTGAAGCTTCTTTCGGCGAATGAAAGGCAAGTCATTCAAGGCCATTATCACCAGCATTTAAGCTTTATAGAAATAAGTGAGCTAATGGGTGTTTCAAAGTCACGGATTTCACAGCTGCATGCCCAGGCACTGAAAAACATTCGGGCTAGCCACGAAAGATTAATAGCAGGGGGGAGCTGGTAGCATCGGTGGGACGATTTACCTGTTCTCAAGTGAGGGGGGTAACAAGGAAGCAAGTGGTAATTTCGAAGCCGATCCAAACTCTCAATAAAGATGAGTCAAGAATCCTCGGCGTTATCAGCGCCAATGCGAGCTATCAAGCTTGCCCCATAGACCTGCATGGGTTTTTCAGGCTTCAGTCGCAACCTGGTACGCAATGCATTTGCGCATACGGCATCGGTTTGTCAGAGCTGCATTGCCATTGCCATTGCCATTGCAATCTCCAGCCAATTTAGGTTAGCCGGCTTGGCGAGATCTAGATCGTGTTGCTCGAAGCCAAATTCCAGACAGCTGCCAAGTTCCTTCACATCTCCGACAGAAGTGCCGTACAGCATGTGCCTATGCAGCAGCTCGATGCGCAACATCGCCCCTTTGGACTGGTTTCATTCCAAAATCTAAAGACCTCGTTTTATTTTCTAATGATCACCGAAGGCCGTGTAGACCATAGTTGCGATAGTCCGTGTAAACCAAAAGTTTATAGTGGCGCTTATGGAAACCTTCAGCAGTATCGAATGCTTTGTGCGCAGTGCCGAGGTTGGCAGCTTTGCTGAAGCGGCGCGCCGCAAACCGGTCGTGTGCGCTCTTGGCAGTTGACCCATCGCCATCAGCACCATAACCCGTTGACACTCAAGGCACGGATGACCATGAGCGATTCCGAGGCAGCCTGCGCCACGGCAGCACAGGGCCTGGGCATTGCGCTGGTGAGCATGCCGTTTGCGGTGGGCTATCTGGAAACGGGCCGGTTGCTGCGGGTGTTGCCGGACTGGTATGTCGATGATGGCAACATTTCTATCTACTATGCTGAACAAAAACTGCTGCCTGGCAAGACCCGGGCATTTGTCGATTTCATCATTGAACAGTTTGCCGAGCGGGGGTTGGGGCAGAGGTTTAGTGCTCTTTGAGTCAGGCTCAGGACCGAGGTGCTGCATTCGCGAGCAAGCCCGCTCCCACATTTGATCTGTTGTGAATGCAAAAATTGTGTTCACTGGAGATCCAGTGTGGGAGCGGGCTTGCTCGCGAAGGGGGCAACTCGGTCAACAGTTGCGAACTCAGCGGGCAAACCGCCCCGGCCAGCCTATGATGTTTTTCGGCCGCGGCGTCGCATACGTCCGCACTTTCGACGTCGACAACCCCAACCGAACCAGGGACTCGGCAATAGTCACCGCCGCCGTCACGCCGTCCACTACCGGCACGCCGGTACGCCGGCGAATCTGTTCGTCCAGCCCGGCCATGCCGCCGCAGCCCAGGCAAATCACTTCGGCCTTGTCCTGGGTCACTGCCAGTTCCGCCTGATGCACGATGGCCTCCAGTGCGCGCTGTGGTTCGTGTTCCAGTTCCAGCACGGCCAAACCACTGGCCCGCACTGAGGCGCAGCGGTCCCACAGGCCGGAGAGCTTGAGGCGGTCTTCGATCAGCGGCACGGTGCGGTCGAGGGTGGTGACCACGGAATAGGCGTGACCGAGAAACATCGCCGTGCTGGCGGCAGCATCGGTGATATCCACCACCGGTACGTTGAGCAGTTCCTGCAAACCTTCGCGGCCGTGCTCGCCGTAGCCGGCCTGGATCACCGCGTCGAATGGCTGGTCGTAGGACATCACCCGGTCCATGACCGCGATGGCCGCCAGGTAACTTTCGAAATTGCCTTCGATAGAGTCAGCGCCGAAGTGCGGGGTGAGGCCGACGATTTCCGTGCCGGGTGAGGCCACGGCCTGCGCCGAGCGGGCGATGGCCTGGGTGATGGATTCGGTGGTGTTGACGTTGACCACGAGAATGCGCATGGGAAGTCCTTATTGCAGGTGGTTCTGCGGCCCGACAACGTCGGGCCGCAGCAGGTTTAATGGCTGACGTTGTCGACCGCGATGGCTTCGCCGCTGACATCGGCGTAGTGCGGTTGGCGCTTGGCGATGATCAGGTAGAGCATCCCGGCGATGCCGGCACCAATCAGCCAGGAGAATGGCGATACGCTGTGGAATCCAGGCACCAGCGCCAGGACGATGGCGATCAGGGCGGCGGGAATGAACGCCGCCACGGCGCGCAAATTGACCCCGCGACTGTAGTAATACGCGCCGTTCGGGTCTTCGCTGTACAACTGCGGCACGTTGACCTGGCCTTTTCGAATCAGCCAGTAGTCGACCATGATCACGCCGTACAACGGGCCGAGCAGGGCACCGAGGCCGGACAGGAAGTACACGATCACCAGCGGACTGTTGTAGAGGTTCCACGGCAGGATCAGCACGGCGATGGTTGCGCTGATCAAGCCGGCACGGCGGAACGTCAGGTATTTCGGCGCCAGGTTACTGAGCACGAAGGCCGGGGCGACGAAGTTGGCCATGATGTTCACCGCCACGGTGACGATCAGGAACGCCAGGCAACCGAGCACCAGGAAGAATGTGTTGGGGATCGAGGCGATGATTTCGGTCGGGCTTTCGATGATTCGGCCATTGATCTGAAATTGCGCGCCGCACAGCAGGACGGTGATGCTGGCAAACACCAGAATATTTACCGGCAAGCCCCAGAAATTTCCGACCTTGATGGTCTTGCGGCACGGCGAAGAGCGGGCGAAGTCGCAGAAGTTGAGGATCAAGGTGCCGTAGATCGCCAGCCACAGTGCGCCACCGGCAAAGATATTGCGCCACATCTCGGACCCGGTCAGCGGCTC
This sequence comes from Pseudomonas sp. GM48, assembly GCF_000282335.1. Classification (GTDB taxonomy): domain Bacteria; phylum Pseudomonadota; class Gammaproteobacteria; order Pseudomonadales; family Pseudomonadaceae; genus Aquipseudomonas. Next base: position 28,903 of record NZ_AKJM01000108.1, read on the forward strand.
GCGGATCGACCAGGCGATAGTCGCATCGGCCTGGGTGTACATCCACGCGGCGAGAGCGGCGACGGTCAGCAGAATCACCGGGCCGGCAAACGCCTCGTAGCGCCGCACCATCTCCATGCCATAGGCAAGGATCGCCAGTTGCACGAACCAGATCGCCACGAAACACACCCAGCCCAGGGTCGACAGGCCGAGGATCGAGTTGTGGTCGTAGTCGGCGAATCCGGGATGGACCGCCGTCAACAACACGCGAAACACCACCGAGGCCAGGTACGTCTGAATACCGAACCAGGCGATGGCGATAACGGCGCGGATCAATGCAGGAATTTGCGCACCGTGAATGCCGAAACTGATGCGGCTGATGACCGGAAACGGCACCCCGGTCTTCTGTCCCATGTAGCCGGACAGGTTCATGAAGCAATACACCAGCGCCGCACCGATCCCCAGGGACAACAGGATCTGCCAGCCGCCCAGGCCCAGGGCATACAGGCCGATGGCAAACGAGTAGTTGGCGATGTTGTGAACGTCGTTGGTCCACAGGGCAAAGATACTGTAGCGACCCCAGCGCCGACCTTCGGCCTTGGTCGGTGCCAGGTCTTTGTTGTGCAGTCGGGGACTGAGCACGACGGGGACGTGATGCGCTTGACTGTCGGTCGTGTGGGGGGAATGGGAGGAGGGTAGATCCAGCGCGATTTTGTTATTGGAGAGACTAGTACGCATTCCGGCAGGCTCCTGATGCTCGACGCCGCGATGACTGTGCATGAGCGTTGGCTCGACAAATCTTCGTCGCGGGTGGCGAATATCATTGGTTACGGGGCATCTGCAGCCTGTACGGGATAGGGCGCTTCAGGCTTGCGGATCTAAAGTGTGTGTATGTTTTGAGTTGATTGTATACAAAACATGTATGCACTTAAGCCAGATCCATGCCAGTCAGGATTCTATAAAAGCCAGTGCTCATTTCGTTTTGTTATCGAAAGCAGATAACTGACTGAAAAACAGAAAATTTAAATTGACCGGTTGAACAGGTATTTATTTTTTTGAGAGGGGCTTGGGCGAGGCGGGGGGAAAGGAGATGTAACTTTTTGGGGCGCAGAAACTAAAAGTGCACACACAAATGGCACCTACGGTGACATTCGTGTGTACACATTTTTTGTGGGCTGACACTAACCAGTGTGGGAGCGGGCTTGCTCGCGAAAGCGTCGGGTCAGTCGATACATTTACTGACTGATACACCGCCTTCGCGAGCAAGCCCGCTCCCACAGGGGTATTTCACAAGGCTTGGGATCAGGCTTTCGACTTGCTGATGATGTTCCCGGCATGCAACCCGCATTCTTTCTGCGTCGCTTCTTCCCACCACCAGCGGCCTTCACGCTCATGCTGGTTCGGCAGTACCGGGCGGGTGCAGGGTTCGCAGCCGATGCTGATGAAACCGCGTTCGTGCAGGCTGTTGTAAGGCAGTTCCAGCATGCGGATGTAACCCCAGATCTCTTCGCTGGTCATTTGCGCCAGCGGGTTGAACTTGTACAGGGTGCGTTCCGGGGTGGAGAACGCGGTGTCGATTTCCATCACCGCGACGGCGCTACGGGTGCCGGGGCTCTGGTCCCGACGCTGGCCGGTGGCCCAGGCTTTTACGCCTGACAGCTTGCGGCGCAATGGTTCGATCTTGCGGATGCCGCAGCATTCGCCATGGCCGTCCTTGTAGAAGCTGAACAGGCCTTTTTCCTTCACGAACGGTTCAAGTTTGGTGTAGTCCGGCGACACCAGTTCGATGTCGATCTTGTAGTGCTCGCGCACCTGATCGATGAAGCGATACGTCTCGGGGTGCAAGCGGCCGGTGTCGAGGCTGAATACCTTGACGTTTTTGTTCAGCTTCCAGGCCATGTCCACCAGCACCACGTCTTCGGCACCGCTGAAAGATATCCACAGGTCATCACCGAACTCGGCAAACGCGAGTTTCAGGATGTCCTGGGCGGATTTGTTGGCATAGGTCGTGGCGAGTTCCACGACGTCGAACGTTGGGCTCATCAGGGCGGCTTCCTACAGGTCGGTGGCGCTGGGCGCTCTATATGGGGTCGATGGTAACAAAAAGCTGCACCGGCCGGGGGACATCCTCTGCGTTGCGCAGGCAGGCCCGAATCGCTAGAGTTCGGCAGTCTTTTTGCTCGCTCGACTCAATAATCAATACAAATGGGAGTGTCTTGTGGAAATTGCCTGTCTGGATCTTGAAGGTGTGCTGGTCCCGGAAATCTGGATCGCCTTCGCCGAAAAAACCGGGATCGAATCCCTCAGGGCCACCACCCGGGACATTCCCGACTATGACGTGCTGATGAAGCAACGCCTGCGGATACTCGACGAGCACGACCTGAAGCTCTCCGACATTCAAGAAGTGATCGCCACGCTCAAGCCGCTGGATGGCGCCATCGAGTTCGTCGACTGGCTGCGTGAGCGCTTCCAGGTGGTGATCCTGTCGGACACTTTTTATGAGTTCTCCCAGCCGCTGATGCGTCAGCTGGGCTTCCCGACCTTGCTCTGCCATCGTCTGATTACCGACGACAGTGGGCGAGTCACTGGCTACCAACTGCGTCAGAAAGATCCCAAGCGTCAGTCGGTCCTGGCCTTCAAGAGCCTCTACTACCGGGTGATCGCGGCGGGGGATTCCTACAACGACACCACGATGCTGGGCGAGGCCGATGCCGGGATTCTGTTCCATGCGCCGGATAACGTGATCGCCGAGTTCCCGCAGTTCGCGGCGGTGCACACGTTTGAAGCATTGAAGCAGGAGTTCATCAAGGCTTCGAACCGGACCTTGAGCCTGTAAGCACATTTCCTGTAGGAGCGAGCTTGCTCGCGATGGTCGTCAACGATAACGCGGCAAGACTGACACCCCGCGGCGTTTTCAGGTTCATCGCGAGCAAGCTCGCTCCTACAGGGGCGGGTGGTGTGTCAGAGGTTTTGCAGGGTATCGAGCAGCACCTTCACCTTGGTGATCGATTCCTGATATTCGGCCTGCCACTCCGAGTCCGCGACAATCCCGCCACCACCCCAGCAACACACCTGGCCGTCCTTGACCAGCAAACTGCGGATGGCGATGGAACTGTCCATCTCACCGCGCACGTCCAGGTACACCAATGAACCGCAATACAGCCCGCGCCGGGTCGGTTCCAGCTCATCGATGATCTGCATGGCGCGAATCTTTGGCGCACCGGTAATCGAGCCGCCGGGAAAGCTGCCGGCGATCAGGTCCAGGGCATCACGGCCGTCCGCCAGTTCACCGGTGACGCTGCTCACCAGGTGATGCACGTTCGGATAGCTTTCCAGGCTGAACAATTCCGGTACCCGGACCGAACCGGTGCGGCAGGTGCGACCGAGGTCATTGCGCAGCAGGTCGACGATCATCAGGTTTTCCGCTCGATCCTTGGGACTGGCCAGCAGTTCGGCGGCGTTCGCGGCGTCTTGCTTAGGCGTCAGGCCCCGAGGGCGGGTGCCCTTGATCGGGCGGGTTTCCACATGGCCCTGGCTGACTTTGACGAAGCGTTCCGGCGACAGGCTGAGTACGGCAGCGCCGTCAGGCAAACTCTGGAAACCGGAAAAAGGCGTGGGGCACGCGGCGCGCAGTGCGCAGTACGCGGCCCACGAATCACCCTGGCAGGGCGCGCGAAACCGTTGGGCGAAATTGACCTGATAGCAGTCGCCGGCCTGAATGTATTGCTGAATGCGCTCGATTGCCTGTCGGTACTCGTCAGCGCTCAAGTCGGCAGTCATCGGGGTGAGCAGTTTGAAGGGCGCGCCCACTTCCGCAGCAGGCTGGCTGAACAGCTCGATCAGGCGCTGACGCTCGCTGTCCGGCAGAGTCGGGTGGAACACCAATTGACTGGTCAGCGAATGGTGATCGCTAATCAATGCCCAGCCGTACAAGCCGAAACGTGCGTCAGGCAGTTGCAGGTCGTCCCGAGCCTGGCTCGGCAGGCGCTCCAGATGTCGGCCGAAATCGTAACTCAGGTAGCCGATCAATCCACCGACAAACGGCAACTCGTAGGGCGCCGGCAGAGTGGCTTCGCCCAGGCGTGTCAGGTTATCGCGCAGGCGTTGCAGGAAATCGTCGCCACTTTCGTCAGGCGATACCGTCAGTTGTTCCAGCGGCCAGGCGCTGAGCAGGTCATAGCGACCGCGGTCCGCACTGGGGCGGCCGCTGTCGAGCAGCACGGCACCGGGGGCATGGCGAATCGCCGCGAAGTACTCGGCGGGGTTGGCACGATAGGGCAGCGGGTGTACGGAGCAGGTCAACATGGGTGGGGGAGATCAGCCATCGAGGCGGGGTGGCGATTGTAGTCCTCTGCAGGATTTGGTCCTAGAGGGGTGTCGGAAAGAAGCATATGGATAACGGCTGAAATAAAACGCTGTGGCGAGGGAGCTTGCTCCCGTTCGGCGGCGCAGCCGTCGCAAACCCGGCTGACTCGGTCTACCTGATAAACCAGAGGGCCGCTGCGCAGCCCAACGGGAGCAAGCTCCCTCGCCACAAAAAATCAGCCCTCGACCGCAGGAATATGCCCAAACATCTCTTGAACAAACGCCACGCGCTCCCCGACGGTTTCAGTCACGCCACGGGCCTTCAGGTCTTCCAGTCGCGCCTCGACCGCATGAGTACGCGACGTCAGGCCGCAGTCGTTGGCAATCTGGATATTCAGCCCTGGCCGGGCGTTGAGCTCAAGAATCAGCGGGCCTTTGTCCTGGTCCAGGACCATGTCGACACCGATGTAGCCCAGCCCGCACAACTCATAACAGCCAGCGGCGAGTTTCATGAAACCGTCCCAGTAGGGCAGTTGCACACCGTCAACGGCGTTAGTGGTGTCCGGGTGTTTGTTGATAATGTTGTTCAGCCAGGTGCCGCGCAGGGTCAGGCCGGTGGCCAGGTCCACGCCGACGCCGATGGCGCCCTGGTGCAGGTTGGCCTTGCCGTTGGACTGGCGCGTCGGGAGACGCAACATGGCCATCACCGGGTAACCCATCAAAACAATGATGCGAATATCCGGCACGCCTTCATAACTGATGCTTTTGAAAATCTGGTCAGGAATCACGCGGTATTCGATCAGCGCCCGGTCGCGGTGGCCGCCGAGGGAGTACAGGCCGGTCAGGATGCTGGAAATCTGGTGCTCGATTTCTTCATGGCTGATGATCTTGCCGGACACCGTGCGGTAACGACCCTCGAAGCGGTCGGCGATCACCAGGATGCCGTCGCCACCAGCGCCCTGCGCCGGTTTGATCACGAAATCATTGCGTGCGCCGATGATCTCTTCGAGATTGTCGATTTCCTTTTCGGTGGAGATCACGCCATACAGCTCGGGCACATGGATGCCGGCAGCGATGGCGCGCTCCTTGGTGATGATCTTGTCATCGACGATCGGGTACAGGCTGCGCTTGTTGTACTTGAGCACGTAGTCTGCGTTGCGCCGGTTGATCCCCATGATGCCCTGGGCTTCCAGGGCCTTCCAGGTTTTCCAGAAGCCGAACATCAGGCGTCAACCTTTTTCAGGAAGGCCTTGAAACGCACCAGTTCGGTCAGGCGATAACCGCGATAACGACCCATGGCCAGCATGAAACCCACCAGGATCAGCAGGATCGCCGGGAAAGTGAACACGAAGTACACCAGTTCCGGCACGGTCATGATCAGGTGCGCCAGGGACGCGGCGAACAGCGTGCCGATGGCCACTTTCATGGCATGGCCGCCGCCGCGTTCTTCCCAGGTGATCGACAGGCGTTCGATGGTCATGGTCAGGATCACCATCGGGAACAGCGCCACCGACAAGCCGCGCTCCAGGCCGAGTTTATGGCTGAACAGGCTGATGGCCGCGATCAACACCACCACAAAGGTCAGCACCACCGACAGCCTCGGCAGCATTTGCAGCTTCAGGTGTTCGAGGTAGGACCGTAGCGAAAGCCCCAGCGCCGTGATGATGGTAAACAGCATGATGCCGAAACCGAGCTGGGTTTCGCGGAAGGCCAGGGCGATCAGCACCGGGGTGAAGGTGCCCAGGGTCTGGATGCCGACCAGGTTGCGCAGGATCAGGATCACCAGCACGCCGATCGGGATCATCACCATGATCATGAAGGTCTGCTGGGTTTCCAGCGGCAGGCCGTACAGCGAGTATTCGAGGAAGTTGGCGTCGGTGTTTTCGTCGGTCAGCTTGGCCAGGCGAATGGCGTTCATTTCGCTGTTGTTCAGGCTGAAGGTCACGTTGGCTTTCTTGCCGCCATCGACGGTGATCAGGTTTTCGTCGCCGGTCCACCACAGCAGGCGGTCGGTCGGCAGGCCCTGTTCACCGGTTTCCGGATTGAAGTACAGCCAGTCGGTGCCGTTGAAACTGCGCAGCCACAGTTCCGGCATTTGCGGCTGGTCGGCTACCAGGCGGATGGTGTGGACTTTTTCGATCGGGACGTGGGCGATGGACAGTAGCAACTCGACGATTTTCGCCTTGTGCGCGGTGGATGGATCACCGGCCAGCAGCAGTTTCACGTTGTCGTCATTGAGATTGTTGACCCGCTTGATGGCTTCGCCGACAAAGGTTTCGACGTCGGCCGAGTGCTGGCGAATCGGGGCAAGCAGGGCTTCGGCGGCGATTTTTTCCGGGCCTTCGATGGTCATGCTGTCGCGGAAGGTCGGGCCTTTGATCTTGGCTTTTTCGCCGGAGTAACGCTTGGTCAGCACGAGGCGGTAATACAGCGTCTGATTACCTTTGGCCCGGCGTGCCGACCAGGTGACCTTGCGGTTGCCGTCGACCCGGTTCACAGCCACGCCGTAGTTATTGGAGATGAAGCTCTCGTTGAGGCTGACGAAGTCGCGGCTCAGCGGCGGCACGAACATCTGGATCTTGACCGGGTCCTTGGCACTGGCGACGAACTCGACCTTGGCGTCGATGTTCCACAGGTCGTCAGTGGCATCTTCGGTCACTGGGATGCCCAGGACGAAGATCTGATAGGCCGTAACTGAAATGCCCAGCACCACCAGGATGGCGATCAGCAGTTTCAGATGAAGGGTAAGAGAGCGCATTTGAATTACTCGGCGGTATAAGCGTCGGTGGTGCAGGCGGGTTTGCCGGCAGCATATTTAAGGCTGGGGTCAACCAGTGCATCGAAGCGTTTGAGCGCTTCGGAGCCAATCAGTAGCGGGTATTGGAAAGCGCTGCGGTCGGTCAGGTTCACTTCGATGCTGCGCAGGGCCGAGCCCATGCAAATGTCCAGCTCGATCACCGGACGAGCGGTGTACTTCTTGCCTTCCTCCGGGTCGTAGTCGCCGGCCCGGCGCTTGATCTTGCTGACACGGGCCAACGGGCGTTCGATCGGGTGCGAATGGGCGGCGTCGATGGCCAGGTAGAAACGCACCCACGACTCGCCGTTGCGTTTGAAACGCTTGATATCCCGCGCACTCAGGGAAGCGGTTTTCGCCCCGGTGTCGAGTTTTGCCGCCACTTCCAGATTGATGCCATTGAGCGATGCGTACTCATTAAGGCCATACACAGTCTTTTCCCCGGCCATTGCGAAACCAGGCAGACAAAGGAAACAAAGGAGGGCAGGGAAGGGCTTGAGTCTCATAAATCCTGATGCGCAGCGGTACGACTTGATTCAAGGCCCTGGCATCGCTGCGCAAGCTCCCTCGTATGCCTATCAGGGTTTTATGACAGACAGTGCAGATGTGACAAACAAATGCGGGCGGCATTCTAGCACGGTGGTTTGTTGGCGCCAGCGCTGGCCGGTGGCTATAAATAGATGGGTTGCTTCGTTATGGTGCAGCCGGCTATCAGAAGATTGTCGACAATATCGATTTATGCTTTGACTGTGGCGCCAGTATTCGCTAGTTTTTGCGGCACTGGCTCACAAGGTGTCGACAATATGCTGGATCAACTCGATCCCCCGGTTTTAGCGCAAGACGATACGGAGACCCTGTCCGAGAACGTCTTCCGACGCATTCAGGCGGCTATCGTCAAAGGCGATATCGCCCCGGGCAGCAAGATCTCCGAACCGGAACTGGCGCGCACCTACGGCATCAGCCGTGGTCCGTTGCGCGAGGCCATCCACCGTCTGGAAGGCCAACGCCTGCTGGTCCGTGTGCCGCACGTCGGCGCACGGGTGGTCTCGCTCAATCACGCCGAGCTGATTGAGCTATACGAAATCCGCGAATCCCTGGAAGGCATGGCCTGTCGCCTGGCCGCCGAGCGCATGAGCGTCGAAGAAATCGACGAATTGCGTCGGGTCCTGGAAACCCATGAGCGCGATGAAGCGTTTCAGGCCGGCCGAGGCTATTACCAGCAGGAAGGCGATTTCGATTTTCATTACCGAATCATCCAGGGCAGCGGCAACCGCACGCTGACCCAAATGCTCTGCGGCGAGCTCTATCAGCTGGTGCGAATGTACCGCATCCAGTTTTCCACCACACCCAATCGCCCGCACCAGGCGTTCGCCGAGCACCACCGCATTCTCGATGCCATCGCCGACCGTGACGGTGAGCTGGCCGAGTTGTTGATGCGCCGTCACATCGGCGCCTCCAAACGCAATATCGCCCGTCACTACCAGGACGGCGTTAACCCGACAGCCAAACGAGGTGAGTCATGAGTTTGAACAAGAGCACACCAGGCCAGCGTTTCCGCGATGCGGTCGCCAGCGAACATCCACTGCAAGTGGTCGGTGCGATCAACGCCAACCACGCGCTGCTGGCCAAGCGCGCCGGTTTCAAGGCGATCTACCTGTCGGGTGGCGGGGTGGCTGCCGGCTCCCTCGGCGTGCCTGACCTGGGCATTACCGGCCTGGATGACGTGCTGACCGACGTGCGCCGTATCACCGATGTCTGCGACCTGCCATTGCTGGTGGACGTGGACACCGGTTTCGGTTCCTCGGCGTTCAACGTTGCTCGCACCGTCAAGTCGATGATCAAGTTCGGCGCGGCGGCGATTCACATCGAAGACCAGGTCGGCGCCAAGCGTTGCGGCCACCGTCCTAATAAAGAAATCGTGACCCAGCAGGAAATGGTCGACCGCATCAAGGCGGCCGTCGATGCGCGTACCGATGACAGCTTTGTGATCATGGCCCGTACCGACGCCCTGGCGGTGGAAGGTCTGGAGTCTGCCCTGGATCGCGCCGCGGCGTGCATCGAAGCCGGCGCCGACATGGTGTTCCCGGAAGCCATCACCGAACTTGAAATGTACAAGTTGTTCGCCAGCCGCGTGAAAGCGCCGATCCTGGCCAACATCACCGAATTCGGCGCGACGCCGCTGTACACCACCGAGCAGCTTGCTGCGGCGGATGTATCGCTGGTGCTGTACCCGCTGTCGGCGTTCCGCGCCATGAACAAGGCTGCAGAAAACGTCTACACCGCGATCCGTCGCGATGGCACGCAACAGAACGTCATCGACACCATGCAGACGCGCATGGAGCTTTACGATCGCATCGACTACCACACCTTCGAGCAGAAGCTCGATGCGTTGTTTGCGTCAAAGAAATAATTGTAGGAGCGAGCTCGCTCGCGATGGTCGCTAACGATGACGCGGGAAAATTGGTACCCCGCGGTGTACGGTCCACCATCGCGAGCAAGCTCGCTCCTACAGAGGTCGGGGTGAATCCCGATCAATAAATTTGCCGATTCCCTAACAAATTCAAGATTGGAGACTGCAATGGCCGAAGCAAAAGTACTCAGTGGCGCCGGGCTCCGTGGCCAGGTTGCCGGGCAAACCGCACTGTCCACCGTGGGCCAGTCGGGTGCCGGTCTGACTTATCGTGGTTACGACGTTCGTGAACTGGCGGCTGGCGCACAGTTTGAAGAAGTAGCTTACCTGCTGCTGTACGGGGAACTGCCGAACCAAGCACAACTGAACGCCTACATCAGCAAGCTGAGCAAGCTGCGTGATCTGCCGCAAGCGCTGAAAGAAGTGCTGGAACGCATCCCCGCCGATGCCCACCCGATGGACGTGATGCGCACGGGCTGCTCGTTCCTGGGCAACCTCGAGCCGGAGAACAACTTCTCCGAGCAGCACGACAAAACCGACCGCCTGCTGGCTGCATTCCCGGCGATCATGACTTACTGGTATCACTTCAGCCACGAAGGCAAGCGCATCGACTGCGTGAGCGACGAGCAGTCCATCGGTGGCCACTTCCTGCACCTGCTGCACGGCAAGAAACCGAGCGAGCTGCACGTCAAGGTGATGAACGTTTCGCTGATTCTCTACGCAGAGCACGAGTTCAACGCGTCGACCTTCACTGCGCGTGTTTGCGCGTCGACCCTGTCCGACCTGTATTCTTGTATCACCGCGGCCATCGGCTCGCTGCGCGGCCCGCTGCACGGCGGCGCCAACGAAGCGGCAATGGAAATGATCGAGCGCTTCTCGTCGCCGGAAGAGGCGATCAAAGGCACCCTCGGCATGCTCGAACGCAAGGACAAGATCATGGGCTTCGGCCACGCGATCTATAAGGACAACGATCCGCGCAACGAGGTGATCAAGGGCTGGTCGAAAAAACTCGCTGACGAAGTGGGCGACAAGGTGTTGTTCCCGGTGTCCGAAGCCATCGACAAGACGATGTGGGAGCAAAAGAAGTTGTTCCCGAACGCCGACTTCTACCATGCCTCGGCGTACCACTTCATGGGCATCCCGACCAAGTTGTTCACACCGATTTTCGTCTGCTCGCGCCTGACCGGCTGGGCCGCCCACGTGTACGAACAACGCGCCAACAACCGCATCATCCGTCCAAGCGCCGAATACACCGGCGTTGAACAGCGCAAGTTCGTACCAATCGAACAACGCTGAATGGTGGAGGGCTGCCGCGCTGGTTACTGAATGAACCGGGAACCACTGTGGGAGCGGGCTTGCTCGCGAAGACGGACTGACATCCAACATTGATGTTGACTGCTACACCGCTTTCGCGAGCAAGCCCGCTCCCACATTTGACCGAGTCCAGATCAGTACCGGTGCCAGGCCCCACCTTTTGTAACTACCGTGACCGAGTCCTGACGATGAACACAAAATTCCGTAAACCGCTGCCGGGCAGCCACCTGGATTACTTCGATGTCCGCGCAGCGGTCGAGGCGATCCAGCCTGGCGCCTACGACACCCTGCCGTACACCTCCCGTGTGCTGGCGGAAAACCTTGTGCGTCGCTGCGACCCGGCCACGCTCACCGAATCCCTGAAGCAATTCATCGAGCGCAAGCGCGACCTCGACTTCCCGTGGTTCCCGGCCCGCGTGGTGTGCCACGACATTCTTGGCCAGACCGCGCTGGTGGACCTCGCTGGCCTGCGTGACGCCATCGCCCTGCAAGGCGGCGACCCGGCGCAAGTCAACCCGGTGGTGCCGACGCAGTTGATCGTCGACCACTCCCTGGCGGTCGAGCGTGGTGGTTTTGATCCGGACGCGTTCGAGAAGAACCGCGCCATCGAAGACCGTCGCAACGAAGACCGTTTCCACTTCATCAACTGGACCAAGAAGGCGTTCAAGAACGTCGACGTGATCCCGCCAGGCAACGGCATCATGCACCAGATCAACCTGGAGAAAATGTCTCCGGTGATTCAGGTGCGTGACGGCGTGGCCTTCCCCGACACCTGCGTCGGCACCGACAGCCACACCCCGCACGTCGATGCGCTGGGCGTGATCGCCATCGGTGTCGGTGGCCTCGAAGCCGAAAGCGTGATGCTCGGCCGCGCGTCCTGGATGCGTCTGCCGGAAAGCGTTGGCGTCGAACTGACCGGTAAGCTGCAACCGGGCATCACCGCCACCGACATGGTGCTGGCGCTGACCGAGTTCCTGCGCAAGCAAAAAGTCGTTGGCGCGTGGCTGGAATTCTTCGGTGAGGGCGCCTCGGCCCTGACCTTGGGCGACCGTGCAACCATTTCCAACATGGCCCCGGAATACGGCGCCACCGCGGCGATGTTCTACATCGACCAGCAGACCATCGACTACCTCAAGCTCACCGGTCGTGAAGACGAGCAGGTGCAGTTGGTCGAGAACTACGCCAAGCAGGTCGGCCTGTGGGCTGACAGCCTGAAAGACGCGCAATACGAGCGCGGCCTGACGTTCGACCTGTCCTCGGTGGTGCGCAACATGGCCGGCCCGAGCAATCCGCACGCCCGTGTGGCGGTTTCGGATCTGGCGGCCAAAGGCATCTCCGGTCAGTGGGACGACGTGCCTGGCCAGATGCCGGACGGTGCGGTGATCATCGCCGCCATCACCAGTTGCACCAACACCAGCAACCCGCGCAACGTGATCGCCGCCGGCCTGCTGGCGCGCAACGCCAACAAGCTCGGCCTGACCCGCAAGCCTTGGGTCAAGTCGTCCCTGGCACCGGGTTCGAAAACCGTGGCGCTGTACCTCGATGAAGCCGGCCTGACCGAAGAGCTGGACAAGCTCGGCTTCGGCGTCGTGGCTTTCGCCTGCACCACGTGCAACGGCATGTCCGGCGCACTGGACCCGGTGATCCAGCAAGAGATCATCGACCGCGACCTGTACGCCACTGCCGTGTTGTCCGGCAACCGTAACTTCGACGGGCGGATTCACCCGTACGCCAAGCAAGCGTTCCTCGCATCGCCGCCATTGGTGGTCGCCTATGCGATTGCCGGCACCATCCGTTTTGACATCGAGAAGGATGTGCTGGGCGTGGTGGATGGCAAGGAAATCCGCCTGAAAGACATCTGGCCGAGCGACGAAGAGATCGACGCAGTCGTGAAAGCCTCGGTCAAACCCGAGCAGTTCCGTCAGGTCTACATCCCGATGTTCGCCATCCACGAAGACACCGGCCCGAAAGTCGCGCCGCTGTACGAGTGGCGTGAAATGAGCACCTACATCCGCCGTCCGCCGTACTGGGAAGGCGCGCTGGCCGGCGCTCGTCCGCTCAAGGGTATGCGTCCGCTGGCGGTGCTGCCGGACAACATCACCACCGATCACCTGTCGCCGTCCAACGCGATCATGATGGACAGCGCCGCCGGCGAATACCTGGCGAAAATGGGCCTGCCGGAAGAGGACTTCAACTCTTACGCCACGCACCGCGGTGACCACCTGACGGCGCAGCGCGCGACCTTCGCCAACCCGAAACTGTTCAACGAAATGGTTCAGGAAAACGGCAAGGTCAAGCAAGGTTCGCTGGCCCGTGTCGAGCCGGAAGGCAAAGTGATGCGCATGTGGGAAGCCATCGAAACCTACATGGATCGCAAGCAGCCGCTGATCATCATCGCCGGCGCCGACTACGGTCAGGGTTCGTCCCGCGACTGGGCGGCCAAAGGCGTGCGTCTGGCGGGTGTGGAGGCGATTGCCGCCGAAGGTTTCGAACGCATTCACCGCACCAACCTGGTGGGCATGGGCGTGTTGCCGCTGGAGTTCAAGCCAGGCACCAACCGCCACACCCTGGCCATCGACGGCAGCGAAACCTACGACGTGATCGGTGATCGCACTCCGCGTGCCGAGCTGACGCTGGTGATCCATCGCAAGAACGGCGAACGCGTCGACGTGCCGGTGACCTGCCGCCTCGACACCGCCGAAGAAGTGTCGATCTACGAGGCCGGCGGCGTGCTGCAACGCTTCGCCCAGGACTTCCTCGAAGAGTCGGCGGTTGCCGTTTAACGCACGCAATACAGACACGGGGCTTCAAGTCCCGTGTCTGCTTTCAGATCAGGAGTAACGAGCACCATGGCTCACGCAGCTACGTTTCCAAAGCAAATAAGGATACCCGCCACTTACATGCGCGGCGGCACCAGCAAAGGCGTGTTCTTCAGTCTCAAGGACCTGCCCGAAGCGGCACAGGTCCCGGGCCCGGCCCGCGACGCGTTGCTGCTGCGCGTGATCGGCAGCCCCGACCCGTACGACAAACAAATCGACGGCATGGGCGGCGCGACCTCCAGCACCAGCAAAACCGTGATCCTGTCGAAAAGCACCAAGGCCGGTCACGACGTCGATTACCTGTTCGGTCAGGTGTCCATCGACAAGCCCTTCGTCGACTGGAGCGGCAACTGCGGCAACCTGTCGGCGGCGGTCGGTTCGTTCGCGGTCAGCAATGGTTTGGTGGACGCCAACCGCATTCCGCACAACGGCGTGGCGGTGGTTCGCGTGTGGCAGGCCAACATTGGCAAGACCATCATCGCCCACGTGCCGATCACCAATGGTGAAGTGCAGGAGACCGGCGATTTTGAACTCGACGGCGTGACCTTCCCGGCGGCCGAAGTGCAGATCGAGTTCCTCGATCCGGCAGCGGAAGAAGAGGGCGGCGGCGGTTCGATGTTCCCCACCGGCAACCTGGTCGATGACCTGGAAGTGCCCGGCGTCGGCACCTTCAAGGCGACCATGATTAACGCTGGTATCCCGACAATTTTTATCAATGCTGAAGACATCGGCTACAAGGGCACCGAGTTGCAGGGCGCAATCAACGGCGACCCGAAAGCCTTGCAGATGTTCGAAACCATCCGCGCTTACGGCGCATTGCGCATGGGCCTGATTTCCAACATCGACGAAGCGGCCAAACGCCAACACACGCCGAAAGTCGCCTTCGTCGCTAAACCGGCGGACTACGTGGCGTCCAGCGGCAAGGCGATTGCCGCAGGTGATGTCGACCTTCTGGTGCGTGCACTGTCCATGGGCAAGTTGCACCACGCGATGATGGGCACGGCGGCGGTGGCAATCGGCACGGCGGCGGCGATTTCCGGCACTCTGGTGAACCTCGCGGCGGGCGGTATCGAACGCAATGCGGTGCGCTTCGGCCACCCGTCCGGCACCCTGCGCGTCGGCGCCGAGGCCAGCCTGGTGAACGGCGAATGGACGGTGAACAAAGCCATCATGAGCCGCAGTGCGCGGGTGTTGATGGAAGGTTATGTGCGTGTGCCGGGCGATTCGTTCTGATCCATACCCTCTGTAGGAGCGAGCCTGCTCGCGATGGACCTGAGAGCACCACGGGGTGTCAGGCACCCAGCGTTATCGTTGACGACTATCGCGAGCAAGGCTCGCTCCTACAAGAGTGAATCGAACATGAGTGCCAACGTCGACCTGAACAACCGTCCCGACTACGACAAGGTCCTGCAGGACATTGCCGATTACGTGTTGAACTACAAAGTCGAGTCCAAGGAAGCTCTGGACACCGCCCGCAATTGCCTGATCGATACCTTGGGTTGTGGCTTGCTGGCCCTGCGCTTTCCCGAATGCACCAAGCACCTGGGACCTGTGGTCGAAGGCACCGTCGTGCCGTTCGGCGCCCGGGTTCCCGGCACGTCTTATCGGCTCGATCCGGTGAAGGCGGCTTGGGACATCGGCTGCATCGTGCGTTGGCTCGACTACAACGACACCTGGCTTGCGGCCGAGTGGGGACATCCGTCGGATAACCTCGGCGGCATTCTTGCGGTGGCCGATCACCTGTCGCAAAAGCGCCTGGCCAATGGCGAGGCGCCGCTGACCGTACGCACGGTACTTGAGGCGATGATCATGGCCCACGAGATCCAGGGCGTGATCGCCCTGGAAAACTCGTTCAACCGTGTCGGCCTCGATCACGTGATTCTGGTGAAAGTCGCCTCGACCGCGGTCACGGCCAGGCTGATGGGTGCCAATCGCGAGCAGTTGTTGTCGGCGTTGTCCCACGCCTTTGCTGACGGTCAGGCCTTGCGCACGTACCGGCATGCGCCGAATGCCGGCTCGCGCAAGTCCTGGGCGGCGGGCGATGCGTCCAGTCGTGGCGTGCGCCTGGCGGATATTGCGATGCGTGGCGAGATGGGTATTCCTGGTGTGTTGAGTGCCAGGCAGTGGGGCTTTTACGACGTACTGTTCAGCCATACCAACAATGATCTGGCGCTCAAGCCTGAAGATAAGCGGGCATTCAGCTTTTCGCGGCCGTACGGCAGCTATGTGATGGAAAACGTGCTGTTCAAGATCAGTTTTCCCGCCGAGTTCCACGCGCAAACGGCCTGCGAGGCGGCAGTGACGCTACATCCGCAAGTGTGTAATCGGCTGCATGAAATCGACAAAATCGTCATCACCACCCATGAATCGGCGATCCGCATCATTTCCAAGGTCGGCCCGTTGGCCAATGCCGCCGACCGCGATCATTGCATCCAGTACATGACTGCTGTGCCGCTGATCTTCGGCAACCTGGTGGCCGAGCACTACGAAGACGATTTCCACAGGGCGCATCCGCTCATCGATGTGCTGCGCGACAAGATGGTTATCGTCGAAGAACCGCGTTACAGCCGTGAATATCTGGAGGCCGACAAGCGCTCCATTGCCAATGCTCTGCAGGTGTTTTTCAACGACGGGTCTAGCACCGAGAATGTGGTGGTGGAGTACCCGATCGGGCATCGGCGGCGGCGGGCTGAAGGAATACCGTTGCTGGAGGAGAAATTCAGGGCGAACTTGCTGACACGATTCACTGATCAGCGTAGCGAGGAGATTTTTGCGCTGTGCAAGGATCAGCAGAGGTTTGAGGCGACAGCGGTGAACCGGTTTGTGGATTTGTTTGTTATCTGAAATGCCGCGTTATCGTTCTTCGCGAGCAAGCCCGCTCCCACATTGGGTCTGCCGTGAACACAAAATTTGTGCACGACCGAGATCCAGTGTGGGAGCGGGCTTGCTCGCGAAAGCGGCAGATCAGGCTCCGCAGGATTATTTGAATCGCCGCTCGACGCCTTTTTCCACAAGGATCTTCGCGGAGATTTCTTCCACGGAAAAATGCGTGGAGTTGATGTTCGGGATGTTTTCGCGGCGGAACAGGTTCTCGACCTCGCGCACTTCGAACTCGCACTGGGCGTAGCTCGAATAGCGGCTGTTGGGCTTGCGCTCGTTACGGATCGCGGTGAGGCGGTCCGGGTCGATGGTCAGGCCGAACAGCTTGTGCTGGTGGGCGCGCAGGGCGTTTGGCAGTTGCAGGCGTTCCATGTCGTCTTCGGTCAGCGGGTAGTTGGCTGCGCGGATACCGAATTGCATCGCCATGTACAGGCACGTCGGCGTCTTACCACATCGCGACACGCCCACTAGTATCAGGTCGGCCTTGTCGTAATAGTGCGTGCGGGCACCGTCGTCGTTGTCGAGGGCGAAGTTAACGGCCTCGATACGCTCCATGTAATTGGAGCTGGTGCCGATGGAGTGGGATTTGCCCACGGTGTAGGAAGAATGTTCGGTCAGTTCCTGTTCAAGCGGTGCCAGGAACGTCGAGAAAATGTCAATCATGAAACCATTCGAAGTTGCGAGAATCTCACGAATGTCCTGATTGACGATGGTGTCGAAGATAATCGGACGGAAGCCGTCGGTTTCGGCGGCTTTGTTGATTTGTTGTACCATGGCCCGCGCTTTGTCCACGTTGTCGATGTACGGCCGCGTGACTTTGCTGAAGGTAATGTTTTCGAACTGCGCCAGAAGGCTTTGACCCAGGGTTTCGGCGGTAATGCCGGTACCATCGGAGATAAAGAAAGCAGATCGTTTCATTTGCACCTTGGGCCTTAAGCTAGTGACGAATCTTGGATATGATAGGCGCGATTTGCCGGCCGCCAATGGCCCGCATTCTCACTTATTTTCCAGGTCCAGGCCATATAGCCGGCAAATGCTCACTTAAGCAGCCGGTTTCTGAGCTTTTCCAACACAGTTAGTGGAGAGATCACCTTGGTAGAGTACGTAGTTTCCCTCGATAAGCTCGGCAAACACGATGTTGAGCATGTGGGGGGCAAGAACGCATCCCTGGGCGAGATGATCAGCAACCTTGCAGGTGCCGGTGTATCGGTGCCCGGCGGCTTCGCCACGACCGCTCAGGCTTATCGTGATTTCCTGGAGTTGAGCGGCCTGAATCAGCAGATTCACGATGCACTGGATGCCCTGGACGTCGATGACGTGAATGCCCTGGCCAAGACTGGTGCCCAGATCCGCCAATGGATCATGGAGGCCGAGTTCCCTGAAAAACTGAATGCCGAAATTCGTACCGCGTTCGCCACGCTGTCCGCCGGCAACCCTGACATGGCCGTGGCCGTGCGCTCTTCCGCCACCGCCGAAGACTTGCCGGACGCTTCCTTTGCCGGCCAGCAGGAAACCTTCCTGAACATCCGTGGTGTCGAAAACGTCATTCGCGCCGCCAAAGAGGTGTTCGCCTCGCTGTTCAACGACCGTGCCATTTCCTATCGCGTGCACCAGGGCTTCGACCACAAGCTGGTTGCCCTGTCGGCTGGCGTGCAGCGCATGGTCCGCTCCGAAACCGGCACCGCCGGCGTGATGTTCACCCTCGATACCGAGTCGGGTTTCCGTGACGTGGTGTTCATCACCGGCGCCTACGGCCTGGGTGAAACCGTCGTACAAGGCGCGGTGAACCCGGATGAGTTCTACGTCCACAAGGGCACGCTGGCGGCCGGTCGCCCGGCGATCCTGCGCCGCAACCTGGGCAGCAAGGCCATCAAGATGATCTACGGCGACGAAGCCAAGGCCGGTCGTTCGGTCAAGACCGTCGACGTGGACAAGGCCGAGCGCGCACGTTTCTGCCTGACCGACGCCGAAGTGAGCGAGCTGGCCAAGCAGGCGATGATCATCGAGAAGCACTACCAGTGCCCGATGGACATCGAGTGGGCCAAGGACGGTGACGACGGCAAGCTGTACATCGTGCAGGCCCGCCCGGAAACCGTGAAGAGCCGCACCCAGGCCAACGTCATGGAGCGTTACCTGTTGAAAGAAACCGGCACCGTGCTGGTGGAAGGTCGTGCCATTGGCCAGCGCATCGGCGCCGGCAAGGTCCGCATCATCAAGGACGTGTCCGAGATGGACAAGGTCCAGCCAGGCGACGTACTGGTGTCCGACATGACCGACCCGGACTGGGAACCGGTGATGAAGCGCGCCAGCGCGATCGTCACCAACCGTGGCGGCCGTACTTGCCACGCGGCGATCATCGCCCGTGAGCTGGGTATTCCAGCGGTAGTCGGTTGCGGCAACGCCACCCAGCTGTTGAAAGACGGCCAGGGCGTGACCGTTTCCTGCGCTGAAGGTGACACCGGCTTCATCTTCGAAGGCGAACTGGGCTTCGACATCAAGAAGAACTCCGTGGACGCCATGCCTGAGCTGCCGTTCAAGATCATGATGAACGTCGGCAACCCGGACCGCGCCTTCGACTTCGCCCAACTGCCGAACGCCGGTGTGGGCCTGGCTCGCCTGGAGTTCATCATCAACCGCATGATCGGCGTGCACCCTAAAGCACTGCTGAACTACGACGGTCTGCCGCTGGACATCAAGGAAAGCGTCGACAAGCGTATTGCCGGTTACAACGATCCGGTCGGCTTCTACGTCGAGAAACTGGTCGAAGGCATCAGCACCCTGGCGGCTGCGTTCTGGCCGAAGAAAGTCATCGTGCGTCTGTCGGACTTCAAGTCCAACGAATACGCCAACCTGATCGGCGGCAAGCTCTACGAGCCGGAAGAAGAAAACCCGATGCTGGGCTTCCGCGGCGCTTCGCGTTACATCAGCGAATCGTTCCGTGACTGCTTCGAACTCGAATGCCGCGCCCTCAAGCGCGTGCGCAACGAGATGGGCCTGACCAACGTCGAAATCATGGTGCCGTTCGTTCGTACCCTGGGTGAAGCGAGCCAGGTAGTCGATCTGCTGGCGGAAAACGGTCTGGCCCGTGGCCAGAATGGCCTGCGCGTGATCATGATGTGCGAACTGCCGTCCAACGCCATCCTGGCTGAAGAATTCCTCGAATTCTTCGACGGTTTCTCCATCGGCTCCAACGACCTGACCCAGCTGACCCTGGGCCTGGACCGTGACTCCGGGATCATCGCGCACCTGTTCGATGAGCGTAATCCGGCGGTCAAGAAGCTGCTGGCCAACGCCATTGCCGCGTGCAACAAGGCCGGCAAGTACATCGGCATCTGCGGTCAGGGCCCTTCGGACCACCCGGACCTGGCCAAGTGGCTGATGGAGCAGGGCATTGAAAGCGTTTCGTTGAACCCGGACTCCGTACTGGAAACCTGGTTCTTCCTGGCAGAGGGTCAGGCTTCGGCTTGATCCTGTGTGAACGGGCCGCTCTCTCTCTGTAGGAGCGAGCTTGCTCGCGATGGACGTCAACGATAACGCGTTTATCCTGGGTAAACGTGGTGTCCTGAAGTTCTTCGCGAGCAGGGCTCGCTCCTACAGGGAGCGGTCTTTTTGAGATTCAAGTAGGGCGGGCTCCTGTAGGATGCCGCCCTTTTTTGTGCAAGAGATTATGCAAAGCAGCAGCAACCTATTTCCTGTCGCCCTGATCAGCGCCGAACGGCGCGGCGATCTGAGCGAAGATGTGTATCGTTTGAAACCCGGCAACAGCCCCGACTTCACCGTCGAGCTGGCTGTGACGCGTCTCGGCATGGCCGATGAACCGGCAACCCGCGGCGTGCCGGTGATCCTGCTGCACGGCAGCTTTTCCAATCGCCGGTTCTGGTTTTCTCCCAAGGGCCTGGGGTTGGGCGCTTATCTGGCTCGCTTGGGATTCGACGTCTGGATTCCGGAAATGCGCGGTCACGGCTTGTCCCAGCGTAACCACGACTACCGCAAGAACCGTGTCGCCGACTACGCTCGCTACGATCTGCCAGCCATTGGCGCGTTCGTGCGCGAGCAGAGCGGGCAGGTACCGCACTGGATCGGTCACTCGCTGGGCGGCATTACATTGGCGGCGGCGCTGGGCGGCGAGTACATCGGTGAGCCAGTCGTGGCTTCGGCGGCGTTTTTTGGTACCCAGGTCAGTCGCAACTATTGGCCATTGAAGATTCCGCCGGTGGAGTGGGGCGGCCGCTTCATTCTCAAGCGTTTTGCCCAGTTGTCCGGTTCAAGACTCAAGCGTGGCCCGGAAGACGAGCCAATCGGCCTGGCCCTGGAAAGCATGCGTTGGTACGGCCTGTTCGGGCGCTTTGGCGATGCCGATAAAAACTGGTGGGCGGGTTTGGCCGAGGTCAAGTTGCCGGTGCTTGCAGTGAGCGCTGCGGGTGATCATCAGGATCCTGCATGGGCTTGTCGCAAACTGTTCGATCAGCTCGGTTCCGGGCACAAGCAATTTATCAATCTGGGTCGCGATCAAGGTTTTGCCGATAATTTCGGCCATGTTGAAATGCTTGTCAGCAAGCCCGCCCAGGCCGAAGTCTGGCCTTTGGTGGCCCGCTGGCTGGCGGACCAGCAGACACCGTTGTTGGGAGAACAGCGGGATTTGGCCGCGGCGGTTTGAGCCTGACGCTCTAACAAGGGCATTTCGCTCTGGTCGGCTTGCGGCTAAGATATGACGCATTGAGCTGTTCTGGTCACTTTCAGTGACTGAGCCATCACTGATGTTCGTGCTGTCTTCCTCTTTACAGGAGTTTCTCGATGATCCATTACCTCACGCCTGACCTGTGCGACGCCTATCCGGAACTGGTGCAGGTGCTGGAACCGATGTTCAGCAATTTCGGCGGCCGTGATTCCTTCGGTGGCGAAATCGTGACCATCAAGTGCTTCGAAGATAACTCGCGGGTCAAGGAGCAAGTCGAGCTCAAGGGGAATGGCAAAGTGCTGGTGGTCGACGGTGGCGGTTCCCTGCGTCATGCGTTGCTGGGTGACATGCTGGCCGAGAAAGCCGCGAAAAACGGTTGGGAAGGGCTGGTGATCTACGGTTGCATCCGCGACGTCGATATCATCGCGCAGACCGATCTGGGCGTTCAGGCCCTCGCCAGCCACCCGAGGAAATCCGACAGGCGCGGGCTCGGCGATCTCAACGTTGTGGTGACGTTTGCCGGTGTGACGTTCCGTCCAGGCGAATACATTTATGCGGACAACAATGGCGTGATCATCTCGCCAGTCCCGCTGAAGATGCCTGAATAAAGCGTTGAGCCAGTCAAAGGGGTGAGGATGTTCGAGGAAGAAAACGCGCAATGGGGGCTGGTGCATGCCCTGGTGCTGGACGGTAAAGGCGGTGCGCGTTCGATAGCCCGGACAGAACTCGACGACTTGCAGCTGCAGGCCCATGAAAGCCTGTGGTTGCACTGGGATCGCAGTCATCCGCAAACCCAGACCTGGTTACGCAAATCCAGCGGTCTGAGCGAATTCAGCTGTGACCTGCTACTCGAAGAAAACACCCGTCCGCGACTTTTACAGCTTTCCGACAGCGAACTGCTGCTATTTTTGCGCGGGGTCAATCTGAACCCCGGTGCCGAGCCGGAAGACATGGTGTCGGTGCGGATCTTCGGCTCTGCCCAGCGTGTCATTTCCCTGCGTTTGCGTCCGTTGCGTGCCACTGAAGAGCTGCTGGTGCAACTGTCCGAAGGCAAAGGGCCGAAAACAACCTCCGAACTCATCCTGTACATGGCGCAGTACCTCACCAACAAGGTGCAGGATCTGGTCAGCGACCTCTCGGAAGTGGTCGATGAGGAAGAAGAAAAACTGGATGCCGACGAACGGTATGCGCCGGAGCACGGTGCCGTATTGCAGATCCGGCGCAGGGCCGCCGCGTTGAAGCGTTTTCTCGCTCCGCAGCGAGATATTTTCGGGCAGTTGACGCGGATCAAGTTGCCCTGGTTCGTCGAGGACGATGGTGATTACTGGAACGAATTGAACAACAGCCTGACCCGCTACCTCGAGGAGCTGGAATTGACCCGGGAGCGGGTGGGGCTGGTCCTGGAAGCCGAAGACCGTCGGTTGAGCGTGCGCATGAATCGCACGATGTATCGCTTCGGGATCATCACCGGGATCTTTTTGCCAATGAGTTTTCTGACTGGGCTTTTGGGGATCAACGTCGGTGGAATTCCATTCTCTGCAAGCCCTTACGGCTTTCTGATCGCCTGCCTGATGATGGTCTCGGTGGCGTTGGGACAGTGGTGGTTATTCCGACGTTTGCGCTGGGTCTGAGGAAAACCATGTGACCCGAGCAAAACTGACCGCGTCTTCCACAGACATCACGAGAGGTGCGTATGCACGATCCGTTTGAACAGTCTTTACGCGACATGCTCAAGGCTTCGCCGACCACCCGGGACGACGATGCGTGCCTGGGGCGCGTGCTGAAAACCGCCAACCGCCAGGTCGGCGCCGGTGATTTGTTCAGTCTGCTGGGGCGTTGGTTGCCTGCACTGATGATCGCCCTGAATAACGGATCGGCCCATGTCGCGCCGGTATCCCGTCTTCGTAAACCTGCTGCTCGCACTGCTGATAAGGCTGATTGAATATGGAACTTGATCTCTGGACTCAGAGCCTCGTCACTGCAATGACTGCGTTGTGGACCAAGGTTGCGAACTTCATTCCGAACCTGTTCGGCGCACTGGTTGTGTTGCTGTTGGGTTTTGTCGTGGCCAAACTGCTGGACACCTTGCTCTCCAAGTTGCTCGCCAAACTGGGCCTTGACCGCTTGATGGGTGGCACCGGCCTGACCAAACTGCTGTCCCGCGCTGGATTGCATGTCCCTATTTCGACACTGATCGGCAAAATCGTCTATTGGTTCGTTCTGCTTATTTTTCTGGTTTCTGCCGCAGAATCTCTTGGTCTTGAGCGGGTTTCAGCTACGCTGGATATGCTTGCGTTGTATTTGCCGAAAGTATTCGGCGCGGCGCTGGTGCTGCTGGTAGGTGTTTTGCTGGCGCAGCTGGCCAACGGGCTGGTGCGCGGAGCAGCAGAGGGCGTGGGCCTGGACTATGCTTCAGGGCTTGGACGAATTGCCCAGGGCCTGG
Organism: Pseudomonas sp. GM48; assembly: GCF_000282335.1. Taxonomy (GTDB): domain Bacteria; phylum Pseudomonadota; class Gammaproteobacteria; order Pseudomonadales; family Pseudomonadaceae; genus Aquipseudomonas. The sequence continues at coordinate 52,525 of NZ_AKJM01000108.1, forward strand.
TGATCATCATCAGTATTTCGGTCGCGATCAGCCAGTTGGAGGTCAAGACTGACCTGCTCAACCATGTGATCGTGATTGTATTGATAACCGTTGGTCTGGCGGTAGCGCTGGCCATGGGGTTGGGAAGCCGGGAAATTGCCGGCCAGATTCTGGCGGGAATCTATGTGCGTGAGCTGTACCAGGTTGGGCAACAAGTGCGTGTTGGCGAGGTCGAAGGCCAGATCGAAGAGATCGGCACGGTTAAAACCACATTGCTGACCGATGAGGGTGAGCTAGTCTCTCTTTCCAATCGGATCCTCCTTGAGCAGCACGTGAGTAGCCGCTAACCCGGCAAACCCTGCTAATGTATGCCGCCGCAAAATGCCTGCTGATGCTGGCTGCGGCGGACATTGACCTGACTGTCGGCCCGACTTGTTTTGAATAAAGCCCAATCGCTATCCATGCGCTACGACCCCCGCGAGCTCTCTGATGAGGAGTTGGTGGCGCGCGCGCATACAGAGCTATTTCACGTAACGCGTGCCTATGAAGAACTGATGCGGCGTTACCAGCGAACATTATTTAATGTGTGTGCACGATATCTCGGGAACGATCGCGACGCAGACGATGTCTGTCAGGAGGTCATGTTGAAGGTGCTGTATGGCCTGAAGAACTTCGAAGGTAAATCGAAGTTCAAGACATGGCTATATAGCATCACGTACAACGAATGCATCACACAGTATCGGAAGGAACGGCGAAAGCGTCGCTTGATGGACGCATTGAGTCTTGACCCCCTTGAGGAAGCGTCCGAAGAAAAGGCGCCGAAACCTGAGGAAAAGGGTGGACTTGATCGCTGGCTAGTGTATGTGAACCCGATTGACCGCGAAATTCTGGTGCTACGTTTTGTCGCAGAGCTGGAGTTTCAGGAGATCGCAGACATCATGCATATGGGTTTGAGTGCAACAAAAATGCGGTACAAACGCGCTCTAGATAAATTGCGTGAGAAATTTGCAGGCATTGCTGAAACTTAGTTCAGCGCAAATATCTCTTACGTGTAGGCAAGTTCTGTTAGACTTGCCGCCGAGTTGTCCCCCGGTTTGCGGGACTGCTTCACAATCACCAGATGGGGATTTAACGGATGAAACTGAAAAACACCTTGGGCTTGGCCATTGGTACTCTTATTGCCGCTACTTCGTTCGGCGCACTGGCACAAGGCCAAGGCGCAGTTGAAGGCGAGCTCAACTACGGGAAGAAGTACAACGACAGCATTAACAATGTTGAAGACGGCTACACTCCTGGCGCCTCCATCGGTTACTTCTTGACCGACGACGTATCGTTGAACTTGACCTACAACAACGATGACCACACCCGTTCGAACAACAACACCGGCAACCAGAAAATCGAGGGCGACCAGTTCGGTCTGAACGCTCAGTACCACTTCAACAACGCTGGCGACGCTCTGCGTCCTTACGTTCAAGGTGGTGTCAAGCACGGCAGCATGACCAACGTAGCCGCTGACGGCCACACCGGTCGTGACCAGTCGACTTTCCTGACTGCTGGCGCTGGCCTGAAGTACTACTTCCTCGAAAACGTCTACGCTCGTGCTGGCGTAGAAGCTGACTACAAACTGGACAACGGCCGTTGGGACTACATCCCGTCCGTAGGTCTGGGTGTGAACTTCGGTGGCGGCAACAAGCCTGCTGCTGCTCCGGTTCCAGCACCAGAAGTCTGCTCCGACAGCGACAACGACGGCGTTTGCGACAACGTTGACAAGTGCCCTGACACCCCAGCCAACGTAACTGTTGACGCTGATGGCTGCCCAGCTGTTGCTGAAGTTGTTCGTGTAGAGCTGGACGTGAAGTTCGACTTCGACAAGGCTGCAGTCAAGCCAAACAGCTACGGCGACATCAAGAACCTGGCTGACTTCATGAAGCAGTACCCATCCACCACCACTACTGTTGAAGGTCACACTGACAACGTCGGTCCTGACGCTTACAACCAGAAACTGTCCGAGCGTCGTGCAAACGCCGTTAAGCAAGTTCTGACCAACCAGTACGGTGTTGAGTCGTCCCGCGTTCAGTCCGTTGGCTACGGCGAATCCCGCCCAGTTGCTGACAACAAAACTGAAGCTGGTCGCGCTGTTAACCGTCGCGTAGAAGCGCAGGTTGAAGCTCAAGCTAAGTAATTAGCTCGCAGCTCTGAGAAAAGCCCGGCTCAGGCCGGGCTTTTCTTTGTCTGCGATTTGGTGAGAAGGGACGCGTCAGGCGCGTTGATATCCAACATTGATGTCGACGGACAGAGCCTCTTCGCGAGCAGGCTCGCTCCCACAGGAGGGGATGGAGTTGGCTGCGACTGCGCCAATCACCAGGATTGCCGGGCTTTTCAATTTGAAGGCACAGGCATCTTCCTCCATTGCCATCAGGCTGCTTCGACATTCCCGTTGATGCGGCAACGATGCATTTTCAATCATTGCCACCGGCGTATCTGCCGCCATTGCCCCCGCCAGCAGTTGCTCACGGATCTCGCTGAGCTTCGCCACCCCCATGTAGATCACAAGTGTCGTGCCACCTTGGGCCAGCGCTTGCCAGTTCAGGCTGCTGTCATCCTGAGTGTGGGCGGTCACCAGCGTCACCCCTCGTGCCACGCCGCGCAGGGTCAATGGAATATCGCATTGCGTCGCGCCCGCCAGGCCGGCGGTAATGCCGTTGACCAATTCGGTCTCGACACCACGCTCGCGTAGCCACTGCGCTTCTTCACCGCCACGCCCGAAGATGCACGGGTCGCCACCCTTGAGTCGCACCACGCATTTTCCCTGACGGGCATAACGCAGCATCAGGCGATGGATAAAGGCTTGCGGTGTTGAACGACAGCCACCGCGCTTACCCACTGGAATTATCCGCGCGCCGGGGCAGTGTTCCAGCACGGCATCGTTGACCAGATCATCGATCAGCACCACATCCGCTTCTCTCAACGCCCGAACAGCTTTGAGGGTCAGTAATTCAGGATCGCCGGGACCTGCACCCACCAGCCAGACTTTTGCGCTCATAGTGTTTTCCTCACGAGATGGCGGCTTGCGGCTGCGCGGTGGCGGCCAGCAAACGCTTGATTTCCGGGACGCAGGAGCCGCATTGCGTGCCGCAACCCAATTCTTGTTTCAAACCTTGCAAGTCCAGGCCGCGGCGGATGCCGGCGCAGACCGCGTTTTGGCTGACGTTTTTGCAGTTGCACAGGGTTTTGTTGCCGATTGCTTCGGCGTCGACCTGGCCCGGTGGGGCACTCAGTGGCGCGAGCAGCCAGCGCCGTAGCTGTTCGTCGGCGCGACCTTCGAGCCAGAGGCTCTGCAGCCAGTGCCGGGCGAGGGTTTCACCCGCGAGGCGGATCGCAGTGATCCGGCCGTTCTCGATCCGCACCCGCTTACCGATGGAGCGTCGCGGGTCGTCGTAGGCCAGGACCGGTCCATCGTTCAGCCCCAGGCATTGATCGATATCGCGCAGCAGTTGCGGATCTGGCGCCGTGGCGCTGGCAGCGCGTATCAGCAGCGCAGGGCGCTCACGACCGGTCAGGCTGAGGCTGACGTAGGAAAATGCCTCGCAGAGGGGGCGTAGCGTCTCAAAATGCTGTTGGACATCGCCCTCTATCAGCGCGAAAAGGTGCCAGGGCAATTGCACCGGCTCCAGTCGCACGCCGCTGTGTTTGAGCTCCGGTTGTTTCGACAACGGGTCGAAGGCGGGCAGGGTGAGGCTGTTTACGCCCCCCTTGAGAAAACGGTCACCAAAATGCATCGGCAAGAAGGCTTGGCCCGGACGTACGCTGTCGTCACTGGCGACCGGCACGATCACCGCGCCGCGGCGGCTTTTCAGGCTGATCAAATCTCCCGTTTGCAGGCGATGCCGGCGCAGCTCATCCGGGTGCAGGCTCAACACGGCTTCACTGACATGACCGAACAACTGCGCGGCGGTACCGGTGCGGCTCATTCCGTGCCATTGATCGCGCAGACGACCGGTGATCAGCGTTAGCGGGAAGCGCGCATCCCGTTGTTCCTTGGCGGCGCGATACGGATCGGTCACGAACTGCGCGCGGCCGCTGGAGGTCGGGAAAATGCCGTCGAGATAGAGGCGGGCGGTGCCAGCACTGGACCCCGCAGGAAAGGGCCATTGTTGCGGGCCGATTTTGTCGATCAGCCCGTGGCTGATCCCGGACAAGTCCAGATCCCGTCCACGCGTCAGCTGTTTGTATTCGTCGAAGATCTGCGCCGGGGTGTCAAAGGCAAACAGGCTGGTCGCTTGCGGACGCAGATGTTTCTCCAGGCGCTGTGCGAAATCCACCGTGATCGCCCAGTCCGGACGCGCTTCACCCGGTGCGACAATCGCGCGACGGACGTGGGAAATACGCCGTTCGGAGTTGGTCACCGTGCCGTCCTTTTCGCCCCAGCTGGCGGCGGGCAGCAACAGGTCGGCATACCTGGCGGTTTCGGTGGTGCGAAAGGCCTCCTGCAAGACCACGAACGGGCAGGCTTGCAGTGCTGCGCGCACGGCGGTTTGATCGGGAAGAGATTGCGCGGGGTTGGTGCAGGCGATCCACAAGGCTTTGATCTTGCCGCTGGCCACCTGCTCAAACAACTCGATGGCAGACAGCCCCGGGTTTTCAGGCAGTTGATCAACACCCCAGTAAGCGGCCACGTCGGCACGGTGCTCAGGGTTGGCGGCGTCACGATGGCCGGGCAGCAGGTTGGATAAACTGCCGGTTTCCCGTCCGCCCATGGCATTCGGCTGACCGGTCAACGAGAAAGGACCTGCACCCGGACGGCCAATCTGCCCGGTGGCCAGGTGCAGATTGATCAAGGCACTGTTTTTCGCGCTGCCGGCGGTGGATTGGTTCAACCCCATGCACCACAGCGACAGAAAGCTCGGTGATGTGCCGATCCACTCGGCACATTGCTGCAATTGCCCGACGCTGATTCCGCAGAGCTGCGACACCATCTGCGGCGTGTAATCGCGCACCAGTTTCTTCAGCTCGGGTAAGCCTTCGGTATGGTCCTTGATGAAGTCACGGTCGATCCAGTCTTCCCACAGCAGCAGATGCAAAATCCCATGGAACAAGGCGACATCGGTGCCAGGCAAAATCGCCAGGTGCAGGTCAGCCAGATCGCAGGTGTCTGTACGACGTGGGTCAATGACGATGACTTTCATCTGTGGCCGCCGGGATCTGGCTTCTTCCAGTCGGCGAAACAGTACCGGGTGGGCGTAGGCCATGTTACTGCCGACGATCATCACGCAATCGCTCAATTCCAGGTCTTCATAGCTGCAGGGCGGCGCGTCGGCACCCAGGCTGCGCTTGTAGCCGACCACCGCCGACGACATGCACAGCCGTGAATTGCTGTCGATGTTGTTGGTGCCCACCAGCGCCCGAGCCAGTTTGTTGAAGGCGTAGTAGTCCTCGGTCAGCAACTGCCCGGAAATGTAGAACGCCACGCTGTCCGGGCCATGTTCGGCAATGGTTTTGGCGAAAATGCTGGCGGCGTGATCAAGCGCGGTATCCCAGTCGGTGCGGCTGCGCGCCAGGCCTTTGCCCAGGCGCAGTTCGGGATACAACGCCCGCGCCGTCAAGTCGCCGGTCAGGTGCAGGGTCGAGCCCTTGCTGCACAATTTGCCGAAATTGGCCGGGTGCGCCGGATCGCCGCTGACGCCGAGGATACGCTCGCCGTCATGCTCGATCAGCACGCCGCAGCCGACTCCGCAATAGCAGCAGGTAGACGCGGTGATCTGGCGGTCCATCAGCCTGCGTCCCGCAAGGCCAGCATCACTCGGCCATTTTCGACCCGCGCCGGATGGTGGTGGGCGCAGCCGACGTCCGGGGCCAGGGCTTCGCCGCTTTCCAGGTCGATTTGCCAGTTGTGCAACGGGCAAGCCACACGTTTGCCGTAGATCAGACCTTGGGACAGCGGCCCGCCCTTATGCGGGCAACGGTCGTCGAGGGCGAACACTTCGTCGTCGCTGGTACGAAAAATCGCGATGTCACCCTTAGGGCCGGCGACGATCCGCGAGCCCAGGGCATTGATTTCTTCCAGTGCGCAGATATCCAGCCAGTTCATGCCAGCACCTCCAGGTTTTTCACGGGGATGACGTCGAATTCTTTTTTCAGCTGTGGCTGTTCCAGGCGTTCCTTCCACGGGTCCTGTTCGAACGACAGGGAAAATTGCAGACGGTCGTTGAGCGCCTTGCGACGCTCCGGGTCTTCAAGCACGGCTTTCTTGATATGGTCCATGCCTACCCGCTGTAGGTAGTGCACGGTGCGCTCCAGGTAAAAGGCTTCCTCGCGATAGAGCTGCAGGAATGCACCGTTGTATTCGCGGACTTCTTCGGCGGTTTTCAGTTTGACGAAGAATTCCGCGACTTCGGTCTTGATCCCGCCGTTGCCACCGATGTACATCTCCCAGCCGGAATCGACGCCGATGATTCCTACGTCCTTGATGCCCGCTTCCGAACAGTTGCGTGGGCACCCGGAGACCGCCAGTTTCACTTTGTGCGGCGACCACATGTTGAACAGGTCGTGCTCCAGCTCGATGCCCAACTGTGTGGAATTTTGCGTGCCGAAGCGGCAGAACTCGCTGCCGACGCAGGTTTTCACCGTGCGGATGGATTTGCCGTAGGCGTGGCCGGACGGCATGTCGAGGTCCTTCCAGACGCCTGGCAAGTCCTGCTTTTTAATCCCCAGCAAGTCGATGCGCTGACCGCCGGTGACCTTGACCATCGGCACGTTGTACTTGTCGGCAACGTCGGCAATGCGCCGCAGTTCCGAAGGATTGGTCACGCCGCCCCACATCCGCGGGACTACCGAGTAGGTGCCGTCTTTCTGAATGTTGGCGTGGGCGCGTTCGTTGATCAGGCGCGATTGCGGATCGTCTTTGGCTTCCCCCGGCCAGGTGGAAATCAGGTAGTAGTTGAGCGCCGGCCGGCAGGTGGCGCAGCCGTTGGGTGTGCGCCAGTTCAGGTAGCTCAGGGTGCCGGCGATGGTCAGCAGGTGCTGCTCGCGGATGGCCTGGCGGATTTGCCCGTGGTTGAGGTCGCTGCAGCCGCAGATGGCTTTTTCGCTTTTCGGTTTGACGTCGGCGGCGCCGCCCACCGTGTTGATCAGGATCTGTTCCACCAACCCCGCGCACGAACCGCAGGAACTGGCAGCCTTGGTGTGTTTCTTGACTTCGTCGACACTGAACAGCCCGTGTTCCTGAATGGCCTTGACGATGGTGCCTTTGCACACGCCGTTGCAGCCGCAGACTTCGGCCGTGTCGGCCATGCTCATGGCTTTGTCCTGACCCTGATGTCCTACGTCGCCAAGCGCATTTTCACCGAACATCAAGTGATCGCGGATCTCGCCGATGGCGTGATTCTCACGGATCTGCCGGAAATACCAGCCGCCATCTGCCGTATCGCCGTACAGACAGGCGCCTACCAGCACGTCATCCTTGATCACCAGTTTCTTGTAGACCCCGCCGATCGGGTCCGAGAGGGTAATGGTCTCGGTGCCTTCACCGCCCATGAAGTCGCCGGCGGAAAACAGGTCGATGCCGGTGACCTTCAATTTGGTCGAGGTCACCGACCCCTTGTAGGTGGCAAAACCGAGTTGGGCGAGGTGGTTGGCGCAGACTTTGGCCTGTTCGAACAGTGGCGCCACCAAACCATAGGCGATGCCGCGGTGGCTGGCACACTCGCCGATGGCATAGATTCGCGGGTCGTAGGTTTGCAGTGTGTCGTTGACCAGAATCCCGCGGTTGCACGGAATGCCGGATTTCTCTGCCAGTTCGGTATTGGGGCGAATACCGGCAGCCATCACCACCAGGTCCGCAGGGATGATGTCGCCGTTCTTGAATTGCACCGAACCGACCCGGCCATTGCCCGCGTCGTGCAAGGCCTGGGTCTGCTCGCACAGGCGAAAATGCAGGCCGCGAGACTCCAGGGCGGTTTGCAGTAGCTGGCCGCTGGTCTTGTCCAGTTGCCGCTCCAGCAACCACTCGCCGATATGCACCACGGTGACGTGCATGCCCCGCAACATCAGGCCGTTGGCGGCTTCCAGGCCGAGCAGGCCGCCACCGATCACGACAGCGTGCCGGTAGGTTTTCGCGGTGTCGATCATGGCCTGGGTGTCGGCGATGTCGCGGTAGCCGATCACGCCCTCAAGGGTGTTGCCGGGAATGGGCAGGATGAAGGGCGTCGAGCCGGTGGCGATCAGCAGGCGATCGTATTCGGCTTCACTGCCGTCTTCGGCAATGACCCGGCGCTTGACCCGGTCGATCTCCACCACTTTGCGGTTGAGCAGCAGTTTGATGTTGTTGTCCAGGTACCAGTCCAGATCGTTGAGCACGATCTCTTCGAAGGTCTGTTCGCCCGCCAGCACCGGCGACAACAGGATGCGGTTGTAGTTGGTGTGCGGTTCGGCACCGAAGACCGTGATGTCGTAGAGCTCCGTGCTCAGTTTGAGCAGTTCTTCCAGGGTCCGGACCCCGGCCATGCCGTTGCCGATCATCACCAGTTTTAGTTTTTTCATCAGGTTCTCCGGGGAGCTCAGGCCTGCCTCATCAGGGTTCAGGCCATGCTCGACAAATTTTGCGCAAACAAAAAAAGGCGTCCCGCTAGTTGCCTAGCGAGGACGCCTTTGTCCTGGTCCCGTTCTCTCGGGAAGTGCAGCCTTCGTCGTTGAAGCCTGCGCTTTATGTCTGTTGAAAGGGGTAATGCAGTGGTTGTGCCAAGTCGCTCAGATCCCGTATTTGTTGGCTTTCTTCCCGTTCGCAAGGGCAAAGCCGCGAGGGAGTGCACCGATTCAAAGCGCGTTGCCCGCTAATGGAGCGCGACCACCAACAGCACCAGATTGAGCAGCAACGATACCAGTGCCAATGTCCGCCAGACTTTCAGCGGCTCGCGCTCCAGCAACGGCTTGGGGCGCACGCTCAAACTACGGCGTTCGCCCTGCTCGATCAGCAGCAGCCATTCTTCCGCCGTTTCGAAGCGCTGGTCAGGGGCCGTCGCCACGGCGCGCTCCAGGTTATGGGCGATCCAGTCCGGCAGGTCGGGCCGGTAGCGGCTGGCATTGACAGGGAGGCCAAACCTCGGGCGCTGGAACGCTTCGATTTCGCCATAGGGATAGTGCCCGGTGAGCAGGAAGTACAAGGTCACACCGACGGCATACAAGTCCTGCTGTGGCGTCGGCATGTCGCCGCGAAAGGCTTCGGGCGCGATGTAACTGGGCGTACCCGGCAGAGCCCAGGGCAGATCTTGCGAGAGGCCGGGGCAGTAGGCGAGGCCGAAATCCAGCAGGCGTAACTCACCGTCGTCCCCCAGCAACAGGTTCTCCGGTTTGATATCGCGATGCAGAATCTGCCGTCGATGCAACAGGCCGACCGCTCGCAGCAAACGTTCGGCGATGTCTTGCCATTGGGCCAGTGGCAATGGTCCGCTTTGCTCATGTCGCTGAGCCAGGGTGGAGCCCGGATATTCACGCATCACATAGTACAAATGCTGACGCTGACTGGCGGCATGGACTTCAGGAAAATGGCGACCGGCCACCCGTTTGAGAAACCACTCTTCCGACAGTAACGCTTGCCCGGTCTGATGATCGTCGTGCAGGCGCCCCGGCAGGGTTTTCAGCAGCCAGGGTTGCTGCTGGCTGTCGCGAACGCGATAAAGCAGCGATTGCTGACTCTGCGCGACGATCCCTTCAACCTGCCAGCCCTCGAAAGACTGGCCCGGCTTCAGGGCTGGCGGCAGTGGCCATTGTTGCAAGTGAATCAACGCATCGCCAAGGCTCGCTTCACCGAGAGCGTCGACCCGCACCAGCAAGGCGCTGGCGTTGTCCTGGCTGCCGGCCAGATGCGCGGCATTGACCAGGGTGTGCGCGGCGCTGTGCAGGTCCGGTTGATCGCGCAGGATCGCGGCAATGGCGGTATCGCCCAGGACGGCCCAGATGCCGTCGCTGAGCAGAACGAAACTTTCATTGAGACGCAACTCACCGTCGAGAAAATCCAGCACCAGGTGTTGATCGAGGCCCAGCGCCCGTTTCAGCACATGCTGCATGCCCGGCTGGTCCCAGACGTGATCCTCGCTGATTCGCTGCAATTGATCGGCGTGCCAGCGATACACCCGGCAATCGCCGACGTGCGCCAGGGTAAAACGCCGGCCGCGCAGGACCAGCGCACTGATGGTGGTCAGCAGCGGTTGTCCGCCCCCATTGGCCTGCAACCAGCGGTTTTGCGCCAGCAACAGACGATCAAGTGCCTGTGCGACGCCCCAGGTTTCCGGCGTGGCGTAGTAATCCAGCGCCAGGGCCTGCAGCGTCGAACGGGCAGCCAGACCGCCATCGACACACTGGCTGACACCGTCGGCGATGGCGAACAGATAACCTTTGCTCGCGGCCAGCGCCGGGGCCGGCGTGACCAGGCGCAGGGCATCCTGATTTTCCTCGCGAGGACCAATGGCGCTGGCTTCGGCGAAACTCAGTTGCAGGCTCATCGAGACGTCAGACCCGCGCAGCCGTCACGGCGGCCGAACCCCAGGTGGTTCTCCAGCGCCGTTTTACACCGTGCAGGCCGAACCACGCCAGTATGCCGAGGCTGGCGAACAACCACAGCGCCAGTTGATAACTGCCAGTGCTTTGCTTGATCGCGCCCATGCCAGCCGCGAGGGCAAAACCACCGATGCCGCCAGCCATGCCGATCAGGCCGGTCATCACGCCGATTTCCCGACGAAAACGCTGCGGCACCAACTGGAACACCGCGCCATTGCCTGCACCCAGACCGAGCATGGTGCAGACGAAAAGCGCCAGTGCGGCGTAGGAGCTTGGCAGGTTGAAACCGACCGCGGCAATGCAGATCGCCGCAACGGTGTACATCGCCAGCAGGGTTCGAATGCCGCCGAACCGGTCAGCCAGCGCGCCGCCCAAGGGTCGCATCAGGCTGCCACCGAACACGCAGGCAGCCGTGTAGTAGCCGGCAGTCACCGGGCTCAAGCCGTACTGGTCGTTGAAGTAGCCGGGCAGGGCGCTGGCCAGGCCGATGAAGCCGCCGAATGTCACGCTGTAGAAAAACATGAACCACCAGCTGTCACGATCGCCCAGGGCCTTGAAGTAGTCGGCCATGGATTTGGCTTTTGGTCGCTCGGGGGCGTTTTTCGCCAGCCAGGCAAAGACGACCAGGGTCAGGATCAACGGGATCAGGGCGAAACCGAACACGTTGCTCCAGCCAAATGCCGCCGCCAGCACCGGGGCGATCAATGCGGCGAACACCGTGCCCGAGTTGCCGGCGCCGGCGATGCCCATGGCCTTGCCTTGATGTTGCGGCGGATACCACTGCGAGGCCAGGGGCAGGGCAACGGCGAAAGAAGCGCCGGCCATGCCGAGGAACAGTCCCAGCAGCAACGCTTGCTCGTAGCTGTGGATACCGAGTTTCCAGGCGCCGAACAGGGCGCAGATCACGATGACCTGGCCGATCAGACCGGCGGTTTTGGGCGACAGGCGATCAGCCAGCATCCCCATTACGAAGCGCAAGACCGCCCCGGCCAGAATGGGTGTGGCGACCACCAGCCCGCGTTGCTGTGTCGTCAGGTGCAGATCGGCGGCGATTTGTACCGCCAAAGGTCCGAGCAGGTACCAGACCATGAAGCTCAGGTCGAAATAGAGGAAGGCTGCGAACAATGTGGGGGTATGGCCGGATTTCCAGAAGCTTGAATTCATCGCGCACCTCAGCTGTGAAGAGTCTCGGAAGGAGTCATGAGCTTGCAGGTGGGGCGCCGTTACGGCCGCACCACCGGCCCCGTGCTGTGGGGCCAAAACGAAAAAACGCCGCCACCCGATTCGCCAAGGGCAAATGAGGTGAGCGACGTCTTTGTCGTAGGTGGGGCAACCGCCGTTGGTTACCTGTGGTGATTACTTAGCCAGATTTGTGCCAATCAGTGCCTTTGTGGCGAGGGAGCTTGCTCCCGCTCGGCTGCGAAGCAGTCGTAAATTCTATTGTTGTGTTGTGTCAGATTCACCGAAATGTCCGGTATTGGGGTCGCTTCGCAACCCAGCGGGAGCAAGCTCCCTCGCCACAGGGGCGGGGTCAACCCAGCAGTTCGCTCATGGCAATAATCTGTTCCGCCACTTGAATCAGCTTCTGCTGTCGGCTCATCGCCTGGCGGCGCATCAGTGTGTAGGCCTCTTCCTCGTTGCAGTTCTTCATTTTCATCAGCAGTCCTTTGGCCAGCTCGATGCGCTTGCGCTCGGCCAATTGCTGGTCGCGGGCATGCAGCTGGGCACGCAAGGCCTGATCGCTTTCGAAGCGCGCCATGGCCACATCGAGAATCGGCTGCAGGCGTTGTGCGTGAATGCCTTCGACGATGTAGGCACTGACCCCGGACTGGATTGCCTGACGCATCACACCGGGGTCGTGTTCGTCCGTAAACATCACAATCGGTCGTGGCTGGTCGCGGGTCACCAGCACTACTTGCTCCATGACATCGCGCCCCGGTGACTCGGTATCGATCAGAATCACGTCCGGACGCACCGTTTCGACGCGTTCGGGCAAGTCGATGGTCAGGCCGGATTCGTCGATGACCTCGAATCCGGCCTCGGTCAGGGCGGCCTTCAGGCGTCCGACTTTTTTAGCGGTGTCGTTGATCAGCAGGATACGCAGCATGTTCATCGTCTCCTGTCAGCGGCTGGCGGATCGGTGCGAGCTGTCGCTCATGGCGTGCAGTTTGAAACTGCGGGCATAACCGGCCGGGTCCGAACCGTCCCAGATTTTGCCGTCGATCAACTGACTGCTGCGCATCTCCCCGGCTGACGAGGCAACGCCGACGGCACTGGCGGCTTCACGGTACAGGTCCAGTTGCTGCACCTGCCGGGCCACTGCGAGATAGTCCGGGTCATCGCGCAACAAACCCCAGCGGCGGAACTGGGTCATGAACCACATGCCGTCGGACAGGTACGGCAGATTGACCTTGCCATCCCCGTGCAAGCGCAGCGCGTGCGGGTCTTGCCAGCGATGGCCGAGGCCGTCGGCGTATTCGCCCAGCAGGCGCGGTTCGATGCAGTCCAGTGGCGCGTCAAGGTACTGCGCGGCACTGAGCAATTGTGCGGTACTGCGGCAATTCTCGGTGCTTTCTTCGATGAAGCGGCTGGCTTCCAGGACCGCCATCACCAATGCCCGGGCGGTATTGGGGTATTGCTCGACGAACGCGCGGGTGCAGCCGAGGACTTTTTCCGGATGATCGGGCCAGATGGTCTGGGTCGTGGCCAGGGTGAAGCCGAGGTCCTGTTGCACCGCGCTGGCGGACCAGGGTTCGCCGACGCAGAACCCGTCGATACGCCCGGCTCGCAGGTGCGCGACCATTTGCGGTGGCGGCACCACGACGCTGTCGACATCCAGCAGCGGGTGAATGCCCTGGCTGGCGAGCCAGTAATACAACCACATGGCGTGGGTGCCGGTTGGAAAAGTCTGGGCGAAGGTGAGTTTTGGGCGAGTTTGGTGCACGTGCCGATCCAGTGCTTCAGGAGTGCTCACCCCGAGTGCCTGCAAACCGCGGGACAGATTGATGCTCTGGCCGTTCTGATTCAGGCCCATCAACACCGCCATGTCGGTCGCGGCCACGCCACCGATGCCCAGGTGAACGGCGTAAATCAGGCCGTAGAGGCTGTGGGCTGCATCGAGTTCGCCGCTGACCAGTTTGTCCCGCAGGTTGGCCCAGGACGATTGACGCTTGAGGTTCAGGGTCAAGCCGTGGGGTTGGGCGAAGCCCTGGGTGGCGGCGACAACCACCGAGGCGCAGTCGCTCAGGGCCATGAAGCCGAGATTGATTTCGGTTTTTTCCGGGGCATCGCTGCCATTGACCCAGGCCAGAGGGCCGGCTGACGGTTCGTTCATTGCGTGTTCACCTTGCAAAAAAAACGTCGTCCCGGGTCCTTGCATGAGCAGGCCGGGGACGACGCCATTGTCTTTGCCCCCATCCCGACATTGGCATGGGGGCCGGTGCCTGGAGTGGTGCAAGGCATATGCCATTAACCGTTGATTTGATCACGCGCCTCGCTTGCCACCCCGTGCCCGGCTATAATCGCCGCCTCAATTCGCCGCCAATCGAGTCAAATCCGCCCATGTACACCCTGGCCCGTCAGCTGTTGTTCAAACTCTCCCCGGAAACCTCCCACGATCTGTCCCTGGACTTGATCGGCGCGGGCGGACGTCTTGGGCTCAACGGCTTGCTGTGCAAGGCTCCGGCGAAAATGCCGGTGAATGTCATGGGCCTGGACTTCCCGAATCCGGTGGGGCTGGCCGCCGGTCTGGACAAGAACGGCGCGGCCATCGATGGTTTTGCCCAACTGGGTTTCGGTTTTGTCGAAATCGGTACCATCACCCCGCGTCCGCAGCCGGGCAACCCGAAACCACGCCTGTTCCGTTTGCCGGAAGCCGAGGCGATCATCAACCGCATGGGCTTCAACAACCTCGGCGTCGATCACCTGCTGGCCCGCGTGGCGGCGGCCAAGTACAAGGGTGTGCTGGGCATCAACATCGGCAAGAACTTCGATACGCCGGTCGAGCGTGCCGTGGACGACTACCTGATCTGCCTGGACAAGGTTTACGCCCACGCCAGCTATGTGACGGTCAATGTCAGCTCGCCGAATACACCGGGCCTGCGCAGCCTGCAATTTGGCGATTCGCTCAAGCAGTTGCTGGCCGATCTGGCCGAGCGCCGCGCGGAACTGGCATTGCGTCATGGCAAACATGTACCGCTGGCGATCAAGATCGCGCCGGACATGAGCGACGAAGAAACCGCACAAGTTGCGCAAGCGCTGATCGAAACCGGAATGGATGCCGTCATCGCCACCAACACCACCCTGAGCCGCGTCGGCGTCGAAGGCATGGAGCATGGCGACGAAGCCGGTGGTTTGTCCGGTGCACCGGTTCGCGACAAGAGCACCCACACCGTGAAAGTACTGGCATCGGAGCTGAGCGGTCGCCTGCCGATCATCGCTGCCGGCGGCATTACCGAAGGCAAGCACGCGGCAGAGAAAATCACCGCGGGCGCAAGCCTGGTGCAGATCTACTCGGGCTTCATCTACAAAGGCCCGGCACTGATTCGCGAGTCCGTCGACGCCATCGCAGCCCTACGCTGAGTTGTAGCAGCTGCCGAGCCTGCGAGGCTGCGTTC
>NZ_AKJM01000109.1 GCF_000282335.1 Pseudomonas sp. GM48
GCAGTTGGGGTTTTGTTTTTGCCTGCAAGAAAGTTCGTACAGCAATACCGGACAGGTCCACGCTGTCACAGTCTCCCGACAATGCTAAGGTTTGGCCCTAGCGTTTGTATTTTCCAAGGAAGCCTTTATGCCGGACGCGACGTCCCTCAGTGCTGGTTTTATGGTGGTTCACGGCAACCGCCTGGACGAGTTGCGCAGCCTGGTGGTCAGCTGGATGCGGCGCTACCCGCTGGCTCCCCTGGAGAATGAAATCGCCTTGGTGCAAAGCAATGGCATCGCCCAATGGTTGAAGCTGGCACTGGCGGAAGACTCCGAGGACGACGACATGGGAGGCTGTGGCATCGCTGCCGCCATCGATGTCCAATTACCCGGCAGTTTCATGTGGCAGCTTTATCGCACGGTCCTTGGTCGTGACGAAATTCCGGTCAAGTCCCTGCTTGATAAAGCCCCGCTGACCTGGCGTCTGATGCGGCTGCTTCCGCAATTGATCAACCAGCCGCACTTCGAGCCACTGCAGCGTTTCCTGACCCATGACACCGACCTGCGCAAACGCTATCAACTGTCGGAACGTCTGGCGGATCTGTTCGACCAGTACCAGGTGTACCGGGCTGACTGGCTCGAAGACTGGGCCGAAGGACGTCATCAAATCAGAAGCGGCAGAGGCGAGGCCAAGCCTCTCAGTCCGGCCAATTGCTGGCAGGCAGAATTATGGCGCGCACTCTTGCTGGATGTGGGAGAAGAGGGCATGGCGCAAAGCCGTGCCGGAGTCCATCAGCGATTTATCGAACGCATCAACAATATCGAAACCGTCCCTAAAGGATTACCCTCACGAGTGATCGTTTTCGGGATTTCTTCCCTGCCTGCTCAAGCCCTGGAGGCACTGGCGGGATTGGCACGATTCAGTCAGGTCCTGCTCTGCGTACACAACCCGTGTCGTCATCATTGGGCGGACATCGTCGCCGATAAAGACCTGTTGCGGCATCAATATAAGCGTCAAGCCCGCAAAAACGGCACGCCGGTAGTGATCGATCCGCAAACCCTCCATCAGCATGCCCACCCATTGCTGGCCGCATGGGGTAAACAGGGGCGGGACTATATCAACCTGCTTGACAGTTATGACGATCCAAATAGCTATCGATCAGCATTCCGAGACGGACGCATCGACCTGTTCAGCGACGGTCAGCCGCTGAACGTGCTCAACCAGTTGCAGGATGACATCCTCGAGTTGCGCCCCCTCAACGAGACTCGGGAGCGTTGGCCGGCTATCGATCTGCAGAAGGACGGATCGATCCGTTTTCACATCGCTCATAGCGCCCAGCGAGAAGTGGAGATCCTCCACGATCAATTACTCGCGCGCTTCAGCGCCGACCCGCAATTGCGGCCCCGGGACATCATCGTGATGGTTCCGGACATCGACAGTTACGCACCGCATATTCGTGCCGTATTTGGTCAGCTTGACCGCCAGGATCCACGCTTCATTCCATTTACTCTGGCCGACCAGGGCCAGCGTGGTCGCGATCCATTGCTGATTGCTGTCGAGCACCTGCTCAAGCTGCCTGACAGCCGATTCCCCGTCAGTGAGATTCTCGATCTGCTGGACGTTCCGGCACTGCGTGCTCGCTTTGGCGTCGAGGAGCGTGACTTACCGACGTTGCACCGCTGGATCGAAGGTGCCGGCATTCGCTGGGGCATGAATGCCGAGCAACGTGCCGGGCTCGGGCTACCACATGAACTGGAGCAAAACAGCTGGCGTTTCGGGCTGCGACGGATGTTGCTCGGTTATGCCGTTGGCAGCGCCGATGCTTATGAGGGTATCGAGCCCTACGACGAAATCGGTGGTCTGGACGCCGCGCTCATTGGTCCGTTGGTTGCGTTGCTGGACGCGCTGGAGGTGGCTCACCACGAACTCTCTCAGCCTGCACCACCGGGGCAATGGGGCTTGCGCTTGCAGGCTTTGGTGCAGTTGTTCTTCCTTGCCGGTAACGAACACGATGACTACCTGCTGGCTCAGCTCGAAGAGCTGCGTGAAACCTGGCTCGAGACCTGCGAGTCCGTCGGGTTGCAGGACGAGTTGCCACTGACCGTCGTCCGCGAAGCCTGGCTTGCAGGTCTGGATCAGGGGCGTTTGTCCCAACGCTTTCTGGCCGGTGCGGTCAACTTCTGCACCTTGATGCCCATGCGCGCTATCCCGTTCAAACTGGTCTGCCTGCTGGGCATGAATGACGGCGATTATCCGCGCGCGCAGCCGCCGCTGGATTTCGATCTCATGGGCAGTGATTACCGTCCAGGTGACCGCTCCCGGCGCGAAGATGACCGCTACCTGTTATTGGAGGCCTTGTTGTCGGCACGGGACCAGCTCTATATCAGTTGGGTGGGCCGGAGCATCCGCGACAATAGCAAGAGACCTGCGTCAGTGTTGATCGGCCAGTTGCGTGACCACTTGGCCAGCGGTTGGCGATTGTCGCAAAGCGACAAGGATCTGCTTGAGGCCATGACCCGGGAGCACCCGTTGCAACCCTTCAGCGCTCGCTACTTTCACGAAGGGGATGAGTCGTTCAGCTACGCCACCGAATGGCAGGTCCTTCATCAAGCAACAGAGCAACAGACAAGAGCCGAAGTGCTTGAGGCTCACGTTCAGGTCGAACCACTCAGTCTTGGGCAACTGCAGGATTTCCTGCGCAATCCGGTACGGCACTTTTTCAGCCAGCGGCTGAAGGTCTTCTTCGAGGCGGCTGAAGTACCGTTGGCCGATGAAGAGCCTTTTGTCCTTGATGCATTGCAGCGTTACAGCCTCAGCGACCGTTTGCTTGAAGCGGCGCTGGCAGACCCGGGAAATACCGGGCAGGCACTGGAGTCTCAGGCGAAACGTCTGCAAAACAGCGGGCTGCTGCCCATGGCCGGATTCGGTGAGTGCTTGCAACGCGAGTTAATCGAGCCATTGCCTGACTTGCTGCAACGTCATCAACAGCTACTGGCATTGTGGCCAACACCGCTTGGCAGCGCATTGCCAGTCAATCTTGAACTGCAAGGCCTGCACATTGAGGGCTGGCTCAGCGGCCTGCATCAGCGCGCTGATGGTGGTTTGCTGTCCATCACTACGATCCCCAACAGTATCGGCTCGATCAAGTCGCGCAAATGGCATCGTCTGACACGCCCGTGGGTCAATCATCTGGTGGCTTGTGCCTGTGGAATGGCGCTGACCACCGCATTGGTGGCCAGCGACGACAGCCTGTTGCTCGGTCCGCTGGACAGGGCTGAAGCACAGAAAATTCTGGGCGATCTGCTGATGGCCTGGCACTCGGGCATGCGCCAGCCACTGCCGATCGCGGTCAAGACAGCCTTCGCGTGGCTGGGGCAAACCGACCCGGTCAAAGCCGGGGCCGCTGCGCGCAAGGCCTATGAAGGTGATGGACTGACGACGGATGGAGAGCGTCGTGAAAGCCCAGCACTCGCCCGCCAATTCGCCGATTACGAAGCCTTGATCGCCGATGAGACGTTCCCCCAATGGTGTGACGCCCTCTATCGCCCGCTTCTTGAAGCACCCTGGCGTTCACTGTCCAGTGAGGAGGCGCGCTGATGAGCAAGAAGACGCCTCTGGCCCTGGCTTTCCCGTTGCGTGGCAGTCAACTGATCGAAGCCAGCGCCGGAACTGGCAAGACATTCACCATTTCCGCGCTGTATCTGCGTCTGGTCCTTGGCCACGGTGACGAGGGCTCGGGGTTCGGGCGAGAGCTGTTGCCGCCGCAAATCCTCGTCGTGACGTTCACCGATGCAGCCACTAAAGAGTTGCGCGAACGCATTCGCACGCGGCTCGCCGAGGCTGCACGATTTTTCCGCGATGAAACATCGGCCCCCGACAGCCTGATTGCCGAGCTGCGTGATCAGTACCTGCCCGAGCAATGGCCGGGGTGCGCAAACCGTCTGGACATCGCCGCCCAATGGATGGACGAGGCAGCGGTGTCGACTATCCACAGTTGGTGCCAGCGCATGTTGCGCGAGCACGCATTCGACAGCGGCAGCCTGTTTACCCAGACCCTGGAAACCGACCACAGCGACTTGCTGGGGGAAGTCCTGCGCGATTACTGGCGGCTGTTCTGTTACCCGATGCAAGGTGATGCGCTGAATTGGGTGCGCAGCAATTGGGGCGGGCCGGCGGCGCTGCTGCCGCAGATTCGTGCGTTGTTCGCCAGTGAGCGGGATACGCTTCAAGGGAAAGAGCCCGCCGAAGTGATTTCACAATGCTTGCAAGAGCGGCGGGCGGCCCTGATCGAACTCAAGAAGCCCTGGCTCCAGTGGGCAGATGAGTTGCTTGTCATCTGTCATCAGGGCGTTGCCAGCAAGAGCGTCGACGGTCGCAAGATGCAGGCACGCTATTTCGAGCCCTGGTTCGAAAAAATCAAAGCCTGGGCCGAAGACGAGTCCCTTGAGCAACTGGATATCGGCACCGGTTTCACGCGCCTGACCCCTGATGGCATGGCCGAAGCCTGGAAGGGCGACGCGCCTCGACATCCAGGGCTCGATGCGATGGCCGGCCTTAAGGCCTGTCTCGATGGGTTGCCAACGCCCGATGCCGCCGTACTGCAACATGCTGCCCGCTGGGTCGGGGCACGATTCGAGGAAGAGAAACGCCGCCGGGCGGAAATGGGCTTCGACGACATGCTGCTACGCCTTGATGCTGCCTTGCAGTCCGATGGCGGCGAGCGACTGGCAACCCTGATTCGTGAACAGTTTCCGGTCGCACTGATCGATGAGTTCCAGGATACCGACCCGGTGCAGTACCGGATCTTCGAGAGTATCTACCGGATTGAAGAGAACAGCCCCGAGTGCGGTCTGTTCCTGATCGGTGACCCGAAGCAGGCGATCTACGCTTTTCGTGGCGCCGACATCCATACCTACCTTCGCGCCCGTCAGGCCACAACTGGCCGCCTGCACACCCTGGGCACCAACTTCCGCTCAAGCCATGGCATGGTCAACGCGGTGAACCATGTGTTCGAACGTGCCGAAGCCCGTGAGTCAGGGCGTGGTGCTTTCCTCTTCCGGGAAAAAGATGGCGAAAACCCGGTTCCGTTCATGCCCGTTGTCTCCCAGGGCCGCAAAGAAGTCCTGTGCATAAATGATCAGGCAGTTCCTGCCTTGAACATCTGGCACTTGCCGGCCGAACAACCGTTGTCCGGTGCGGTGTACCGGCAGCATCTGGCGGCTGCCTGCGCCAGTGAAATCACCGCGTTACTCAATGGCGGACAACAGGGGCGAGCGGGGTTCACCCAGGACGACAAGGACTTCAGGGGCCTGCTGCCGGCGGACATCGCTATCCTGGTACGCGATGGCAAGGAAGCACAGGCGGTTCGTTCCGAATTATCCGCCCGTGGCGTGTGCAGTGTTTACCTGTCGGACAAGGACTCGGTGTTCGCCGCTCAGGAAGCTCATGACGTACTGACCTGGCTCAAGGCCTGCGCCGAGCCGGATGTCGAGCGACCGCTGCGGGCCGCGTTGGCCTGCATCACGTTGAACCTTTCGTTGACTGAGCTGGAGCGGCTGAATCAGGACGAGTTGGCCTGGGAATCCCGGGTCATGCAGTTCCGGGGCTATCGCGAAGTCTGGCGCAAGCAGGGCGTACTGCCGATGTTGCGACGCTTGCTGCACGACTTCCGTCTGCCCCAGGCATTGATTGCACGCAGTGACGGCGAGCGGGTGTTGACGAATCTGCTGCACTTGTCCGAGTTGCTGCAACAGGCGGCGGCTGAACTCGATGGCGAGCAAGCACTGATCCGGCATTTGTCCGAGCATCTGGCGTTGTCCGGTCAGGCTGGCGAAGAACAGATCCTGCGTCTGGAAAGTGATGAGCAATTGGTCAAGGTCGTGACCATTCACAAATCCAAAGGCCTTGAGTATCCGTTGGTGTTCCTGCCGTTCATTTGTTCGGCGAAACCGGTGGATGGCAGCCGGCTGCCGTTGCACTACCACGATGAATCGGGCAATGCCCAGGTCACGTTGAAGCCGACGGCAGAATTGATTGCCCTGGCTGACGATGAGCGTCTGGCCGAGGATTTGCGCTTGCTCTATGTCGCCCTGACCCGGGCGCAACACGCCTGCTGGCTGGGGGTGGCTGACCTCAAGCGCGGCAATAACAATGGCTCGGTACTGCATCTATCGGCATTGGGTTATCTGCTGGGGGGCGGTGCGCCATTGGCCGAGCCCTCGGCGTTGCAGCTTTGGTTGCGGGATCTGCAGCAGGACTGCCCGGCGCTGGCGTGTGCCGAGATGCCTGAAGCGACAACAGAGCATTACCAGCCACCACAAAACGAAGCGGCGCTGTTGGTTCCGCTGGTGCCGAAACGCAAGGCCAGTGAAAACTGGTGGATCGCGTCCTACAGCGCGTTGCGCATTGGCGACACCCTGAGTGTCGGTACGGATGAGGCCCCGGAGAGCCCGCAGGCGCAAAAACTGTTCGATGACGAACGACTCGATCCGCAGTCGCCCAGAGAAGTGGTTGCTGGTGGCGCCGATATCCATCGCTTCCCGCGGGGTCCGAACCCCGGCACTTTCCTCCATGGTCTGCTCGAATGGGCAGGGGGCGAGGGGTTTGGTGCGGCACCACAAGTTGTGAAAGACGCCATTGCCCGTCGTTGCAATCGCAGAGGCTGGGAGGGCTGGATCACCACGTTGAATGACTGGCTGCAGCATCTGCTCACGTTGCCATTGCATCTGGGCGCCGGTCAGGCTCCGGTAGTGTTCGGGCAACTGACCCGGTACCAGGTCGAGATGGAGTTCTGGTTCGCCAGCCATAAGGTCGATGTGCTCAAACTCGATGCGCTAGTGTGCCAATACACCCATAACGGCTTGGCACGGGTGGCCGCAGAACCGGTGTTGCTCAACGGCATGTTCAAGGGCTTCATCGACCTTGTGTTCGAGCACAACGGCCGCTATTACGTTGCCGACTACAAATCCAACTGGCTCGGCGTCGATGATGCCGCCTATACCGGGCAGGCCATGGAACAATCGATTCTCGACAATCGCTATGACCTGCAATACGTGTTGTACCTGTTGGCCCTGCATCGCCAGCTCAAGGCGCGGCTCGCTGATTACGACTACGACCGGCATGTCGGCGGGGCGTTGTACCTGTTTTTGCGTGGTACGCGTGCGGCCAGCCAGGGTGTGTTTTTTGCCCGTCCGCCAAGAGAGTTGATCGAGCGTCTGGACAGGTTGTTCCAAGGCAAGCCAGAGCCCAAGGCTGAACCTGCCTGGGAACAGGGAGTTCTGTTATGAGTCGTACATTCGCCGATTTGTTGCCCTCATCGCTGGCAGCCGAAAGCCTGGCCGATCTGGCGCCGCTGAGCCGTGCCGACGATTTGCTGTTATTGCTCACGCGTTGGGTCGAACGCGGCTGGTTGCGAGCGCTGGACAAAGCCTTTGTTGCGTTCCTGCATGAGCTGGCTCCGAATGACGATCCGCTGGTGTTGCTGGCAGCGGCGCTGACCAGCCACCAGTTGGGCCACGGGCATGTCTGTCTCGATCTGTTCGAGACGCTGAAAGAACCGGACTTCGCCCTGTCATTACCACCCGAAGGGGACGTGCAAGGCGGCGCGCTGCTGTTGCCGTCGCAATTGCTCGGATCGCTGGACGGTGCTCATTGGTGCAAGGTGCTGGCCGCCAGCACCCTGGTCGCACTGGCCGCTGACAGCCGTGACAACGTGCGCGACCGACCTTTGGTTTTATCGGGCAAGCGCTTGTACCTGCGCCGCTATTGGACCTACGAGCGACGGATCGACATTTCGCTACGCGAGCGACTGACAGAACACGAATCCACGCCGAACGACTTGCTCCAGCGCCTCACCGGTTTGTTTGGTCCTGCCCGGTCCGGTGAAGTGATCGACTGGCAGAAACTGGCCTGTGCCCTGGCGACCCGCAGCGCCTTCAGCATCGTTACGGGGGGACCGGGAACCGGCAAGACCACGACCGTCGTGCGCTTGCTGGCGTTGCTCCAGGCGCCAGCGGTCGAGGCCGGCATGCCCCTGCGCATTCGCCTCGCCGCACCTACCGGCAAGGCCGCGGCGCGTCTGACAGAATCCATCAGCCAGCAGGTCCGGACCTTGAAGGTCACGGAAGACATACGAGAAAAGATCCCGTCCGACGTCACCACCGTTCACCGCCTGCTCGGCAGCCGGCCCGGGACTCGTCATTTTCGGCACCATGCAGGCAATCGCCTGCCGCTGGATGTGTTGGTGGTGGACGAGGCCTCGATGATCGACCTGGAAATGATGGCCAACCTGCTCGATGCATTGCCGGCCCACGCGCGTCTCGTGCTGTTGGGTGACAAGGATCAATTGGCTTCGGTAGAGGCCGGTGCGGTATTGGGGGATCTGTGCCGCGACGCAGAGGCTGGCTGGTATAGCCCACAGACACGCGAGTGGCTGGAAGCCGTCAGTGGCGAAAACCTGCAAGCCAGCGGATTGCAGGAGGACGCACAGGGCGCTCATCCATTGGCCCAGCAAGTTGTGATGTTGCGCCATTCCCGGCGATTCGGTGAGGGCAGCGGTATTGGTCAACTCGCTCGATGGGTCAACCAGCAGCAGCCCGAGGAAGCACGCAAGCTGTTGTCTGCGCGAAGCCATGAGGATGTGTATTCCTTGTCCCTCAAGGGGGAGAAGGATCGGGCGCTGGAACGCTTGCTTCTCGATGGTCATGGTGAGGGTCCGCAGGGTTATCGACATTACCTCAGCGTACTGCGCCATCAGCGGCCGCCGCTCGACAGCCCTCCTGATGATTTGTGCTGGGTTGATTGGGCTCGACAAGTGCTGCAGGCTTTCGACGCGTTCCAGTTGTTATGTGCCGTGCGCAAGGGGCCGTGGGGTGTTGAGGGCTTGAACCAGCGAGTGACGGACGCGTTGCTAAGGGCACGCCTGATCGACAGCGACCAGCAGTGGTACGAAGGTCGCCCTGTCCTGATGACCCGCAACGATTACGGGCTGGGGTTGATGAACGGCGATATCGGCATTGCCCTAAAGCTTCCGGAACGGGAAGGTCACGAGACTGGAAAAATGGTCCTGCGTGTGGCATTCCCCAGGAATGATGGCCAGGGTGGCGTGCGGTTTGTTCTGCCAAGTCGCCTTAATGATGTCGAAACCGTGTACGCCATGACCGTGCATAAATCCCAGGGCTCGGAGTTTGCGCATACTGCGTTGATTCTTCCTGATGCCTTGAATCCCGTGCTGACCAAGGAACTGATCTACACCGGGATCACCCGGGCCAAGAACTGGTTCACCTTGATCGAGTCGCGTGCAGGCGTGTTTGAAGAGGCGGTGAAACGCAGGGTCAAGCGCTTGAGCGGGCTGATGCTGGAGCTCGGCACCGACTAATCGGCAAACAGCATCTCCCGGCTGTCCCCCATCAACAGGCCCTGATTCTGTTCGGTGACTGCGCGGATGTAATCCCACAACAGGGTGATCCGCTTGAGCTTGCGCAGGTCCTCCCGGCAGTACATCCAGAATTGTCGAGTGATATTGATTTCCTGCGGCAACACCGGCAGCAGGCGAGGGTCCTGAGTGGCGAGGAAGCACGGCAGGATGGCCAGTGAACGCCCCTGCTGCGCCGCCACGAACTGCGCGATCACGCTGGTGCTGCGCAGATTGGCACTGGCGCCCGGTAGCACGTTGGCCAGGTACAGCAGCTCCGAGCTGAACGCCAGGTCGTCGACGTAACTGATAAACGAATGTTTCGCCAAGTCTGCCGGGCGGCGGATCGGCGGGTGGTTGTCCAGATAATCCTGGGTCGCGTACAGCTGTAACCGGTAGTCGCACAGCTTGCAGCAGACGTACGGGCCATGCTCGGGACGCTCCAGGGCGATGACGATGTCGGCCTCGCGCTTGGACAGGCTGATGAAGTGCGGCAGCGGCAGGATGTCTACCGAGATCGCCGGGTAGGTGTCGACGAAGTGGCTCAACTGCGGCGTGATGAAAAAGCTGCCGAAGCCTTCGGTGCAGCCCATGCGCACATGACCGGACAGCGCCACGCCGGATCCGGAAACCTGCTCGCACGCCATGTGCAAGGTGCTTTCGATCGATTCGGCATACCCCATCAACCGCTGGCCTTCGGCGGTCAGGACAAAGCCGTTGGTCCGGGATTTCTCGAACAGCAATGTGCCCAATGCCGTTTCCAGGGAACTGATGCGCCGCGACACCGTGGTGTAGTCCACCGCCAGGCGTTTGGCCGCGGTGCTGGCCTTGCGTGTGCGGGCGACCTCAAGGAAAAACTTGAGGTCATCCCAGTTCAGTGAGCCGAGGGAGGTGATGTTTTTTTGCATGTTGGACCGGTTTTTATGTGCGTTCTTATTAGAAGTTTGCACATCTATACTCCAAAAACAGTCCGATAACCAATTCGCGACACACGCCTCAATTCAGGGCGACTATCTCGCCTTGGCTCCTAAGATAAAAACAAATTCTGGAGACCCACATGAACGTATCGCTCACGCCCAATGACACCACCGTGCAAAAGGTCAAACTGTTGATCGACGGCCAGTGGGTCGAGTCCAAATCCACCGAATGGCACGACATCGTAAACCCGGCGACCCAGCAAGTGCTGGCCAAAGTGCCGTTTGCCACCGCCGAAGAAGTCGATGCTGCCATCAGCGCCGCTCATCGTGCTTTCCAGACCTGGAAGCTGACGCCAATCGGCGCGCGGATGCGCATCATGCTCAAGCTCCAGGCGCTAATCCGCGAACATTCCAAGCGCATCGCCGTGGTCCTGAGCGCCGAGCAGGGCAAGACCATTGCCGACGCCGAAGGCGATATTTTCCGTGGCCTGGAAGTGGTCGAGCACGCCTGCTCCATCGGCAGCCTGCAAATGGGCGAATTCGCTGAAAACGTCGCTGGCGGTGTCGACACCTATACCCTGCGCCAGCCCATCGGCGTGTGCGCCGGCATCACCCCGTTCAACTTCCCGGCGATGATTCCGCTGTGGATGTTCCCGATGGCCATCGCCTGCGGCAACACCTTCGTACTCAAGCCGTCGGAACAGGACCCGATGTCGACCATGCTCCTGGTAGAGCTGGCGATTGAGGCGGGTATTCCGGCTGGCGTGCTCAACGTCGTGCATGGCGGCAAGGATGTGGTGGACGGGCTCTGCACCCATAAAGACATCAAGGCAGTTTCCTTCGTCGGCTCGACTGCCGTCGGTACTCACGTCTATGACCTGGCGGGCAAACACGGCAAGCGTGTGCAATCGATGATGGGCGCCAAGAACCATGCGGTGGTGCTGCCGGACGCCAATCGCGAGCAAGCGCTGAATGCGCTGGTGGGTGCCGGCTTCGGTGCCGCCGGTCAACGTTGCATGGCCACTTCTGTGGTGGTGCTGGTAGGCGCGGCCAAGCAATGGCTGCCGGATCTCAAGGCACTGGCGCAAAAACTCAAGGTCAATGCCGGCAGCGAGCCGGGCACTGATGTCGGTCCGGTGATCTCGAAAAAAGCCAAGGCGCGGATTCTCGATCTGATCGAAAGCGGCATCAAGGAAGGCGCCAAACTGGAGCTGGACGGTCGCGAAATCTCGGTTCCCGGTTACGAGAAGGGCAACTTTGTCGGCCCGACTCTGTTCTCCGGCGTGACCCCCGACATGCAGATCTACACCCAGGAAATCTTCGGCCCGGTGCTGGTGGTACTGGAAGTCGACACCCTCGATGAGGCCATCGCCCTGGTCAACGCCAACCCGTTCGGCAACGGCACGGGCCTGTTCACCCAGAGCGGTGCCGCGGCGCGTAAATTCCAGACTGAAATCGATGTCGGCCAGGTTGGTATCAACATCCCGATTCCGGTGCCGGTGCCGTTCTTCAGCTTCACCGGTTCGCGCGGTTCCAAGCTCGGCGACCTTGGTCCGTACGGCAAGCAAGTGGTGCAGTTCTACACTCAGACCAAGACCGTCACCAGCCGCTGGTTCGATGACGACAGCGTCAACGACGGTGTGAACACCACGATCAACCTGCGTTAAGGAGCCGGACATGAAAATTGCTTTTATCGGTCTGGGCAACATGGGCGCGCCGATGGCGCGCAACCTGATCAAGGCCGGCCATGCACTGCGCCTGGTGGACCTGAACAAAGCCGTGCTCGCGGAGCTGGAACAACTGGGCGGCAGTATCAGCCCTTCGGCCCGCGAAGCGGCAGAGGGCGCCGAACTGGTCATCACCATGCTGCCCGCCGCGGTACATGTGCGCAGTGTGTGGCTGGGTGAAGACGGGGTGCTCGCCGGTATCGGTAAAGGTGTACCGGCCGTGGATTGCAGCACCATCGATCCACAGACCGCGCGGGACGTAGCCGCTGCCGCCGCCAAACAGGGCGTGGCCATGGCCGATGCGCCGGTTTCTGGCGGGACCGGTGGCGCAGCCGCCGGGACGCTGACCTTCATGGTCGGTGCCACCCCTGAACTGTTCGCCACCCTGCAACCGGTACTGGCACAAATGGGCCGCAACATCGTCCATTGTGGTGAGGTCGGCACCGGACAAATCGCTAAAATCTGCAACAACCTGCTGCTGGGGATTTCCATGGTCGGCGTCAGCGAAGCCATGGCGCTGGGCGATGCCCTGGGCATCGACACCAAGGTGTTGGCGGGCATCATCAACAGCTCTACCGGGCGTTGCTGGAGTTCGGAGATGTACAACCCATGGCCTGGCATCGTCGAAACGGCGCCGGCGTCGCGCGGTTATACCGGCGGCTTTGGGGCTGAGCTGATGCTCAAGGATCTGGGGCTGGCCACTGAAGCGGCGCGTCAGGCGCACCAACCGGTGGTGCTCGGCGCGGTGGCCCAGCAGTTGTATCAGGCGATGAGTTTGCGTGGGGAGGGTGGCAACGACTTCTCGGCGATCATCAACAGCTATCGCAAGCCTGTGTAGGAGCAGCCGGTCGACGCTCTTACAGGTAAGGCATGTGCGCATCAACATTTACCGGGAGTCCGCGTCGGGCGGGTTCCCGGTTTTTTATTCGGAAAAAGATCGCAGCCTGCGATCTTTTGCTTGGTGAGGGGCGTTACCAGGAATGATCGTTCATCCGGACGCTGGCAAATGTCGACTCATTTCGCGCCTGCTCCAGCGTCGTCACCGGCCTGGTCGATGGCTGCTGAACAGTCGTAAGCGTTGCCGGTTTTTGACTCATTTCAGAGCCGGCGCGCTCGTCGCTAGGTGGGACGCCGAAGTACTCGCGATAGCATTTGGAAAAGTGGGGCGTGGACACAAAACCGCAGGCGGCCGTCAACTCAATGATCGACATCGACGTTTGCTTGAGCAACTGCCGCGCTCGAATGAGGCGTAACCTTAAGTAGTAACGGGACGGCGTGCAGTTCAGGTATTTCTGGAATAGCCGCTCCAACTGCCGACGTGACAGATCAACGTAATCTGCCAGATCATCCAGGTCGATCGGCTCCTCCAGGTTGGCCTCCATCAACGCAACGATTTCCTGCAGCTTGGGTTGATGAGTGCCCAGCACATGCTTGAGCGGTACGCGCTGATGGTCCTGTTCGTTGCGTATGCGCTCGTAGACAAACATCTCAGAAATGGCGGCGGACAATTCACGGCCATGATCGCGGCCGATCAGGTGCAGCATCATGTCCATGGGCGCCGTTCCGCCGGAGCTGGTGAACCGGTTCCGGTCAAGGGTAAACAGACTCGCGCTCATGCTGACCCGCGGGAAAGCTTCCTGCATGGCGGCCAGGAACTCCCAATGCACACTGCACTCGTAGCCATCGAGCAGGCCCGCTTTGGCCAGTGCCCAGCTACCTGTGCATATGCCTCCCAGCCGCCTGGATTGACGCGCCAGGGCTTTGAGCCAGGCAATGTGCTCGCGGGTGACCACATTCTGGATACCTACGCCACCGCACACGATCACAGTGTCTGTCACCCAGGGATCGTTCCACGAGGCGTCCGGGGTGATCGGCACGCCGTCACTGGCCCATACTGGCTCGCCACCGGGGCTGAACGTGTGCCAGCGGTATAGCTCTTGCCCTGACAATTGATTGGCCATACGCAATGGCTCTACTGCGGACGCCAGGGAAATCAGCGTGAATTGATCCAGCAACAGAAAACCAACGGATTGAGTCGTACCGACGGACACGCTGGAGCTCGATGACATTGTGGTCATGTCCTCACGAAGAGAGATGGCGGCCCGAGGCACGGTAGCGTGTAACGCCCCTGCCTCGGGTACGCGCAAGTATCAGGTTCTCGCAGGTATCTCTCTTGTGTTATCCCACTGACGTCGCCCTTGCGGATTGCGCAGGTTGACGCGATGTGACCAGGCCGATAAAGGAAATCGCCAGCGCCAGGCCAATGGTTGTGCTCACTTCGGTACGGTGTTCAGGGGTGACCATCATCACCGCCAGCGCTGCGCAAATGAACGCGATCACCAGCCACGTCAGCCATGGAAACAGCCACATGCGAAAGGTAAGCTCGACGTTCTGTCGGCGCAGCATCCGGCGCATGCGCAGCTGCGACACCGCAATGGCCAGGTACACCAGCAAGGCAATCGCACCGGAACTGGCCAGCAGGAAGTCAAACAGTCCGGCGGGCATGAAGTAGCTCCACACGGTGATCGCCGCGCCCAACACGGTGCTGGCGATGACTGCTGCCCGCGGCACGCCTTCGGAGGAGGTCGCCTTGAGCGCCTTCGGCGCATCGCCACGACGGCCCAGCGAGTACAGCATGCGCGAGGCAATGTAGATCGAGGAGTTCATGCAACTGGCCACGGCGATCAGCACCACCACGTCCACCATGAACTTGGCGTGGGGAATGTTCATGATTTCCAGTGCGCGCTGGTAGGAACCTACCGAGGCCAACAGCGGATCGTTCCAGGGCACCACGGAGATGACCACGAAAATCGACAGCAGGTAAAACACCCCGATGCGCCAGATCACCGAACGGGTGGCCTTGGCAATGTTCTGTGCCGGGTTGTTGGATTCGGCGGCGGCGATGGTGACCGCCTCGGTACCGATGAAGCTGAACATGATGGTGATGAAGGCGCCGACTACCGCCGACAGGCCGTTGGGAGCAAACCCGCCGTGCTCGGCCATCAGGCCGCTCAATCCGCTGACTTCCCGGTCGGGAACCCAGCCCATCAACACGGCAAAACCTACGGCGATAAAACCAATGATCGCTACGACCTTGGCCATGGCGAACCAGAACTCGAACTCGCCGTACTTGGACACACTGAACAGGTTGGTCACCACCAGTGCAATGATCGACACCAGGGCAAACAGCCAGGCATCGATCTGGGGAAACCACTGGTTCAACACATGGCCGGCGGCCAGCGCTTCGATAGGAATCACCAGCACCCAGAACCACCAGTAGAGCCAACCGATGGTGAAGCCCGCCCAACGGCCGATTGCCTGGTCGGCATAGGTGGAGAACGAGCCGGTGTCCGGGTTGGCCACCGCCATTTCACCGAGCATCCGCATGACCAGAACGACCAGCAGGCCAGAGAATAGATACGCCAGCAGGACGGCCGGGCCAGCAGCCGCAATGGCATGTCCTGAGCCAACGAATAAACCTGCGCCGATAATCCCGGCGATAGACAACATGGTGACGTGACGAGGCTTGAAGCCCTGCGCCAATTGGCCACTCGAATCCTTGGAGCTCGGGCTAATCATTATTTTTTTTCTCTGGTGAACGACATTTAGGCGTGCTGATGGGGGGCAGCGATCATCACGGGTTGTCTGTTGCCCTTTCTGAAAGCGGCGCCCTCCAGGCGCTGCTGTTCTTGTCAAACCCATCATCGCGATGTGGTTATTACGATGAAAAGCAGCGCCACCTTACCCGGCTTGTCCGCCGCTCCAGTTCTCTGATCGCGTCACCTCTGTGTCTGAAATCGACACGAGCAAGCTTTGCGTTCGCGATTAAAACCAGTCGGTCACGGAATGGCAATAAGCAACCATTTTGTTTTGTTGGGAGATCTGCCAGGTCCGCAGCGAATGGGGGGGGGCATTATGAGCGTGCAGGACGTTTTCGGGACGGGCCGATTGCAGGCGCAGGTGATTTTGGAGGGCTTGTGCCACAGCGAGTAGTTACTTCGGTAGCCACTCGCTGCGGCAGGGTACTGCGAACGTCGATAGTGGTTTTAGCGGGGGTGTTCAGGCAAACACGAAATATTTGCGCACGGTTTCCACCACTTCCCACGTCCCTTTCATCCCGGGCTCGATGACGAAAATGTCGCCGGCGCGCAGGTGGATCGGCGCCATGCCTTCCGGGGTGATGACGCAGTAGCCTTCCTGGAAATGGCAATATTCCCACTTCACGTATTCCACGTACCACTTGCCCGGCGTGCAGATCCAGGTGCCCATGATCTTGCTGCCGTCTTCACTGGTGTAGGCGTTGAGGTTGACAGTGTGCGGGTCGCCTTCGAGTTTTTCCCATTTGCAGGCGTCGAGCACAGGCAACGGGTGGGTGTCGCGAAGAACGGTAATCGGTGCGGTCATGATGACTCCGGGCAGTGGGCTCAAGAACTGAAGTCGCACCCTATAGCGCCCGTCCATTGGTCAGTTGTCTGTAGTCGACACTGAGCTGTCCAGAAACGCACGGCTCTCAAAGGCTGGTCAGTGGGCAGTCGAGCCTGGATTGTTCCAGGCTGTTCTCGAACTCGACCAATTGCGAGTGCTGTTGCGACAGGGCTGCTATCCGTGCGCCGATTTCCTGTTTTTTTCTGGCGATGACCTGATGTGCCTGTTCCCAAGGCAACTGCGGGCCCGGATGTCCGGCGAAGATTGACTGCAGTTCCTTGAGCCTGAAACCCAGCTGCTGCGCACATTTGATGAACATCAGCAGATCGACGCTGTGCTGGTCATAGATGCGGTACTTGCCCTGACGTCGAGCGGCAGGCAGCAGGCCAATCGACTCGTAGTGACGGATGCTTTTGACAGTGGTTCCGGAACGTTGCGCGGCTTGGCCGATGTACATGGGAAGTTCCTTTTCTCCAAGGGTAACGCTCGGTGCATTATCGACAGACTCAACCGCCGGCGATAGCTTCGGCTTGCCGTAGCCAAGCCGCATGCCGGTCTGCGCTGGCGCCGAGAATTGGCCCGAAAGTGAGGGTTCGGGTTGGCTTGATACCACAGAATTCCAGCGTGGTTTTGCGGACCTGATGCAAACCGGGCATGCGGTAGATCCATCGGTAGTACCAGGGTGGTGTGTCCATGGTCACCAGCAGGTGGGCGGTTCGGCCGCGCAGGAGTTTGTCGGGGAAGGCTTTGCCCTGGCGATACTTGAAGGCAAAACCGGGCAAGAACACCCGGTCGAAAAAGCCCTTGAGCAAGGCCGGTACGCCACCCCACCAGATCGGATAAACCAGCGTCAGTTGTTCGGCCCACAGGATATCGGCCTGGGCGTTACCCAAGTCGGCTTCAAGCAGCTGGACCTGCTGATAGCCTTCGCGCAACACCGGGTCAAAATCCATTCTGCCCAGAAACAACTGCCGCACCTCATGCCCGGCGCGCATTGCCGACTGTGTGTAACGCTCGGCAAGGGCGGCGCAGAAGCTGTTGCTGGACGGATGCCCGAGGATCACCAGTATTCGTTTGCCCATCATCGCTGTCCTTGAAGATGAAACCTCAAGGATAAAGTCTGCCCCTCAGGGGAGAGTCAAGGCGTGCAGCAGGGCCTTGGCATAGCCGGGTAATGCGGCAAAGTCCCGGGCACAAAGCAACAGTTTGCGTTGGCCCCAGGGTTCTTGCAGGGCGAGGCTTTTGAAAGACAGCCCACCGGACCCGCGTTCGACGGCGGCCAGCGGTACGATTGCCAGTCCCGCCCCGCGGGCGACCATGCGCATCACGCCATCGAAACCGTCGGCGCGGATGCGAACCTGCATGCGCAGGCCGGTGTGAAGTGCCTGTTCTTCCAGGTACACCGCCAATGCGCTGTTGGCATTCAGGCCGACATAGTCGTGATGCAGCGTGTCGGTGAAGCTCACTGACGTCGCCTGCGCCAAGGAGTGTTCACGGGGCATGATCAGCACCAGCGGATCGTCGCGGAACGGTTGGGTCTGCAAGTCATCGGTGTCCACCGCGTCGGAAACGATGCCGAGGTCCGCTGCACCCTGGCGCAAGGCGTGGGTGATGCGGGCGCTGGGCAATTCCTGCAGGTCGATGTCGAGGTTGGGATGGCTGTGCAGGAAGTCCGCGAGCAGCTCTGGCAGGTACTCGGTGATCGCCGTGGTATTGCACAGCAGGCGCACCTGACCTTTGACACCCTTGGCGTACTCGGCCAGTTCCTGTTGCAGGCGTTCGGCCTGTTGCAGCAGCACCCGGGCGTGTCGGGCCAGGGCATTGCCGGCCGGCGTCGGGCTGACTCCGCGACGATTGCGCTGAAGAAACTCGACGCCCAGCGACGCTTCCATGGCACGAATGCGCGCGCTGGCCGCGGCCAGGGACAGATGACTGCGTGCGGCGCCGGCGGTGATGTTGCCGGTGTCGAGGATGTTCAGGTACAGGCGCAGGTCGGTCAGGTCGAAGTGCATTACAGCAACCTCTGGATGTGTGTTGTCTGGAAGGGCGCCTTCGCGAGCAAGCCCGCTCCCACAGGTGACGCGATCCGCTGTGGGAGCGAGTTTGCTCGCGATGGGGACGGCACATTCAACATTGGCAGTGATTGATCCACCGCTATCGCGAGCAAGCTCGCTGCCACAGGGGTTGCATGTACTCAAAGATATTTACCGGGAGATCACGTCGGGTGATCCCCCGGTTTTTTTGTATCAGGCAAACACAAAATATTTGCGCACGGTTTCCACTACCTCCCAGGTGCCTTTCATCCCCGGTTCGATGACGAAAATATCGCCGGCGCGCAGGTGGATCGGCGCCATGCCTTCCGGCGTGATGATGCAGTAGCCTTCCTGGAAGTGGCAGTATTCCCACTTCACGTATTCCACGTACCACTTGCCCGGCGTGCAGATCCAGGTGCCCATGATCTTGCTGCCGTCTGCACTGGTGTAGGCATTGAGGTTGACGGTGTGCGGGTCGCCTTCGAGTTTTTCCCATTTGCAGGCGTCGAGTACGGGCAGCGGGTGGGTGTCGCGAAGAACGGTAATCGGTGCGGTCATGATGACTCCGGGCATGAGGGAGAGCTGAAGTCGCACCCTATAGGGCCTGGCCGGGCATCAGTTGTTTGTACTCGACATTGATGTATCCAGAAACGCAGCGGCCATTGCTTGGCCGCGTTACCCAAGGCGGTTGAAATTTACCCTCGATAATTGATCGATTTCCGGCGGTTTCTGCGAAAGACCCGAGCATTACCGAAAGTTTTCGCAAGAACATGCACAGGTATCACTCGTATCATTCACTTCGGAAAAGGCCGAGAGCTTTGCTATGAAAAAAACAATGTCGTGGTGGGACATCAGCCCGCCCCTGAGTACCGCAACCCCGACCTGGCCGGGTGATACGCCGTTTCAGGAAGAACGCGTCTGGAGCTTGGGGCCCGAGTGCCCTGTGAATGTCGGGCGTATCACGCTGTCGCCGCACACCGGCGCCCATGTCGACGCGCCACTGCACTACAGCGCGGATGGCAAGGCCATTGGCGAAGTGTCGCTGGACGTCTATATCGGGCCTTGCCGGGTGTTGCACTGCCTGGACAGCGGCCAACTGGTGCAGCCGGAGCAACTGCGGGGGCGCCTGGACCATCTCCCTGAGCGCGTCCTGCTGCGTACTTATCGAAACGCACCGCTGACCACCTGGGACCCGAATTTCACCGCCGTCGCCAAAGAAACCGTCGATCTGCTGGCCAGTCTCGGCGTGCGGCTGATCGGCATCGATACGCCGTCGCTGGACCCGCAGCAATCCAAGACCATGGATTCGCACAACGCGGTGGCGCATCACGGCATGGCCATTCTCGAAGGCATCGTGCTCGATGAAGTCCCCGAAGGCGATTATGAACTGATCGCGCTGCCGTTACGTTTTGCCAATCTCGATGCCAGCCCGGTCCGG
The DNA here is from genome assembly GCF_000282335.1 of Pseudomonas sp. GM48. Lineage (GTDB taxonomy): Bacteria > Pseudomonadota > Gammaproteobacteria > Pseudomonadales > Pseudomonadaceae > Aquipseudomonas. The sequence goes on from NZ_AKJM01000109.1 coordinate 19,933, forward strand.
GCCATATTGCGTCCACTGAATTCACCGCCACATGAGGAGCCTGCTCAATGAGCCAATGTCCGTATTCGCCTGCCAATCAGACAGAGGAATGGCATAACGCCGAGCTGAATTTTTCCGACTCCATGAGCTACGGCGACTACCTGGACCTGGGGCGTATCCTCAGTGCCCAGCACCCGTTGTCGCCGGACCACAACGAGATGCTGTTCATCATCCAGCACCAGACCTCCGAGCTGTGGATGAAGCTGATGCTGCACGAGCTCAAGGCCGCCCGCGAACACGTTCGGCTGGGTGAGTTGCCGCCGGCCTTCAAGATGCTGGCGCGGGTCTCGCGGATCTTTGATCAGCTGGTGCATGCGTGGACGGTGCTGGCCACCATGACGCCCACCGAGTACCACTCGATCAGGCCTTTCCTGGGGCAATCGTCGGGCTTCCAGTCGTTTCAGTACCGTGAAATCGAGTTCATCCTGGGCAACAAAAGCGCAACGCTATTGCGCCCCCACGCCCATCGGCCGGAGCTGTTGCAGGAGCTCGAAAAAGCCATTGCCACCCCTTCGCTGTATGACGAAGCCATTCGCTTGATGGCCAGCGCCGGCCTGGCGATCGACCCGCAGCGTTTCGAGCATGATCCGACCGCCCCTACGCAGCATGACGCCTCGGTCGAAGCGGCCTGGCGTGTGGTCTACAAGGATCCGTCGCGTTATTGGGATCTCTATCAACTGGCCGAGAAATTCATCGATCTCGAAGACTCGTTCCGCCAGTGGCGCTTCCGCCATGTCACCACGGTCGAGCGGATCATCGGCTTCCAACCCGGCACTGGCGGCACTGAAGGGGTGGGTTATCTGCGCAAGATGCTCGATACCGTGCTGTTCCCGGAGTTGTGGCGGGTGCGTTCGACCCTTTGACCTGACAGGCATTAAAAAGCCCCGGCATTCAATGAATGCCGGGGCTTTTTGTTGCACGCAGGATTATTGAGCGACTGGCAAGCCGCGATCCCGCGCCACACGTATCCGGTAGAACAGGTAGATGATCGCCACCCACACCGGGATGGCGATGACCGAGGCGCGTATGCCCGGAATCATCCACATCACGCAGATGATCATGGCCATGAACGCCAGGCACAGGTAGTTGCTGTAGGGAAACCAGAACGACTTGAAGCCCGGCACGATGCCTTGCTGGCCCATGATCTTGCGAAACTTCAGGTGGGTCAGGCTGATCAGCGTCCAGTTGATCATCAACGAGGCGACCACCAGGGCGAACAGCAATTCCAGAGCTTCATGGGGCGCCAGGTAGTTGACCAGCACGGACAGCATGGTGATCAGCGCCGAGATGCCCAGCGCCCGCAGTGGCACGCCCTGTTTGTTCAGTTTCATCAGCGACTTCGGTGCGTCGCCCTGTTCGGCCAGGCCGTAGAGCATGCGGCTGTTGCAGTAGACGCCGCTGTTGTAGACCGAGAGCGCCGCGGTGAGCACCACGAAGTTGAGGATGTGCGCGGCGGTGTCGCTGCCGATCAGCGAGAAGATCTGTACGAACGGGCTGCCGCTGTAGGCATCTCCGGACGCGCCGAGGGTCTGCAACAGTTGATCCCAGGGGTACAGCGACAGCAGCACGGTGAGTGCGCCGACGTAGAAGATCAACACGCGATAAACCACCTGGTTGATCGCCTTGGGAATCACCTTCCTCGGCTCGCTGGCTTCAGCGGCGGTGATGCCGACCAGTTCCAGGCCGCCGAAGGAGAACATGATGAACGCCATCGACATCAGCAAGCCGGTGGTGCCGTTGGGGAAGAAACCGCCGTGGCTCCACAGGTTGCTGACCGACGCCTGCGGGCCGCCGGTGCCGCTGAACAGCATGTAGCAGCCCAGGACGATCATGCCGATGATTGCCACGACCTTGATGATCGCGAACCAGAACTCCATTTCGCCGAAGACTTTGACGTTCATCGTGTTGATCAGGTTAACCAGGACGAAGAACACCGCGGCGCTGACCCAGGTCGGGATCTCCGGCCACCAGAACTGCACGTACTTGCCGACGGCCGTCAGCTCGGCCATGCCCACCAGCACGTACAGCACCCAGTAATTCCAGCCGGACAGGAAGCCGGCATAACCGCTCCAGTACTTGTGGGCGAAGTGACTGAACGAACCGGCCACCGGCTCCTCGACAATCATCTCGCCCAACTGGCGCATGATCAGGAAGGCGATGAACCCGGCAATCGCATAACCGAGGATCATCGACGGGCCGGCCGACTTGAGCACGCCTGCAGAGCCGAGGAACAGCCCGGTGCCAATAGCCCCGCCCAGGGCGATCAGTTGAATATGGCGATTTTTCAACCCCCGCTTGAGCGTTCCCTGTTGCAAGATTTCATCCGCCATCTCGTTCCCTTCTGGTTATTGTTGTCAGGCCTGATTTGAAAGATCAGATATTACTCTCGGTGAACTTTTCGTAGTACAGGTGAACGCTGTCCAGTGCCTGGGTCTGCAACCAGTCCTTGATCGACTCGACCATCGGCGGTGGACCGCAGACGTACATGTCGACCGGCGCGTCGCGCAGTTCACTGATGTCGAAATGCTCGGCAATGTAGCCGCGCTTGCCCGTCCACTGTGGCGATGGATCGCTGACGACTTCGGTGTAGCGAAACCCCGGAAGGCGTTCGGCATAGGCCTCGATCCGTGCGCGTTCGCACAGATCGGCAGCGTCGCGCACGCCGTAGTACAGGTGCACCGGCTGCGCGCAACCGCGTTCGGCGAGGTCGTCGAGCATGCCCAGCAGTGCCGACAGCCCGGTTCCGCCCGCCACCAGAATCAGCGGTTTGGCCACATGCCGCAGATAGAACGCACCCAGAGGCGCCTCCAGCATGATTTCGTCGCCCACCCGGCAACGTTCACGGATGTAGTTGCTCATCACCCCGTCGGGCAACAGGCGAATCAAAAATTGCAGTTGATTGTGTTCACTCGGCCGATTGGCAAACGAGTAGGAACGCTTGCTTTCGGTCCCCGGAATCGACAACCGGGCGTATTGCCCCGGCAGAAAATCCAGTGGGGTCGTCGTACCGAGTTCCAGGTGCAGGATCGCGGTGCCGGCTGAAATCTGGCTGACGTCAGTCACCGTTGCGCTCAGTTGTTCCGGACCCGAGGCGTTGCACAGGCTGGAGGCGAAGTCGAAATAGAACGCCGCGTCGGACTTCACGCGGGTCTGGCAGGTGAGCATCTTGCGCTGCTGCAGGTCCAGGCTCGAGAGGGCTTCCTCGTCCACATAATCCTGGCTGTAGTCGCCGGATTCACAGCGACCCTGGCAGGTTCCGCAGACGCCTTCGCGGCAATCCAGGGGAATGTTGATACCGTTGCGCAGGGCGGCGTCGAGCAGGATTTCGTTGGGCTGTACCGGAAAGAACAGGGTTTTACCGTCGGCAAAGCTGAACGCTACTTTGTGATTCATGCCTCGGTCTCCATGGGTTCAGAGGTGGTAGAAGTCGAGTACCGAGTTGATGGTGTCGTTGAGCAGCAGCACATGCTTGCGGCTGATCAGCCAGCTGTCGGCATGAGGCTTGAGATGATAGGTCGCACGGCCAAAGAACTGCTCGGCCGTGGCCAGTCGATAGAACAAGGTGTGCCAGTTCAGGCGCACCTCCAGCTCGCCGTTCTCCAGTTCGTCGATCTGCACGTTGTTGATCAAATGCAAGGTGCGCGGCATCGGCGTCGAAGACGCGGACTTGCCTGTGCGCAGACGGAACACGCGGTCTTCCAGGCCGGAACGGTTGGGGTAGTAGATCAGCGACATTTCGCGTTTTGGGTCGCGGGTGTAGACGTGTTCCGAGTCCCATTGCGGCAGGTGGAACTCACTCTGTTCGTCGAACAACTGGAGATAGGCGTCCCAATCCTGGGCGTCACACAGTTCGGATTTGCGATAGAAAAACTGTTCGATCTGGTACTTCAATTGCGCATTCATCATTGCACCTCACGGAGTTTCAGGGATTTCGCGTCCAGGCCATCGAGCAGGAATTTCTGCCAGTTGCTGTGCTGGTTGACGTACAGCCCTTCGTGGGTGAATTCAGTGCCGGTCATGGCCGGGGCAATGCCGATCGCTTCGCTGTTGGGCGTGGCGCCGGTGGCCCATTGGTGACTGCCTCGGGAAATGTCGCTCCAGCGCTCCAGGCGCGCCTGGAAACCGCGTTGGGCTTCACGGAATTCCACCAGGTCATCCGGTGTACCCAGGCCCGAGACGTTGAAGAAATCCTCGAACTGGCGAATGCGGTTTTCGCGGTCGGCGTCCGACTCGTTTTTCACCCCCAGGCACTGGCTGATGATCTCGGTCTTGTTCCAGGCCACCGGGCGGATGATGCGCAGTTGCGAGCTGATCTGATCGAGGAAAAACAGGCTTGGATAGATGTTCAGGTTGCGCAGGCGATGCATCATCCATTCGGCTTTTTGCTGGCCGTGTTCTTCGACCAGGCGCGGCATGATCGTAGCGTAGCCGGAGCGCACCGTCGGGTTCGGCATGTCGCTGAATAACACGCTATGACCATTGTTGAAGGCGAACCAGCCGTCATCGGTATTGGCGTCGCCGGCACCGAGTTTGCTGTAGTCGAGGGTACTGCCGCTGCTGGTGCCGTTCTCGCTGTTGACCTGCTGGCGGTGTTGCACCGTGGCCACGTAGTTATAGTGAACAGTGCTGACGTGGTAGCCGTCGAGGCCGTTTTCGTTCTGCAGTTTCCAGTTGCCGTCGTAGGTGTAGGCCGACTTGCCGGGCAGTACTTCAAGCTCACCGGTGGGTGACTGGGCAACCATCATGTCGAAGAACACCTTGGCGTCGCCGAGGAAGTCTTCGAGGCTGTTGTCGGCGTGCACGTCGAGGCTGATGAACACGAAGCCCTTGTAGCTCTCGATACGGGCCTTTTTCAGGCCACGGGTGGCCTTGTCGAAACCTTCCGGGTACTCACCGGGCGCCTTGACCTTCACCAGGCGGCCGTCGCTTTTGTAGCACCAGGCGTGGAACGGGCAAGTGAAGGTCGACTGGTTGCCCTTGCCGACGCGGGTCAGGGTTGTGCCGCGATGCTGGCAGGCGTTGATCAGGGCGTTGAGTTTTCCTTCACCGTCGCGGGTGATGATCATCGGCTGACGGCCGGCGCGCATGGTGACGAAGTCGTGATTGTTGGCCAGCTCGCTTTCGTGGCAGGCATAGATCCAGTTCTTCTCGAAGATCAGTTCCATCTCCAGATCGAACAACTGCGGCTCGGTGAAAATGTCCCGGGCGATGCGGAACACGCCCTCTACCGGACGGAAATCCAGGCAGCCTTCGATAAACGCTTTCCACTGCTCGACGTTTTTTTCGCCACTCATGGGTGTGTACCTGTTTTTATTGGGGCTAATCGTGGGCTCATTAGAGGGGGCAGGGCGGGTAGGGGTCTATCCGGTTAGTCGGCGAAGGCAGTCCATAAAATTGGTGCGGTAACACCTACCCGGTATCAGGCTGGGCAGCGACGACTCAAACGGCGCACCAGGCGATGAACGGCTGCCCCTGTTTGCAGCAATCAGGTACTGTTTTGTCCAGCGTCGAATGCGGTTTGATAGCGATTGTCTGCCTCTGGCCGGCGGCGTTATCCGCTTAGTTGAGGATTGCTATCCGCTAAGTTGGCGCTGGTGTTTTGTGGCTTGGAACTTGCCTTTCCAATCCGGAGACGCGCCGTCAGAGCGCGCCGAAAAAATAGCCCGTGAGTGCGCCGTGATGAACAGCAAAACTGATCCGCAGTGTCGCGACATTCGTGTCGACAGCGATGACCTTGAGGCCGCGAGGCGCTGGATGTCCGGTATCTGCGGGCCGCATCGACTCGTCACCACGACGCCCGAACGGATCCGTTTTCATCACAGCGCCAATATGTTCAAGTCGATGGCCACGACCCTTGGAACCATCGAGTACGGCACCGATGTCACCATCGATATCGAAGACGCCGAGCACTTCAGCAGTTACAGCCTGAGTCTGCCGCTGGTGGGCGAGCAGGAGTTGAGCAAGAACGGCAGCGTGATGAAGTCCGACCGCGATCAAGGGGTGATCATTTCCCCGAATGAAAACCAGCTGCTGGCGATCTCCGGCGATTGCCGCAAGGTCCAGGTGGTGATTACCCGAGTCGCCATGAGCGAGTCTCTGGAGGGGCTTCTACAGCGGCCTCTGGATACGCCGCTGCGGTTCGAGCCGGTGATGGACGCGGTCGACGGAGCGTCGGCCTCATGGTGGCGCATGGCGCGCTATTTCATCGCCGAACTGGAGCGCAGCAGCGAACTCTATGAGCAGGTGGCCTTCACTCGGGACATTGAAAGTTCGCTGATCAAAGGCTTGATCCTCGCTCAGCCGAACAACTATTCAGAAGAGCTGCGAAACGTGCTGGGCGTGAAGTTGCCGCACTACCTGATCAGGGCCCGGCAGTACATCCATGCAAACGCCCGCGAAGCCCTGCACCTGGAGGACATCGAGGCCGCCGCCGGAGTCTCGCGCTTCAAGTTGTTCGAGGCGTTCAAGAAGTACTTCGCCTTGTCGCCGATGGTCTACCTGAAGAAATACCGCTTGAACGCCGTGCGTCAGGAGATTCTTGAGCACGGTTCTGCGCGCAATATTTCCGCGATCGCCATGGGCTGGGGTTTCACCCATCTCGGGCGTTTTTCCGCCGAGTACCGCAAGTTGTTCGATGAAACACCGACCATAACTTTGCAGCGCAACGAAGCCCGCCGCATGCGTGGCTTCTGAGGGGCAGGGCGCCCTTACCTGCGCACCACCAGGTCCAGCAATTCGTCGCGCTCCTTGATTTTCTGCAGGACGATTTCCGAGCGGATGTCGGTGACGCCCACCGTGCGGTTCAGGTGATTCACGATGAAATCCGAGAAGTGTTTCAAGTTGCGCGCCTGTACTCGCAACACATAGTTGCTCGCCCCGGTAATCACATACGCGGTGACCACTTCCGGCCATGACTGGACCTTCTTGATGAAGGTCTCGTGCCAGTCCGCGACGTCCTGTCGCAACGACACATGGACGATGGCTTCCAGTTCGATTCCCAGCCGTTCGGCATTCAGCACCGCGCGATAGCCGGTGATGATTCCCTCGCTTTCCAACAGGCGTAATCGACGCAGGCAAGCTGACGGCGACAGCGCGACTTTCTCTGCCAATTCCTGATTGCTGATACGACCATCCTGTTGCAGTTGATGGAGGATTCGCAGGTCTGTCGAGTCGAGATTCATGGTTGAAATAAATCCGTGTTTATTAGCGTTGGAATCGAATTTTCTGCGAGATAAGTACTATAGCGTCGCTCACTTTGCACGAAAATTCTCCAAGGCTTAGTTCATTATCTCTCCACCAAAAAGACGCAAATAGCGCCTGAAACAGGGCGCTGGGCGCTCTGCTCGCCTCGACTTTCACGATGTGCCCGGACGGCATGTCATCAAAAAAAACAGGACATCCAATGACTACAAGAAACGATTGCCTGGCGCTTGATGCACAGGACAGTCTGGCGCCTCTGCGTCAGCAGTTTGCGCTTCCTGAAGGCGTGATTTATCTCGACGGCAACTCCTTGGGCGCACGCCCTGTCGCGGCATTGGCTCGCGCTCAGGCGGTGATCGCCGAGGAGTGGGGCAATGGCCTGATCCGCAGTTGGAACAGCGCTGGCTGGCGCGATCTGTCCGAGCGTCTGGGCAACCGATTGGCCACATTAATAGGTGCCCGCGACGGCGAAGTGGTGGTGACCGACACCACCTCGATCAACCTGTTCAAGGTGCTCAGCGCCGCGTTGCGTGTGCAGGCCACCCGGTCTCCAGAGCGCCGGGTGATCGTCACCGAAACCAGCAACTTCCCTACCGACCTGTACATCGCCGAAGGCCTGGCCGACATGCTGCAGCAGGGGTACACCTTGCGTCTGGTCGACAGCCCGGAAGAGTTGCCGCAAGCGATTGACCAGGACACGGCAGTGGTGATGCTCACCCACGTCAATTACAAGACCGGCTACATGCACGACATGCAGGCCCTGACCGCACTGAGCCACGAGTGTGGCGCGCTGGCTATCTGGGATCTGGCGCATTCCGCCGGGGCGGTGCCGGTTGATTTGCATCAGGCGGGCGCCGACTACGCCATCGGTTGCACTTACAAATACCTCAATGGCGGTCCGGGTTCACAGGCGTTTGTCTGGGTCTCGCCGCAGCTGTGCGATCTGGTGCCGCAGCCCTTGTCGGGCTGGTTCGGCCATTCGCGGCAGTTCGCCATGGAGCCTCGCTACGAGCCGAGCAGCGGCATCGCCCGCTACCTGTGCGGCACCCAGCCAATCACTTCATTGGCGATGGTCGAGTGTGGGCTGGATGTTTTCTCCCAGACCGATATGGCCAGCCTGCGCCGCAAATCCCTGGCCCTGACCGACCTGTTCATTGAACTCGTCGAGCAGCGCTGCGCCGCTCATGAGCTGACCCTGGTCACGCCACGCGAACACGCCAAGCGTGGCAGCCATGTCAGCTTTGAGCATCCCGAGGGTTATGCCGTGATCCAGGCCTTGATTGACCGCGGTGTAATCGGTGACTACCGCGAGCCGCGGATCATGCGCTTCGGCTTCACCCCGCTGTACACGACGTTCACCGAGGTCTGGGATGCCGTGCAGATCCTCGGCGAAATCCTCGACCGGAAAACCTGGGCGCAGGCGCAATTCCAGGTCCGCCACAGCGTCACCTGAGTTAACCGATGTCCGCGTCTTGCTGCCGGGTTTTCCTGGCAGCAGGGCTTCGGGTGCCGTCAATCAAAAGTTCTGTGCAAACACAATAATAAGGAGCACGCAGAATGAAATTGTCCCTTTGGCCAGCCTTGCCGCTCGCCATCAGCAGTTGCGTCGGTCATATGGCTTATGCCGCAGCCGACAATGGATTCGTCGAAGACAGCAGCCTGGTCCTGACCAACCGCAACTTCTATTTCTACCGCAACAACCTCAACAACCCGGGTGGTCAGAACTATCGGGACGAATGGGCCCACGGGATCATGCTCGATTACCGTTCCGGGTATACCCGGGGCGCGGTGGGTTTCGGCGTCGATGCCTATGCGCAGTTGGGCCTCAAACTCGACAGCGGCAAGGGACGAACCGGCACCGGTTTGCTGCCGGTCGATTCCGACGGTCGCCCCGAGGATGAGTATTCCGAAGCAGGTGGTGCGCTCAAGGCGCGGATCTCCAACACCGAACTCAAGTACGGCAACCTGACCCCGTTCAACCCGGTGTTCGGCACGGGCAATGCGCGACTGTTTACCAGCGTGGCCACCGGCTTTCAGCTGACCAGTAATGAACTCAAGGCGCTGCAAGTGGACATCGGCCACTTCACAGCCGGCAACGACAGTAACTCCACCAACGCCGATGGCGCCCTGAAAGCGTTGTATGCCGGGGTGGAAACCCGCAGCGTCGACTATCTGGGCGGTAGCTATGCAGTGAGCGATCAACTGAGCGTCAGCCTGTACGGTTCGCAGTTCACCGACATCTGGCGGCAGTATTACGCCAACACCAACTACACCTTTGCCTTGAGCGAAGGGCAGTCGCTGAACCTGGATTTCAATATTTACCGTACCAACGACGATGGCCAGAGCCTGGCCGGCAAGATCGATAACACCACCTGGTCGTTGGCCACAGCGTACAAGTTCGGCGCCCATCGTTTGACCCTGGCGTATCAACGCGTGGATGGCGATGAGCCGTTCGATTACCTGGGGTTCGATCAACAACCGGGGACTTCGATTTTCCTTGCCAACTCGATCCAGGTCCTCGATTTCAACGCCCCCAACGAACGTTCCTGGCAACTTCGCTACGACCTGGACATGGCGCCATTCGGCGTGCCAGGCCTGAGCTTCATGTCGCGTTACGTCCGCGGTGACCATATCGACGACAGCCACTACGACGGCGGTCCCAACGGCGCTTACGGGCGTTACGGCGATGACGGCAAACGCTGGGAACGCGACCTCGAAGCGCGCTACGTCGTGCAGTCGGGCAAGGCCAGGGATCTGTCGGTGCGGGTGCGTCAGGCCAGTGTGCGTTCGACCGCTCAAGTGGCGCGCGCCGACACCACGGACAACAACGAAGTCCGCGTCATCATCGAGTATCCACTGAGTATTTTCTGATCCGTGTCCTGCTGTGCGTGGCTGATCCCCACGAGACCATCCAACCACGTGCTCACTTCAAGAAAGACAATATTCAGAGGACAGACAAATGACCGATAACTCCGGTTTTGAAACGATATCCAACCGTGAACACGGCTTGCGGCGTCAACTGACGTCGGGGCAGATGAGCATGATCGCCATTGGCGGTGCGATTGGCACCGGGCTGTTTATGGGCAGCGCCTACGCCATCGGCTATGCCGGGCCGAGCGTGCTGCTCAGCTACGCCATTGGCGCGATCATCACCCTGCTGTTGATGGGCTGCCTGGCGGAAATGACCGTGGCCCATTCGACCTCGGGTTCGTTCGGTGCCTATGCCGAATTCTATGTCAGCCCGCTGGCCGGGTTCCTGGTGCGCTATGCCTACTGGGCGGCGATCGTGCTGGCGGTCGGTACGGAAGTAACGGCGGTGGCGATGTACATGAAGTACTGGTTCGCCAACGTGCCGGAATGGATCTGGATCGTCTCGTTCTCCAGTGTGCTGATCGTGCTCAACGCCATCAGCGTGAAGACCTTCGGCACCTTCGAGTACTGGTTCTCGACCATCAAGATCGGCGCGATTGTCGGCTTCATCATTCTTGCGGTGTATGTGGTGTTCGGCTCCGGTAACCCGGAATACGGCGTGCATAACTACACCTCCCACGGCGGCTTTTTTCCCAATGGCTTGCAAGGGATGTGGGTCGCGGTGATCGTGTCGATCTTCAGCTACTTGAGTGTGGAGATGATCGCGGTGGCCGCCGGAGAGGCGAAGGATCCGGAGCAAGCGGTGAAGAAGGCCTTTCGCGCGACCATCGTGCGCCTGGTGGTGTTCTACCTGCTGACCCTCGCGCTGATGCTGGCGATTGTACCGTGGGTCCAGGCCGGTCAAGCCCAGAGCCCGTTCGTCACGGTCATGCAGTCGATCGGTATTCCCGGTGCGACCGGCGTGATGAATTTCGTGATTCTGATTGCGGCGTTGTCGGCGATGAACAGTCAGTTGTACATCACCACGCGGATGATGTTCAGCCTGTCCCGTGGTGGTTATGCGCCGAAGTCCATGGGCGTGTTGAGCAAGAGCGGGATTCCGCTGAACGCACTGCTGCTGTCGAGCTCGGGTATCGCCCTGGCGACCTTGCTCAACATCCTGTATCCGGAAAGCTCGTTCACATTGATGATGGCAATCTCCATGTTCGGCGCCATTTTCACCTGGTTCATGATTTTCCTGACGCACTACTGCTTCCGTCGTTATCACCAACGCAACGGTGAACGCAAACTGTCGTTCCGCATGCGACTGTTCCCTTACTCGACCCTGTTGGGGCTGCTGCTGATGGGCGCGGTGATGATCACCACCTATTTCACCGACGCCTTCAATATGACTCTGGTCTTCGGTGTGCCTTTCCTGCTGGTACTCACGGTGATCTACGGCATCTTTTTCAGAAAACCCAAGACTGCCGAAGCCTTGCGTCCGTTGCCCAAGGTCTAGTCTGGAAGCAACACGGCGGGGCGACAGTCTTCAAAGGCTGTCGCCCTGCAATGCCTCGAACAGGGCTCTGGCATAACCGGGCAGGTTGTCGAATGAGCGAGCACAGAGCAGCAGTTTGCGCTGCGCCCAGTCTTCCTCCAGCGCGACACTTTTCAACGGCTCATCGAGCGACCCGCGCTGGATCGCCGCCAACGGCACAATCGCCAATCCGGCGCCGTGTGCGACCATGCGCATCAACCCGTCGAAGCCATCGGCGCGGATGCGGATCTGCATCCGTGTACCGGTGTGCAACGCCTGTTCCTCCAGGTACACGGCGAGGGCGCTGTTGGCGTTCAGGCCGACGTAATCGTGACGCAATGTGTCGGTGAAACTAACTGAGGCCGCCTGTGCCAAGGGATGTTCGCGGGGCATGATCAGTACCAGCGGATCATCGCGAAACGGGCGGGTTTGCAGGTCGTGGGTGTCGATGGCGTCGGAGACGATACCGAGGTCCGCCGCGCCCTGGCGCAAGGCGTGGGTGATGCGGGCGCTGGGCAATTCCTGCAGGTCGATATCCAGGTTGGGGTGGTCGCACAGGAAGTCGGCGAGCAACTCCGGCAGGTACTCGGTGATCGCCGTGGTGTTGCACAACAATCGCACCTGGCCTTTTACGCCCTTGGCGTATTCGGCCAGGTCCTGTTGCAGGCGTTCGGCTTGTTGCATCAGAGTACGGGCATGCTGAGCCAGGGCCTTGCCGGCCGGCGTTGGCGCTACACCGCGCCGGCCTCTTTCGAGAAACCCGATCCCCAGTGAGGCTTCCATGGCACGAATGCGCGCGCTGGCCGCGGCCAGGGACAGATGACTGCGTGCGGCGCCGGCGGTGATTTTGCCGGTGTCGAGGATGTTCAGGTACAGGCGCAGGTCGGTCAGGTCGAAGTGCATTACAGCAACCTCAAGATGTGTGTTGTCTGGGAGGACGCCTTCGCGGGCAAGCCCGCTCCCACAGGTGACGCGATCCACTGTGGGAGCGGGCTTGCTCGCGAAGAGGCCAGTAGCCTCGACCCAGATATTCAGCCTCTTGCCTTGCGAGAGGCTGCCTCAGTATATGGCAGATTTTCAATCAACCCTTGCGGGCTCACCATGGCCCCATGAATACACTCTCGGCGTTTTATCAGAATCTCGGCCTGGCCCTTTCGTTGTTGGTTATCGGCACCTTTGTGCTGGCCGGCATGATCAAGGGCGTGATCGGCCTGGGCCTGCCGACCGTTGCCATGGGCCTGCTCGGTGTGGCTATGGCACCGACGCAGGCTGCGGCGTTGTTGATCATTCCGGCGACCCTGACCAACGTCTGGCAATTGGCATTCGGCGGGCATCTGTCGGGGCTGATCAAACGGTTGTGGCCGATGTTGCTGGCGATTTTCATCGGCACCGGGGCAGGCACCCTGTGGGTCGGCATCAGCGGTGGCCATTGGGTGGTGCGGGGGCTGGGGGCGGCATTGTTGCTTTATGCGCTGAGCGGTTTGTTTCTGCCGACTCTGCGCGTAGGGCGGCGCAGCGAACGCTGGCTCGGTCCATTGTGTGGCGTGCTGACTGGCGTCATCACGTCGGCTACAGGCGTATTCGTGATTCCGGCGGTGCCTTATCTGCAGGCGCTGGGTTTGAGCAAGGACGAACTGGTGCAGGCGCTGGGCCTGTCGTTCACCGTCTCGACCCTGGCCCTGGCCGGAGGCTTGCTATGGCGCGGCGCTCTCGGCGGGGGCGAGTTGAGCGCGTCGCTGTTGGCGCTGATCCCGGCAATGCTCGGCATGTGGCTGGGGCAATCGCTGCGCCAGCGGATCAGCGCCGTGTTGTTCAAGCGCGTGTTCTTCATTGGCCTTGGTTTGCTCGGCGGCCATTTGCTGATCAGCGGCTAGCGGACGACGGGCTGATCATTTCGATGGCGCGGATCTCGAAGTCCCGTTCCAGGTATTCATCGCGCTGGTCGAGGAACTGCTTCATGTGCGGCAGGTTCGAGTGCACATCGAGGTGGGCCTGGGACTGCCATATTTCGTAGAAGATGAACAGGGTCGGGTCCTGTTTGTCGCGCAACATGTGGTATTCGATGCAACCGGGTTCGGCGCGGCTCGCTTCCACGTAGCTGCTGAAAAACGCTTCGAAGGCATCGGATTTTTCCGGGCGGGTCTTGGCGTGCAGGATGAAGCCCTGGATTTCACTCATCTACATTTCTCCTCAGATCAGAACTGGCATCAGTCTAAGGCAACAATCGGCCATTGATTCGTGCTTATGGGTCAAATGATATTTGCCCAATCGACGCTTATTCCGCACGAGGCCAGTCGGTACTCTGCCGCCATCCGATTCCCGACCTTCCCGAGACCTCCCATGAAAAAAGTCCTGTTGCTCAATGGCGGCAAAAAGTTTGCGCACTCCGACGGCCGCTACAACACCACCCTGCATGAAACCGCGTTGAGCGTGCTGGATCGCGGCGGTGTGGACGTCAGAACCACCTTCATCGACGAGGGCTACGACATCGCCGAAGAAGTGGCCAAGTTCCTGTGGGCCGACGTGATCATTTACCAGATGCCCGGCTGGTGGATGGGCGCGCCGTGGACCGTGAAAAAGTACATCGATGAAGTCTTCACCGAAGGGCATGGCAGCCTCTATGCCAGCGACGGGCGCACCCGTTCGGACGCGTCGCAGAAGTACGGCAGCGGCGGCCTGATTCACGGCAAGCAATACATGCTGTCGCTGACCTGGAACGCCCCGCAGCAAGCCTTCGACGACCCGACCGATTTCTTCGAAGCCAAAGGTGTGGACGCGGTGTACTTCCCGTTCCACAAGGCCAACGAGTTCCTTGGCATGACCGGTTTGCCGACGTTCCTCTGCGTAGACGTGATGAAGCGCCCGAACATCGAAGCTGATGTGGCGCGTTATGAGCAGCATTTGGCTGAGGTGTTTGGTCTGAAGGCGTAACGCTCGGCTACTATCGATATCAGACACCGACACTGGTTTGTAGCGAGAGAGCTTTTGTGGCGAGGGGGCTTGCCCCCGTTGGTGCGCGAAGCGGACCCATAACCGGTGAGCGCGATGGTTCAGATAAACCGCGTATGTCGATCTTACGACGGCTTCGCCGCCGAACGGGGGCAAGCCCCCTCGCCACATTGGATTTTCGCTGCACAATAGAACGGCGCAGGACTATCGATAAGGGACACACGTGAAAGCCAGATCCGATGAATTGCAGATTTTCGTCTGCGTGATTGAATGCGGGTCGATTTCTGCAGCGGCCGAGCAGGTCGGGCAAACGCCTTCGGCGGTCAGCCGTACGCTGTCGCGGCTGGAGGCCAAGCTCGACACGACATTGATCAATCGCACCACGCGACGCATGGACCTGACCGAAGAGGGCAAGTATTTCTTCGAGCACGCCAAGCAGATTCTCGACCAAATGGATGAACTCGAAGAACGTCTGTCCTCACGCCAGCAAACGCCGTCCGGGCGCCTGCGCATCAACGCGGCATCGCCTTTCATGCTGCATGTCATCGTGCCCTACGTTGATGAATTCCGTCGGCTCTACCCGGACATCCAGCTCGAACTCAATAGCAACGATTTGATCATCGACCTGCTGGAACAGAGCACCGACATCGCCATCCGCATCGGCACCCTGACCGACTCGACATTGCATGCCCGCTCCCTGGGATGCAGCCCGCTGCACATCGTCGCCAGCCCGGCGTACCTGGAAAAGCACGGCACTCCGCAAGCCGTGGCGGACCTGGCCAGCCATACGCTGCTGGGGTTCACCCAGAACGAAGGCCTCAACCAATGGCCGCTGCGTTATGTGCATGGCGATCGCTGGCCGATCCAGGCGTCGATCAGCGCCTCCAGCGGCGAGACCATCCGCCATCTGGCACTGGACGGCCAGGGCATTGCCAGCCTGTCGCATTTCATGACCATTGAAGACATTCGGGCCGGACGCTTGAAAGTGTTGTTGGCCGAATTCAACAGCGGCTATCGCCAGCCGATCAACGCGGTGTACTACCGGAACTCGCAGCTGGCCCTGCGGATTCAATGCTTTCTGGACTTTATCCAGGGCAAATTGGCGGATTATGCGAACGCGAATTTCAAGGGCTGATTTGTGATTCCTGCGTCAGGTTGGGTGGATTCGCGATGAGAGGGTTTGAGTTGGCTTTAGACCGCGTCATCGTTCTTCGCGAGCAAGCCCGCTCCCACAGTTGATCGCGCTCCGTCAGAAGGAATGCGATCGAATGTGGGAGCGGGCTTGCTCGCGAAGACATTTTCGATGACACAGATGATGGCCGGTCGGCCCCCGATTCCGTAACATCCGCACACTCTTTTCTCGTCTCTCCCTGTGTGCGATCCCTCCATGAAAGCAAAACGTCTACGCGCCGATGTCCTGGCCGGACTTACCACTTCCTTCGCCCTGTTGCCCGAGTGCATCGCTTTCGCGCTGGTGGCCCACCTCAATCCGCTGATGGGGCTTTATGGCGCGTTCATCATTTGCACGCTGACCGCGTTGTTTGGCGGGCGACCGGGCATGGTGTCCGGGGCGGCCGGCTCGATGGCCGTGGTGATCGTCGCGCTGGTGGTGCAACACGGCGTGCAGTACTTGCTGGCCACGGTGTTGCTGGGCGGGCTGATCATGATGGCGTTCGGGCTGCTCAAGCTCGGCAAACTGGTGCGCATGGTGCCGCACCCGGTGATGCTCGGCTTCGTCAATGGCCTGGCGATCATCATTGCGCTGGCGCAAATGGAGCACTTCAAGAGCGGTGAAGCCTGGTTGAGCGGTACACCGCTGTACATGATGCTTGGCCTGGTCGCGGTGACCATGGCCGTTGTCTACGTGCTGCCGCGGCTGACCCGCACCGTGCCGCCGGCGCTGGTGGCGATTCTCGGCGTGGGCCTGGCGGTGTATCTACTCGGCCTGCCGACCCGTACCCTCGGCGACATGGCGCACATTGCCGGTGGCCTGCCGACACTGGCGCTGCCGGACATTGCGTGGAACCTGGACACCCTGCGCATCATCGCGCCCTATGCGATCCTGATGGCGCTGGTCGGGTTGCTGGAAACCCTGTTGACCCTCAACCTCACCGACGAAATCACCGAGAGCCGTGGTTACCCGGATCGCGAGTGCGTGGCGCTGGGGGCGGCGAATGTGGTGTCCGGTGTGTTCGGCGGCATGGGCGGTTGCGCCATGATCGGCCAGACCGTGATCAACCTCAGTTCCGGTGGCCGCGGGCGCTTGTCCGGGGTGGTGGCCGGAGTGTCGATCCTGCTGTTCATTCTTTTTCTGTCGCCGCTGATCGAGCGCATTCCATTGGCTGCGTTGGTCGGGGTGATGTTCGTGGTTGCGCAACAGACCTTCGCCTGGGCCTCGCTGCGGGTGATGAACAAGGTGCCGCTGAACGATGCGCTGGTGATCATCGCGGTGACGGTGATTACCGTTTTCACCGATCTGGCCATCGCGGTGCTTTGCGGCATCATCATTGCTGCGCTGAACTTTGCCTGGCAGCAGGCCCGACAGCTGTATGCCGACAGTCACCTTGAGAACGACGGCAGCAAGTTGTACCGGGTGCATGGCACGCTGTTCTTCGCCTCGACCACACCCTTTCTCAATCAGTTCGATCCGGCCAACGACCCGGTGCAAGTGACCCTGGATTGCCGCCACCTGAGTTTTGTCGACTACTCGGCCATTGCCGCGCTGGGCACCTTGCGCGAGCGCTACGCCAAGGCCGGCAAGCACCTGCGAGTGCTGCACTTGTCCGAGCGTTGCAAGAAATTGCTCAAGCGGGCCCGGGTGCATCACGACTGAATCCAGCCATTCGATCTTTCCCACGCTGGGCGGGGGAAAGATCTGTTGTTGGTGATGAAAATTCACACGGCCGACTTTCATAATTCGCGACACGCCATACCCCTGCGCGACATCCCTTACCTCTGCACGAAAATTACTTTCACCTCGTTTGAAAATCTCTATTCGAAATGTTTTAAGAGTTTCACAAATATTTCGACGTGACCCTCTCGAGGAGTACCGCATGACCCTGTCCTTCGGCTATTGGCTGCTGGTGTATGCCGCCATCGCCATCATTGCACTGATCGTTCTGATCGCCCGTTACCGGCTAAACCCGTTCATTGTCATCACCCTGATTTCCATCGGCCTGGCGCTGGTGGCGGGGATGCCGCCGTCGGGTGTTGTGGGCGCCTATGAGGCGGGCGTCGGCAAAACCCTGGGGCACATCGCACTGGTGGTGGCGCTGGGGACCATGCTCGGCAAGATGATGGCCGAGTCCGGCGGCGCCGAGCAGGTGGCCCGGACCTTGATCGACCGCTTTGGCGAGAAGAACGCGCATTGGGCGATGGTGACTATCGCGTTTCTGGTCGGCCTGCCGCTGTTCTTCGAAGTCGGTTTCGTTTTGCTGGTGCCGATTGCGTTTACCGTGGCGCGGCGCGTGGGCGTCTCGATCCTGATGGTCGGCTTGCCGATGGTCGCCGGGCTTTCGGTGGTGCATGCGCTGGTGCCGCCGCATCCGGCGGCGATGCTGGCAGTGCAGGTGTATCAGGCGTCGGTGGGGCAGACGTTGATGTACGCGATCCTGATCGGTATTCCGACCGCGATCATTGCCGGTCCCCTGTACGCCAAATTCATTGTGCCGCGCATTCAGTTACCGGCGGAAAACCCGCTGGAGCGTCAGTTCCTCGAGCGCGAACCCCGCGACAGCTTGCCGGGGTTCGGCATCACCATGGCGACCATCCTGTTGCCGGTGGTGCTGATGCTGATCGGCGGCTGGGCCAATCTGATTTCCACGCCGGGCAGTGGTTTCAACCAGTTCCTGCTGTTCATCGGCAACTCGGTGATCGCGCTGTTGCTGGCCACATTGCTGAGTTTCTGGACCCTCGGCCTGGCTCAGGGCTTTAACCGCGAATCGATCCTCAAGTTCACCAACGAATGTCTGGCGCCGACCGCGAGTATCACCTTGCTGGTGGGCGCCGGTGGTGGCTTGAACCGAATTCTGGTGGACGCCGGCGTCACCGACCAGATCGTCGGCCTGGCCCACGAGTTTCACCTGTCGCCGCTGTTGATGGGCTGGCTGTTCGCCGCGCTGATGCGCATCGCCACTGGTTCTGCCACTGTGGCCATGACCACTGCTTCAGGTGTGGTCGCGCCAGTGGCCATTGGTCTGGGTTATCCCCATCCGGAGCTGCTGGTGCTGGCGACGGGCGCCGGGTCGGTTATCTTTTCCCACGTTAACGACGGCGGTTTCTGGTTGATCAAGGAATACTTCAACATGACCGTTGCCCAAACCTTCAAGACTTGGACCGTGCTCGAGACATTGATCTCGGTCGTCGCCTTCGGCCTGACCGTTGGCCTTTCTTATCTGATTTAGCCGGAGCCACCCGCATGGACATCCTCTACCAGATCCGCGCCCGTCAGGACTCCTTCAGCGCCGGTGAAGGACGCATCGCACGCCTGATGCTCGACGACGTAGGATTTGCCGCTTCCGCCAGCCTCGATGAACTGGCGCTGCGGGCAGAGGTCAGCAGCGCCACGCTGTCACGTTTCGCCCGCACCGTCGGCTGTCGGGATTTGCGTGACTTGCGTTTGCAACTGGCCCAGGCCAGCGGCGTTGGCAGCCGATTTCTCGACCCGGCGGGCACGCCCGAGCAGTCGGCGTTCTACGGGCAAATCGTCGGCGACATCGAATCGACCTTGCGCCAGCACCTGGCGGCGTTCGATGAGTCGCGTTTCGCCGATGCGGCGAAACTGCTGGGCAAGGCGCGGATGATTCACGCTTTCGGCATGGGCGGCTGCTCGACCCTGTGCAGCGATGAACTGCAAGTGCGCCTGGTGCGTCTCGGCTATCCGATTGCGGCGTGCCACGATGCGGTGATGATGCGTGTCACCGCCGCCAGCCTCAGCGCCGAACACGTAGTGATTGTCTGCTCTCTCACCGGCATTACCCCGGAGCTGATTGAAACGGTGGAGCTGGCGCGCAACTACGGCGCACGCATTCTGGCCATCACTCGCGGCGATTCGCCGCTGGCGCAACTGGCCGACATCGTCCTGCCCCTGCAAAGTGCCGAAACCTCGTTCATCTACAAACCCACGGCGGCGCGCTACGGCATGCTGCTGGCCATCGATGTGCTCGCCACCGAGCTGGCCCTGGCCAACCCTGAAGACAATCAAGAACGTCTGCGGCGAATCAAACTCGCCCTCGACGAATACCGCGGCGGCGACGACCATTTGCCGCTGGGAGACTGACATGCAGTACGACACGCTGATTCGCAACGCCCTGATCATCGACGGCAGCAACAACCCCGGTTACCCCGCCGACGTGGCGATTCTGAATGGTCGCATCGAGCGCATCGGCGACTTGTGCGATGCCCACGCCAGCGAAGAAATTGACGCGCAGGGCCATGTGCTGGCGCCGGGTTTCATCGACGTGCACACCCATGACGACACCGTGGTCATTCGCCAACCGCAGATGCTGCCCAAGCTCAGCCAGGGCGTGACCACGGTCATTGTCGGCAACTGCGGGATCAGTGCTTCGCCGGTGAGTTTGCGCGGCGATCCGCCGGATCCGATGAACCTGCTCGGCACGGCCGCTGCGTTCGTCTATCCGAAGTTCAGTGACTACCGCGCGGCAGTCGAAGCGGCGAACACTACGCTGAACGTCGCGGCGCTGGTGGGCCACACGGCGTTGCGCAGCAATCATCTGGACGACCTGTTCCGCACCGCCACGGCGGATGAAATCGCCGCGATGCGCGAGCAGCTGCGCGAGAGCCTTGAGGCCGGCGCGCTGGGCCTGTCCACCGGCCTTGCCTATGCCAGCGCCTTTTCGGCATCGACCGATGAAGTGATGCAACTGACCGAAGAGTTGTCGGCGTTTGGTGCGGTCTACACCACCCATTTGCGCAGCGAATTCGAACCGGTGCTGGAGGCCATGAACGAGGCGTTCCAGATCGGTCGCCATGCGCAAAGCCCGGTGATCATTTCCCACCTCAAATGCGCCGGCGCCGGTAACTGGGGGCGTAGTCCGCAGCTGTTGGCGTCCCTCGAAGAGGCGGCGAAGAGCCATCCGGTTGGCTGCGACTGTTATCCCTATGCCGCGAGCTCATCGACCCTGGACCTCAAGCAGGTGACCGATGCCCACCGCATCACCATTACCTGGTCGACGCCGCATCCGCAGATGGGCGGCCGCGACCTGATGGACATTGCCGCCGAATGGAATGTGCCGTTGCTGGAGGCCGCCCGCCAACTACAACCGGCCGGTGCGGTGTACTACGGAATGGATGAGGCGGATGTGCGCCGGATCCTCGCGCATCCGCTGTCGATGGTCGGCTCCGACGGTTTGCCGGAAGACCCGTTTCCGCACCCACGCTTGTGGGGCGCATTCCCCCGGGTGCTCGGACATTTCAGCCGGGACGTAGGACTGTTCCCGCTGCACACCGCCGTGCACAAAATGACCGGACTGTCGGCGGCACGCTTCGGTTTGAAGGCTCGCGGGGAAATCCGCGAAGGCCATTGGGCGGACCTGGTGTTGTTCGATCCGGCGACCATCCGTGATGTCGCCGATTTCAACGATCCGCAGCGGGCAGCGCAAGGCATCGAGGGCGTATGGGTCAACGGAGTGTTGAGTTACCGCGATGGCCAGGCCAACGGGCGCAGGGAAGGGCGGTTTCTGGCCCGGGAAGGGGATTTGCGCACAGGGTTTCAGTGACGTTTCGAGGACTGCGTCACAGTGATGGCATTTTGAGACTAAAGAATGGCGTTTCCGCGCCGAAGGACTGATATCAAGTCCGACTATCATTGCTGTTCGGTTACGTATTTTGTAGGAGCGAGCTTGCTCGCGATGGACAAAAGAGCGCAGCGTTTACCCAGTAGACACGCGTCATCATTAACGACCATCGCGAGCAAGCTCGCTCCTACAGGTCTTTCACAGTCTGGGAGCAACCCGATGAGCTTCGGCAAAACCACTCCGATCCTGCGTATTTTCGACGAAGCCCAGGCAGTGGAGTTTTACGTCGATTTTCTCGGTTTCAAGATCGACTGGCAGCATCGTTTCGAAGCCGGTTTCCCGTTGTACCTGCAAGTCTCGCGAGGTGAGTGCGTGCTGCACCTGTCCGAACACAATGGCGACAGCACGCCAGGCTCGGCCTTGCGCATCGAGACCGATGAACTGGAAGCCTTCCAGCAGCAACTGCTGGCCAGGGAGTACGCGTTTGCGCATCCACAGATCCAGGCCATGCCCTGGGGCAGCCAGGACATGACCATCAGCGATCCGTTCGGCAATCGGTTGGTGTTTACCAATGCGATTTGTGTCTGAGGTTTAGCCTGCCATTGATTGATTCCCACGCACTGCGTGGGAACTGGCCTTGCCCATATCCAGGCTGATGCCACCCGCCTGCAACGCCATCCAGTAATCCGCCAGCGCCCGTACCTCGCTCAAAATTCGGCGACATCCAGGTTCCTCCAGCAATCATCATTAACAATTGCGTGGGGGCTCAAGGGTATTCGAAGGGCCGCTGGAGCTCATACAGTTATTCCCTTGAGGTTATATTCCGCGGGTGGCATATTTGTATGAAATGGGACGTTGAATACACGGATGAATTTGAGGCCTGGTGGGATCGACTCAATGAGGCGGAGCAGGACTCAGTGCAAGCCTCAGTCACGTTGCTCGGAGATGAGGGACCGCACTTGGGATTCCCGTTTACCAGCGATATCAAGGGCTCGCGGCACGGAAATCTGCGCGAATTGCGGGTGCAACATGCAGGCAAGCCATATCGAGTGCTGTATGCCTTTGATCCCAGACGTTGTGCGATTCTGCTGATTGGCGGCGACAAAACCGGCAAGGACCGTTGGTATCAGGAGCATGTGCCGCTGGCTGAGCGGCTGTACGACGAGCACTTGGAAACATTGAAGACAGAGGGCTATGACAATGGCTAAAAAATTTTCTGAGTTGGTAGCGCGTCGCTCTCCCGAGTCTCAAGCGCGTGTCGAGGCCTTGGTTAAAAAACTGCGAGCAGAAATGCCGTTGCACGAGTTGCGTCAGGCTCAGGCATTGAGCCAGGACACGTTGGCCAAAGCACTCCACGTCAACCAGGCAGCAATCTCAAAAATGGAACGACGCACGGACATGTACATCAGCACATTGCGCAACTACATCCGCGCCATGGGTGGCGAGTTGGAAATCATCGCCACCTTTCCTGAGGGCCAGGTAAAGATCGAAAACTTCGCCAAATAAGCAGCTCGACGGCCTGAAATGAGAGAAGCCCTTTGTTCAAAGGGCTTCCTGTCAACTCACTGAAGTGCGCGGCCTAGACCCTGAAATGACTCACCATCATCTGCAACTGATTGCCCAGCCGCGCCAGTTCAACACTCGACGCCGCCGTTTCATCGCTGGCAGCAGCAGTCTGTTCGGACACGTCACGCACGTTGATAATGCTGCGGCTGATCTCTTCGGCCACGGCGCTTTGCTGTTCGGCGGCGGCGGCGATTTGCTGGTTCATCGACTGGATGTTGGACACTGTGCGGGTGATGTTCTCCAGTGACTCGCCAGCCTTGCGGGTCAGGGCCACGCTGCTGTCGGTGAGGACGCGGCTGTTATTCATCACCGCCGACACTTGCTGCGTGCCGTTCTGCAGGCCGGCCACCAGGCCTTCGATTTCCTCGGTGGATTTCTGCGTGCGCTGGGCCAGGCCACGAACCTCGTCGGCCACCACGGCAAAACCACGACCGGCCTCACCGGCGCGGGCTGCTTCAATGGCGGCATTGAGCGCCAGCAGGTTGGTCTGTTCGGCCACGGCCTTGATCACGTCCATGACGCTGCCGATCTTGTCGCTTTCCTGTTGCAACACGCTCATGGCTTCGGTGGAGCGCACCACTTCGCTGGCCAGGCGTTCGATCTGGGCGATGGCTTCGTTGACCACTTTGTCACCCTCACGGGCTTCGCCGTCCGCCGCGGCAGCGGCTTGCGAGGCTTCTTCAGCGTTGCGCGCGACTTCCTGCACGGTGGCGGTCATCTCGTGCATGGCGGTCGCGACCTGATCGGTCTCGACTTTCTGGCTGTTGACCCCGGCGCTGGTCTGTTCGGTCACGGCCGACAGCTCTTCAGCGGCGCTGGCGATCTGGGTCACGCCGTCGCGGATGCCGCTGATCAAGTCGCGCAGGGTCACGCCCATGCGCGCGATGCCTTGCTGCAACACGCCGAGTTCGTCGCGGCGGGTAACCAGGACGTTTTGGGACAAGTCACCGCTGGCGATGCGATCGACCACCGCCAGGGTTTCACGCAATGGGCGGGTGATCTGGCGAGTGATGACCACGGCGGCAATGATGCCCACCAGCAACGCCAGTAACGTACTGATCAGTTGCAGAGTGCGCGCCCGGGCGCTTTCGGCGTCACGGCGGTCGAGCTGGATCTGGTACAACTGATCGCTCTGGGACACGATGGCGACGCCCTGGTCGGTCATTTCCTTGCGCGCCTGCACCGCGTCATTGTTGGCGGCCTTGTAGGCCTGCAAGGCACTGCGGTAGTTGCCCAGTGCAGCTTCCAGCCGATGCAGGGCGTCTTGCTGGGTATCGGCGAACTGTGCGTTCAACAGTTTCAGGCTGGCGATGGCCGCGTCCAGTTGGCCGACGGCTTTTTGCTCGGTCTCGGCGTTGGTGGTGGCGGTATAGCCGCGCACTTCGTAGCGGGCCAGCAGGAACGCTTCCTTGGCCGCGGTGATGGCCTGGAACTGCTCGAAGCGCTGGTCGCTTAACGGCATTTGCTGCACGCGGGCGTTGATGTCGTTGATCAGCGTGTTGGCGGTTTCGGCGCTGGTGCTCATGGCATCACGGGCGCTGTTACCGGTGCGATAGGCGTTGCGCATTTTGTCGAGGGACGTCTTGTAGGCATCGATGACGGCGCCCTGCTCCCTGAGCAGCTTGAGGTTTTCCGGGCTCTTGAACTTCGCCAGCAGGGCTTGCTGCTGAGCCGAGAAGGCGTCGAGGGTGGTCTGCACGGTCTGCGCGGCGGTTTCGTCGCCGTTGGTCAGCATGTACTGCAGGCGAACCACGCGCAGCTTGGTCAAGCCGCCATTGAGCTGGGTGATGTCGCTCATCCAGTTGCTGCGGTCAATCAACCCGCCCAGGCTGGTCCAGCCGGTCAGGGCGAGGACGCAGGTCAGTGCCAGAACCAGGCCAAATCCCAGGCCCAGTTTCAGGTTCACGCTGATGTTGCCGAACCAGCTATTCATCAAATTCCTCCAGGAACGTAGTGCTTCTTGTTTGTCGGTTGGCTGGAAGATTGTTTTTTTTGGGGGCCGCCAAGCTGTGTAAGCAGGATGTATCGGCCGCAATCCCTGGAGCTGAAAGGATTTTGTCGAACGGATTCTGTAACAAAATTTTTACAGCGTTTTTAAGCTTTTTTTCACATGCGTTTCACCAGTCACCGACGCATGTTTCTCTAACCTTGCGGGATCTAATGGGGTGGTGTTTGCCGGCGAGGCGGCTTGATGTGGAATTAAGACTGAGTCTTTTCGGGATAAAACGCTCGATCGATCTGAACCGTTTCGCCCGCTATCGCAACGCTGCTGTGGTGTTGGCCTCGGCGCTGCTGGTTATCCCGCTGACCGTGTTTTTGCTGCGTCCCGCCACCGCGCCGGACCTGGCTCACGGCAATGTGGCCGGTGCACAGGCGCTGATGACGGGATGGGCCAAGGGCGACGTGATCGTACTGGTGCGCCACGTCGAGCGCTGCGACCACTCCTCTGCGCCGTGCCTGGTTGGTAACGATGGCATTACCGAGCGCTCTCGCCGTGTTGCCGAGAGCCTTGGGGCTCAGTTCAAACACCTGGGCCTGGACAAGGCCGATATCTACAACAGCCCGATCCTGCGCACGGCACAGACCGCCAACTTCATGTTCAACAAGGTCGGCACGGGCGAAGACTGGCTGATCATTTGCAAGGGCACCATGCTGCGCGACGCGTTGGCGCACAAGGTTGCCGGACGTAACCTGGTTCTGGTGACCCACAGCGAATGCATGGAGCAACTGGAAATAGACCTCAAGTTACCGCCTTCGACCCTGGGGTATGGCGCTTCACTGTTTATTTCCGCCGAAACCCCGCAAACTCCGCGCATGCTTGGTTTCATCGATGCTTCTGACTGGAGCTCGGTGAGTACTCATTGAGTTTCTCCCTCTTCTTTTTGAATCAGGATTCACAATGCTGACCGCTTCTCGCTACCGCTTTTACTGGGTGAATTTCGGTATTCCTCTGGCCTGCGCGGTCGTGGTGTTCCTGATGTTCGACATGACCAAAATCGACATCGCGTTCAACAACTATTTTTTTGATCCGCTGACGCAGACGTACCCGCTGGACCAGGTTCATCTGTTCGAAAAAATTACCCATAAGTGGGCGCGGATCATCCCGAACTGGACGGGCGAGATTGCGATTATCGGGGCCTTGCTGTCATTTCTCTGGCCGCGCCTGAAGGCCGAAAAGCATTCGAAAATCATCGCCTTCCTGGAAAAAATCAAAGTCGCACCGGTGCTGCGCTTTGCCACCCGGCACCGTCGCGATTTTCTCTACGTGGTGTTCGCGTTCTCCATCAGCACCGGGGTAATTCACTACCTCAAGGGCCACACCAGCGTGTACTGCCCGATCGAGACCACCCTGTACGGCGGCAAAATGGAGCACGTCGAGTGGTACGAGAATTTCGACCTGCTGAAAGTTGCCGGTCCGGGGCGCTGCTGGCCGGGCGGGCACGCGTCGGGCGGGTTCACCATGCTGGCGTTGTACTTCGTGGCTCGTCGCTACCGCTGGCGCTATTCGAAAGCGATCATGTACGGCTCGCTGACCCTCGGTTTCATCTATGGCACCACGCGGGTACTGCAAGGCTGGCACTACATGTCCCACACCTTATGGGCCGGGATCTTTGTGTGGCTGGCGTGTTTGCTGACGGCGCTGGCGTTTTACGGGCGGGCACGGCTGGAAATGCCGGTGCTCAAGAGCAGGGAAAAAACGGTGTTGCCGGCTCAGCCTCAGTCTGTGAATTGAGCTGACGATTGAACCGCAAAACCCGCAATCCGAAAGGGCTGCGGGTTTTTTGTTGTCCGGGATTCCGTGAAGAACCAAAAAACAGGCCGAGAAAAAGTATACGGAACGATTTCTTAACAAAATGTGAACAAATACTGTGATCCATTGGGGGTGTAGATCGCTCTTCATTTCGCCACCCTGCCTGGCTTTCCAAGCCCTGTGAGCCCCTGATTGAAACGCACAGTTTCCCCCTCGATTTCTGCAAAACGTTCGGTGCCTGTAAGGATCGTGCTTTGCTCCGGCGTCGCTCTCGTTGTTCTGTTATTCGTCGGTGGTTTTTGGTTGTTCACGCCACCATCGCCCTATGTTCCGCTGAGCGGTCTGGACCCTGCATCGGTTTCGATGATCGCGGTGGGTGACCAGGGCAGTGGTGACTTGCAGCAGTGGCGGGTGGGGCAAGCCATGGAGCGGGTTGCGTCCAGAGAGGGGCGCCTGGACATGGTGGTGTTCCTGGGCGACAACTTCTACGGCAAGCCATTGACCAGTACCCACGACTTCCACTGGGAAACCCGATTCGAGCGTGTCTATTGGGGACACTGGCTTAGCCATGTGCCGTCTTACGCGGTGCTGGGTAACCACGATTACCCGGTGTCGCAAAAATACGAAATTGAGTACGGCCAACAGCACAAGGGTTCGGGTCGCTGGCAGATGCCGGCGAATTTCTACGTCAGGGATTTCGGTAACGTCGACGGGCGGCCATTGGTGCGGATGGTGTTCCTCGATACCTCGGCGCCACGTGAACGTTTGCAGCAGCAAATCGACTTTATCGATCAGGCGTTCCAGGCACCCGGACCTGCTCCGGTTTGGCGAATAGCCGCGTCCCATCACCCGGTGCGCAATCAAGGCGAGCATGGCGAGGAGTCGGATCTGGTCACCCGGCTCTTGCCAGTGCTGGAACGCAACCACGTCGATATGCTTTTGTCAGGTCATGACCACAACCAGCAATTGCTGTTGCGTGCAGGTGAACCCGCGTGGGTCATTTCCGGGGCGGGTGGCAAGAGGCTGAGTGCTGTGAACGAGCCAACACCGGATAGCACGTTTACTGCTTCGCGGGCTGGTTTTGCCAAACTCGACCTGAGTGCCACTCAATTGCGGCTGGGTTATTACAACGACCGAGGCGAGCTGGAATCCGGCTATCGCTGGGCCAGAGACTGCCAGTGGATGGCCAAAGGCTGTTTGCTGCCCGAGCAATCGGAAGGGAGCGTCGTGCGGTTGGCACAGTGATGGACGGATACAACCGGTGGTGGCTGTCAGGCCAGTTCGCAGGCAAAAAAAAGCCCGCGGGAGGGCGGGCAAACCGTAGTTTCTTGAATGAGCGCGGGCAATGTACAGGTAGCAGCGGAGCAATGGGGTGAAGAAAAATTCATCTCGATCAACGCCCCGCGCCAGCGCTTGCGATACGGCTATGGCAAATGATCCGCGGTAAAGTCGGCTTCCGACCGTGCACGCAATCGACCCTTGCGACAGGCTTGCTGGAACTGCTCGAAATCGCGCTCGTTCTGCTCGGTATAGCCTTGGGCATATTTATAGAACGCGTCGGCCAGTGCGTCGCTCTTGCCGATGTAGCCGCTGATCACCGCCGCGCGCCCGGAAGACTTGGCGTGGGCGCGAGCCAGGGCCCGGCCACAGAGCCGGCCATAGGCCGCGAATGCGTCGCCGTCGAAGGTCTCGAGTTCGGCGGAGATTTTCATATCGCGCAATTGCCGCACATAGAAATGTCGCCCGCTGGGACCGGTGGTCCAGCCTAGGAACAAGTCGCTGGCCGATTGCATCAACCGCTGACCGTCGACCACCCGCTGCCCCTCATGCCGCACCCGTGACTTGGTCTTCACGTAGCCCGTGAGCACCGAACGCCGTGCTTCCTTGAATTGCAGGAACAGCGGGAACTCTTGATCGTCGGTCAACAGCGCCACCAGACAACGGGTGCCGACACTGCCGACGCCCACCACTTTGAACGCCATGTCTTGAACGTGAAACCGCGAGACCAGATCGCGACGGTCCGCTTGCAGGGTGCCGCGATAGTCGCGCATGAAGGTGTCGTAGAGCGGGCGCCAGTCCGAGAGGCGCAACCAGTCATCATCGGCGCCCAGCAGCGTAGTGTTTTTATGCAGGTGGAAAATTTCCGGCAGGTCATCGCGAATGATCAGACGACCATGGGCGTCGCGTTCGCTGATTTTTGGCAGCAGTTCGGCATGGGCGCGACGTTCGGCTTTGGCAATGGCGCGTTCCACATGTTCCAGGGTGCTTTTGTTGGCCTGCGCCAGCAGGTCGTCATAGCTGATGGATTCGTACCAGGTTTCCAGCGCACTCTGTTCGGCGCACTCCAGCATGGTCTGCTGATAGGCTTGCACCACTTCGTGGCAGATCGTTTCCTCAACGGATTCCCCATGGCGCAAGTCGCGGGCGGCCACCAGGAAGCTCGCAACCAGGCGTTTCAAGTCCCACTCCCACGGCCCGGGATGGGCTTCGTCGAAGTCGTTGACGCTGAACAGCAGGTTGCGTTCGGGCGTTGCGAAACCACCGAAATTCATCAGGTGGCAATCACCACAAATCGGCAAAACCAACCCCATGTTCGAAGTGCCCGCCAGGTCGTGGGCCTGCAACAGTGCGTTGCCACGATAGAAGGTGAAAGGCGACACCAGCATGCGCCCGTAGCGCAACTCCACCAGTGATTTGATGCGGCCTTCACTCGACACCTTGATCAGCGGAATTGGGTCGCGGTCAACATTTCCCAGGGTTGCCTGTGAACTGCGCGGGCAGTTCTTGCGCGCATCCCTGCCTTGTTTCAAGCGAGCTGTCAGGGTGGTCATGAGGGCCTATTCGACAGGTGTTGTAGGGCATATGCGGATTGAGTGTAGAAGGGCTTTTCGGGGGCATCCGAAGTGTTTGCGCAGCGGCTACGCTCTCTCTCAGGCATCGGCACGATGTCACTGACCGGAGACAGGGAGGCCTGTGCTTTCACTGCTGATTTCGCTGTTGTTGGCGTTCCTTGTCGGCTGGGTGTCCCAACGCATGGGCATGTGTCTGGTCAACGCCATGGGGCTGCTGCTCAAGCGCCGGCCGACCCTGTTCGTGTCGTTGGTCAGTTGCGGTTTGTTCGGCCTGTTGCTCGCGCCGTTCTACGCCTTGTTTGGCGTCAGTCAGCCGTTGTTCATTCCCGAGGTCGGCTACTTATCGCTGGTCGGTGGCGGGCTGTTGTTCGGCCTTGCCTCGGTGCTCAATGACGGATGCAGCGTCGGCACCCTGACCAAACTCGCCAGCGGCAACCTCAACAAGGTCTTCACCATCCTCGGCTGGGTGCTGGGCATCGTGCTGTGGCATCACCTGAACATGCTGACCGAACACCGGGCGCTGCAAATGCCGATGATTACTAGCCGCCATTACTGGCTGGTTATCGGCATCGTGCTGCTGATTTTGCTGTTTTTAATCCGGATCCACGGCGACAAACACCTGGTGCTGTCGAGCCTGCTGCTGGGCGCACTGACCAGCGCCCTCTACACCTTCGAACCGCAGTGGACGCCCAGCGTGTTCTTTTACGATCTCTCGCAAATGTTCTGGTTGCCGGGCGAAAACATGCTGACCCGGCAACGTGTCGCGGTGTTCAGCCTGTTGCTGGGGGGCATGCTCTGTTACACATTGCATCGTCGTACGTTCAACTATCAACGGTTCGAAGCGATGACGGCAGGCAGGCATTTACTGGCCGGCGTACTCATGGGGACCGGTGCCTCGATGATGCTGGGTGGAAATGACTCGCAGATATTGTTGGTGTTTCCGACGCTGACCTGGGTGGGCGCTGTGCCGTTGGTGTCGATTGTGTTGGGGATATTGGTGGGGGTTTGGGTGAGGCGGGTGAGTAAGGCATATTCGCAATAATGTTCTGTATACGATACATTTAAAAATAAATGTCACGGTAGCTGAACATGGAATACGTCCTGCTGATCTCTCGACTCGGTAGCCAAATACGTGAAACCCGTATCAGGCGCGGCCTGACACAAGCTCGACTTGCTGAGCTCGCCGGTTTGACGCGGCAGAAAGTCATTGCTGTCGAGAAGGGTACCCATAGTGTTGCCATGAACGCTTATGCAAGAGTCTTGAGCGCTTTGGACTGCGAGCTCGCCGTTGTTCCGGCGACGATGCCGACCCTTGAAGAGCTTGGGGAGTTGTTCGAATGAAAATGGCCTCCCTCAAAGTCAGTACG
The DNA here is from genome assembly GCF_000282335.1 of Pseudomonas sp. GM48. Taxonomy (GTDB): domain Bacteria; phylum Pseudomonadota; class Gammaproteobacteria; order Pseudomonadales; family Pseudomonadaceae; genus Aquipseudomonas. Next base: position 50,799 of record NZ_AKJM01000109.1, read on the forward strand.
CCAGAGGGCCATAGCGGCCGAATCCTCACCAGCGGCGATGATTTTATTTTCCGCTATCAAGAAGACGCATTGCCCAACACGGCCGTCAGTCTGTCAATGCCTGTGCGTGCTGACGAGTTTCGTAGACGGGATCTGCATCCCGTATTCCAGATGAATCTCCCTGAAGGCTATATGTTGGAGCAGTTGCGCAATCGCCTGGCGAAAACCGTAAACGTCGATCCAATGTTGCTGCTTGCTCTTTCTGGCAGCAGTTCGCCTATTGGCAGGGTTCAGGTGCATTCCGAAGCCGTTGATGCCTTGTTGGGTGAGCAGCAGTTCCCTGGAGAAAAACTCGAAGAAATTCTCACGTGGGATGGTACGGAAGATATCTTCGCCGACTTGCTTGATCGCTATATTTTGAGGGCCGGTATTTCGGGTGTTCAGCCAAAGGTGCTGGTGCCGGAGCAGCAGGATTTCGAGTTACGACGAGCCACCTCGAAAACCTCGGACTTGATTATCAAGAGTGGCCGCGAAGAATTTCCAGGACTGGCCATCAATGAGTTCCTTTGCATGTCCATTGCCAGGGAAGCGGGTATTTCCGTTCCGGAGTTTTACCTGTCCGACAATGCCAAGCTGTTTGTCATGCGTCGCTTTGACCGGGATGACCAACTCAACCCGATTGGTTTTGAGGACATGGCAGCCTTGATGGGGCTTTCGGCCGATCAGAAGTACAGCAAAAGCTATGCAGCCATTGCCAAAGCGATTCGGCTGTTTTGTCCGGCAAACAATCAACGAACGTCTCTTGATCAACTTTTCGATTGCGTAGCGCTGAGCTGCATCGTTGGGAACGGCGATGCTCATTTGAAGAACTTCGGCTTGCTCTATTCGGAGCCGACCCAACGTGACGCCCGCCTCGCGCCGGCATACGACATCGTTAATACAACGGCCTACATTCCTGAAGACGTATTGGCGCTGGACCTGGTGGGTAACAAGTCGTTGTTTGCTTCCCGCCAGGGACTGTTGGAGTTTGCACTGACGTGTGAGGTCGACCGTCCCAAGGAGCGAATTCAGAGTTTACTGGCTGCGGTTGAGGTAGTGCTTGAACGCTACTCACGGTTTCGGGAACTAGCGCCTGATGTGGTGCGGGCAATACAACACGCGGCAGCACCTTTCGCCCTGACGTTTGGCTAATTTCAATGCCATAGGCAGGTGATGAAAATGGGAAATCTCAATGAGATCGCCCATTTTTTCAAGGATCAAATTTGCATCTGCAGCCGCCGTCCAACCACATCCAGCAAGTCGCAACCATCGCGCAGGGACGTCACCAGCACCCGCGCCAGTTCGCTGTAAACGCCTTCGTTTGCTGCGAGGTTCTCCAGCAGTTGCGTCGCGGTGCGAATGCGATAGGCAGCTGTTTCGTGCAGCACATCCAGTGGAGCCTCGGTGTCGATCAGCAGCGAAGCAATAGTGCAGTCGATGCCGGTAATGGGCATGAATCTATCCATCTCAAGCCTCCGCTTCATCGAGTGGCGCGATGTTGTCCAGCGCCCGGTTCACCAGTAATTCAGCCAACACTGCCAGTTGCTGGATCGCCAACGCGATGTTGCGACGTGAGCTCTCAAGCTCACAGGCCAGGTCAGTGCTCATGACGTTGAGCGAGGCGAGGGTTTCGCTGGCGTGGGTGAGCAGGGACGGTGTGTCGATGTTGGGGCGGATGGTGAAGACGTGGCTGACGGGGTCGAGGTGATTGGGGTTACGGAAGCGGGCGCTGATGGCGGGCTCGGTGGTTTCGGAGAGGTTGGATAAGTCGATATTGTCTTCAGCTAAATTAGTTGGGGATTCCGGGGGATTAGGGCTGTTCTTCTTCAAGATGGCATTCCTCACACTGTTTAGAGAAGCTGCCATTACCTGCTGTCAAACAGGATTGGGTGGCAGCTATACGCGGGTTGACAGACCGGAAGTGTGAGAACCCGGTGCACCCGAAGATGCCCCGCGCACAGCCGCCATAATCGTGACTACATGCGCGAAAGCACGTCGCCGGATCTGGAGATGTGAAGGGTACACTTTTCAGCCTGTCAAAGCCGATCGCTGATTTGCAGCGACCCCTGAAGGCTATCCGCGAGGAGCAGCCTGCGCCAGTTCATGAAAGGCGATGCGTTTTGCGGGAAATTTCCTAGGACGTGGTGAAGTCGGCGCAAGTGCTGGGTGCGACTTGTTAGCTTCGAATGGCGGGGCATGCCGGGTGCTCGATGCTGGACTGATTTTGCTATGTGTCACCGCGCACATACGCAAAAGCCTGGTCGTTACCGATATCCATTTTGCAATCATGCACATAACAGCCTTGCCCGACTGCCTGTGTGGCCCTATCGTCAGATTTCACGTACCGCAAAGTGCTTTAGTGAGTTGTGAGCGTACGATGTAATGCACGTTTTCGCTGAATTCTTGGGTGGGCGAACGAAGCGACTGAGCGATTGGGAACTGGAGAAAAATCATGATTCGTAAGCACTACTTGAAAGCCCTGGCGATGCTGCTAATCGCCACTGGCGTGCAGTGGGTGACGCTACCTGCCTACGCGACCGAGCAGGGTGAACAGCGGCGTGAAGCTCGCGATACCAGGCAGGAAGGGCGCTCCACTGCCCGGCAAACCAAGGATGATTGCAGAAAGGGCAATGACAAGAGCAATGCAGACTGTCGCCAGGACAAGCGCAGTACCAAGCAAGATACCCGTCGCACAGCCCGGGACATCAAGTACTGATCGTTAACGGGAATAGCTCAATCGTTCCACGCCTCGTGTCGCCACCTGGGCCATGCGCTCTCCAAAGCGCTGCTTTTCATGTGCGAACCGGTAAGCCCACAGCCCTAATGCCGATCAGCTAGGCGAACCCAGACGCTACGCCTTCCTTGTAGCAGCTGCCGAAGGCTGCGTCCGGCTGCGCAGCAGTCGTAAATCTGGCTTGCACGATCTCTCTGACG
>NZ_AKJM01000110.1 GCF_000282335.1 Pseudomonas sp. GM48
GCCGAACGCAGCCTCGCGGGCTCGGCAGCTGCTACAGATCGCATTAGCGCTTAACTGACCGGTATTAGGCCTCGGGGTAGATATATTTTTCCTGGCCAATTTCCACGGGAAAGACTGTGCAGACAGTGTTCGTCCAAGGGGAGCGATCAAGTTCTGGGTGGCCAGCGGCCAGAAGCAGGACTGACAACGAACCCGGCCATTACGCAGGTGTCATAACAGCTGATGGCGTCGCAAATGATCAACGGCCTCGGGCCAGCTTCATTCACGAGCGATGCTTGCGATTCACACACTTCAGGGTGCGCCGGATACCTCAGTGGGTTCGGTTCCTGCCTGGCGCAGGCGCTAACCGCTGCTCCCATCCAATGCTCCCTCAGCGGAGTACGCAAATGACTCAATCAATGCGGTTCTTCCTGTCGATCTTCCTCGCGACTGCAGCATTGGTATCGGCTGGTTTCCTGAACAATGCCGGAGCGGCCACTGCCGAGGATCTGAATGCCGACTCTCGACAAGCGTTGCAAACGCTCTACAAGACCAATCCTTTTTCCGAAACCATCTCGCACCAAGCCAAAGCAGCGCTTGTTTTCCCGAACATCATCAAGGCAGGTCTTGTGTTCGGCGGCAGCTATGGCGAAGGCGTACTGATGAAAGGCTCGAAAGTCGAGAATTACTACAACTCCGTCACCGGCTCTTGGGGGCTGCAGGCCGGCGCCCAGTCGTATGGCTACGTGGTTTTCCTGATGACCGACAAAGCCGTGAAATATGTAACCGACACCAAAGGCTGGGAAATCGGTGTAGGGCCAACAGTTGTGTTAGTGGATGCAGGGGTTGCGAAGAACCTGTCCAGCTCGACGCTGAAAGACGATGCCTACGCGTTCATCTTCGACCAGCAAGGATTGATGGCGGGGGTCAGTATCGAGGGAACGAAGATTTCTCTGATCAAGCGCTAAATTCAACCGTTTGATTTGCCATCGGGAGCGTGAGGCAGCCTATGCCAACCCGGAGTTTAGGCTAGGCTGTCCTCACTCCTGGCGCACAGACACACTTGGTGATTGGGAAGCTGCCTGGACGAGCCAGGCTTGCATTTGCTGAATCCACCGTTCATTGACTCAGGTCAAAACACTGAGTTACCGAATCCTGATAATGATTTTTCATATTTTTAGGTAGGCCTTGAATGACTCCTCAGCTCTTCCCGATTCACGGCCTCGTGAGCTTCACCCTCGCCATCCTCCTGCTTTTCCTCGGCAAAACCCTTGTCCAGCGCAACGCCTTGCTCCGTCAATACTGTATTCCCGAATCGGTGGTTGGCGGCTTTGTCTGTGCGGCGGTGACGACCCTGTTTTACTTCGGCCTCAATATCGAGATCGAATTTGATCTGCAAATTCGCGACACCCTACTGCTGTATTTCTTTGCCGCCATTGGCTTGAAATCGGACATGCGCCAACTGCTCAAGGGAGGACTGCCGCTGCTGATCCTGCTGGTGCTCGCCGCGGTGTTCATTGTCCTGCAGAACGCGCTGGGCATGGGGGTGGCCGAGGCATTTGGGCTCGCGCCCAAGGCGGGTTTGATGGTGGGCTCCGTTTCCCTTACGGGTGGGGCGGGCACCACCCTGGCCTGGGCACCGCTTTTCGTCGACAGGCTGGGAATCAGTAACGCGCATGAACTGGGCATGGCCAGCAACACCGTCGGCCTGATTGCCGCTTGCGTGATCGGCGGTCCGATCGCCAACCGACTGATACGTCGTCATCATCTGACGCCTTCCGGGGATGCGGCGCTGGAAGTCGGCATTTTCGAGCAACAACCGAGCAAGCCCATGGACTACTACGACGTGCTCTGGGCATGGATGTGGCTCAACCTGACGCTGATGCTCGGCTACGGACTCAACCTGCTGTTGGTCGATGCGGGCATCACCCTGCCTAAATTCGTCAGCTGCCTGTTCGCGGGCATCGTCATTCACCACATCGTTCTCGCCGTGATCGGTGATCAGCGGCTGAAAACCTGGAGCGGCGCCAGCCTGGGTCTGTCGCTGATCTCCGATATCTGTCTGGGCATGTTTTTGACCATGGCCCTGATGGGGCTTCAGTTATGGCAACTCAACGGCGCGTTGATGTTCATTCTGTGCGCCTTGACCCTGCAAATTCTGCTGACGGTCATCTATACGTATTTTGTGGTCTTCCGATTCATGGGGCGCAATTATGAAGCCAGCGTGATTGCTTCCGGATTCGGCGGGATTGCCCTCGGTTCCACGGCGACGGCCATCGTCAACATGTCGACCGTGACGCAAAAATACGGTGCGGCCCACCAGGCTTTCCTGATCGTGCCGCTGGTGTGTGGCTTTTTCATAGACCTGGTCAATGCCGTGATCATCAGCATGTTCAGTGGTCTTTAGCGACCGGACGCCTGGTTTACTTGAAAACCGGCACGCTGGCTGACTCGTTCGGTTTTTTCAGGTATTCACGCAGCCGAGCGCCAATCTCGGCAATTTTCGCCTCCCCCGCACGCAAGGCTTGCGGGTTGGTATGTACCGAGTAGTTTCCCAGTGCAAGGTCATAGGGATGAGGTTGCGCGGAGCCGATCACGAAGACGGTATCTTTGTGCAGGGCCTTGAGCGTGACGGCACCGCTACCTGGTTCGAAGATGACCATTTCTCCCGCCATGACCACCCCTGGCGCGGCAAGGGAACCGCGGCTGACGCTCAACCACAATGACGCGTGCCCACGGGGTGGAACATAGGTCCAGGATTCCCCGGCGGGTAGCGTGACCAGCAGGTAGTTCATTCCGGCGGGAGCGCGGACCGGGCTTTGGACACCCTGGTAAGTTCCAAGAATCAGGCGCGCCGGCCCCACTTCAGGCATCACGCGGGACTCCAGGTATTGGCTATCGACACTCGCGTTTTCCAACGCCGGCGGCAGTGCAACCCACAGTTGAAAGCCTTGAATCCGCTTCGATGTGCCTACCGACATTTCCTTGCCGTGCCAGACCCCGCCCCCGGCGCGCATCCATTCTACAGCGCCATAGTCAATCATCCCCGAACCCGAATCAGCATCCTCGAAACGCAAATTGCCTTCGGTAATGACCGTGACTGTGGCGATGCCCGAGTGCGGGTGCATTGGCATGCCGTTGATGAATGAGCTCTCACCTTCAAACAGGTCAAGGAAAACAAAAGGCTTGATCAGTTGGCCGAGATCGGAAGGACTCATCAACCGGACAATCGCGCCATGCCCGCTACCGGTGGTGCGGTAGCTGATTGCGCGGTCGGTGGTGGTTTCACGGATAACGCCAGAGGCGATATCGGGGAGAGGTCGTTGCAGCAGCGTCATGAAGATTACTCACAGAAGAGTGGGAGCCTCGCGGCCCAATGCCTGAACAATAGGGCCGGACCGATTACTTGATTAGTCGATACAATTGGATTGCACTCGTCCACCAGAGCCAGGAATACCCCGCCATGATCGACCTCAATGACATCGCCATGTTTGTGCAGGTAGTACGCAGCGGCAGTTTTGCCGAGGCGGCACGACGGCTGGGCATGCCACCCAATACCGTGAGTCGTCGCATCCAGCAGCTCGAAGCGCAACTCGGCACTCGACTGCTGCAACGCTCCACTCGCAAACTCACGCTCACCAGTGCTGGCCAGGGCTTTCATGAGCGTTGCGTGGGAGCCGTCGATGGCCTGCTCGAAGCGGGACAGGAGTTGATGACGGGCAGTAACGAACCCAGTGGGCTGGTGCGCGTGGCGGCTCCAGCCGACTTTTTCGACTTTTTCCAGATGGAGTGGGTGACCGAGTTCCTGGCCGCGCATCCACGCGTGCGGCTCGACTTCGTGCTCAGTGACGCGAAGGCCGACCTGATCGCAGAACAGATCGACGTCGCCTTTCGCGGCGGGCCCTTGCGCGACTCAGGTTATGTCGGCCGTCAGATCCTTGACCCGCGCAGCGTCGGGATGGTGGCCAGTCCCTCCTACATTGCGACACGTGGTTCACCCCGCACGTTGCAGGACCTGGCGAACCACGATTGTGTGATCTCCGCGCATCCAGGCGGCCACACCACATGGCGTTTGGTCGGTCCCAATGGCGAGGAAGAAGTGCAAGTTGCCGGGCGTTTCAGCGGCAATACCGCCCAGGCACTGCGCAAGGCCGCCGTGGCCGGGCTCGGTATCGCGCTGCTGCCGCCCATAATGGCCAGGCTTGAGATAGAGGCCGGGACGCTTGTCCCGGTACTGCCGCAATACCAACCCAAAGGCTATGGCCTGAACGTGCTGTATCCGACCCGCCGGCAGCTGCCACTCGCCGTGTCGGCGTTCATCGGGTTGGTGACCCAGAAGATGAATACGACAGACGCACCGGTGATGTATCGATAGCCAGTGGCGATTGTTGCGTCAGGCGGACGCCGGAATTTCGAAGTTTGCCCGGGCCCAAGCGGCGAACTTCGTTGGCTGTCGGCCGGCGACTCTGTTGGCCAGTGCGATGGCTTCGCGCGAATCCGCACCGAGGTAAGTGTGGGCCTCGAAGTAGGCGAGCATTTCCGCGATTTCCCCGGCGCCCGGGAACCAGCCGGCAAAGAGTTCGCGTGGGACGTGCTTGAACGAGAAATGGTGCCCCAGACGATTCAGCTCGGTGATGACCTCGTTGAAGCTCAGGAAGTCGCCGACCATCGGCAGATATTCGCCGTTCCCGGCGAGTTCAGGCTGCGCGAATGCCCCGGCCACGACGTGGCCAAGCTCGGTGATGTCGCCCATGTGAATGACGCGCTGCTGCGGATCGAGCGGTATTACCCAGCCAATGGTTCCATCGGCTTGCTGCTTCGGAGCCATTACGCCGAGCAGATTCTGATAGAAGAACGGCGCGATCACGAAAGTGTGGTGTGCGAATCCAGCTTCACCCACGACGCGATCGATTTTTGCTTTGTCGGTGAAATGCGGGACATCAAGCTTGCCGCGGCTGATTGCCTCCACGTTTGGCAGCGTCGACCAGATGAAGTGTTGAACGCCCGCAGCTTTCGCTGCTTGAACGGCCGCCAGCGCCTGCTTGTGCTCGTCCGTGCCCGGCCCCCAGAAATTGGTAACCAGAAAAACCCCGTGCGCTCCAGCAAACGCGGCTTTCAGTGTTTGCGGACTATCCAGATCCGCCAGCACCACTTCGTCAGCCAACCGCGGGTGCTCGGCCGGATTGCGCGTCAACGCACGGACCTTGAATTGACCGCTCGCCTGCAGCGCGCGCACAACGGCGCCGCCCTGATGACCGGTTGCGCCGACAACGGCGATGAGCTTTTGGCTGTCTGACATAGTCGTTTTCCTGTGAATGGTGACTGCGTGGAGTAATCGGCGGGCCTCACGGCCCGATGCCTGAAACAGTAGAGTCGGGCCGATTGGTTGACTAGTCGGAACAATTGGATTGCACTCGTCCAGCAGCACGAGGAATGACCCGATAGACACGACCTCAGGTCAATTGCTGACACCCCATGGATCTAAACCTCCTGTAGACCTAAACTTTGCATCTATCTGCCCTCCTCGCCGATTGTTGTACGGGTTCCATGACTGAGCACGCCAAGTACCATCACGTCTCCGAAGTACCAGGCCTGGTGCTGGGTTCCGCACGCTTTGCGGATGTCGGTTTCGACCGCCATTACCACCTCGATTTCCACATTGGCTTTGTCACCGAAGGCATCCAGCGTCATCGATCGAAAGGCGAGTCGTTTCTTTTAGGTCCGGGCAGCATTGCCCTGATGCCGCCGGGTGAAATCCACGATGGGGTTTCCGAGGGCGGCGGTGCTTATACGCTCAAGACATTCCGTCTGTCGCAGACGCTGGTCGCGAGTCTGGCCGAGGAGATCAGCGGTCGACCGAGAGAGCTTGAGTTGACCAGTGTGTTGCTGGAAGACGCGGGGCTTGCCGGCCACCTGCGCGGTTTGCACGAAGCGATGCAGCAGACCGTTGGACCCGGCAGCCTCGCGTTGCAGACGCAATGGATCACCCTCCTTGAACACCTGTTGAGCCAGTCCCGGGCGATCAAGCCCGAAACGATTGCAGGCACGCTATCCCCCCTGCAATGGTCTCGCGTCAGGGACTATTGTTTCAGCCACATCGATGAGCGAATCACCCTCGATGATCTCGCTGGATTGTGCGGTCTGGGCCGCTTCCCGTTTCTCAAGCAGTTCAAGCGGACCGTCGGCATGACGCCACACGCGTGGCTGCTTCGCCTGCGTCTCGAACGGGCCTGTGGCCTGTTGTCGCGCAGCGAGCAACCGATCATCGATGTCGCCCACGCTGTCGGCTTTTACGATCAAAGCCATTTCAATCGCGCCTTTCGACAGGCATTTGGCGTCGCGCCCTCGCGCTACAGGACCTAGGGCGTCGGCGATCAAACGACCGTCAATTTTTTACAAGCGCGACAACCCTCCCCTCCCTAGGATGCGCCAATCCGGGCGAAACACCTTCGCCTGCGCAGCCGAGAACTGGATGATGAACGGTGAAACAAACAGACCGCCCGCTCTGGGTTTTTCAAGTGACAACATCGCAGGCGCATCACCGGAGGTGGCGCAAGCCATCGTGAAACACAGCACGGGCCAGGCGAGCCCCTACGGCACCGACGAGTTGACGGCGCAGGTCCAGCGCAAGTTCAGCGAGATCTTCGAGCGCGACGTGGAAGTCTTACTCGTGCCCACCGGCACCTCCGCCAACGGCCTGTGCCTGAGCGCGATGACGCCACCCTGGGGGAATATCTATTGCCATCCTGCCAGTCACATCAACAACGATGAATGTGGCGCACCCGAGTTCTTTTCCAACGGCGCGAAGCTGATAACCATCGACGGCCCATCGGCCAAGCTGGACATCACCCGACTGCGCGAGCGGACTCGCGAGAAGGTCGGCGACGTGCACACGACTCAACCTGCCTGCGTCAGCATCACTCAGGCCACCGAAGTCGGCAGCATCTACACCCTGGACGAAATCGCAGCCATCGGTGATGTCTGCAAGTCATCGTCCCTTGGCTTCCATATGGATGGCTCGCGGTTTGCCAACGCCTTGGTGTCGTTGGGTTGCTCTCCCGCCGAAATGACGTGGAAGGCTGGCGTCGATGCCCTGTCGTTTGGTGCCACGAAGAATGGCGTGCTGGCGGCGGAAGCCATCGTCCTGTTCAACACCTCGCTCGCCAACGAGATGAGTTACCGGCGCAAGCGCGCAGGCCATCTCTTCTCCAAGATGCGTTTTCTTTCGGCGCAGATCGATGCATACCTGACCGACGATCTCTGGCTGCGCAATGCACGCCAGGCCAACGCTGCGGCCCAGCGCCTGGCGCAAGGGCTTGCCGGCCTGAACGGCGTTGACGTGCTCGGCGACACTGAGGCGAATATCCTGTTCTGTCGGCTGGACCCGGCAATAATCGAAGCGCTGCTACGGGCCGGGTTCGGGTTCTACCATGATCGCTGGGGACCAAACATCGTTCGTTTTGTCACATCGTTCGCAACCACCGCCGAGGATGTCGATCACCTGTTGAGGCAGGTGCGGCTCGCTACCCGTGCAGATTAAGACAACGGCGGCAGCCAGTTAGTCAGATCCTTCTGACAACTTGCCTGATCCTGTCGCCGATTACCTGACAACCGTTTACCGGGTTGGATCGAGGACAAGCCGGCCACGTAAGTGACGGCCCATGCTTTTCTCGATCGCCACTTTCGCATCACTCAAGGGGTATGCCTCAACGTCGACCGTGAGGTGTCCCTTGTCGAACAGTTCGGCAATGAGCGAGAGCTGCCGGCCATCCGAACGGGTGGCAAAGTTGGCGGGGGTCACGCCATAGTCGTTGGCCAGCGACATGTTCGGCAGGCTCACCGGCGATACCAGCACACCGTTTCTTTTGAGTACCGCAAACGAACGGGTCTGTGTGTCGCCGCCCACCAGATCCAGTACGACATCGACGCCGGACACCAGCTCTTCGAATGCCTGGGTCGTATAGTCGATGGTGTAATCGGCACCGAGGTCTTTCAAGTAGGCATGATGGTGTGCCGAGGCCGTTGCGTAGACTTCCGCGCCCAGGTACTTGGCAATCTGCACGGCCATGCTGCCCACGCCACCGGCCGCTGCGTGGATCAACACTTTTTGTCGCCGTTGCACACCTGCGTGTTCAGTCAGGGCCTGCCAGGCCGTCAGGGCCGTTGCGGGGACAGCGCTGGCCTGCAAGGCACTGAGCGATTTTGGTTTTAGCGCCAGTTTTGCAACCTGGGCGACGGCTTTGGTCGCATAACCCCCGACGATGTTGATGAAGCCAAACACTTCATCGCCGATGCTGAACTCAGTGACGCCCTGCCCCACTGCCACCACCGTACCGGCCACTTCGACACCCGGGGTAAAAGGCAGCGGCAACGGGATGAACGCTTTCATGGCGCCGGAAAGAATCTTCCAGTCAATCGGGTTCACCCCGGCTCCGGCGACATCGATCAGCACTTCACCGACGCCGGCCACCGGGTCGGCAATATCTTCCAGACGTAAAACTTCAGGGCTGCCGTATTCGTACACGCGTATGGCTTTCATGGAGGTCTCGACTATCGAAAAAGAAGGGAGAAGAACATTGCGCTGCGAGGGGCTGGCCTGCGCAGCGCGGGGGTATCAACGACGGCGAGCGTCGAGGCTGAAACGACCGGCACCGAAGGCCACGATCTGCAACAGGCCACCAGCCATCGCGATGTTCTTGAAGAAGTGGATGAACTGGTTTTGATCGCCCAGGGCGTTATGGAAAGCCAGGGCGGTAAACACGCTGAACACAGCCAGTACAGCGGCAACGGTGCGGGTACGGTAGCCGGCGATCAGCGCCAGGCCACCACCGATTTCAACGATGATCGCCACCGCCAGAGCCAGTTGCGGAAGCGGAAGACCAACAGAGCTGATGTAGCCGACCATCATGGCCGGAGCGGCCAGTTTGGAAAAACCGGAGAGGATGAAGATTGCGCTGAGCAGTACGCGGCCGATCAACGAGGCCGAGGCTTGGGTGACGTCGGAACGGCTCTTTTCAGAGGTGGCGGAATGAGCGATGTTTGCGGAAGTCGTCATGAGGTATTTCCTTCAATTGGGTGCGATTCGACATGAACCGCCCTGGTGAGGAAATGTTGCTCCTGGTCAGCTAACCTGAATAGCTGACTAATTTAGATCATTAGATTCGATAAATTAGAAAAGCAAACCCACATAGCCGGTAAAGGAGTTCAATCTTGCAACTTGCCGAGCGACGTCTGGTTCGAGGAAACAGGCATGATCTCTGACCCCGGAACACCGACACTGGACCAACTGCGCGTGTTCCTGACAGTCGTGGAAGTCGGCAGTTTTGCCGCGGCCGCCAGAAAACTGCACCGGGCCACTTCGGTCATCAGCTATTCGATCGCCAACCTGGAAATGCAGCTCGGCGTGTCGCTGTTTGACCGCCAGACCACCCGCAAACCCCAGCTCACCGATGCCGGCCGCACCGTGTTGGCCGAAGCCAGAACCATCGCCAACGGTATTCATGGTTTACGCGCCAAAGTGAAGGGCCTGCTCCAGGGACTGGAGGCCGAAGTTCACGTGGTGCTCGATGTGATGCTGCCCCCCGAGCGCGTGGTGGACGCACTCAAATCCTTTCGCGAAGAGTTCCCGACCGTTGCCCTGCACTTGCATATGGAAGCGCTCGGCGCCGTCACTGAACTGGTGATCAACCGCGGCGCAATCGTCGGCGTCAGCGGGCCGATGAATGAAGGCATCGACGGCATCGAAAGAATTGGCGTCGGCAGTGTCGAGTTGATTCCGGTGGCGGCCCCGAATCATCCACTGGCCTCAAGCGACTCGAACGTTCCGGGCGCCGGGCGAGAGTTCACGCAACTGGTGCTGTCCGACCGCTCGCTGCTGACCAAGGACAAGGATTTCGCCGTGCTCAGCAACCGCACCTGGCGGCTGGCGGACCTGGGCGCCAAGCACATGCTGCTGCGTGAAGGCATCGGTTGGGGGAACATGCCAGCCCCGATGGTCCAGGAAGACCTGGATAGCGGCCGGCTCGTGCTCCTGAATATTCCGGAATACAAAAGCGGAAAATATGCCTTCGACGTCATCTACCGCACGGATCTGCCACCGGGCCCCGCCGCACGGTGGTTGATTGACCGTTTCGTTCAACAAAGCGCGATGCAGGAGAGGTGGATGATGTCCTGATTGGGGCCTAATCTGAATAGGTACGACGTTGAACACGCCTCTTGATACAGGGGAACCGGGATGACGGGACATACAGCACGCCAATGCTCGCCATGGATCCTGCTCTCCCTGCTCGCCGTCAACCTGGCGCTGCTAGCCGGATGTTCAGGCAAAGCCACCACGGCTCCACATCCTGCCTCAAACACCGGTTCAAACACCGGCTCAAACACCGGCTCAGTCTGCTTTGCAGAAGCACTCCCCACTGTCGGCGAAGGTGGCCTCGCCTGGGGCGACACCCTGGACATCGCTCGGCAAAGATCCCTGAGTAATTGCATACGCTATGCCGGCCGATCCGGCGGTACACCGGATACCTGCCACGTGGTGATGGCGGAATGTAAACATTGATAGAGCGGTTTTTCGTTTCTGCGCCGCTTTTGCCTTTCTGTGCGACAGATCCCACTTCAGGGGCTCCCGTTTCACACGCTCATGGTGTTAGTTTTGAAATGTTTCTGATCAGACGATCAGATATTTCTTACAACCCGCCTGCAAAGGAATGCCCCCAGCAATGGATTTTTCACTCAAGCACCTGGCCGCGACCACCCTCATGCTCGCCAGCCTTTCGTCGTTCACCACCGCTGCCCACGCCAACATCACCCCGCAACAGAGCTCGATCATCCTCAAGACCTTCAGTGATGCATCGGTCAAGGATTTCAGGGGGTTCCTGGGAAGTCTGGCCAAGAGCGATTTCGCCAAAACCGACAACCTCGGCCCGGCCATCAGTGCGTTCCTCGACAACAAGACGCTTACCGCTGAGCAGCAAAACGACATCCATCGCCTGCTTGGCCTTTACGCTCGGGTGAAATACGGCAGCGCGGCCACCGAAACCTTGAAGGAACTGGTAGCCATTGCGACCGTGCGCGTGGATGGCGTTGCCCAGCACGAGAATCCCGAATTCCTCAAGATAGCCGAGAAGATCAAGGGCCTCGCCCAGGCGTTCAACCTGAACTTTCGCAACATCGACAACCGCGTCTATGAGATCTCCCTCGAAGGCAGCGGCGATGAAGTCGTGGGCATTCACGCCCATGCCGATGTGGTGCCGGTAACGCCGGAGAACTGGGTGCTGCAGGACGGCACCCGCCTCGATCCATTCAAGGTCACCCTGGTCGGCGATCGCATGTATGGCCGCGGCACCGAGGATGACAAGAACGGCATCGTGGTGGCGCTCTACGCCATGAAGATCATCAAGGAAGAGCAGCTGCCGCTGGCCAGAAACTTCAAGCTGCTGGTCGACACCACCGAAGAAACCACGGGCGACGCCATCCCCTATTACTTCGAACGCAACCCGACGCCCAACTACAACCTGGCACTGGATGGCGGCTATCCGGTGGTGATCGCCGAGAAAGGCTATGGCACCGTCATGGCCAGCTTCGCCAAGCGTAAAGCTGAAGGCAAAGGCGCGGAAATCATTTCAATGACCGGTGGCCTGGCCACCAACCAGATTCCGTCGACATCGGTCGTGACCCTGGTGACCGACAAGCCCGCCGAACTGGCCACCAGCCTGCAAAAGGCCGGCACTGAGTACGCCAAGCGCAATGGCGGCAACTTCGAAGTGGCTGCCAAGGTCGACGGCAAGGGTGTCAAACTGACCGTCACCGGCGTTTCCGCCCACTCCTCCGAGCCTGAATCCGGCGTCAACCCGGTGGCCAGGATGCTGGACTTCATCAATAGCCTCGACGGCAAGGTCGCACTCAAGCACAACCAGATCACGGACGCCGCCCGCTACGCTGCCGATAACTGGGGGCTGGACTACCTGGGTGGCAAGTTGGGGGTCGGTTTTTCCGATGAGTTCATGGGCCCGCTGACCACTTCCCTGACCTATGTCGGGATGGATGACAAAGCCTTCAAACTCGCGGTCAACCTGCGCGTGCCGAAGGGCAAGACGCCGGAAGTGCTCAAATCCGAAATCGCCGGGAAGCTGGACGCCTGGAGCAAGAAGACCCACATCGCACCGGCCTTTGACTTATCGATCGCCGAACCGATGTACCGCAACCCCGAGGGTGAATGGGTCAAGGCCCTGCTCGCGGTGTCCACTGAAAACATCGGCATGGAACACAAGTTCGGTACCTCCGCCGGCGCCACGTCGGTGCATGAATTGCCCAACGGCGTGCAGTTCGGCCTGGCCATGCCAGACGTCAAATACACCGGTCACAACGACAACGAGTTCAAGACCACCGGGCAGTTCCTGCTGGACCTGCAGATCGTAACCGAGATGATGGGACGTATCGGGCAACTGCCGAAACTTTGATCGGTTCTTTCACTGGTTTGGACTCGGACGCGGTCCCTTGTGGGAGCTGGCTTGCCTGCGATGGTCGTTAACGATAACGCGTGTGAACCGGATGAACACGATCCCCTGTAGGAGCTGGCTTGCCTGCGATGGTCGTTAACGATAACGCGTGTTAACCGGATGAACGCGGTCCCCTGTAGGAGCTGGCTTGCCTGCGATGGTCGTTAACGATAACGCGTGTTAACCGGATGTACGCGGCGCGCTTGAGTCCATCGCCAGCAAGCTGGCTCCTACAGTTTTCCGGGAATGCGTGAAGAAGATCATCCTCCCGGCGGGTCCCGTTTGAAGCCGGCTACGGGACCTGGGGTACCCGCCACGACATGGCGCAGCGGCTACCAGGTTCAAAACCGCAGCCATACTCTTGTGCCACGATGTCTGCAAGGCGCTTGTCCAGAGTTGCCCCAGCAGTAGGTTCAAACCCTAGCCGCCGGTAAAAGGGCGCGTTCCACGGCACCTGTGTGAAGGTCGTCAGCGTGACACAAGCCAGCTGATTCAAGCGTGCATATTCCATCGCCGTTTCAACCAGCCTTCGTCCCCAGCCCTGCCCCTGCAGGGACTGTTTGACCGACAGCTCATGGATATGAAGATCGCTGCCGTGGCGTTCTGCACTCAGGAAACCCATGGGCCGAGCTTGCGCATCGACAACCACCCAGCAAGTCGATAACTCGATCAACTGCCTGTGACGGTCGACTGTCATGGTGGCAGCGTCCGCCAGCCAACCAAGTTCATCGATCGAACGGAATGCCTGAGCGGCGCAACGCTCAATAGCGGGCAGCAACGGTGCATCATCCGGTACAGCCAGGCGAATATGTGCAGGCATGAGTTACCTTTTCTCCTCGACGTCCCGAATCACGGCAGCAAGGCAGATAGATGCCCCTACTATCCGGGCCTACACCTATATTACCCGAGCCGCCGTCATGTGCCCGCAGCGCTCAAGGCGTTCATCGACTTTGCACGCACGACCCGCCAGCTCAACACGTGACGGCACGCGACGACTAAGCTTTTGTAATGCCACCTCGTCCCTCAAGGAGAAGTCCATGAGCGCCGCCTCCCTGTCCGAACTCGATGAAGCCCTGCCCGGTTTGACCCGCAAGATCCGTGTGCTGGATGCCCTGTCCTGGCCGGATGGCGTCGAGGAAGACTTCCTGGCGAAGTGGCGCAGCGGGCGGGCCGAGTTACCCAAAGTCAAATTGCAGCCCCGCGAGCACAGCGCCGACATCGCCGCCCTGGAAACCTTTATCAGCCGTTGCGATGTGGGGCATCCGGCCGGGAATTTCCTTGCAATGACCGCCCGTAGCTATGCCACGGCCGGACACATGTTGGGGGCCATTGGCACTCCCGCCTTTACGCAATTTTCGTCAGCGCTGTACCGGCGCCCGGATTTCTATTACACACGCCTGCAACTGAGCATGCTGGACGCGGCCCGTTTCTTCCTCAAGACCACCGACGCCCTGCTCGGCGGTGCGCGGATTCCACCCTCCCCGGCCGAGATCCCGGCCAAGGCTTTCGCTGCCTGGATTCAACCGGAACTGGACCGTTTCTTCGGCGTCGGACAGATCACCGTCGTGCTCGATCCGAACCTGGCCGCCAAGGCCATCGCCGGATCGAGCCGCATTCGCCTGCGGGCCAGCGCGCTGTTCACAGAGCTGGACAAGCATCAGCTGTTGCAACACGAGGCCTTTGTGCATGTCGCCACGGCACAAAATGGTGCGCGGCAACCCAACCTCATTAGCCTGGGCCTGGGAGCGCCCCGTACGACTCAGACCCAAGAGGGCATTGCCACCCTGGCCGAACTGTTCACCGGCAGCATGGACATCAACCGCCTGCGGCGCCTGGCCCTGCGCGTGCTCGCCGTCCAGCAGGCGCTGGAGGGAGCCGATTTCATCCAGGTGTTCGAAGGTTTTCTGGCTGCCGGGCAGACGCCAGAGGAGTCCTTCCGCTCAACCCAGCGGGTCTTCCGCGGCGCCGACCTGCGGGGCGGTTCGGCGTTTACCAAGGATGCCGCTTACCTGACGGGGTTGCTCGGCGTCCACACCCTGCTGCGCATTGCAATTCGCGATAACCGGCCAGAGCTGGTGGGGCATTTGTTTGCAGGGCGCCTCAGCCTGGCTGACACCGTGCGCCTTGCACCTCTTTTCGAGTCCGGCTGGCTCAAGGGACCGGTCTATCTCCCGGCCTGGGCCAGCGACCTGCGTCTGCTCGCGGCCAATCTGGCCTTCTCTGCGTTCATCGCCCAGATCAAACTGGATGTGCTCGACCTGGACGTGTTCATGGCATTCGCCGAAGAACACGAAAGCGATGCCAGCGCCCAGTGATCAGATTGACGCTGTTTTAATGACAACCTGAATCCTTCGAATGAGCTGCTACCATTAAGAAGCGGCATCGAAGCTGGGCTCTGTGGCTTGCAAACTCAGCTTTCACCTCTGCGGCATTGACTCACTCATTTCAAGCCTGCCTGACTACATAGGGGGTGCAATGCGCATTCCATTTTTTTACGCGTTGTCAGCCGTACTGTTCTTGAGTGGATCTTCCTGCCTGGCACTGGCTGAGGATGGGACCGCTGCCGCACCGGCCCCGGTTCCGGCACCCGCCGCAGCCCCCGCACCGGCAAGCGCGGCCACTACAGCGCCCGTCGCCCCGGTGGTCAAGGATCCGGTGTTTAACCAGGAACAGCTGGATCAGATGCTCGCGCCCATTGCGCTTTACCCCGACCCACTGTTTGCACAGGTGCTGATGGCCACCACCTACCCCGGGGAAGTCGGCGAGGCGGTCAACTGGTCCAAAGCGCACCCGGACGCCAAGGGTGACGACGCGGTCAAACAGGTGGCGAACCAGCCCTGGGATCCGAGCGTGCAGGCGCTGGTCGCCTTCCCTCAGGTTCTGGCAACACTGGGACAGGATCCCGTCTGGGTCCAACGCCTGGGTGATGCCTTCCTGGCGCAACCCGACGATGTCATGGAAAGCGCGCAACGCTTGCGTCGCCAGGCACAGGCCGCCGGCAATCTGCAGAGCAACCAATATCAGAACGTGACGATCCAGAATGTCGCGGCGCCGGCACCTGCGACCACGAACGCGGCACCGGCTCCAGCCCCAGAGTCGGCCCCGGCCAGCAACTCCACCATCATCATTCAGCCTGCCGATCCGCAGGTGGTGTACGTCCCCACCTATAACCCGACAACCACCTACGGCACCTGGCCCTACCCGGCGTCGCCGCCCGTGTACTATCCACCGCCACCGGCCTATTACCCTGGTCAGGCCCTGATGGCCGGACTCGCGTTTGGTGCCGGTGTGGCGATCATTGGATCGTTGTGGGGTGAATGCGACTGGGGCAATAACGACATCGATATCGACGTCAATCGTTACAACAACATCAATGCCAACAACCGGATCACCAATAACCAGAACAAATGGCAGCACAACCCGGTGCACCGCAATGGCGTGCCCTATCGAGACAGCGCGAGCCGCGCACAGTACGGCCGCCAACTGAACGGCGCCAATCAGCGTGAAGCCTATCGCGGGGACAATGCCCAGCGCGCCCAGGCCCGTGAAAATGCCCGCAACTCAATGGACAAACACGGTATCGAACGACCTGCCACCAGCAACCGCGAAGCCCGTGATCAAACACGCAAACTGCAGTCCGGAACCTCGGGCGGCAATCGGTTACAGGCCGGTGCAGACAGACCCAAGGCGGCTGACAGAGGCCAGGGCACGGCCCGAAACACCCGGGAGAATCAGCAACCCAGGAACCAGACCGCGCAGCTGAACCAACGTAAAGAAGGCCAGGCGCAGGCGCGTCAAGCGACGAACAAACGGCCGGCCGCCAGTACGGGCAGTGCCCGCAACAACGCCTTCGCCGGCGCACGTACACCGTCCCAGGCCAACCTCCAGGCCAATCGTGGCCGGGCCAGCCAGGCATCCGCCCAACGCCCAAGTGCCGCGCGATCAGCCGGTCACCAGGTCAGTCGGCCGTCCAATCCACCAGCGCGTCAAAGGGGGGGCCGTCGTTGAAAAACCATCCTCGAGTGAAGGGACTCATGGGCCTGCTCCCACCTGTCCTTGCGATAGCTGCCGGCCTGGTGTGGTCGTGCATGGCGACGGCACAACAGGCCTTTCCAACGCCAGAAAAGGCTGTTGAAGCGTTCGTCGAAGCACTGGGTACGGAACACGCCGACCAGGCACGCCTGACCGAGCTGCTGGGCAGTGACTGGCACAGTTACATCCCCCGTGAAGGCGTGCAGCGCGAAGACGTGGATGCGTTTTTGCAGCAATACCGCGAGCAACACCGCATTGAAAATCCCAGCGAGCGCAAGGCAATCCTGGCGGTCGGCAGCAAGAACTGGACACTGCCCATCCCCATGGCAAAAGACGCGAACGGTTGGCGCTTCGACATGAAGGCCGGCAGTGCCGAAATCCGTGCCCGTCAAATCGGCCGCAATGAACTCGCCGCGGTGCAATCGGTGCTGGCCTATCACGACGCGCAGATGGACTATGCGTCAGTCGATCGTGACGGTGACGGCGCACTCGAGTATGCGCAGAAAATCTTCAGCTCCCCCGGCAAGCACGACGGACTCTATTGGGCGGAAGACGACAGCGGCCAGATCAGCCCGTTGGGGCCTTCGTTCGGCAAAGCCATTGCCGACGAAGAGTGGCACGGTTACCGCTTCCGCATCCTTGATGGCCAGGGTCCTTCGGCACCGGGTGGCGCCTACAGCTACCTTATCGGTGACAAGATGAGCCGGGGCTTTGCGCTGATCGCCTGGCCGGCGAAATACGACGACACCGGGGTGATGAGTTTCATGATCAGTCATGAAGGACAGGTGTTCGAGAAAGACCTGGGACCCGGTGGGGAAAAACTGGCGAAATCGATGAAGCGCTTTGATCCGGATGACAGCTGGAAAGAGGTGGCCGAAGATCAGGAGTAGCAGGGTGTCACTGACCAGCTACAGGCACCCGGAATGACTCAAAAAGTTTTACTGGATCGAAAGGACGAACCGGCACTCGTCCGCCGCTTTGTCGTTGCAAGTCGACTCTTCAAACAAGAATCCGCACCGTTCAAGTACTTTTCTTGAACCAAGGTTTTCCTTGTAGACATACGCAACCAATTGCGTCAGTTCCCAACGCGACTGTGCCACCTCGATGAGATGCCTCAACGCCAGAGTTGCCAGCCCCTGCCCGCACACACGTTGATCGATCCGATAACCCACTTCAGAAGACCTCGTCGATGAGTCGATGCTTTTCAGATTGGCTCGACCAACGATTCTTTGACTGGAGTCTTCGATGACAAACGGGTGCCAGGCGCCGATGGCAAAATCGGACAAATAGCTTTCGATATGATCGGCGACACCCTGCAACGAATAAAAAGAAGCGTCGCGCGCGTCAATATGCGATTCAAACCATTCCCGGTTACGGACTTCGAATGCCAGCAACGCTTCAGCGTCAGCCTCTTTCAGCTCGCGAACGCTAAATGATTCCATTCATCACCTCTCCATTATCTTGTGCCGACATGGCTCAAGCTTATCTCATACCTGAACAACCTTGCCGAGCCGAGCCTTCCCGAATCCGGGCGGTTTGCACAATACATATGGATAAGCGGATATTTTGATATCCATATCAACCGTCCGGACACCACCCCCGCGCAGCTAAAAGTGCGCAGTATCCGGCCCGGCGGCTGGCAGGCTTGTCGACAGGGGGATGCTCTGCGTGACTTTGGCCATCTGGGTGATTTCCACCTGCACTTGATTCTTGCCGAGCAGGTAGTCGGCCAGCTTCTGCGAAAACGGCCAGTAGTTCAGTTCGGCAGTCAGGGTGAGCGGCCCGACGGCGTCGGCTGGCACCAGGAATGAGAACTCCCCGATATCGTAGCCCTTGGGCAGAATGCGGTTGTCCGAAAGAATTTGCGTGGCATTCCAGACCTCGACGTCCAACGGATTGCCGTCCTTGTCGCCTATGTGCACTTTGAAATTTCGCGTGTCGTGCTCGGTCTTGCCGTCCTTGATCGAACCCAGCCGATAGAGCTCGCGACCGCTGGCATCCAGCACCCGGAAATCGATCCACATCTCCCGCCCTTCAGGAAAGCCGGTCGGCAGTTTGTGCCCGGCGCCGACATTGGAAACCTTGACGGCTACCGAGGTGTATTGCCCGGGAATGATGGCTGCCGGCAGTTGCTGGAAGGTTATTTCCGCCGCACGCGCAAGCATGTCGCGCGCGCGTTGCGCGCCCTGTTCCTGACCAAGATGCTTGAGCATCATCGCGTTGGCGCCGCTGAACCAATGCGAGGCGACCTCCTCGCGATCTGGCCCCATGATCGCGGCCTTACCCGCAAAACCCGGCATATGGCAGCTCTGGCAGGTCACATTGTTAAAGCTGTAAGCGCTCTCCTGCCATTCGTCATAGGTGCGCTCGACCGCCACACTGCTGAACGGGTGCGTGACGTTGTGGCAGGTGCCGCAAAAGTCTGAGCGCGTGTGCAGGGCGGAATACACGGTGTCGTGATAAGGCGAAACGGCATCTTTGCGCGGGCCGAACTTGGTCGGTTTACCGTGCGCTCGCGGGCTCAGGACATAGGCGCCGTTATCGAGGCCCGTGCGGGCACTGATGTTGTGGCAGGTCTCGCAATCGACCCCAGGCATCGGATGATTCTTCGCGCTGTCTTCAATCGAGGAGCGGTTGACTTGCGAATTGATCTGCCCGGTCGTGAGACCGATCGGGGTATGGCAGCCGGTGCAGAAGTTATCGACCTTCCCCTCGGTGGCCGTACTCGCACGCTTGAGCAAGGCCCGATAGATGGGTTCATCCCAAGCCTGGGACATCATCGACGTGCGCCACTGCTTGTAGATCTCCGTATGGCAAGCGCCACAGACCTGGGCATTGTCGAAGTCTTTTGCATTCAAAACCAGGTTGCCGGGGGTATTGGCCCGATGCGGAAAGAACGGCATCCCGCCAATCACATGCATAAGCCTGGAGCGTGCCGGCTCCAGCCACTTGTCATTACTTTGATTGTCATTGCCCTGAGGTTCGTCGGCTGTAACCAGCGTTACCGTCAACAGACAGGCCAGAAAGCACAACAAACGGCGAACGAAAGGTCTGTTCTCCAGGAAAAACGCTATGAACAATGTCACCAGCGCAACATTCAAACCGACAATGGCTGGCTGGAGGCCTGCCGGTACATTGAATAAGGCTGTGTAAACGCTGGCGCACATTACCCATAGAACAATCAAGACCGATAACCAGTGCGACGCTACTTGCCCGCACCTGCATTTAGAGTGCTGCATTAGAATCTCCCCTAAACGGTTGCAGAGGATGACTGCAGCACTTTTATTGAGTGACCAGAGGAGTTTTATGATGCAAACCGATGGTTAGATGTAATCACTCAATGGGTGTACTTACAGCTCCATAGCTTCCCGAGCCTCCAACTTTCATGAACGGGACACGCTCAATCAGCAATTACTGCGCCAGCGTCGCAATAAAATAGGGGCGATGACCTGAAAGCCCGGCAAACATTGGCTAGAAGTTGAAAGTCAGTGCTGATGGAGACGCGAATACTGCAGAGTAATGGCACCCATTAGTGGGGGGGCTCACGCCGAAATCGGGGGGATCGGAAACTCAAAGAGTTTTTCCGGGCCGGTCGCCCAACGTCAGCCAAACTTCCACTCTCCCATTGTCGAATTCGCAGCGTCTCGTTCGACTATCTGTCAGGCAGTGACGCTGGGGATCGCAGGCATTGCAGGCGCTCGCCGGATGAGCACTTTCACCGAGACGAATCAGGAGAGGAGCATGCGCACACTTACCGTTGCCGCGTTCGTGAGTCTGGACGGCGTCATGCAAGCGCCCGGCGGGCCTGAGGAGGATCCCGGTAACGGATTCCGATTCGGAGGCTGGATCGTGCCCTACGCCGACGAAACCACCGGCCGGGCCGTACACAACCTGTTCTCACAGCCATTCGAGTTGTTATTGGGGCGTCGCACCTACGACATCTTCGCGTCCTATTGGCCGCGCATTCGGGCCGATTCAACCAACTACGCCCTCGCTGAGCTGTTGAACGGCGTACCCAAGCATGTGGCCACACATCATCGCGATACGCTGGATTGGCAAAACAGCCGTGCACTGGAGGGCAACCTGGTCGATGCGATAAGCGCGCTCAAGCGTCAGGACGGTCCTCAGCTACTGACACAAGGCAGCGGCGATCTGGTGCATCAACTGCTTGCAGCCGGCCTGGTGGACGAGCTGCGGCTGATGATTCATCCCGTCTTGCTGGGCCGCGGCAAGCGCCTGTTCGACGACAACGCACAAGCGCTGGCCTTCACGCTGACCCATTCGATCAGCTCACCCGGAGGCGTACTGATCGCCCATTACATCCGTAGCGGCGAAGTGCGAACAGGCACGTTCGAGGGCGTCAGGCAGCAATAACCAGCGCCCCTGTCGCTCGGGGGTGGGCTTTTTTGCATCAGGCTGACGCCTGTCAGTTAAACCCCGGATATTGTGGGAGCGAGCTTGCTCGCGATGGCGGTTGCACAGTCACACAAAAGGTGCCTGACAGGCCGCCATCGCGAGCAAGCCCGCTCCCACAAGGTTCGCGGTGTTCAAACATCAGACTCACAGCCCGCTCACTGACTCATGATGAAAGTCGCCAGGCTTTTCAGATCGTCCGAACTTAACTGCGCGAAAGGCGGCATGGGGACATCTCCCCACTTTCCGCTACCGCCATGCTCAATGCTGGACATTACCCGGGCCAGTGCCTGCGGGTCATTGGCATACTTGGCCGCCACATCGTGATAGGCCGGGCCTACGACCTTATGATCGATCGCGTGGCAGGACAGGCACGAGTTGTCCTGGAGCAAGGCCGAGGCGACTTTCGCTACCGACACCGTTGGTGGTTGATCCACCGGCGGGTTCGAGGCGGCCTGAACATCGGCATCACTCGCCTGGGCACTGCCGTAGGTCACTGCCAGGTAAGCGCCGATCACACTCACATCCTGGTCGCTGATCGGAGCGCCATACACGTGCTGCATCTTGCTCGCTTCGGCGGTCCACTGCGCCAGGCTCATGCCCGGCGGCTGGAAGTTGATGTAGTCGGCCGAATGGCAGATGGAACACTTCTGCTGGGCCAAAGGGTAGCCAGGCAACGCACTGGGTTTGAACGCAGCCGTTTCCGGCGGCAATGTGATCGACAGTGGTGCCGCGCCAGCCATGCTGACCAGACAAATCTGAGCAGCGCACAGCAAGGTGGTCATGCATTTCATGAGTTTCATGCGGTCCTCCTCAGGCGACGGTCACGTGGCTGGTTTCCACGACGTGGCGACGGTAGCCAGCGGGGTTCCAGTCGGCTTGCAGCGGCTGCGTCTCGCCCGCACTGTTGCTGGCTCGCACCATCAACTGCGTGGCGCCCTTGCGGGTAAAGCTGATCGGCAGTGTCCACTCACGGAAGGAGAAGCGGCCAAGGTCCTGCCCAAGCCTTGCTTCGCGCCAGTTTTTTCCGCCGTCGATCGATAGCTCCACTTTGTTGACCCCAACGCCACCGTCGAACGCAATCCCCTTGAGCACCACGTTCTTGTTCAGCGGCAATACATCGCCGTGTTTGACGCTGGTGATGAAACTGCGTACCGGCAATCTGGAAATCGGTTGGGTTTTCGCCGCTGTGGTGCCGGGAGCAATGCAGAAACAATCGTTATCCGGAACCCGGTAACCCTTGGCCATGAAGAAACCGTCGTAGGTATGGTCGATGACTTCGATCTCACTCAGGTGCTTGACCCAGTACGTGCCGAAATAGCCCGGCACCACCAGGCGTATCGGATAACCGTTGAGAAATGGCAGGTCGGTGCCATTCATCGACCAGGCGATCATCGGCTCGCCGTCCATGGCATGGCTGATGTCCAGCGCCTTGATGAACTCCGGCGTGCTCGGCAACACGGGTTTATCGAGCCCACGGAAGGTCACTTGCGCGGCACCGGCTTTCACCCCTGCCTTTTCCAGTACCGCCTTGAGCGGCACCCCCAGCCAACGCGCATTACCCATCGAGCCATTGCCCAACTGAGCCCCGAACACCCGCGGCATCGAAAAGCCACGGCTGTTGCCCGAACACTGATTGACGGCCACCACCTCTACCGGTTCGGCGAGGGCCTTGAGCTCGGCAAGGGAAAGTGACAGCGGTGTGTCGACCGAGCCTTTGATCGTCAATCGATAGCTGTCCGGATCGATGCTGGTCGGGAAATTGGCCAGGTGGTAACGCACGAAAAAGGCGTCATTGGGTGTAATCGGCCCTTCGTTGAAGACCGGGAACGGCGTCTCCAGGTGCGGCGGGCGCGTGGTTACCAGGGTCAACGGGCGTTTTTGCGGGTATTGCACCAGCGGTCGTGGGCCAGCAGCAAAGGTCACGTCTTCAGTGTTTTCGTCGGCTGCCCTGGCGAGACTTGCCAACGGCGAAGCCGCCAAAGCCAAAGTGAAAGCATCGCGTAAAACCCGCCGGCGGGTCGGCTGGCTGTTGCCTACAAAACTGAACTTCATTTCTGCGCTCTCTATGTTTGTTTTATCGAGATGCAACTGCTGTAGGAGCGAGCTCGCTCGCAATGGTCGTTAACGAAAACGCGTGCTAACTGACTAAACGTAGCGCACTTGAGTCCATCGCGAGCAAGCTCGCTCCTACAAATTCCCGCCCGGGCGGAGAGGTATCAGACTTACGGTTTCGCCTTACCGACGTCGGAAAAAAAACCAGTATCGTCAGGGCCAAACTATCTGCTTCACATTGAGCGTCAGTGACTTGGCAATTGATGACAGGGATTGCCGATATGTGCGGTATAGAGAGAGTGCTGTTCACTTAAGCGCGATGCTTCAGGCACACCTGCTTTTGTGGCGAGGGAGCTTGCTCCCGCTGGGCTGCGTAGCGGCCCCAAAAAATGTGACAACAATGCCGCTTTTTTGTGAGTGCTACGCACTCAAGCGGGAGCAAGCTCCCTCGCCACGGGTTTCTCTCCGACTGAAGACACCCTTAAGTGAACAGCTTTTCGGCATGTCCTGGTCATCGCCCACAAAAAAGCCCACTGACCGTCGCCGGTTCAGTGGGCTTCTTTTGATTGGGTCTCTGGTTACAGAGCCATATCACTCGCAGCATTAGCCTTCGGCGCTTTCGCATCCGTGTCGACAGTCACTGGCTTCACAGCCGGCGCGATCACTGGTGGCGGAGTCAGTTCCAGCACCTTGGCGGTGTAGGCCCACTCTTCAGCAACCTTCTCAGGGCTGTTGTTCAGCTGGGTGCCGTAGCTCGGCACGATCTGGTGCAGTTTTGCCTGCCACTCAGGGGTCGCGACCTTGTCCTTGAAGACTTTCTGCAGCACGGTCAGCATGATCGGTGCGGCGGTCGAAGCGCCTGGGGAGGCGCCCAGCAGGCCGGCGATGCTGCCGTCTTGCGAAGCGACGATCTCGGTGCCCAGTTTCAGCACGCCACCGGCGGCTTCATCACGCTTGATGATCTGCACGCGCTGGCCGGCTTGCCACAGGCGCCAGTCTTCGGCCTTGGCGTTCGGGAAGTATTCTTTCAGGGCGTTCATGCGGTCTTCGTCAGACAGCATCAGCTGGCCTGCAAGGTACTCGACCAGCGGGTATTCCTTGATGCCGACCTTGGTCATTGGCCACACGTTGTGCGTGGTCGTGGTGGTCAGCAGGTCCAGGTACGAACCTTCTTTCAGGAACTTGGTGCTGAAGGTCGCGAATGGGCCAAACAGGATCACGCGCTTGCCGTCCAGCACGCGGGTATCCAGGTGCGGAACCGACATCGGCGGTGCGCCCACCGAAGCCTTGCCGTAGGCCTTGGCCAGGTGTTGCTCGGCGATGGTCGGGTTCTCGGTCACCAGGAACGAGCCGCCCACCGGGAAGCCTGCGTATTCCTTGGCTTCAGGAATGCCGGACTTCTGCAGCAGGTGCAGGGCACCGCCGCCGGCGCCGATGAACACGAACTTGGCGTCGGTTTCGGTTTTGCTGCCGTCTTTCAGGTTTTTGTAGCTGACGCGCCAGCTGCCGTCTTCGTTCCGGGTGATGTCCTGCACTTCGCTGGACAGCTTCAAGTCGAATTTCGGCGTGGTTTGCAGGTGCGCAACGAACTGACGGGTGATTTCGCCAAAGTTCATGTCGGTACCGAGCGGGCTCCAGGTGGCCGCGATCTTCTGGTTCGGGTCACGCCCTTCCATCATCAGCGGCACCCACTGCTTGATCACAGCCGGGTCTTCGGAGTACTGCATGCCGGCGAACAGCGGGCTCGCTTGCAGGGCTTCGTAGCGTTTTTTCAGGAATTTGATGTTGTCATCGCCCCACACGAAGCTCATGTGCGGAGTGGAGTTGATGAACGAACGCGGGTTCTTCAGCACGCCTTGCTGAACCTGCCAGGCCCAGAACTGACGGGAGATCTGGAAGGCTTCGTTGATTTCGATGGCTTTCGGGATCGAAACCTTGCCGTTCTCGTCTTCCGGGGTGTAGTTCAGTTCGGCCAGGGCGGAGTGACCGGTACCGGCGTTGTTCCAGCCGTTGGAGCTTTCCTGGGCGACGCCATCGAGGCGCTCGACCATTTCCATCGACATGCCAGGTTCCAGCTCATTGAGCCACACACCCAGGGTCGCGCTCATGATGCCGCCGCCAATCAGCAGCACAT
The DNA here is from genome assembly GCF_000282335.1 of Pseudomonas sp. GM48. Lineage (GTDB taxonomy): Bacteria > Pseudomonadota > Gammaproteobacteria > Pseudomonadales > Pseudomonadaceae > Aquipseudomonas. The sequence continues at coordinate 25,111 of NZ_AKJM01000110.1, forward strand.
CGACTTTCTTTGCCTCTTGCGCGTTGACGGAAGTCATCCCCATCGCCAAAGCCAGCCCCAGCAGGGCCGTGTTCACTTTCTTAAACATCTGTAGCACCTATGATAAAACGCCATCCGCCCTTCCATCCTCATGCGCACAGCCCCATGTTTCTCGGCAGTCACGGGTGCGGCACTCAAGGATTACAGGGTGGGCACACAAGGCCGACGAACCGCATCGACCCCAGTTTAATGTCCCTTCTGAACTGACTTTTTATCTTTATTGGCTTCAGCTACTTGAGCGACAGTGATTCCGTCGGCACGTCTTGCGGACATGCAAACTGAATAGGTCAAACCAAGTTGGCGCGCAGAATATCACGACAAGGCTTACCCGCGCGTCTGTTCCCGACCGGTTAGTCCGGGCCTGTGCGCCCGGCCTTCTATACTCATCCTGTTTTTCACCATGAGTGTGTGAGCGATAGGAGCAGTCATGAGCGACAAAGACGATCTGCGCAAGTACTCCTCTCAAGTGATCGATGGCGTAGAGGCCGCACCGGCACGCGCCATGCTACGGGCCGTGGGCTTCACCGATGCCGATTTCCAGAAGCCGCAGATCGGCATCGCCTCGACCTGGGCCATGGTCACGCCCTGCAACATGCACATCGACAAGCTGGCGCTTGAAGCCGAAAAAGGCGCGAATGCCGCGGGCGCCAAGGGCGTGATCTTCAACACCATCACCATTTCCGACGGCATCGCCAACGGCACCGAAGGCATGAAGTATTCGCTGGTGTCCCGCGAGGTGATCGCCGACTCCATTGAAGTGGTCACCGGTTGCGAGGGATTTGATGGCCTGGTGACCATCGGCGGCTGCGACAAGAACATGCCGGGCTGCCTGATAGGCATGGCGCGGCTGAATCGCCCGTCGATCTTTGTCTATGGCGGCACCATCCAGCCGGGCGCCGGGCATACCGACATCATTTCCGTGTTCGAGGCCGTGGGCCAACACGCGCGGGGCGATATCAGCGAGATTCAGGTCAAGCAAATTGAAGAGGTGGCCATTCCCGGCCCCGGTTCCTGCGGCGGCATGTACACCGCCAACACCATGGCCTCGGCCATTGAAGCATTGGGCATGAGCCTGCCCGGTTCCAGCTCCCAGGACGCCATTGGCAGCGACAAGGCGTCGGACAGTTTCCGTGCCGGACAGCAGGTCATGGAACTGCTCAAGCTTGACCTCAAACCTCGCGACATCATGACCCGCAAAGCCTTCGAGAACGCCATTCGCGTGGTGATCGCCCTCGCCGGCTCGACCAACGCCGTGCTGCATCTGCTGGCCATGGCCAATGCGGTGGATGTCGAGCTGACCCTGGATGACTTCGTCGAGCTGGGCAAGATGTCCCCGGTGGTCGCCGACCTGCGCCCCAGTGGCCGCTACATGATGAGCGAACTGGTGGCTATCGGCGGTATTCAACCGCTGATGAAGCGCATGCTGGATGCCGGCATGCTGCACGGCGATGTGCTGACCGTCACCGGCCAGACCCTGGCGGAAAACCTGGCAAACGTGCCCGACTACCCGGCTGGCCAGGACGTGATCCGGCCTTTCGATCAGCCGATCAAGAAGGACTCCCACCTCGTCATCCTGCGCGGCAACCTCTCGCCCACCGGCGCCGTGGCCAAGATCACCGGCAAGGAAGGCCTGCGCTTTGAAGGCACGGCCAGGGTCTATCACGGCGAGGAAGGTGCGCTGGCCGGCATTCTCAATGGCGAAGTCCAGCCCGGCGAAGTGATCGTGATCCGCTACGAAGGGCCCAAGGGCGGACCGGGCATGCGCGAAATGCTCTCGCCGACTTCAGCGGTCATGGGCAAGGGCCTGGGCAAGGAGGTGGCGCTGATCACCGACGGGCGTTTTTCCGGCGGCTCCCACGGTTTCGTGGTCGGCCATATCACACCGGAAGCCTTCGAAGGCGGGCCGATTGCGCTGGTCGAGAATGGCGACAGGATCATCATCGATGCTGAAACCCGGCAGATTACGGTGGATGTCTCCGATGCGGTGCTGGCTGAGCGCAAGTCGCGCTGGGTGCGCCCGGAATCGAAATACAAGCGCGGGGTGTTGGCCAAGTACGCGAAGACCGTGTCCAGTGCTTCGGAGGGGGCCGTGACAGACAAATACCTTTAGCCCGTCGTTTTGCAGTGCCGGGTCTGCCGCCTTCGCGAGCAAGCCCGCTCCCACAATTGACCGCGTTTCCCTGGAAGAACACCGTCGACTGTGGGAGCGGGCTTG
>NZ_AKJM01000111.1 GCF_000282335.1 Pseudomonas sp. GM48
GAACGCAGCCTCGCAGGCTCGGCAGCTGCTACAGGGAAATCAGATGTCGAGGACTTCCATCTCGCGCAGTACTTCAGCGATCGCTGCCACGGCTTCGCGCATTTCGGCTGGTTGGACATGGCCGATGCAGCCGACGCGGAAGGTTTCGACCTGGGTCAGTTTGCCGGGGTAGAGGATGTAACCCTTGGCCTTGACCCGCTCGTAGAATTCCTTGAACTGGTAGCGCGGATCTTTCGGGGCGTGGAAGGTGGCGATGATTGGTGCCTGGATCGCTGCCGGCAGGAAGCTGCGCAGTCCCAGTTTGCCCATCTCTTCCATCAATGCCTGGCAGTTGGCGGCGTAGCGTTGGTGCCGGGCCGGCAAGCCGCCTTCTTCGTTGTATTGCAGCAGGGCTTCGTGCAGCGCCGCGACCACATGGGTCGGCGGGGTGAAGCGCCACTGGCCGGTCTTGGCCATGTAGGCGTGCTGGTCCTGCAAGTCCATCGCCAGTGAATGCGAGTTGCCGGCGGCGCTGGCCAGGGACTCTTTGCGGGCGAATACGAAACCCATGCCCGGTACGCCTTCCAGGCATTTACCCGAGGCGGCGATCAGTGCGTCGAACGGCACTTTTTGTGCGTCCACCGGCAGGGCACCGAAGGAGCTCATGGCGTCGATGATCAGGCGCTTGCCGTGTTCTGCGACGACCTGGGCGATTTCCGGTAGCGGATTGAGGATGCCGGTGCTGGTTTCGCAGTGAATCAGGGCGACGTGGGTGATGCCGTTATCTGCACGCAGCAGACGGTCGACGTCGGCGGCGGTGGTCGGTTCGTCTTCGGCGGTTTCGAAGGTGCTGAAGGCGCGGCCCAGCACGTCGCAGATTTTCGCCAGGCGTTTGCCGTAGGCGCCGTTGATCAGTACCAGAACCTTGCCATCGCGAGGCACCAGCGTGCCGATCGCCGCCTCGACCGCGAAGGTGCCGCTGCCTTGCAGGGGCACGCAGTGGTGGGTGGCGGCGCCGTTGATGATCGCCAGCAGTTGTTCGCAGAGGCTGGCGGTCAGCTGGTTGAAGCGGTCATCCCATGAACCCCAGTCGATCATCATCGCCTGACGGGTGCGGGCCGACGTGGTCAACGGGCCGGGGGTGAGCAGGATGGGTTCGGCAGTACTCATTCTCGTGTCCTCGCAATCGATGGGATGAAGCTACGGGACCTAAATTGCAATTTGCCGTGTTATCAATCAAATTGTTTGTTGTTATGCCAGCCATCAGTGAGGGTTATTCATGAACCTGTTTCAGCTCCGTGCCTTCGATGCCGTGGCCCGGGAGGGCAGCTTTACCCGGGCGGCGGCACGGCTGTTCATCAGCCAGCCGGCGGTCACCGGACACATCAAGGCCCTGGAGGAGCACTACCAGATCACCTTGCTGCGCCGTACCGCCCGTCGAGTGGAGCTGACGGAGGAGGGCACCAAACTCGCGGCCATCACCCGGGCGATGTTCGGTCTGGCCGAAGAGGCGCAGGTGATGCTCGAAGCCAATCGGCAATTGCTCACCGGGCGTCTGGAGGTGGCGGCGGACGGCCCGCACATGGTCATGCCGATGCTCGCCAGCCTGCGGGCGCGCTATCCCGGAATCACGGTGAACCTGCGCCTGGGCAACGCCCAGGAAACCCTGGCGGCGCTGCTGTCCGAACATGCCGACGTGGCGGTCCTGACCGAGATCGAGCCGCGCAAGGGCTTGCATCTGCAGGCGCTGAACGAATCACGGATTTGTGCACTGGTGCCCGACGGTCATCCCTGGGCGCAGAAGTCCAAAGGGGTGCAGCTCAAGGAGCTGGATCAGGTGATCATGGTGCTGCGCGAACCGAGTTCGATTACCCGGCGCACTTTCGATGAGGCTTGCGCCCAGGCCAAGGTCAATCCGCGGGTGCTGCTGGAACTGGACAGCCGCGAAGCGGTGACCGAGGCGGTGGCCGCCGAACTGGGGGTAGGGGTGGTGTCGTCGGTGGAGGTCAGCCACGACCCGCGGGTGGCGGCGGTGCCGATCATTGGCGAGGGGTTGGTGAATCGGCACATGATCGGGTGCATGGAGAGGCGACGGGATTTGCGGTTGATTCAGGCGTTTTTTGGGTTGGCGCCAGTCAGGTAGACCGAGTCGCCTGCATTCGCGAGCAAGCCCGCTCCCACATTTGATTTGTGTCGTTCATAGATCACCTGTGGGAGCGGGCTTGCTCGCGAAGAGGCCAGACCTGCCTACGCAAGACTCTCGCGCACCATCTGCAGAAAGGTCGCCACCAGCCGCCGCGAACTCTGCTCGCGCAAGCACACCAGCGTCTCGGTCAATCGCCGTTTACAGTCGGTAATCGGTAACGCGCACACCCTGGAATCCGCACCGAACTCGGCGGCGGACACCACGCCAACGCCAATTCCCACCACCACCGCCTCACGCGCCGCTTCCCGGCCTTCGACCTGTATCGCCGGACGAATTCGAAACCCGGCGCCGGCCATTTCTTCCTCCAGGGTCTGGCGCGTCACCGAACCGATTTCCCGCAACACCAGTGGCGTGTCGTCGAGGTCCGCGAGGGTAATGGATTCGCGGTCGGCCCACGGATGATTGCGCGACACGAACGCTACCATCGGGTCGTTACGCAGGGGCAGGGAGATCAGCCGTTCATCGCTGACGTCGCGGCCCAGCAACGCCAGGTCGGCCTGATAGTTGAACAGTCGAAACAGCGACTCATCGGTGTTGCCGGTTTCGATCTTCACACTGATACCGGGGTAGCGTTCGCAGAACCGGGCAATCTGTGGCAGCACATGCACCGGCGCATCCACCGCCAGAATCAGGCTGCCGGTCTGCAAGGCCTGGGACTCCTGAAGCAGTTCCTGGGCTTCCGCCTCGATCACAAAAAGCCGCTGGGTAACGCTCAGCAGGCGCTCACCCAGGTCGGTCAGGCGCACCGAACGCTTGTTGCGGTGAAACAGCAGAACCCCGTAGCGCTCTTCGAGTTTGCGCACCTGATCGGAAATCGCCGGTTGCGTCAGAAAAAGCCGCTCGGCGGCTTTGGTAAAGCTTCCATGAACCGCCACGGCATGGAACGCTTTGAGCTGGGCGTGGGAAACCGACATGGGAATCTCCAGTAACAAGCTGAGCTTATTTTTGAAATACGATAAATCGATTTCACTTATTAATCAGTAATTGTTTTTATCCACCTCAGCCCCGCTGACTGGTCAGTCGAACAGCAGCGGGAGCCATGAGCCTGTGCGTGCAACTACAGGACTCATCTGACCGGAATCGCCCACAGGGACAAGGTGATTTCGCAGTGCTCAACAATAAAAACACAGGCGTTTTCTTCCAATTCTGCCGGCACACTCACACCCTGAGGTCAGAACCACAATGAACAAGCACATCGGCACCATCAAGCGTTGGCGCGTGCAGATCTTCGCGATCACCTGGCTCGCCTACGCCGCTTTCTATTTCACCCGTAAAGCGTTCTCGGTGGCCAAGCTCGGCATCGCTGAAGACCCGACCTTCATGCTCGACAAAATGGCCATGGCCAACCTCGACGCCATCTACCTGACGGCGTATGCCGTCGGCCAATTCACCTGGGGCATCCTGGCCGACCGCTTCGGGCCGCGGGTGGTGGTGCTCGGCGGGTTGCTGATTTCCGCCGGCGCGGCGCTGGTGATGGGCAATTTCGCAACGTTACCGATTTTCGCTACCTGCATGCTGATACAAGGCCTGGCGCAGTCCACCGGTTGGTCGGGGCTGTGCAAGAACCTCGGCAGTTTCTTTCCCTCCCAGCAGCGCGGGAGGGTCTTGGGCCTGTGGAGTTCCTGCTATGCCTTTGGCGGTCTCGTGGCGTCGCCGTTTGCCGGTTGGTGGGCGTATACGCTCATCGGTAGCTGGCATGCGGCGTTTGTTTCCAGTGCGGCGGTGGTTGGGCTGGTCGCCGTGCTGTTTTTTATTTTTCAACGCAACAAACCTGAAGACGTGGGCTTGCCGGCCGTGGAGCCAGAGCCCGAACTGACGGCCGAGGAAACCCTTGCCCAAAGCAAAATCAGCATCTGGGAGCCGCTGAAGGAAATCCTGCGCAACCGCACGGTGCTGGTGCTGGGGTTGGCGTACTTCATGCTGAAACCGGCGCGTTACGCGATTCTGCTGTGGGGGCCGGTGATCGTCTTCGAACAGATGCCTTCGGTGGGCAAGGTCGGTGCGGCGATCATTCCGACCTCGTTCGAGCTGGCCGGATTGCTCGGGCCGATCATGATCGGCCTGGCTTCGGACAAGCTGTTCGGCGCCCGGCGCATGCCCGCTTGCGTAATCAGCCTGTTGGCACTGACCGTGTCTTTGGCGCTGTTCATGGGCGCCTTGCACACCGGTAGCGTGATCCTGGTGGTGGCATTGCTGTTCGTCATGGGCCTGACCCTTTATGGACCTGACTCGATGATCAGCGGCGCCGCCGCCATCGATTTCGGCACGGCCAAGGCCGGTGCGACGGCGGCCGGTTTCGTCAACGGCTGCGGCTCGGTCGGGGCGATTCTCGGCGGGCTGCTGCCGGGCTACTTCGACACCGTTACCGTGTTCATTGTCTTCGCCGGCTGCGCAATGTTCTCCGCACTGGTGCTGGTTCCGCACTGGAACAGCCGCCCCGGCGGCCTGGGTACCCACTTCGCCTACGTACCCAATCAAGCGATGACCGTCAAACCCCTGCGTACCTGAATCCTGTCCCTCGCGGCCTGCTGCGCCTGCGGCAGGCCGGCGTGTGGGCCACTGACTGGAGATTGACCCCATGAGACCCTTTTGGCTGGACCAGGCCTTGAAGGCTGATGCATCCGAAACCTGTCCGCCACTGGAAGGCGACAGCCGCGCCGACGTGTGCATCGTCGGCGGCGGTTACACCGGGTTATGGACCGCGATCATGCTCAAGGAACAGAACCCCGAACTCGACGTGTTGCTGATCGAAGCGGATATCTGCGGTGCCGGGGCCAGTGGACGCAATGGCGGTTGTGCGTTGTCGTGGTCGGCCAAGTATTTCACCCTTGAGCGTTTATTCGGCGTCGAAGAGGCCGTGCGCCTGGTCAAGGAGTCCGAGCGCAGCATCCATGCCATCGGTGCCTTCTGCGAACAATACGCGGTGGAGGCCGATTACCGCCTCGACGGTACGCTCTACACCGCCACCAATCGTGCCCAATGCGGTTCGACCGATGCGGTCATTGCCGCACTGGAGCGCAATGGCATCAACTCCTTCACCCAGCGACCGGTGGCCGATGTGCAGCGCATGGCTGGTTCCAGCAAACACCTGGAAGGCTGGTTTTCCCCGGCCGCGGCCAGTGTGCAACCGGGCAAACTGGTGCGCGGGCTGCGCCGGGTCGCCCTGCAATTGGGCGTGAGGATTCACGAAAACACCGCGATGACCGGGCTGGAAGAGGGCCGGCCGGCAGGCATTCAAACCCGCAATGGCACCATTCGCGCCGACCGCGTGGTGCTGGCGATGAACGCCTGGATGGCCCGGGCGTTCCCGCAGTTCGAACGCAGCGTGGCGATCGTTTCCAGCGACATGCTGATCACCGAGCCACGGCCGGATTTGCTCGAAGAAATCGGCTTGACCAGCGGTGTCACGGTGCTCGATTCGCGGATTTTCGTGCACTACTACCACAACACCCCGGACGGCCGGATCATGCTTGGCAAGGGCGGCAATACCTTCGCTTATGGTGGACGCATGCTGCCGGTGTTCGATCAGCCTTCGCCTTATGCTGGTCTGTTGCAGAACAGCCTGGCGGACTTCTTCCCGGCGTTTGCCGACGTCAAGGTCGAAGCGACCTGGAATGGTCCGTCGGATCGTTCGGTGACCGGGCTGCCGTTTTTCGGGCAGATGAGCGCCAGTGGCAATGTGTTCTACGGTTTCGGCTACTCCGGCAGCGGTGTCGGGCCATGCCATATGGGCGGGCAGATTCTGGCGTCGATGGTCCAGGGCCTGGACAACCCCTGGACCCGTTCGCCGCTGGTCAATGGGCCGCTGGGGTTTTTCCCGCCGGAGCCGATCCGCTACATCGGTTCGCTGATGGTGCGCAACGCCATCCGCCGCAAGGAGCGCGCGGAGGATCACGGGCGTCGGCCACGGCATCTGGACGTGCGTCTGGCGAAGTTCGCCGCTGCGGCCGGCAAGGCCGACAAAGGTTGAGTATCAGGGCGCAAGGTCCGAGCGGTTGAGCAGCCATTCGAACAGCAGGCGGGTATCGCCACGGGGCTCATGCGGATGGGGGCAGCGAGGAGGTTGCCGAGGGCCCATGGTCGTACAGAGCACCGGGCGATCCGGGTCACTGTCGAGGAAAATCACCAGTACCTCGCTACCGGCCACGGGCAGGCGGGTCGGATCGATACAGTCCTCGGTAGTGGTCAGCGCCAGCGGTAGCCACAGGCCGCTGGAAGTCTCGGCGGCAGATGGCGTAGCGGGCCAGAGGTTCACCTGAACCCGGCCATCTTCATCCACCGTCGCCGGTTGCCCGACCGGGCCGCACATCTGGCCGGGCTGATACCCGGGGATACTCGGCCTGGGTTGTTTGAGCTCTGGCCTGAACACCGTCGACCAGGGGATGGCGCTGAATTGATTGCGGTAGCCAGGGGCCATGTCCGGTGTGTCGTCGAGCAGAATGGATGACTGACGCCCCTGATGGCGGACTTCGGTGACCAGCCATTGATCATTGAAATTCGCCAGCGGATGCCCGGCCACCTGAACGATCCGGCCGCTGCGTAATGCGCCGTGGTTACTTTGACCGTGGATCTGCAAGTGTCGACAGCGCAGGCGCTCCAGTTGGCGACGGCTGAGCTGGTCGCGATGTTGTTGTTCGCGAGCAGGAAAGTGTTTCGGCGGGGCGAACAAGTGATTGGCTGCGCCGTCGCCGATGTCCGGTGCACCAGGATTCCTCGCACCTGGACGCTCGGGGTAGAGCGGAGCGTCATGGCGCTGGAATAATTCGCTGATCACCGGTTCGTGGTGTTCGTCGAGGGCGTCGCTGAATAACGGCATGCACAGCGGTTCCTGAGGGAAACTCAGGCTGTCATCGGCCAGCACCAGCACATGACCGTCGCGTTGATGCTCGAAGTGAAAGTGGATGCCTTCTTCCTCGCACAGCCGTTGCAGCAATGCCAGGTCGGTTTCTTCGTACTGGATGCAAAAAGGTCGCAGGGGATAGTGTCCGGTTGCCAGTTCAAAGCGATAGCTGCTGGCGGGCAGCGCATGTTCCTCCAGCAACCGGTGCAGGATCATGGGCACGCTGGCGTGCTGGAAAATACGTCGGCAGCGTTGCTGATCCAGCGCCTGCATACGGGGCACCAGCACCAGTTTGTAAACGACCCGTTGCGCGCTTCGATGTTCGCAGCTGGCGCTGTGCAGCACGCCATGAATGCCCTGGTCGTGGCCAAGTTCGAGGAACGCCGTTTGCTGCAGTAATCGTTCGAGGTTCAGGGCCGGTGCCAGCCCGATCACCTCGATGTCGAATCGATAGGGCTGGTTGAGTGCTTCATGACCACTGAACCGGACCACCTGTAGACACAGGTGGTCGTCGAGAAGCGTCAGGGTGGTAGGACTTTCCTTGTCGTTGTGCATCGAATACGCAGCTGCCGTGGAATTAGGGCGCAAAGCGTACGAAACCCCAGCGCTTTGCGGGCAGCGCAAATCGACATTTCAGAATCGCCCTACAACCGTTGGTGAAGATGTCGATGCTGGTAGGGATTTTTTGGTCGATTGCCAACTTTAGGCCGTATAAACTTGTGCAAAGCGTCGGCCAATAGATGTCTCGGCGCCACAGATGCCACAGATAAGAGAGTGAGAAATGGGCGCACAGTGGAAGGTTAAACACAAAGAAGCGGCAGCCAATGCCAAGGGCAAGATCTTCGGCAAACTGGTGAAAGAAATCACCATTGCTGCGCGCAACGGTGCCGATACCGCCACCAACGCACACCTGCGTCTGGTGGTCGAACAGGCCAAGAAAGCCTCGATGCCCAAGGAAACTCTGGATCGCGCCATCAAGAAGGGCGCGGGCCTGTTGGGCGAAACCGTGCAATACCATCGCGTGACGTATGAAGGATTCGCACCGCATCAGGTGCCGCTGATCGTTGAATGCGTGACTGACAACATCAACCGCACCGTCGCCGAGATCCGCGTGGCGTTCCGCAAGGGCCAACTGGGCGCTTCCGGTTCGGTGTCCTGGGACTTCAACCATGTCGGCATGATCGAAGCGTCACCGGACACCCCGGACGCCGATCCGGAAATGGCCGCCATCGAAGCCGGTGCACAGGATTTCGAGCCGGGTGAAGAAGAGGGTACGACCCTGTTCCTGACCGAGCCGACCGACCTCGACGCGGTACAGAAAGCCCTGCCGGAACAAGGTTTCACCGTGCTGTCGGCCAAACTGGGCTACCAGCCGAAAAACCCGGTCAGCGGCCTGAGCGATGAGCAGATGGCTGAAGTCGAAGCGTTCCTCGAAGGCCTCGATAACCATGATGACGTGCAGGATATGTTTGTCGGGTTGGCGGGTTGATCGAACTGGCGTTGATCTGACTTGTGGCGAGGGGGCTTGCCCCCGTTCGGTTGCGCAGCAGCCGTCGCTTTTGGGACGGCTTCGCCGTCCAACGGGGGCAAGCCCCCTCGCCACAGGTCTTGTATTTATTTCTCGAGCCCAGCCAATTCCTGAACGATCGCTTCAAACCCCGGCCGCGCCAGCACTTGCGGCTGGCAGCAACGGCGCTCCAGATCTTCCAGCGTCCGACGCAACTCATCGCTCAACCCCGAGTCGATTCGCGCCAGCAACTCCCCCAACAACACCCCGAACGCCCGCACCTCGATCCGCTGCAAGGCACGGCTTTCAAGGCTGTCGGAAATCCCGTGGAACGACGCCGCACCAAAGTCCCCCAGCAAGCAGTCGCCAAGTTCATTCCACAAAATATTGTGTCCGTAGAGGTCGCCATGGGTGATGCCATGGCCGTGCAGGTGCTCGGCCACCGAGGCAATGCCCGAGGCGATGCGCAGCGCCACCGTGGCACTGAAGCGCAAGTCTTCTGGGTAAATATCGCGGCTGCACGACGCCAGGCTCGGCAACGCAGCGAGGTTACGGTAACTCGGTGCGATCAGTTGCATCACCAGCCCGGCGGTTTGCTGCGGGTGATCGACAATCCGCCCCTCGACGCGGATCAGGTTCGGGTGCAGGCCGGCGGTGATACAGGCGTTCATCTCGTGCAGCGGTGAGCCATCACTGGTCATTTCGCCCTTGTAGAGCTTCACCGCAACGGCCATGGGCGGCTGCTCAGCCGATTGCCAAACGGCCTGATGAATCACCCCGGATGCACCTTCGCCGAGTTTTTTCTCCAGACGCAATGCCGACCAGTCAATGCGCGGTGTGGCCTCGAGGGCCGCGGCATCGGCTTCGGTTTCCAGCGGGTTACCGGCATAGGCCAGCCAGGTCAGGCTCGGCAATTGCAGCAACCATTGCGGCAACTCGGTCAACTGGTTGGCGGCGATGCGGATCAGCTCCAGTCGATGACACTGGCGCAATGATTCCGGCAGCGCTTGCAAGCGGTTGCCGGCGAGCATGAGCTTTTGCAGGTACGGGCGCTCTCCCAGTTCGGCCGGCAAGGTTTCGATGCAGTTGTCGGTCAGGATCAGCCAGCGCAGCAACGGTGGCAGCGCCTCTGCGGGCACGCGGGCGATGCGGTTGGCTTTGAAGCCGATCATCGTCAGTGCGGCGCATTGGCCCAGGCAGGCCGGCAACTCGGTGAAGCGGTTATCGGAACAGAACAGCACGCGCAAGCGGGTCAGGCGATGCAAGTCCTCGGGCAGGGTACTCAAGGCATTGCCGGTGAGGTTGAGCACTTCCAGCGAGTCCGCCAGATCGAAAATCTCCCGAGGGAATTCGGTGAGGCCATCGACCAGATCCAGCCGCGTGATGCCCGATAACTCGCCGGCACGCAATTGAGCAAGGGTATGCATGAACAGATTCGCCATTAACCAAGGGGAGGGCGCGTGGCCCTGGAAATGGGCGACATGATAGCGGGAAAGATGTGGCGACTGTCAGGCCGCTTTCGCGAGCAAGCCCGCTCCCACATTGGATCTGTGCCACGACAAGAATCCAATGTGGGAGCGGGCTTGCTCGCGAAGAGGCCCTTCAATACAACAAAATAATATCGCTCAGGCCGGTTCGCTGACTTCCACCAGTTGCCCCAATCGACTGCGGGTGCGTGCCAGATCAATGGCATCGCCGTCCAGGCTTTCGCGCAAGGCGTGCTGCCCGAGCAGCGTCAAGTGCTTGTCCTGATCGTAGAGCACGTCGATGAGGTTGATGAAACGTTGCTGGGCGGCAATCGAGCACTCACCGAGCGGCGGCAGGTCATCGATGATCCAGCGGTCGAAATGGCGACACAGCTCCAGGTAGTCCATCACGGCCGTGGGTTGGTCGCACAGGTCGGCGAAGGAAAAACCGATGCTGCGCCCTTCGCACAGGCGTGCCTGGAAATGCCGGGTGCCCACTGGCAAGCAAACAGGTGGGAGGTCACGATCCGGCAGATTCAATGACCGTCGTTGCGCCGCGCTGGCCGGCCAGACGTAATGGCCCTGGGTGAACAACTGTTGTGCGTGGGTTCGGGCCTGGCTGCGATAATCGTGCGGCCCGCCGACTTCCATCACTTGCATGCGCGCATTGATCAGGTCGATCACCGGCTTGAAACGTGCGTGGTACAGCGGATTGGGCAGCAGGCCTGCGGGCGGGTAGTTGGAGGTGACCAGCACCAGGATGCCGCGCTGGAACAGTGCCTTGAACAACCGGGTGATGAGCATTGCATCGCCGATGTCATGCACATGGAACTCGTCGAAACACAGCACCCGGCAATCGCTGAGCAGTTCATCGAGGGTGATCGCCAGTGCGTCGGCCTGTTCGCGGTGCTTGAACATGCCCTGGTGCAGTTGGGCGAAAAACTGATGGAAGTGCAGGCGTTGTTTTTCCGCGAGGGGAATGGCCCGGAAAAACCCGTCGAGCAGCCAGCTTTTGCCGCGCCCCACGGCACCATGCAGGTAAAGGCCGGGGCAGGGTTTCGTCGAAGCGCCTATCAGCATGCAAGCATGCCGGGCCATCCAGTCGATCACGCGTTGTTGGCTGTGGCTGAGGGTGTAGCCCCGGGAATGGGCCAGGTGGCGAAAGTAGTCGTGGATAACCTCGCCTGCCTCGGCGCTGCCGGCGGCCGCTGCCTTGCCGAGAAAGCGACGCAACGATTGCCAGCGCGATTTGATTCGCGAACGATTGGGTGGTCGAACGGCCACTGAGATGTCACCTCTGGTGTGCGGGCAGGCTCCCCGAGCCGGGGCGCCATAGTGTAACCAGAGCAGGGAATTTGCTTCCAGTTGTGTCAGTGCGCGTCGGAGCGGTTCCGACCGGTCACTTGGAAGGGCCTGTAGGAGCGAGCTTGCTCGCGAAAAACTCTGGATAGCGCGGGCACTCAGGCAGCACGCGTTATCGTTGACGTCCATCGCGAGCAAGCTCGCTCCTACAGGGGGTGTCGTTTGCGAAACGCAGTCGTGTCAGTCACCTATCGCTCGATGTTCCGGTTCCACCGTGCATTCCATGCGGGGCGCTGTTCGTTGACCTGATCCCAATCCACCGCGATTGCCGTCTTCAGGTATTGTTTCATCGCTTCGACCTGCCCGCGGGTTCGCTCGGAGGTCGGGGTATTGGGGTTGGAAGGAATCTGGTCGCCGTCCTCAAGCGCGGCGGCCTGGGCTTCGGGGGTGAGCAGGAACGCGGCGAGTTTTTGCGCCAGTTGCGGTTGCGTGTTGTTGGCGATGGCGCATTCGGCGACGTTGAGCACCACGGCGCCTTCTTTCGGTTGTGCGTATTCCACCGGCATGCCCTTGAGCTTCAGGGCGGTGACCTGGGTCGGTGTCAGCGGGAACAGCGCCGCTTCGTCGGTCTGGAGCATTTCTGAAATCTTTGCCGAGCTTGGAATATATTCCAGCACGTTGCGCCCGACGGTGTTTGGCCAGGCCTTGAAGCCCGGATCGACGTTGGTTTCGCTACCGCCCTGAATCCGGTTGAACATCAGGAAACCGTGCAGGCCGAAGGTGGAGGAGGCCATCGACTGGAACACCAGTTTGTCCTTGAAGCGCGGGTCGGCCATATCCATCCACGAGGTCGGCGCGCTCCAGCCTTTCTCCTTGAACAGGCGTGTGTTGTAGGCCAGCCCGGTGACACCGAGGCTGACGGCCACCGCCTGATCCTTGATCCGCCCCTTGTCGGGAATCTGTGCCAGGGCCGGGTTGTCTTCGAGTTTGTCGCACAGGCCCATGGCGATGGCGCGGTACATGATGCCGTCGTCGAGGAACATCACATGCATCTGCGGGTTGTCCTTGCTGGCCTGGACCTTGGCCAGGATATCGGCGGAGGTGCCGGGCACGATCACCACTTTGACGTTGTTGGCCTTCTCGAAAGCCGGCAGTACCTTGTCGGCGTAAAGCCGCTCCATGGTCCCGCCGTTCATGCCCAGGTAAAGCGTCGGTTCGGCGTGGGCCGGGGTGAGGGTGAGCAGGGCGCTCATGCAGGACAAACCGAGCAGTGCGTTGCGTTTGAGGTTTTTCATTGGCGCGACCTTCCTCTATCAAGCTACGGAGATGGAGTGAAACCGGGTGATGGAAAACGCATCCAGCGACGTCTTTGACGCGCCGCTACAGATGATCTCGGTGAGCGCCTGGCCCACCGCCGGGCCGATCTGGAAACCGGCGCCGGCAAAGCCGAATGCATGCAACAGACCGGGCTGGGTACGGCTGTGGCCGATCACCGGCTGGCGATCAGGCAGGTAACCCTCGGTGCCGCTCCAGGTACGAATTGCCTGGGCACCTTCAAGAAACGGATAGAGCTCGACGGCCTGGCGCAGGATTTCCAGCACGGCGCCTTGACCGGGGCGGGCGCGGGCGTCGTCCAGGGCAAAGCCCTGGCCGCCACCCAACACGCAATTGCCCCGGGTGACCTGTCGCGCGTAGATGCCGCCACCCTCGACGCCGGTGCTGGCATCCATCACCAATGGCAGGGGTTCGGTGACCAGCATTGCCGGGTGCCCGGAATGCATCGGCACCGGTTCGCCGAATTGCGCGGCGATGCTGCCCGCCCAAGCCCCGGCGCAGTTCAACAGCCAGGGTGCGCGCAACTGCAGGCCGGTTTGCGTGCGCACGCAAAAGCGCTGGCCGTCGTGTTCAACGGCGCTGACCGCGCATTGCTCATGCACCTGCACACCGTGGCGCCGCGCCGCCCGGGCGAACGCAGGGGACACCAGACGCGGATTGGCGTGACCGTCATCCGGGCAATACGAGGCGCCCACCGCAACGTCTCCCACCCATGGAAAACGGCTGCGCAGCTCGGTGCGGTCAAGCACCTGCAAGTCGAGGCCGAAGCCCTGAGTGCTGGCGGCGTAGTCTTGCAGGGCACGCAAATCGTCTGTACTGCGGGCGAGTTTCAGGTGGCCGCTGCGTTGATATTCGCCGTCGATGCCAATCAATTGCGGCAGCTGCGCCCAGATGGCGTGGGCACGTTGCGACAGCGGCAATTGCGATAACGGTCGGCCCTGGCGGCGGACGCCACCGTAGTTGACGCCGCTGGAATGCGAACCGCAGAAGTCCCGCTCCAGTAGCACCACGCGACGCCCGGCCTTGCCGAGAAACAGCGCCGCCGAAGCACCGACAATGCCACCGCCGATGATCACTGCGTCGACTTCGATCATGCGTCGATCTCCAGGCCAAAGGGCAGCGGTTTGATGGGGGCCTGGGCCCGTAGCCGGCCGATGTCGGACACTGCACGCTGGCTTTCGCAGGCGATGATCTCCGCTGCCGCTGCGCCGCACATCCGTCCCTGACAGCGACCCATGCCGACCCGGCAATGGGCCTTGACCCGATTTATTTCCCAGTGACCCTCGCGCACCACTTCACGAATATCACCGGCGCGGACTTCTTCGCAGCGGCAGACCATCACGTCATCGGCGATGCCGGCGGCCCAGTTCTCGGGAAAGGCGAAGGCGCGTTCCAGGCCCTGACGAAAATCGCCGATGCGTTCCAGCACCTGTTCAAGCTGTAGGGCGCGCTGCGTCGGGATCAGGTAGCCGATGTCTTCGAGCAACGCCAATGCGGCGCGTTCGCCGGCCATTTCCGCGGCGTCGGCGCCCATGATCCCGGCGCCGTCACCGGCCAGGTACACCTCGGCGACGCTGCTGCGCCCGGCGCGATCGCGTTGTGGGAGCCAGGCGCGATTGAGCGGGTTCCAGGCAAAATCGCAGCCGAGCAGGTCGGCGAGCTGGGTTTCGCTGCGCAGGCCGTGGGCGAAGGCGACGGCATCGCAGTTCAGTCGATGTTCGCCTTTTGCATCGGACCAGGTCAGCGCCTGCACCCGTTGTTCGCCTGCGACGTGTTTCAAGGTTGCGCCCTGATGCACCGGGATGCCGTGGGCGGTCAGCCAGCCACGGTAATAGATGCCTTTGGCCAGTGTGGCCGGTTGCGACAGCAGGCCGGGCAGGGCACGAGCCTGGGCGCTGAAGGGTGAGCTGTCGAGTACTGCGAGCACCTTGGCGCCCGCCTTGGCGTACTGATACGCGACCAGGTACAGCAGCGGGCCGCTGCCGGCGAACACCACGCGCTCGCCGATGGCGCAACCCTGAAACTTCAAGGCGATCTGCGCCGCGCCGAGGCTGTAGACCCCGGGTAGCGTCCAGCCCGGCACCGGTAAAATCCGGTCGGTAGCGCCGGTGGCGACGATCACCCGGGCAAATTCCAGTCGTGCGGCACGTCCGTCCTGCAAGGTGTCGAGGGCGCCGTCCTCGGCATTCCACACCAGGGTTTCAGGGCGGTAATCGAGCTGTTCGCGCAACTCGTCGATGGTCTGGTGCAACGCACTGGCCTTGCGCGCTTCGAAGCCATACAGCTTGACTGGCGAACGCTTGAAGTTGGCCGGCTGACGCCGATAAATCTGTCCGCCGCCGCGTGCAGCTTCGTCCAGCAGCACCGGGTGAACGCCGTGGGCGACCAGGGTTTGCGCCGCGCGAATACCGGCAGGGCCGGCGCCGATGATGACGACGGGTTTCATGCGCACCTCGGCTGCTGTGCTTTTGTGGGAGCGGGCTTGCTCGCGAAGACGGCGACACATGCAGCAGAGATGTTGACTGGCAGGCCGCTTTCGCGAGCAAGCGTGCTCCCACAGTT
>NZ_AKJM01000112.1 GCF_000282335.1 Pseudomonas sp. GM48
CGCGGCCTGCCTGACGTACCGCGATTACTGATTTTACGACTGCTTCGCAGCCGAACGCAGCCTCGCGGGCTCGGCAGCTGCTACAGATCGCGTTACCGAATAGGGCGAGTGCCCGTCTTTCGCGTTCACGGCGCACCAGTAAGGCGCCTCTGTATGCGGACCAGGCGCGAGGCTGGAATGCGAACTCAGTCCCTTGATGTCCAGCTCGGCCGGGATCTTGTTCAGTCCGCCGCTCTTCAAAGATCAACACGCAAACCAGGCCATCGGAGTAGGCACCCAGCAGTTCGCATTGGTCTTTCGAAAACAGGAATTTTAAATGAATCGCTGCCAAAGGGGCTTTGGACTTGGCCCTGGCAACCGTTGCGGATGTGGCGATAGGAGGTGGGAAATTGTCGCTTCGAAGGTGACCGGACCAGTGCCGAATCAAATCGCAGGCATAAAAAAACCCTGAATCTTTCGATTCAGGGTTTTCGGTATTTGGTGCCAGAGACGGAATCGAACCACGATCTAAAAGTCTTGTTTTTAAGAGTTTTACTGCTTTGTTGGAAATGAAATGACCCTAAAAGTGTCCCTAAAACAAAATGTACCCTCCCCCAGTACGACTTCACTCACACAAAACCGTGTCTGCGGGTTACCAAAAAACTATGGATTAGTGTTTGAACGTGACAGGGAACGGTCTTTGAGTTGAATGGTCTGGACTTTTTATCCTCCCCCCTGGTAGGCGGTGTGCGCACGTTCACTCTCAAGGGCCGGTCAAGGCTCATGCCGGTCGTCACTGACCGTAGTAACCCGATGCTTTCAATAAATGATGGGCCACGGCACAGCCATCAATCGCGTTTTTATTTCAGCACCGTAAACGGGCTCAATCTGACTTGCATATGCCGCGAGCCCAAGCAAATGGTTGCGCAGCCCGGCAACAGCTGAAAAACCACGGTGCTGTGCATGTCTTACTGGGCCAATGTCTTCATGCTCAAGGTAGTGGAGATGCATGCGCATTTTGTTCTTGAACTCACGAGTCAGACACGGTGCGTCTCGGTCTGCCAATAGTCCGAGGACTATCTTCCGTGCTCGCGGCGGAACTACTTGAGTCTTCGCAAGATTTGGTTCGAGTCCAAATCGCCCAAGCACTTGATAGACCTGCTGAATGAGAGAGCCTGCGGCAGCTCTGTCGAACTTAGGCTTAGTTGTAGAAAAGGTCAGGTCGTCAGCGTACCGCGTGAAATTGAGGCCGTACGATTTGGCAATCTTGGAAAGTTCGATGTCCGCTTCGCGCATCACCAAGTTCGCGAGCATTGGACTGGTGGGGGCGCCTTGGGGTAGGTGCCCGAGTCGTGGAAGCGCGTAGTTCCTAATAGTTGAGACGTGCAACGGCGCTCGTCGCCACCAGCGCTGCGTTCGAGTAAGCCATGTGTTGGGACCAACACGTGTGCATAGCCTTGCAAGCTCAAGGGAAACGAGAGGTTGATAACCAAGGCGCCTAAAGACTTTGTATACAGAAATCTCCGATATTGACTCGAAGAACCTACGCACATCAATCTTGATGAGCCAGCGGCTGCCACAATGAGGGCGAACCGCATCAATTAGCCTTGCCTTCGGTGCAAACGCGGTGCTTGCCGAATGCGGCCGGCCATGGACGAGCACGTGCCGAGCTATCCATCGCTGGGCGTCGCCAAGTCTCGCGTCGGGTACGCAAATTACTCTGAACCTCAAACGTCCGTCTGGTTGAGGGCGCTTACGAACACGGAAAACCTTGTACGGGTCTGGCTCGTCACGGCTCACGAAGCTACGCAGGTCTTGGTATGAAACGCCGCTCAAATGGGACAGATGCCCAAGTGTCAAAATGGGAGGGAGGGATGTGTGAACGGCAACTACTGCCTCGCTAGCAGCGATTGCCGCTTCGAGCACAGCCTCTGAGACTCCCAGTTCCTCAGCGGCACGGCGATAGGGTTGAGGCTTCCAATCTGTCATCTACTTTGACACCCGCAGGGTGAGGGCTCCCGCCGCAAGCCGAAGCCCTCGCCACGTAGCCTTGTGGCGGGAGCGCTTAGCCGTAAGCGGGGGCTAAAACATAGAGCAGCAGTAGTCTGCGCCCGGTTGATGCGTCGAAACGCATCAATGGTGGTTGCGTCCTTAACAACAACGCGCACCGAATCTAGACTTCTGAGATTGGTTGCCTCAACGATTTCGGATAGTACGGTGTTTGTTGAATTTGGCCAACACGCTGTAGACGTTCTTGCATCTGTTCATCCACTTTCCTGCGAGCGTGCCGAAGTTGCCCCACCCCCGCGTCGGTCAGTCGACGTTGAGAGTCAATCCACTTGTAGCTGGCCATCAGTCGGCAAAGGCGCGCCACAGTATGGGTAGGCAAACCTGTTCGGCGGGACAGCACGCTGTCATTGAGTCTTGGGGGGCGGGAAAGAGCGCCAAGCAAAAGAAACACTTCGCCTGTTGGAATGTTGGACTTCACGACAGCAGCTGACCTAGCCAGGGCAGCATGTCCAATGCTTTCCAAGCGTTGCTGTATCTTCCCGCTAGTCATGCTGACTCCAAAGGAGCTGCTGTCGATTCCGGCCGTCACCCGGGAAGGGAACAGCGGAACCCACTGCGAGTCTTTGCGCTTGGAAGCCTTGTGGAACATCAGCGGTACGTTGTTCGGTGCCCCGTGAGCGAACACTAGAAGTGTTCCGGTACCGCCATAACCTAGGCTGGCGCTTCCCGAAGACCAGGGCGCGATATCTGGGTCACCAACTGTGGGGTCGTATGTTTCGCACAGCCTCTTTATCTTTCCGGCCTTGATCTTTGACAAGGCGGTATCGATAGTGGGGCAAGGCATGACATGAATCACGTCCGGCCGGCAACGATGGCTTCGAACGTACCTTTCACCCATCTCTGTACTAGCGTACGTGACAACAGCGAACTTCAGAAAGCGGCCGGACCACCAACTGCGAACAGACCTAACTAGCCACGCTGCTTGAAGGTATCGGTAAGCGCGCTGGCCGCTGCCTACGATATCCGTTACAACCCAAAAGGCCCGAACCTTCTTTCGCCGAATTTGCTCAGGGCCGGGATGGCTTATGAACCGCCGGGGAAATTCGCGGCAAAGGTCTGTAATCAAGCGAGCGACGATGCCCTCGCTGCCTACAGATGGGTCATATGCCTTCGTTGCCTTGACCGCCGCTGGCCCGGCGCTGCCCTCAGCACGACGTGGTGGCTTGCGTGACGGTTCCTTAAAGAGCTTATGGGGGACGCCGAGGCGGTGTCTGAGTTCTCGCTCAGCGTAGAGCGCGATAACCCCACCAACTTTCTCAGCTCGTTCAAGGATAAGCGCTCGGAGGTGGTCATTAAAGTCGTCGCGCGAGACCAACAGAAAGGCTCCCAGCAGCTCCTCGGCAAGTGGACGGTCACCCATCGAAAACTGGTCGAGCCACTTTTGTCCTTGCTCGCTAATTATGACGGAGTGATGGTCGGACATGGGGACTTCCAAAGAGAATGCGCCAAGAGTAGCCCAGTTTTTCCATGTTCAGTCACTGCAACTCGCTTTTCAGCGATCCAACAGCGGAGATCAACGCTCGGTAACTTTGGGTCGAAAGTAACCGGTGACAGCTTCACCAGTTGACGATATGCCAATCAACCTGTTGCGGGTTCCAATCGGGAGCACTGTCGCTGCTATGCTGGGGCTTTCTTGAAAGGAATCGACACCCATGCCAAGCGATTACTCACTGCCAGATGTACTGGAAAGGCTGTACGAAAACCAGCAGGCTCTGGAGGCGGCCATTATGGAGTTGACACTGCTAGTTGAGGAGCAAGGGGCACGAGAAGTGGGCGGAAATGTCCGTGGTGCACTGTGCTCCATAGGTGAAAACGCTGGCCATATCAAACAAGGCATAGCTCGATTGAAGAAATTGGACATCGGTTGACCGATTGCACACCAAAGGCGCGTCGACAGTCATGTCGAGGTGAACTCGGTTCCAGTCTGGTTCACCTCACAGGCAGCTATCGGCCCAGAGCGGGAGGGTGGCTCTAGGTATATATCCACTTCGACATTGGCTGTCGAAGTTAATACGAGATGGCTTTCGAAAAGCAAGAAGAATGTTGCTAGCTAATGTACTTAGTCGCTTTAACTGACAAGTGAGATATGCGAGATGGATTTTTCGGGGGTTATAAATTCTATACTTCAGTTCGGTGTTAAGGTTAATCAAGTGCTCAACGAATTTGGATGTTGGGTAATAACTGCCGCGCGCGCAGCAATTGTAGACGAAAAAAGTGCGGTTTGGGTAACATTGGTAACTGATATAATTACCATTGCGGCAGCCTTGGGTGCACTTGCACTTCCAATATCTTTAAATGTCATCGAGGCGACTAGGACACGCTACAGAAGCCCTTCGCTATTAAAGATAACCTCTTCACTTTCAGGGATAGATGCCAAAAAATTAAATCAACATCTGTTCATGGTTTTAGCGGTTTCCCTCGCTGCTAAGTTGATCATATCAATTCGAGTATTCGATTTGATTTCCTTGGTTCCATATTTGTGCGGGCTAACGGTCTGGTTCGGGTCTGTGGTGTATCAAGTATATCGACATCTTAAGTTTACATACACTTTTATGTCGAATATAGAAGAGATACACGAACGCATCTATCGGAGCATTAATAATTATGCGCAGGCCAGCTTTCTACGGGCTGATGGTGGGCAGGGTCTATTGTTCTCCAGGTCACTAAGAATAAAAGGGCTGTTTTCTAAAAAAGTGAGGATTCAGGATAACATTGCTGCCTTGATAGAACTCGAGTCCTATTTGCTCTGCACTGACCCGGCCAAAGTTACCTTGGATAGCCGAATCACAGATATTTCGTACAAGGCGTTTAATAATCTAGATAATTATGAAGCAAACGAGTTTGCGCGTCACTTGCTGGCTTCTCTCCCGTCGGTCTTGGCCGCAGTTGAAGTCTCCAGAGAAGTAGATGTTTACCAATCCATAGCAGGGTTTTATTTGTATCTTGTAATGGGGGCGATCCTTTCCAAAGAAGAATATAGATCACAGATTGGTGTGATTGAAAGGATCGCGAGGTTCAGGGAGGAAAAACTTCCCTCGTACGGCCGTTTTTGCAGAAATGGTCGTTTATTTCTTAATTTTGCTAATAAAACAAAGTCTAGCAATGAGGCGTACACGTATCTCCAGGAGCATTTTAATTTTCTAATTGAGACCTCTGTTCGCGAGCAGCCAGCAAATATACCGGAGCTTTTGAGTAATGTCCGTTATGTAATACAGTTCAAGAGCAATTATCAAGAAGGTGGGTGGGGTCTCCCTAAACATGTTGCAGAGTTGTGGGGGTGCTCATGTTTACCGGATTTCGATAGCGACGTTGCTGATACATATGCCGGGCGTACAACAACAGACGAGCTTAAAGAAAAAATTGAAAATAAATATAAGCCGGAGATGCAAGCATATCTCGAAGTAAAAATCTCGGACAAGGAATTAATTAAGGAGAAGTTTGAAGCTATAGATGTGGCGTTAGGCAAGTGCTGGAAAGGTATAGCATTAAAAAAATTCTCCAGTGAAATAGAAACTGGGACTTTGAGAGCTCTAGCCACATTGCTGTCCACACATCCGGAGATAGTGGTCGAGTGTAGGGAGTTGCGTAATCCAGCTGGGTCGCGTTCGTTCAATGTGGGTCACTCACCGGTTCCAACATCTTTGGGTGAATGTATCGGAGCATTTTTATCTTCGAAGAATTTTGGCGAGTTTTATACGCTCCGCCTGGACGACCTCCAGGAATATAAAATAGTAGATGCCATAGGGGCACTTATAGTCTACGAGCTTTGGAATACTTACATATTGGGTGCAACTGGCGCTACCATCAAACCTGAAATGTCTACACCTACAATTCCAACTAGCTTGTTGGGTGAGCTGAAAGACGCTACTCAAAGAGTCCCGTTGCTAAAAACGTCACTACTTAAAACTTTAGCCAACGTTAGATTTATTGACAGGCTTGGAGTTTTGCCAGAGCAAGCGTTAAGCTTGCGAGAATATGCTTGTAAGTTTTGCGATTTGTTGGGAGAGGCGCTTGAGCAAAAGACAAAGTCTCAGATTGCCAGTCAGAAACTGGACCTCGTATCGTTGGAAAGATTTAAGCGTGAGGTTATAGAGCAACTCGGCTCGTCCGTAAGTGAATATTCTTTGTTCAAAAGACTCACGCTAGGTCAAGTGCAACCTATAGTTTCACATTTCAGCCTACCGCGCGTAGCTTTTCTTTCGGGAACTGATACTCATTACTTTTTCGATATGTATGGCTCAGATTTAGCTCGGGAAGTTCATGACTGGTTAAGTGCTCAAATACTACTCTACAATCACCGGACTGAAAACTCAGAATTTACACTCCCTACTCGTAAAGCTGAATGGATGATTTGCTCTTCCGGTGCGCTGAAGAAATTTTTATCAGTCGGATTTGCGACTTCGGGTAGAAATATTATATGGCCCGATGGAAAAGGAAGAATGAAATTCATCGAGGTAGATTGCGATGGCACTGGGTATTACCTGGTTTTATCGGGTGAAAGCCTACTTACAGTAAGTTATGAACATCTAGAAAGCGGACTGCCTATAGATATTAGCTTCACCGATAATGGTGAAAGTGTCAGCTTTAAAATTGAATACTTCGTTAACGCGCGACGCTGACTCTTTATATTGAACCCATTGGCCACTCAAAAAAGCCTAACGGCAGCATGGCAGGTTTGGAATAGCGGCTCACCATCGCCCCATCAGCGCTGTTGTTAGCCGCGCTGTCTTCTATGCGGGTGGTGGCGCCCGGCGGCAATGCAGGCCAGGGTCATGGTTTCATTCTCGAACATGTTTTTGTCGAGGGGGCAAAGGGGATGAAGGGGGCAGCCAGTAATGGCGCGGTCTGTAGCGGCCCCCTACGTTTTTTCAGTGAGGGGACAGAGGGGGCAAAGTTGTTCGTGTGTCCCCGCTGTCCCCTTTGAGTTTTCTGAGGTGGGGGCGGCACTAGCCCTTGCGGCACTGGGGCGCCCCCTTTGTCCCCGCTGTACCCAGCAGAAAAAGCAAAGGGCGTTTAAGTTTCTGGCTCTAGCTTCGTCGGATCGATGAAATACAGCTTCAGCTTGGTGCCGTCGGGCAGCCGCTTGGTCGCTTGTGCTCGGCCTGCTTCCCGCTTAGTAATTGCTCCGACTGAATCAAGCGCCAGCACTACACGGCCAAGATCGTAACCTTTGGCGGCTTCCTCCAGGCCGGGGCGGTTGAACAGGAATAGACGTCCGCTCGGGGCGTCTTCCCAGTAGCCGGCGCGGTCCCTGGCTTCGCTGTGCAGATTGTCAGCACCAGAGAAACGAGTATCGCCATGTCGGGCGATGAAGTCGGCAATACTCTTAAGAATCTGGTGATTCTCGCTTGGACCTTCACCACGGCCAGCACGCCACACGTCGAACAGGTCCAGTATGGCGGCTAGGGCGGTGCCTGCTGGGATGGTAAGAACGCCGAATTTAATAGCCAGCTCACCAGCTAATGCGACCAAGGCAAAGCGTTCCGCGGCGCGGCCTTCTTGCCCATTGGTGCTGGGAAACTTAGCGACCATAGAAGCCAGCCACTCAGGTAACTTACCAACGTCACCTGACGCCAACAGCTTGCGGATAAACTCTGGTCCGGCGTGCCCGTAGTCGGTCACACTTGCGCGCTGGATGGCGTCGGAAAACTCCCGGCCCCCGCTCATGCCGTGCAAGTTGTCCCAAGCTCCAAAGGCGCGACGCGCTGGAATATCCAGAAGACGGATTTCTTGACCGGCACGGCTGCGCTTACCGCCTTCGGCCATCAGTGCTGATAGCCCCAGTTCACCCGATGAAAACAGCATGACGCGCCAGCGTTTGATTGCCCGTGCTACTCCGTTGCGGCTGGCTCTGGTCTTTCCGCTGCCGTTGGCCATTGCGTAGACCACGTTGCCTATTTCCCGAGGGTCCGCTTCGCCTATTTCGTCCAGGGCTAACACCGTGTCATTGCGCTGGCTGGCGATTCCTTCCAGACCGTTGCCAGTGGCGCGCCATGTGCGCTTGAAGTCTTCACCGTGCCCCCATACCGAGGCGCCGGCCAGAATGGCGGAACTCTTACCAGTGCTTGAGTCACCAAAGATGTGAAACCCACCACCTTGGCGCTGGACATGAAACAGCAGCGCACCGGCCAGTGACGCGCAGACGCTCAGCACCAACAGCGGGTTGCCTTCACAGCGTGCGCCAATGTTCGACTGCCATCCGGCCAAGGTGCCAGCGTGCCGGTAATCGTCTCCATTGGCGGCCTCACTCTGAAAAATAGCGTCACCTATACCGATGTTCTGCCGGGGCATGATGAACAGCTCGGGCGTGTGCCAGCCGGTAGATGTCGCAGCGATAACCCGACGTTGCGGGTTTTGGCTGGCGATGAACTGGCAAACTTGGTAGCGACGCTTGTAATCAACGTCTAGGCCCATGCTCAACAGGGCAGCCAGAATCGAATCAGGCTTGCCGGCCAGCAGTTCGTTGGGCATGGCCCAAGTCAGCCAGCGGTTATCGGAATTGCGAAAGCGCAACAGCCGGCCATAGTCGCCGTCCTTGCCTTCGTTGCGGGTGACGGCATCTACATGCAAAGGCGCGCACAGCCACTCATCGAACGGCATGCGGTCGCCGGTTGCCTTGTCTTCCTTGTTGCCGTGATACCAGACGCCAGCCCGAAGCGTGGAGCCGTCCAAGGTGAGTGGATGGTCATAAACACGATACTCCGGGCGGTCTATTGGGGCGGCGGCGGAGTCAGGAATCAGCGGGGTAATGGTGGCGGCTGTCATTGGCAAAGCTCCCGCCATTGGCGCAGATCGTTGAAGTCGGAAAGATTTTGCGGTGCGTCGGCGGGCCACTGCGGCAGCACCAAACCACAACCCAGCACGGTGGCTGCTTTGGTGGCGTAGCTGCGCCCCGGATTGCCCTCGGTCTGTCGGTCGTCGTCACCTGCCACGATCAGTATGGAGTCGGGGTGCTGGCGCTGGAGTTTCCGGCCAACCTCCAGCAGGTTTCCGGCGTTCATCGCACAGGCCACCGCAGCACCAGTTTCGGTGTGGATCGTCGCGCCGGTGGCCCAGCCCTCACACAGGTACAACGGCTGGTCGGCGGTGATGCTGCCCAGTGGCGAACAGCAGCCCTTCACCATGCCACCAGACAGAAAACGCTTGGCGCCGTCCGGGTAGATGCGTTGCAGGTTCACAATTTTCCCGGCAGAGGTCAGTGGCACCAGCAGCATGTCACCCGACTGGCGCAGGGCAAAAGCACGTACCCCCTTTGCGACCAGATACGGGTGGTCGGGATCGGCACGGCGGGAGTCACGCCATAGGCGATTGGCATATTCAGCCGTGGATTGCTGGCGCTGGTGTATCTCGGCTTCGCGCTGACGCTGAGCCTGCTCGATACGCTGGTGAATCAATAGTGCTTCTTGGTGATTGGCTGGTTCACGACTGCGCCAAGTGTGTGATTTGCCAGCCTTCCAGGACCCAAAACAGCCGGACGAGATGCCGTCAGCGAATAGCAGATACCAACCGTTCAGTGTGCCTTGCCGGTCGCCGGAAATGTGGAAGCGGTGAATATCGCCGTCAGGAATGGGTACCAGATCAAGCGGCCCATAGTGGCTCTGTAGAAAATCACGAAACAGAATCACGCAATCCATAAGGTCACCTCAATAACGATCAACAGAACAAGGTCAGCACTCGCGGAGGCTAGGGTGAACAGATAGCGGTGAGCCAAATTTGGGCAAACCTTCGGCGTCGGCGGGGTAGTGCCGTTTTGAACTTTCATGGGTTATGCCTCGGTTTGGGCAGGCGCGGCGCTGGGGCTCAGGAAGTACAGCGCGATACCGTGATGGGTGCGGCCTTGATCATCTGTAAGGCTGATGCGCTGGGTTTGGATCGAATGGCCGGCTGCGCGCAGTTCGGCGACACGCCCCCCTGGGTGAATAATGTTCAGCTCACGTCGAGCGGTGAAAGTGTCCACTGGTTCTAGTTTGAGTTGCGCGAGCAGCCGGGCGCGTTGCGCGGTGGTGCTGGTATCATTGGCGGGTGAATTGTTGGGGCTGGACGTTTGGTTGGCACTTTTTTTTGTGCTCATGTTAGGCAACCTCCCCGCGACATGCGGCGATGCGGTCTTCGCACCACTTGTGTACTTCACTTGCCAGCCACGCTACGGACTTCGGGCCGAGGGTGACCTGAGCAGGGAAGGTGCCGGCTGCAATGCGCCGGTAAATCTCGGATGTTGAAAGAGTGGTCAGGGCTTTGACTTCGACCAGCTTGATAAAGCAGCGTGGGAGTTGGGAGGTGGCGGTGTGTGCGGTCATGGGTTTTCTCCAGACGAAAAAAAACCCGCACGATGGCGGGCCGAAATGAAGAAGCCCGCATTAGGCGGGCTTCTGGGTATGTGGCGAATTTTGAGCACAAAAAAACCGGCTCCTTGGCCGGTTTATTTACTCAGTGCGCAGATACCACACACTAGGGTTTAAAATACGCCATCCGGACATTCCGTGCAATACCTAAACCGCCCAATCAATTCTTTTGTGGTGTTTTTTGATATGCAATCTTTCTCGCCGCCCAGTCTAGGCAGGTTCGACATACCCTAAAAGTCGAGCCTGTCGAGTCTCTGATTTTCTCGGAATCTTTGGCTGTAGCTGGTTTCTTGCAGGTGCTGCAAGTCATTTTTCTTCCCCGGCTGGATATGGTTCTTAGGTTTTCTGGCCTGAGGTCAAAAGGATTGCCGCTTATGACTTCGACTTTTTGTCCTTTGATGTGTGTCCCATTGGCAATCAACTCGGCTAGTGGAAAACCACCAGTGGCATATTCGCCAGCCAGCCGAACAGATAGGGGGGCGTCCCATGGTCTCGACGTTGTCAGGTTGTCTACGATGCTTTGCAGCCATTCCGCGTGGGTGCCTTGCGATCCAAAATCCTCCGCAAGCCTCATTTTACCTTTGTTGGTTAGGCTGCTAAATACTGCGCCTGGGGTGATGTGCGTTTGCAGTCCGCTAACTTCAACCTTAAGTCCGAGCCGCTCACTTGGTTCATCCGTGTCGGGGAGGACAATCCATTGTTCCGGCTGATAATGCGTATTATTTGTAGAGCGGCCTAGATAAATCCAGTGCTCGCCGTAGCGGAAGAATCCGCAAAGCATTAGCTCCAGAAGTCTTGATGGTGGCGGCGCGATGAACTCGGCAGTGGCCGGTTCGCCTTGTTTGGTCAGGTATTGAACTGAGTACGATCTACGTGCCCCGGTAGCGGGTGATAGTAGGCTGCTGGGTTTTGGGTGGATGAAAACCTTGTCCAGTCCGCAGATGAATTGCGCCTCATCTTTCAGTGATTCCAGCTTATGCCCCTGCAATCCGAAAAGAGCCCACCACTGACTCGCAGCTTTTCGCTCTAGCTTTTCGCGTATTCGTTGGGCTATGCCTTTGTCCAAGAAAGCATTTTCCTCAGCAGAAAGGCTGCCGGCCTCTCTGGCTTTTTCTTTGAGCCAGGACTGTTTTTTTTCCCAGTTAGATAAATCGACGTCAGGGGGCATCTGTTAAGCCTCGCGCTTAATGCTTACTACGTTAGTGCCTGCGCATAGCGCGTCGATTGAGTCGGCCCAGTTTTGCATCATTTCCCGTCGCTGCTCCAGGTAAGCGGCGTGGTTGTAGGTGGCGCGGATTTCATCCTTATCGCCGTGGGCCAGTTGGCGCTCTATCCAGTCTTTGTGGTAGTTGCGCCCGTTCAATTCAGTGCTAAGTAGGTGCCGGAATCCGTGGCCGGTCTGGCGGTCTTTGTACCCCATCAGGCATAGCGCCTTGTTGATGGTGTTTTCGCTCATTGGTCTTTCCGGATTTTGCTGGCCAGCGAACACCAGCGGATAACGCCCGGTGATTTCCTTAAGCTGGCGCAAGATGGCGACGGCCTGGTGCGGCAACGGCACCATGTGCGTGCGTCGGGCTTTCATGCGTTCTTTCGGGATCGTCCAAGTCTCCGTGTCTAAATCGAACTCGGCCCAAGGCGCTGCGCGCAGTTCGCCGGGGCGAACGGCAGTTAGTATTAGTAGGCGGATGGCGCAGCGGGTCAGGGTGTTGATGTTGGTGGTGTCGATCTTGCTTAGCAGTTCGGGGAGTTCGGCAAAGGTGACGTGCGGGTGATGGCGGGCGGACTTGGCTGGTGCGGCCACCACGTCCAGATCGGTGGCAGGGTTGGTGTCGACAGCACCGCGAGCTAGTCCGAAGCGAAATATCTGGTGCAGCCACTGGCGAATTTTGCCAGCGGCATTCAGCTTGCCCCGTGCTTCCACCTTGCGGACTAGTTCAACCAGCTCGGGGCGGGTAATAGCTTTGAGTGGGCGCGAACCGATACCCGGTATCATGTCATTTTCCATGTACAGCTTCGCCTTGTAGGCTGTGCTCTCTGCCCAGCGTGGCGAGTTGTAGGCATACCATTCCCGCGCTAGTGCCTCGAATGTCAGTCCGATGACCTTTCGTGCCTGCTTGTCGGCTCTCTTTTGCTCACCAGGGTCTATGCCATTCGCCAGTTGTTCGCGTGCCTCTGTGCGCTTCTGGCGGGCCTTGACCAGGGAGAGGTCCGGGTATGCGCCAAGGGATAGCGGGGTTTTCTCTTGGTCGGCAAATCGGTACTTGAAGCGCCACAGCTTTGAGCCGGTCGGTTTAATGTCCAAGTACAGGCCTTGGCCGTCAGTCAGCTTGTAGGGCTTCTCTTTGGGCTTTGCTGCCTTGATGGCGGAGTCTGTCAGAGGCGAGACTTTGCGAGGCATAGGGCACCTTCGTAGGGTCGTCGGAGATGATCGAACCGGTGACGTCCTTAAAGATGACCCTAAAACTTTGGGCTTGCAAGGGAGGGTAGGGGAATCACAGACAACAAAAAACCCGCACTAGGCGGGTTCTTTGTGGGTTGTCAGGTGTTTTTGGTGCCACCTGAAAACGAAAGGTGGTGCCCAGAGACGGAATCGAACCGCCGACACGGGGATTTTCAATCCCCTGCTCTACCGACTGAGCTATCTGGGCAACGGGGCGCATTAAACGGGTTTTTCAGGGGGTCGTCAAGCAAGTTTTCAAAAAAATTTTAATTATTACCGTCGCTTACGTTCCGACCCCCGATAAATCGGGGTTATTCCGATGGCGGTACGTAGCCTTCGGCCTTGGCGTAATCCTCGCCGGAGAAGTACTTGTCCATCTCGCCCTGAAGATATTTGCGATCTTCGGCGTTCATCATGTTCAGGCGTTTTTCGTTGATCAGCAGGGTCTGGTGTTTCTGCCAGTCGGCCCAGGCCTTTTGCGAGACGTGGTCAAAAATGTCCTGGCCTTTGGCGCCCGGGAAGGGAGCACGCTCCAGGCCTGGCAATTCTTCTTTGTACTTGCGGCACATGATGGTGCGGGTCATGACGACTCTCCTGCGTTCAATACGGCGGCCGCGCGTTCGAGCAAGGTTTTGACCGGGGCGGCAAGGCCCAGGCGCGGCGGGGTGGCGAGGTTATACCAGAGCCAGTCAGCCTCGGCCACGTGATGGCCGCTCTCCTGGACCTGAACCAGCCAGGGTTCGATGGATAACTGAAAATGGCTGAAGGTGTGCACCAGGCTCGGCAATGCCTGCTGGGTGCCCAGCTCCAGCGAGTGCTGCGCTGCCAGATGTTCCAGGTCGTCGAGTTCGTCGAGTTCCGGCAGGCTCCACAAACCGCCCCACAGGCCCGTGGAGGGGCGACGGTAAAGCAGAATGGCGCCTTCGGCGTTGGCAAGCATCGGCATCAGCGTGCGCTTTTGCGGGATGGCCTTGCGCGGCTTGGGGATCGGGTAACGGGTTTCCAGACCGAGCATGTGCGCCTCACAGCCTTTTTCCAGCGGGCACAGCAGGCAGCTCGGTTTGCTGCGGGTGCAGAGCGTGGCCCCCAGGTCCATCATCGCCTGGGTGTAGGCGTTGACGCGGTCGTGCGGCGTGAAGCGCTCAGCGTTGGCCCAGAGCTGTTTGGCGACCTTCGGTTCGCCGGGGTAGCCCTCTTGCGCGGTAAAGCGCGCCAGCACGCGTTTGACGTTGCCGTCGAGGATCGGCGCGCGCAGGCCCATGCTGATGCTGGCAATGGCACCGGCGGTGGACAGGCCGATCCCCGGCAGGTCGGTGAGTTTTTCCACGTCCCGGGGAAATTCGCCGCCGTACTGTTCGACGACGATCTTCGCGGTCTTCTGCAAATTGCGCGCGCGGGTGTAGTAACCCAGGCCCGTCCACAGGTGCAGCACTTCGTCCTCCGGCGCCGCAGCCAGGGCTTCGACCGTTGGCAACGAGGCCATGAAGCGGTCGAAGTAGTTCAGCACGGTGCTGACCTGGGTTTGCTGCAACATGATTTCCGAGACCCACACCCGATACGGGTTGATGTCCTGTTGCCAGGGCAAATCGTGACGGCCGTGGCGGTCGAACCAGTCCAGCACCGCCGTTGAAAACTGCTCGGCTCTCATCGCTTGAACAGCTCCTTGAGCGCGTCTTTCAGTTTCGGGTTGACCTTGTCGCCCCATTTCTCGTCGATTTTTTCGCTGATCCTGTCGCCAGCCAACTTGGTCGCGACCTGGCTCATGCGTTCGTTATCCACGCGGCAAGCCTTGGCGCCCAGCTCCAGCGGGCCACGGCAACGCAGCGGCCACTCGATGCCGATAAACTTGTCACCCACCTGGCATGCCGGGTCCGGCATGGCGCTGGTATCGCCTTCGACGATGATGCCGACGCGGTAGTCCATGCCCAGCACTCGCAGGTCGATGTCGCCGTCACCGTTGACGGTCATGCCCGGGATGCGCACTTTCAGGTCCGGGTTGCTGGCCACGCCGTTGCGCAATGTCAGGTTGCCCTTGAGTTCCTGAAACGGTGTGTCTTTGCCCCGGGGTTCGCCGCTGAGGGTTTTGCGGTTGAGTGTGGCGATGCCTTTGCACAGCTGTTGTTCAAGGTTGGCATTGAGCAACACGCCATTGTTGATGACGAAACTGGCATTGCCATTGAGGGTTTCGATCAACGCTTTCTGGCTGTTGCCGTTGCCGGTCAGGCTGCTGTTGAGCGTGACCAGGCCTTTGACCGGCGGATTCTTGCCCTGGCTTTCGAGGATTTTTTCCACCGGCACACGGGTGATCTTCGTCTGCAGGTTCAGCGCCGGCACTGGCTGGCGCACATCGAGCGTGCCGGTGGTTTCGAAGTTGCCCTCGTACAGCTCGCCGCGCAGGTTGGCCAGCGTCAGCAGGCCGCCCTGACCGGTAGCCTTGAGCGCAGCGTTATGGATCGGCAGTTTTTGCAGGGTCAACTGGCCGAAGGTCAGGTCGGCGTCCACATCGAGCTTGCTCAAGCGTTCCACTGGCAACAGGCGCTCGTTGCTCCACGCGTCCTTGGTCGGTGCTGGTGGCAACGGCGAGTTGCCGGCGCCGACCATGGCATCGGCTTCGGTGCTGGCGACTTCGGCCTGACGCACTTGCGTCGCGCTATTGGCCTCGGCGGACTTCGGCGGCAGGTAACGGTCGACGTTGAAGGTGTCGGCCTTGAGCACTGCGCGTAGCGATTGCCTGGCGAAGTCTTCGACGGCAATGCGCCCGCTGAAGGTGCTGTCGTCGACTTTCAGGTTGATGTTGTCGAGCGCCAGGCTGGTCGGTGTCGCTGCCAATCGGCTGACCAGCTCGACTTTACTCAGGCTGCCTTCGGCCATGGCCGGGAGCTTCTGGCCAATGCTTTCGACGAATTTCGGCAGGTCGAACTGGGCAATCGAGATGCCGCCGCTGACTTGTGGGGTCTTGTCGAGGTCGTTGACCTTCAGTTCTCCCAGCGCCCGCAGTTGGTTGGCGGAAATTTTGATACCGGTCCACTCGGCGACATTGGCGGCCTTGTCCAGCACCAGTTGGCCCTGGGCGGAGAAGGTCATGGTCTTGCCTTGCAATGGGTCGCCGGTCACCTCACCTGAAAATCTCATGTCTTCGAACTGATAGCGCTGCAGTGCACGTGCGATGCGCAGCTCACCATTGAGCTCGGTGCGCACTCGCAATGCGGGCTGGTTGGCTGACAGGAAAGCCGTGAGCTTGAGCGGGATGTTGACGGAGTCGTGAACCGCACCGGTGCTCAACTGAATACTCTCGGCGCTGAAACTCTTGCCGGTTTGTTCGTCGCTGTATTCGACCCGTGCGTTGTTCACGGTCAGGCTGTCGATATCCAGGCGGATCGGCTGCGGCGGTTTTTCCGCCGCGACGCTGGCTGCGGGTGCAGGTTCAGCCGCAGCGGGCGGAGTGCTGGTCGCGCCGGAGTTGGCCGGTGCCGGCAGCTTGCCGACGTCTTCCCAATTGCCGTGGCCGTCCTTGTCGCGGTTCAGGCGCAGGTTCAGGCCTTCGACGCGCACGTCGCTCATCTGCACTTCACGGCGCAGCAGCGGTATTACGCGCACCGACAGGCCGAGCATCTGCAAGTCGGCAAACGGTTCAGTCGGTTTGATCAGGGTCGCCACACTGGCGTCGTGCAGCTCCAGGCCCAGCCACGGGAACAGGCTCCAGCCGATATCGCCATTGAGCGTCAGCTCGATGTGGGCCTTGTCGCGGGCAATCTGGCGAATCTCGTCTTTGTAGTCGTTGGGATCGAAGAGGTGGGTCAGGGCAAAGCCCAGCGCCACAATGATCAGCAACAGCCCGAGAAGTACCAGACCCAGGATTTTGCCGAACGCTTTCATGGGCGAGTCCTTGTAATTAATCGAATTCAAAATTTAGCCGAGGAGTATAGCGCTCCGGAACGGACGACCGGTCAGCGATCATGCCGGCAGTACATCCAGCGGCAGTTTCAGCTTGGCAGCCAGTGCCTGAGCCTCCAGATGCCCGGCAGGCGCGAGCAGGCGCAGGGTCATGCCCGATTGCGCGGCCATTTTTTGGGCTTCGGCAACCAGTCGCTCGGCGACACCACGGCGACGGGTAATTTTTCGCACACAAATTAGTGACAAGTGCCAGGCGTCTTGGTGCCGTTGCAAGCGGGCGGCGCCCAGCAGGCGATCATTGAAGCGTCCGGCGATCAGTGTGCCGTCGCGCAAACAGTCTTCGATCAACTGCGTGGCCCCGGAAAAAGGGGCGAACAGCCAGTCCGGGGCATCGCAGTAGATCTTCTGCAGATCCTGCCGATCCTGGGAAGTGGCTTGGTTCAGCGGCTCGACAATGATCGGCATGGTGATTCCTGTGAGGTCATGAAGTGATAGAGATCAGATGACGTACAAAAGGTGATGTCAGTTTGGTTTTCCTGTCACTTGCAGATGGTAACCTTTGCCCGTTCGTCCGTCCTTCTGCGACCTGTTGTCGCACAACTGGGTGCTCCACCAAAAAAACGGTCATGTCTGCGTGCATAAAGGCCGGGAGTGAACTGTGGCTGGCGAACCATACTGATAATTGGGGGATACACAATGACCACGAGCATCACGGCGGACGGCTTCGGCGCCGACCAGCCTGCGTTCCTGTCCAAGGAGCGGATCATCGCCAAGCCTGGTTTCAACCGTTGGCTGGTGCCACCGGCCGCGTTGGCCATCCACTTGTGCATTGGCATGGCCTACGGCTTTTCGGTGTTCTGGCTGCCGCTGTCCAAGGCGCTGGGCATCACGGCTCCAGTGGCCTGCGCGCCAGACATGAGTTTTATCACACAAGTCTTTTCGTCCCAGTGTGACTGGCCGATCTCGATGCTCGGCTGGATCTACACCCTGTTCTTCATCTTCCTGGGTTGCTCGGCCGCCATCTGGGGTGGCTGGCTGGAGCATGCCGGACCGCGCAAGGCTGGCGTAGTGTCGGCATTGTGCTGGTGCGGCGGTCTGCTGATTTCGGCGCTGGGGGTGTATACCCACCAGATCTGGCTGATGTGGATCGGCTCCGGGGTCATCGGCGGTATCGGCCTGGGACTGGGCTATATCTCGCCGGTGTCGACCCTGATCAAGTGGTTCCCGGACAAGCGCGGCATGGCCACCGGCATGGCGATCATGGGCTTCGGCGGTGGCGCAATGGTCGGCGCTCCGCTGGCGGCGGCGCTGATGGGACATTTTGCCTCGCCAACCAGCGTCGGTGTCTGGCAGAGCTTTCTGGTTATGGCCGCGATCTACTTCGTGTTCATGATCGGTGGCGCGTTGTCCTATCGTGTTCCGCCAACCGGCTGGAAACCGGAAGGCTGGACGGCACCGGCGAAAAAAACCTCGAACGCGATGATCACCCATCGTCATGTTCACGTGAATGTGGCCTGGAAAACGCCGCAGTTCCGTCTGGTGTGGCTGGTGCTGTGCCTGAACGTATCGGCCGGTATCGGCATCCTCGGCATGGCGTCACCGCTGTTGCAGGAAGTGTTCGCTGGCAAGTTGCTGGGCAATGACCTGGCGTTCGGCCAACTCGACGCTTCGCAACTGGCTTCGATTGCCGCCATCGCTGCCGGCTTCACCGGTTTGCTCAGTCTGTTCAACATCGGTGGCCGATTCTTCTGGGCTTCGTTCTCGGATTATCTGGGCCGTAAAAACACCTATTTCGTGTTCTTCGCCCTTGGTTTTGCGCTGTACGGACTCATTCCAAACCTCGGTCACCTGGGCAGTGTCGCGCTGTTCGTGGCGGCGTTCTGCGTCATCCTGTCGATGTACGGCGGTGGTTTCGCGACGGTCCCGGCGTATCTGGCGGACCTGTTCGGTACGCAAATGGTCGGTGCGATTCACGGTCGTCTGCTGACGGCGTGGGCTGCCGCCGGTGTGCTCGGTCCGGTGCTGGTGAACTACCTGCGTGAGTATCAGTTGAGCATCGGTGTCGAGCGTGCGGCGGCTTACGACATCACCCTGTACATCCTCGCCGGCCTGCTGGTACTGGGTTTCCTGTGCAACCTGCTGGTGCGTCCGGTGGCGGACAAATACTTCATGACCGACGCCGAACTGGCCGCCGAACAGGCGCTGGGCCATGACAAAGGTGCTGACAGCAGCACCGTGCTGGAGTGGAAAGCCGCGCCGGGCAGCAAGCCGCTGGCGATTGCCGCTTGGCTGGTGGTGGGCATTCCGCTGGCGTGGGGTGTGTGGGTGACCCTGCAGAAGACTGCGGTACTGTTCCACTAACGCAGGTCCCTGTGGGAGCGGGCTTGCTCGCGAAGAGGGAGTATCAGTCGACACAAGTGTGGGCTGACCCACCGCTTTCGCGAGCAAGCCCGCTCCCACATTTGTTCTGTGTGACCTCAAATAGCTTGTACTGACATGTACACCCTCGGCTGTGCTTGATTCACTCCGTCAGGGATATCACCTCCCGTGTTTCTGTTTGGCGCCCGCAAGCCTATAATGGCTGCCTTTTTCGCCCAATGATTTTGCGGAGCTGGTGATGGCCGAACGTAAGGCGTCTGTCGAGCGCGACACTCTGGAAACCCAGATCAAAGCCTCGATCAACCTCGATGGCACCGGAAAGGCCCGATTCGATATCGGTGTACCTTTTCTTGAGCACATGCTGGACCAGATCGCCCGTCACGGGCTGATCGACCTGGATATTGTCAGCAAGGGCGACCTGCATATCGATGACCACCACACCGTGGAAGACGTCGGTATCACCCTCGGCCAGGCCTTCACCAAAGCCATCGGCGACAAGAAAGGCATCCGTCGCTACGGTCATGCCTACGTGCCGCTCGATGAAGCGCTGTCGCGCGTGGTGATCGATTTCTCCGGCCGTCCCGGCCTGCAGATGCATGTTCCGTACACCCGTGCCACCGTCGGCGGCTTCGACGTTGACCTGTTCCAGGAATTCTTCCAGGGCTTCGTCAACCACGCCAACGTCACCTTGCACATCGACAATCTGCGTGGGCACAACACCCACCACCAGATCGAAACCGTGTTCAAGGCTTTCGGCCGCGCCCTGCGCATGGCCGTCGAGCTCGATGACCGCATGGCCGGGCAAATGCCTTCGACCAAGGGCGTCCTGTAATGCAGACAGTCGCGGTTATCGATTACGGCATGGGCAACCTGCACTCGGTGGCCAAGGCCCTCGAGCACGTGGGTGCCGGCAAGGTGCTGATCACCAGCGATGCCAACGTGATTCGCGAAGCCGACCGGGTGGTTTTCCCCGGCGTCGGCGCCATTCGCGATTGCATGGCGGAGATCCGTCGCCTCGGTTTCGATTCGCTGGTGCGTGAAGTCAGCCAGGACCGTCCATTCCTCGGCATCTGTGTCGGCATGCAAGCCTTGCTCGACACCAGCGAAGAGAACGACGGCGTCGACTGCATCGGTCTGTTCCCGGGCCAGGTGAAGTTCTTCGGCAAGGATCTGGTCGAGGACGGTGAACACCTGAAAGTGCCGCACATGGGCTGGAACGAAGTGAAGCAGAAGGTGAGTCACCCGCTGTGGCACGACATTCCAGACCTGGCGCGGTTTTACTTCGTGCACAGCTACTACATCGCTGCCGCCAACGCGCGTCAGGTCGTGGGTGGCGGTCACTACGGTGTCGATTTCGCCGCGGCGCTGGCCGAAGGCTCGCGTTTCGCCGTGCAGTTCCACCCGGAGAAAAGCCATACCCATGGCCTGCAGTTGCTGCAGAACTTCGCTGCGTGGGACGGTCGCTGGTAAATGGCCGTCAAGAAGAAGCCGCCGATTCTGACCCTCACTCCCGAGCAGGAGAGTGAGGCCAATCGCAAGATCAAGCGTTTCATGGAAGACCGCTTCGAACTCGACCTCGGCTCGTTCGAGGCGGCGGAGATTCTTGAGCTGTTTACCCGTGAAATTGCTCCGCACTATTACAACAGGGCGATATTCGATGTGCAGGCGCACCTCAAAGAGAGGTTCGAAAGCATCGAAAGCGACCTGTGGGCGCTCGAGAAAAACTGATTTCCGAGCCAAGCTGAACATTCAATTCTGAAGGTTTGCCAGATGCTGATTATTCCCGCTATCGATCTTAAAGACGGTGCCTGTGTTCGTCTGCGCCAGGGCCGCATGGAAGATTCCACGGTGTTCTCCGATGATCCGGTGAGCATGGCTGCCAAGTGGGTGGAGGGCGGTTGCCGCCGTCTGCATCTGGTCGACCTGAACGGCGCATTCGAAGGCCAGCCGGTCAACGGCGAAGTGGTCACCGCCATCGCCAAACGCTACCCGAACCTGCCGATCCAGATCGGCGGCGGTATCCGCTCTCTGGAAACCATCGAGCACTACGTGAAAGCGGGCGTGAGCTACGTGATCATCGGCACCAAGGCTGTGAAAGATCCGGCCTTCGTTGCCGAAGCCTGCCGTGCGTTTCCAGGCAAGGTGATCGTCGGCCTGGACGCCAAGGACGGTTTCGTTGCCACCGACGGCTGGGCTGAAATCAGCACCATCCAGGTGATCGACCTGGCGAAGCAGTTCGAAGCCGACGGCGTCTCCGCCATCGTTTACACCGACATCGCCAAAGACGGCATGATGCAGGGCTGCAACGTTCCGTTCACCGCGGCGCTGGCTGCTGCAACGAAGATCCCGGTGATCGCTTCCGGCGGCATCCACAACCTGGGCGACATCAAGACCCTGCTCGACGCCAAGGCGCCGGGCATCATCGGCGCCATTACCGGGCGTGCGATTTACGAAGGCACCCTCGATGTCGCCGAAGCGCAAGCTTTCTGCGATTCGTACAAAGGCTGAGGAAACGACCATGGCCCTGGCCAAACGCATCATCCCTTGCCTGGACGTGGACAACGGCCGGGTGGTCAAGGGTGTGAAATTCGAAAACATCCGCGACGCCGGCGACCCGGTGGAAATCGCCCGTCGTTATGACGAGCAAGGCGCCGACGAGATTACCTTTCTCGACATCACTGCCAGCGTCGACGGCCGCGACACCACGCTGCACACCGTCGAGCGCATGGCCAGCCAGGTATTCATCCCGCTGACCGTGGGCGGTGGCGTGCGTACCGTGCAGGACATCCGCAACCTGCTCAATGCCGGTGCGGACAAGGTGTCGATCAACACTGCCGCGGTGTTCAACCCGGAATTCGTCGGCGAAGCCGCGCAGCATTTCGGTTCGCAATGCATCGTGGTTGCCATCGACGCGAAGAAGGTATCCGGTCCGGGCGAAACCCCGCGTTGGGAGATCTTCACCCACGGCGGACGCAAGCCGACCGGCCTCGATGCGGTCGAGTGGGCAAAGAAAATGGAAGGCCTGGGCGCCGGTGAGATCCTGCTGACCAGCATGGACCAGGACGGCATGAAAAACGGTTTCGACCTGGGCGTTACCCGAGCGATCAGTGATGCGCTGGGCATTCCAGTGATTGCCTCTGGCGGCGTTGGCAACCTGCAGCACCTGGCTGACGGCATTATCGAAGGCCACGCCAGCGCTGTACTGGCGGCGAGTATTTTCCACTTCGGCGAATACACGGTGCAGGAAGCCAAGGCTTACATGGCCCATCGCGGAATTGTGATGCGCTAAACGCCAAAAACGATACAGGCCAGTGGACACCATGGCGGGCCCAAGGCACTCTTGGGTACGCCATGGATTTCGGTAGCCAGACATGCTCAGACGCTTTCTTCTCGTCCTTGCCAGCGCTTCTCTGTTGTTGATCAACGGAGCACACGCTAAAGACAGCCCCGATACAGACCTGGTGTTGCTGACGGAAAACTTCCCGCCGTACAACATGGCGAAGAACGGCAAGAACTTCGCTCAGGACGAGAACATCAATGGCATTGCCACCGATATCGTCCGCGAGATGTTCAAGCGCGCCGACATTACCTACAGCCTGACGCTGCGTTTCCCTTGGGAGCGAATCTACAAACTCACCCTGGAAAAGCCCGGTTACGGCGTATTCGTCATGGCGCGGCTGCCGGACCGCGAGAAGCTATTCAAATGGGTCGGCCCAATTGGCCCGGACGACTGGATCATGCTGGCCAAGGCGGACAGCAAGATCACCCTCGAAACTTTGAATGACGCGCGCAAATACAAGATCGGCGCATACAAGGGCGACGCGATTGCCGAGACGCTGGCCAAGCAGGGGCTCAACCCGATCGTTGTACTGCGCGATCAGGACAACGCGAAAAAACTGGTCAACGGTCAGATCGACCTGTGGGCCACCGGTGACCCGGCCGGGCGCTATCTGGCTCGCCAGGAAGGAGTCAACGGGTTGAAAACCGTACTGCGCTTCAACAGTGCCGAGTTGTACCTGGCGTTGAATAAAGATGTGCCGGATGAGGTCGTGGCCAAGCTGCAAGCGGCACTGGATCAGATGCGCAAGGAAGGCGTGGTGGATGAGATTATGGGACGGTATCTGTAATCATCGCTTCGATAGCCTGAGACGGAGTGTCCGGCGTCGCGCTCAAGTACACGGCACTTGTAAACACGTTGTTCAACGTCGCCCTTGTCAGCTGCTGTTCCCCTGAGCTGACACCAATAATGCAGAGCGCAGATGCGCCGCTTTGCGGGCCGATTTCAGTATTGATGTAAGCATCTTCAGTGCTGATCGCGGCGCTATAGTTATTTGGCACCTGACAATCCCGAGCGTTATGGACCGTTTTATAGCGATAGAAGGGCGCCTCGAGGGAGAACCTGAAGTCCCGCGTAGGCAATACGATCTGCCCAACCGCGTTTTGCGTTCTATGAACGTATGACTTGAGTTTCCAGGGCTCCATGACAGTCAGCTCGACCGGCTCCAACGAACAGTCCGCCCCATCGCGGGTGAAGACGCCGTCAATAAAGCACTTGTGCAGGAAGTTGGCCGAGTAGCTGTAGTTGAAACGCGCAGCCGTGCAAGACGTCGAGTGCTCACAATCGGGCGGCACCGGGATATTGCGCCACATCGCGATTTTACTGACGATGCCGGTGATTTCATTGGTGCGGCGGTTCAGCATCGGGCTACCGGAGCTGCCAGCGTGAAGGTCGCAGTTGTTTTTCATGGCCAAAGGGAACACCCCGGGGTGATCGATGAACGTTCCGGCGGTTTGTTCAGCGCAGGCACTCAATCGAAGCCCGTCTTCGGCAAAGCCAGCCGGCGCGCCAACGTTAAGCACATCCTGACTCTCGTAGGTTTGATGGGACGCCAGTTTGAGCGGGTTGACCCCGGCCTGTATCAGCGACGCCAATGTCGCGTCGACTTCGAGTACTGCAAGATCGGTCCCGACCAGACTGCTCCATCGGGCCGTTCGGATGGCGTATTGGCGCTTTCGCTGTGGCACGTCATGAAAGTAGTGGAACGTGACGCTGGCTTTCAAAGGCAGATTGGTCCGCGCCGAACCGTACTCAAAGAACACACAATGACCGCTGGTAAGCAGGTAAGCAGGGCCAGTTGCTTGGCCTTGTCTGTTGCGCGTGTCCAGCAGCACGGCGCTGCAGGTCTCGCCCGATTGGAGGCTGAGTCGTCCCACGCCGCTCCAGATTTCATAAAAATGCTCACTGTTTTGCAAGGCTCTTGATGGTGAACCGTTGACGGTGCCTTCGCCCAAGTCGCGGGCTTGTGCGGCGGAAATAGCCAACAGGCCAATCAGGCCGGTGAAGCAAAAGAAGCTGAGATATTTCATGTCCATTCCTTGGTGATGAAATTCGGGGTGAGCGCTATCGTGGCACGCGTCTGTGTGCCGAAAGGTATAAATAGTTATCGCGAAATGGAGTGGGCGGCGAAGAATTACCGCGCGGTCGGGAGGCGGTACTGGCCATCCTTGCCGTGAGCTGCGGTCGCCTGATTGCCGCGCACACTGATCATCTGCCGGATATCAATCCACTCGATGCCCTGAGCCTTGAGCTTGGGCAATTCGCGCTCCAGCACCGAAAGTGTCTGCGGATACGGATGCCCGATCATCACCGCCGAGCCTTGCTTGTGCGCAAGGCTGATCGCTATCTGCAACTGAGTGAAGATCGCAGC
The DNA here is from genome assembly GCF_000282335.1 of Pseudomonas sp. GM48. Taxonomy (GTDB): domain Bacteria; phylum Pseudomonadota; class Gammaproteobacteria; order Pseudomonadales; family Pseudomonadaceae; genus Aquipseudomonas. The sequence continues at coordinate 24,813 of NZ_AKJM01000112.1, forward strand.
TTCAGTACGCTCATCGTCGAGGAACACGTCCCGCGAAACGCTGGCCAAACCGATCTTCTGCGCTTCGGCAGCGGCCACGGTCAGGGCGCTGGTGCGGCTGTCGACGAAAAACTTGTGCCGTCGTTGCAAGTCCGCCATCAACCAGGCCATCGCCGCTGGTTGCGCGGTCATGCGGCTGCCCATGTGATTGTTGATGCCGCTGGTGTACGGGACCATTTTGAACGCGGCGTTCAGGCGCTTTTCCAGCTCATCGACCGGCAGCTCGGGATGCCAGGCGAACGGTCCGGTGGCCGGATCCATGGGCATGTGCAGAATGACGATCTTGCCGGCGCGATGGGCTTCCCGGGCGAATTCGGTCGCGTGGGGCGTGTCGGGCATGATCGCCGTGGTCACCGGGCCGGGCAGGGCCAGCACGCGACGATCCCGGGGCAGGTTCTGCCCCAGGTCATCGATGATCAGACTCAGGTAGGCTTTGTGGGGCGTTGATTCGGCGGGTTCTGCGTGAGCAACACCCGCCAGGCAACACAACAGACCGATCAACAACCGCAGAAGCATCTCAGCGGCCGGACGTGATGCTCAGCCCTTTGAGCAGGCTCAGGGCCTGGGCCAGTTGGTAATCGTCGTCCTGCGGCATGGATTTGGCTTTACCGCTGGAGCCGGTCGGTTTGTCGGCACCGCCGTTGCCATTGCCCAGGTGACCTTGCAGATCGGCTTCCTTGAAGTAGTCGCTGTCCTGCTCGCTGGTAATCTTGGCCTTGCGTACTTCGATGTCCGGGACGATGCCCTGGGCCTGGATCGAGCGGCCGTTCGGCGTGTAGTACAACGCCGTGGTGATCTTCAAGGCGCGTTCATTGTTCAGCGGCAGCACGGTTTGCACCGAGCCCTTGCCGAAACTGGTGGTGCCCATCAGCACGGCGCGTTTCTGATCCTGCAGGGCGCCGGCGACAATTTCCGAAGCCGAGGCGCTGCCGCCGTTGATCAGCACGACCATTGGCACGGCTTCGCTTTCGTCCTTGCCGGTGGCCGAGAAGCGCAGCTCCGAATTGGCGATGCGGCCCTTGGTGTAGACGATCAGGCCCTTGGTGATGAAGTGATCGACCACTTCCACCGCTGCCTGCAACACGCCACCCGGGTTGTTGCGCAGGTCGAGGATGATGCCTTTGAGCTTCTTGCCGTTGTCCTTGCGCAGCTTGGCCAGGGCCTTGGAAACCTCTTCGCCGGTCTTGACCTGGAACTGGGTAATGCGGATGTAGCCGTAGCCGGATTCCAGCAACTGGCTCTTCACGCTCTTCACCTGGATGACGGCGCGAGACAGGGTCACGTCGAACGGCGTGCCGCCGTCGCGCACCAGGGTCAGGGTGATTTTCTGGCCGATCTTGCCGCGCATTTTGTCCACGGCTTCGGTCATGCTCTGGCCACGGGTGGGCTGGCCGTTGATCTTGACGATGAAGTCGCCGGCCTGGATGCCGGCCTTGGAGGCCGGGGTGTCGTCAATGGGCGACACCACTTTGATGAAGCCATCTTCGGCTCCGACTTCGATGCCAAGGCCGCCGAACTCACCGCTGGTGCTTTCCTGCAACTCGGCGAAATCTTCAGGGCCCAGGTAGGCGGAGTGCGGGTCGAGGTTGCTGAGCATGCCCTTGATGGCGTTTTCCAGCAGGGTCTTGTCGTCTACCGGTTCGACATAAGCGGCTTTGATCCGGTCCATCACCTCGGCAAAGGTGCGCAACTCGTCCAGCGGCAGTGGCGCCTTGGTGGTTGCGGCAGTGCCCGCAGGCGCAACCGCCGGGGCTGGTTGAGCGGCAAACGCCAGAGGCGCGCCGATCACCAGGGCGATCGTCAGGGCCAGCGAGGTAAGGCGGGACAAATGCAGCATGTCGAACGAACTCCTAATGTAGGTGACTCTACGCCTATCCTTGCGCGTGGCACCATTGCGCAGGGTCACTCGGGTGACCCTGCTGACGAATTGCGAAATACAGCGCTGGTGTGTCCTGCCCGCCACTGTTACCGACAGTGGAAATAGGTTCACCGGCTTTTACAACGTCACCCGCAGACTTGAGCAGCGTCTGGTTGTGACCGTACAGACTCAAATAACCATTGCCGTGGTCGAGAATCACCAGCAGCCCGGCGCCACGCAACCAGTCGGCGAACACCACGCGGCCACCGTGCACGGCATGTACCGCACTGCCGGCAGACGCGCCGATCATCACGCCGTCCCACTTGGTCCGGGCATCGTCGCCACGGTTTTCACCGAAACGCGCCAACAGTCGACCATCGACAGGCCAGGGAAGTTTGCCGCGGGCTGATACAAACGGACCGCCAAAGGTCTCGCCGGAGCTGGAAACCAGTGCGCCAGGTGTCGACTTGACCGGTTTGCGCGGGGCGTCGTCGCTGGCATCTGCCTGCGCCTGGGCCTCACGTAAACGCTTTTTTTCGGCTTCCTGCTGGGCAATCAGCGCTTTTTGCCGCGCTTCTTCTGCCTCACGGGCCTGGCGGGCCAGGGTTTCCTCAATGGTTTTAAGGACTTTAGACAGGTCTGCCTGATCCTGCTCGCGTGCCGCCAGCTTCTGATCGCGAGCCTTTACGTCGTCATTGAGTTTGGCCAGGACTTGCTGGCGCTCCTTGCGGACTTTCTCGAGCTCGTCACGCTGGGTGTCGAGGCTGCTTTGCTGCACCAGCAGTTGCGCCTGCTGCATGGCGATGTCTTTCTCGACATTGGAAAGTTGGCGCAGGGTTTCGTTGAAGTTCTTCAACTGCTCCAGGCGAGCCTGGCTCAGGTAGTCGTAATAGGTGAGGGTGCGGGCGAATCTTTCCGGATTCTGCTGGTTGAGCAGCAGCTTGAGGTATTCCTGGCGACCGTTCTGGTAGGCCGCCCTGGCCTGAATGGCGATCAGTCGTTGCTGTTCAGTGCGCGCGCTCTGGAGTTTTTTTTTCTCCGCATCGAGCCGCTGCAGCTCGGCTTCGCTTTTCTTCAGCTCTTTCTGCAGGGCTTCGACCTGCTTCTCGAGCTTGCCCATTTCGGTTTCGGTGCCTTTGAGCTCTTTCTGCACACCGGACTTTTCTTCCTGCAGCTTGCCCAGCAGTTTCTTCAGCTCGGCAATGTCCTGACGCGTGGCGTCCAACTGTTGTTGGGTGTCTGCGCGCTCGTCGGCAAAGGCCGGTTGGAGCAGGCATGTCAGGGCTAGGGCTATCAGGACGCGAAGCATAGGGGCGGGCGGCACCAGGGAAAGGGACGGCCTAGTATGCCCGCCATGGGCGGCAAAAAAAATGCCCATTTCTGACTGTGTGATAACTGGAGCGAAGTTGCCCTTGAAAACACCCCAAACCAATGTGGGAGCGGGCTTGCTCGCGAAAGCGGTGTGTCAGGCAACATTAATGTCGACTGGCACAATGCCTTCGCGAGCAAGCCCGCTCCCACTTTGGTTTTGCGGTGTTTGAGTGGCCCGGTTATACCAGAATCGAACTCCCGGTCATTTCTGCCGGTTGCTCAAGGCCCAGCAACTTCAGCATGGTTGGCGCCACGTCCGCCAGCACGCCACCTTCGCGGACTTTCAAGTCGCGCTTGCCGACATAGATGAACGGCACCGGCTCGCTGGTGTGCGCAGTGTGCGCCTGGCCAGTGGTTTCATCGGACATTTGCTCGACGTTGCCATGGTCGGCGGTGATCAAGGCTTCGCCGCCGACTTTTTCCAGGGCATCGACGATGCGGCCCACGCACAGGTCCAGGCATTCAACAGCCTTGACCGCCGCTTCGAACACGCCGCTGTGACCGACCATGTCGCCGTTGGCGTAGTTGACCACGATCACGTCGTAACGCTGGTTTTCGATGGCGTCGACGATGCGGTCGGTGACTTCCGGTGCGCTCATTTCCGGCTGCAAGTCATAGGTAGCGACTTTCGGCGACGGAATCAGGATGCGTTCTTCGCCCGGGAACGGTTCTTCGCGACCGCCGGAGAAGAAGAAGGTCACGTGGGCATATTTTTCGGTTTCGGCAATACGCAGCTGGGTCTTGCCGTTTTTCGCCAGGTAGTCGCCCAGCACGTTTTCCAGGCTGCCGGCAGCGAAAGCCGACGGCGCAGGGATGCTGGCGGCGTATTGGGTCAGCATGACGAAACCGGCCAGTTTCGGCTGGCGGGCACGTTCGAACTCACTGAAGTTGTCTTCGACGAACACGCGGGTCAGCTCGCGGGCGCGGTCGGCGCGGAAGTTCATGAACACCACGGCATCGCCGTCTTCGACTTTTACCGGCTCACCGATGGAGGTGGCCTTGACGAACTCGTCGCTCTCGCCACGCTCGTATGCCGCTTGCAGGCCTTCCTGAGCGGTGGCGGCGTTGAATTCGCCCTGGCCATCGACAATCAGGTTGTAGGCCTGGGACACACGGTCCCAACGGTTGTCGCGGTCCATGGCGTAGTAACGGCCGATCAGGCTGGCGATCCGGCCTTTGCCCAGGGCCTGGAAGGTCGCGTCGAGCAGTTCGATCGACGACTGCGCGCTTTTCGGCGGAGTGTCGCGGCCATCGAGGAAGGCGTGCAGATAGATGTTTTGAGCGCCGCGCTTGTAGGCCAGTTCGGCCATGGCGACCAGGTGATCCTGGTGGCTATGCACGCCGCCATCGGACAGCAGGCCCATGAAATGCACGGCTTTGCCGGCGGCGACGGCTTTGTCCACGGCGGCGCAGATGGTCGGGTTCTCGAAGAACTCACCGTCGCGGATCGATTTGGTGACGCGAGTGAAGTCCTGGTACACCACGCGGCCGGCGCCCAGGTTCATGTGGCCGACTTCGGAGTTGCCCATCTGGCCGTCCGGCAGGCCGACGTCCATGCCGCTGCCCGAGATCAGGCCGTTTGGCACGGTGGCCCACAGACGATCCAGTACAGGCTTCTTCGCCGCGAAAATGGCATTGGATTCGGGGTTGTCGCTGTGACCGAAGCCGTCGAGAATCATCAGGACCAAAGGTTTAGGCGTGGTAGTCATGGAATTCGCTCTGGCTTAAGTAAAAAGGGGCGATGGAAAAGGGAGTCGCAGTTTAAAGCGAAGTTCCGGCCGCGTCACCGCCGGACGGGGTTTGGCCCACCATAGTGGCTGTGTATACTGGCCGACATTTTAACGCCCTGGAACCTCCTTCGATGGTTGCTCACCTGATTGAATTCGCCACTAACCACTACATTCTCGTCGGTATCTTCGTCGTACTGCTGGCGTTGCTGATTGCCTATCAAATGCAGGGCGGCGGCCGTAGCCTGAGCACCGGCGAACTGACCGGCCTGGTCAACAAGGACGCTGGCGTCGTGGTTGATATCCGTCCGAGCAAGGATTTCGCCGCCGGTCACATTGTCGGTGCGGTGAACATTCCCCAGGACAAACTGGCCGCCCGTGTTGGCGAACTGGAAAAACACAAGGCCAAGACCATCATCCTGGTCGACGCCATGGGCCAGACTGCCGGCACCCACGCCCGCGAATTGATGAAATCCGGCTTCACCGCCGCCAAGCTGTCCGGCGGTATCTCCAGCTGGAAAGCCGACAATCTGCCGCTGGTGAAGTGATATGAGTAGCGTCGTCGTCTATTCCAGCGATTACTGCCCTTACTGCTCGCGAGCCAAGTACCTGCTCGAGAACAAAGGCGTGGCCTTCGAAGAGATCAAGGTCGATGGCAAGCCGCAGGTGCGCGCTGCAATGGCCCAGAAGGCCGGACGTACGTCCGTGCCGCAAATCTGGATCGGCAGCACCCACGTGGGCGGTTGTGATGACTTGTTCGCCCTGGAGCGCGCGGGCAAACTCGACGCGCTGCTCGAGGCCTGACGGTTATACCCCAAACAAGCAAACCTAAAAGAACCCTGGATCAAGAAGGATCTGCGATGACTGACCAACAGAACACTGCTGCGAACGAAGAAGAAACTGCACCGCAATTCTCCTTGCAGCGCATTTATGTGCGTGACCTGTCCTTCGAAGCTCCGAAAAGCCCGGCGATCTTCCGCCAGCAGTGGGAGCCGAGCGTCGCCCTGGATCTGAACACCCGTCAAAAGACGCTGGAATCCGACTTCCACGAAGTCGTGCTGACCCTGTCGGTTACCGTGAAAAACGGTGACGAAGTGGCGTTCATCGCCGAAGTGCAGCAGGCCGGTATCTTCCTGATCAAGAATCTGGATGACGCTTCGATGAGCCACACCCTGGGTGCGTTCTGCCCGAACATCCTGTTCCCGTACGCTCGCGAAACCCTGGACAGCCTGGTGACCCGCGGTTCGTTCCCAGCACTGATGCTGGCTCCGGTGAACTTCGACGCGCTGTACGCGCAAGAGCTGCAACGCATGCAGGCTGCCGGCGAGACTCCGACCGTTCAGTAAGCATTCCTGAACGTCGAGGCAAGTCCAATGTGGGAGCGGGCTTGCTCGCGAAAGTGGTTGATCATTCAACATCAATGTTGACTGACACGACGCCTTCGCGAGCAAGCCCGCTCCCACATTTGTTATGCGGTGTTACTTGAAGCCGTTTTGGCGCCAGGCTTCGTAAACTGCCACTGCGACAGTGTTCGACAGGTTCAGGCTACGGCAGCCCTCGCGCATCGGCAGGCGCAGGCGTTGTTCGGCGGGCAGGGCATCCAGCACCTCGGCCGGCAGGCCACGGCTTTCCGGGCCGAACAGGAACGCGTCGCCCGGGGCGAAGCTGGCATCGTGGAACGGCCGCGAGCCTTTGGTGGTGAACGCGAACACCCGCGGGTGACCGAGGCTTTCCAGGCAGCTGGCCAGGTCCGCATGGCGTTGCAGAGTGGCATACTCGTGGTAGTCGAGACCGGCCCGGCGCAGGCGTTTGTCGTCCATCTCGAAGCCCAGCGGTTCGATCAAATGCAGGTGGCAGCCACTGTTGGCGCACAGCCTGATAACGTTGCCGGTATTCGGCGGAATTTCTGGTTGGAAAAGGATGACGTGAAACATGCACGGCTCCGAAGGTAAAGATGACGCGCATTCTACGCCGCCAGAAGGCGTGCGTTCGAAACTATTCCTGCGGGTAATGGGCTCGCTGGCGATTGTCGGGATGATGGTCGGGATGATGATCGGTCGCCTGACCGCGCCAGACCCCAGTCAGTTGCAGCAGGTTGAAGTGACGAGCGATGGACTGGTGGTGTGGTTCAACAACGAGCCCGAAACCCACGGCGAAATGGTGGACGGCAGTGTCGCGCTGCTGTTTGGCGCCGAGGGCAAGGCGCAGAAAGGCCAGCTCAAGCTCGGCGGCAAGGACGTGAACTGGCGGGTACGTTTGAGCGATGGGGGGTTGTTGCTGACACTGGTGGCGGCCCGGCCCCTGCAGGGCGAGTGGGCCGGTAGCGAGGTCGATGACCGCTGGCGGCTGGAGATCCATCTCCGGGAGCAATAAAAGAGGGAATCCCCGGCCTGCCTGTACCAAGGTTCCCGAAACGGGAGGCTCGTCGCGAGTGCGGTTTGAGCCTGGTGTAAAGAAGGAACCCCTGACCTGCCTGTATCAAGGGCCCCAAAACGGTCGGGCTCGTCGCAGCTGCGGTGTGAGCCCGGTGTTAAAGAGGGGAATCCCCGGCCTGCCTGTACCAAGGTCCCCGAAACCGGGTGGGTGAACTGATTCACTTGAAAGGGTTATTGCAGGGGGCGTGCCAGTTTTCACAATGAGAAACAAAAAACTGGTTTGAAACGCTGAAAGCCCCGAGATTCGGGGCTTTCGTGTTTTTTCGAAAGGGATTCGATTGTGAAAGCAGGTGGGGATGCGAAGCTGTTTTTGTGCGCGATTGCGGTTCACGGTGCATTCAGGCGGTGCACGCAGCTTTGAATGTGGGAGCGGGCTTGCTCGCGAAAGCGGTGTAACAGTCAACAATGATGTTGAATGTTATGGCCCCTTCGCGAGCAAGCCCGCTCCCACAGGATCGTGTGCTCAGTGAGTAATCAGGCTTCGTCGCCCTCGTCATCATCCCCACCATCAACCTTCATCCCCAATTCCTTGATCTTGCGCGTCAGGGTGTTGCGGCCCCAACCCAGCAAAACGGCGGCATCGCGGCGGCGACCGGCGGTGTGTTTGAGGGCGGTCTCGATCATGATCCGCTCGAAGGCCGGCACGGCACTGTCGAGCAGGCTCGACTGGCCACGGGCCAGCGCCTGGTCGGCCCACTGGCGCAGGGCCTGTTCCCAGTTGGTCACGGGTGCCGAATCCTGCGGCAGGCTCAGCAGCTCCGGCGGCAGGTCGCCGATGTGCACTTCGCGACCCGAAGCCATCACCGTGATCCAGCGGCAAGTGTTCTCCAGTTGCCGCACGTTGCCGGGCCACGGCAGGTTCTTCAGGTATTCCTCGGTTTCGTTTTTCAGCAGTTTTGGCTCGACGGCCAGTTCTTGCGCGGCGCGGCCGAGGAAGTGCTTGGCCAGGGTCGGGATGTCTTCGCGACGGTCCGACAGGCGCGGGATGTGGATGCGGATCACATTCAGGCGATGGAACAAGTCCTCACGGAATTTCCCGGCATGCACCAGGGTTTCCAGGTTCTGGTGGGTCGCAGCAATGATGCGCACATCGACTTTCACCGGCACATGGCCGCCGACGCGGTAGAACTCGCCATCGGCCAGTACGCGCAGCAAACGGGTCTGGGTGTCGGCTGGCATGTCGCCGATTTCATCGAGGAACAGCGTGCCGCCGTCGGCCTGTTCAAAGCGCCCGCGACGCAGATTGGCCGCGCCGGTGAACGCGCCTTTCTCGTGGCCGAACAGTTCGGATTCCATCAGGTCTTTCGGGATCGCCGCCATGTTCAGCGCGATGAACGGCGAAGCGGCGCGCGGGCTGTGCCGGTGCAGGGCGTGGGCCACCAGTTCTTTACCGGTACCGGACTCGCCGTTGATCAGCACGGTGATGTTGGAGTGGCTCAGGCGGCCGATGGCGCGAAACACCTCCTGCATCGCCGGCGCTTCACCGATGATTTCCGGCGTGCGGGTCAGTGCCGGGGCGACTTCCAGGCCCTGCTGCTCCTGAGCGTGCTGGTTGGCGCGTTTGACCAGGGAGACCGCTTCGTCGACATCGAACGGCTTCGGCAGGTACTCGAAGGCGCCGCCCTGATAGGACGCGACAGCGCTGTCCAGATCGGAGTGAGCGGTCATGATGATGACCGGCAACCGTGGATGCTGCTCGCGAATCCGCGCCAGAAGGTCCAGGCCGCTGGCGCCGGGCATGCGGATGTCGGAAATGATCACGTCCGGCTGCTGACGCGCCAGGCGGCTCATCACGCCATCGGCGCTGTCGAAGCTTTGCGTGGTCATGCCTTCCTGCTGCAGGGCTTTTTCCAGGACCCAACGGATAGAACGGTCGTCATCGACGATCCACACGGTTTCACTACGGCTCATGTCGATGTGGCTCCTTGTTCCAGTGGCAGAAAGATCGAGAAAGTGGTGTGGCCGGGGTGGCTGTCACATTCGATCAGGCCCTGGTGCTGGCTGATGATGTTCTGGGTAATGGCCAGGCCCAGCCCGGTACCGTCCGGACGACCGCTGACCATGGGAAAGAAGATGGTTTCCTGAAGTTCCGCAGGAATGCCCGGGCCGTTGTCGATGATCTCGATCTTGGTCACCAGGCGATGGCGCACATGGCCGATGGTGAACTGGCGCATGGTGCGGGTGCGCAGGCTGATGCGCCCCAGGCGCAGCTCGTTCTGGCTGCTGATGGCCTGCATGGCGTTGCGCACGATGTTCAGGACCGCCTGGATCATTTGCTCGCGGTCTATCAGCACGTCCGGAATGCTTGGGTCGTAATCGCGCACCAAGGTGATGCAGCCCTGGCTTTCGGCCTCTACGAGATGGCAGACGCGCTCCAGCACTTCGTGGACATTGCACGGCGCCAGTGACGGCAACTTGTTGGAGCCGAGCATTCGATCCACCAGGTTACGCAGGCGGTCGGCTTCTTCGATGATGACGTTGGTGTAGTCGCGCAGGCTTTCTTCCGGCAGTTCCCGGGCCAGCAATTGTGCCGCGCCGCGAATCCCGCCCAACGGGTTCTTGATTTCATGGGCGAGGCCGCGCACCAGCATCTTGCTGGTTTCCTGCTTCGACAGCTGCGCTTCTTCCTTGGTGATCCGCAGCAAGCGGTCACGGGGGTGGACTTCGAGCAGCAGCATCGTGTCGCCGTTGCTCAGAATCGGCGTTACCGCGTAGTCGACGGTCAGGGTCTGGCCGGTGAGGGCGGTGAGCATGGCTTCGCGCTTGGTGAAGGGGTGCGCTTGTTCGACAGCCTGGCGCAACGAGTTCAGCGCTTCGGCCGATTCGGTAAACAATTCGCTGATGAACTGCCCGTGGCTGCGCTGACCGCTGATGGCCAGCAGCATCTCCGCCGCCGGGTTCATGTACTCGAGGCGCAGTCCGGCGTCGAGCAGGATGGTGGCGGTGGTGAGGTTGTCGAGTAGCAAACGGTGGAGTGCGTCGCTAATGGTCATCGGGACCTCTTTTAGAGCAGAGCATGCGCAAGAAAAAAGCGCTGGTACGGGCAAAATGCAAAAACCAAACCAAGGCTCCGAAAAGAAGCGTTCAGCGCCTGAAACAGGCGTTTGACGCTCGTTTGCGTGGCGTTCTGCCGGCTTTTACGGGTACTTTCGAACCAAAATGGGTTGGAATGTGAGTACGGTGCAAGTATTTGCACCAATATAGTGCGCAAACCTGAACGAGGTTAGAAAAGTCGCAGGAAAGGATTTTTTTCTTCGGCGGGTTTGTCGCCGGGCGGACATTCCGGCCGCTGGCCGTAGTCTTCGAGGGAGCAGGGTTTGATCTTGCGCCTCTGGGCAAGCGACGTGCGCTGCATATGGAAGGGTTGGCTGGCGGTACGTTCGACAATGCGCCCCTGTTCGTCGAGGATTTCCACGGACAGGGTGTGACTGCCGCGATCGATGTTGCTCAACGGGAACACCGGGCTCAGGCCGGGTTCGGCGGTGGGCTGGCCGTCGAGCAGCAACCGGTAGTGGTGACCAGGTTGCAGGGCGGGTTCGTTGGTGGTGCTGACGATGACTTCGCCGGCGCTGCTGTGGATGGTCGCGTCGGGTTCCGGGACCAGGATGCGCAGCACGTCATAGTGGAACAGCGCTTGTTCTTCGGGATTGCTCTCGGCAAGCAACGGCGCTGCGCTGGTGGGGGTGGCTGCTATTCGATTGGTCATTGTCAGCGGTACACGCCTGGCGTTACCGGTTTTGGGTTGGTCGGTGAAAACCCGATTGCCTTGGTGGTCGACGTACGTAAAGACCTCCGCCGCGGCGGGCAGCGCGATGAAACAGGCGATCAGCAACCAGGCCTTCAAGGCGTGTGCACTCGTTGCACGGTGAAGGTCACGGTGGGGCTCTGCTGCACAACGTTTTCGCCATCGATCACTTGCACCGCGAGGCGGTGTTCGCCGCGATCGATGTTCACCAGTTGCAGGATCGGCACATTGCCTGGCTGGCCGTAGGGTTGATCGTCCAGCAGCAGCCGCAACAGATGCGGGCTTTGCAGGCGTGGCTTGATCTGTACGTTAACGGTGAACGTGCCGTTGTTGGCACGCAGGGCTTCGGTGGTCGGCAGGCCTGTCAGCTCAAGCACTTCATAGGTCTTGCGAGGTTGTTCATTGCGAGCGGTTTCAGCAGCAGGTGCGGCTTCGCCGGGAGGCTGGCGCTCAATGCTGTTGAGAGGTGGCAAGAGCACCGGTTGGGCACTGGTGCCGTCAGGCGGTTGATTGCTGTACGCGGTGGCGCCGTTGGCGTCTGTGTATTTGTAGATCTGCGCCATGGCGGGCAGGGCGATCAACAGCAGGATGAAGAGAAAACCACGACCCATGGAATCGACCGGAAACGAAAGCGTTGGGTTGCAGCATAGGTCAGGCTGTGTGTTTGAACCAAGCCGCTAAACATTTGGGTATGGTTTGCGAGATATTCCAGGCGCCACAAAACCCTGTGGGAGCGGGCTTGCTCGCGAAGACGTCAGTACACTCAACATCTGCTTATCAGACAGACCGCTTTCGCGAGCAAGCCCGCTCCCACAGGGATGTGCGTCAGCCGTTGAATCGTGGGCAATAAAAAAGGCCTCCCGAAGGAGGCCTCTTTTTGTCACGCCGCTTGCGCAGGCGCTACCGGATCAGCAGCTGTAGTACAGCTCGTATTCCAGTGGGTGTACGAAGGTACGTACCTTGATTTCTTCTTCGCTCTTCAGGGCGATGTAAGCGTCGATGAAGTCGTCGCTGAAAACGCCGCCTTTGGTCAGGAACGCACGACCTTTGTCCAGCTCTTCCAGGGCTTCCTTCAGGCTGCCGCAAACTTGTGGAATCTCTTTCGCCTCTTCAGGCGGCAGGTCGTACAGGTTTTTGTCAGCGGCGTCGCCAGGGTGGATCTTGTTCTGGATGCCGTCCAGGCCAGCCATCAACAGTGCGGCGAAGCACAGGTACGGGTTGGCAGCCGGATCCGGGAAGCGTGCTTCGATACGGCGGGCTTTCGGGCTCGACACGTAAGGAATACGGATCGAAGCGGAACGGTTGCGAGCCGAGTAGGCCAGCATCACTGGAGCTTCGAAGCCTGGAACCAGACGCTTGTAGGAGTTGGTTGCCGGGTTGGTGAAGCCGTTCAGGGCCTTACCGTGCTTGATGATGCCGCCGATGAAGTACAGGGCGGTGTCGGACAGGCCGGCATAGCCTTCGCCAGCGAAGGTGTTCTTGCCATCTTTCCAGATGGACATGTGTACGTGCATACCCGAGCCGTTGTCGCCGTACAGAGGCTTAGGCATGAAGGTCGCGGTGCGGCCGTAGGCATCGGCTACGTTGTGCACGACGTACTTCAGGGTTTGGGTTTCGTCGGCTTTCTTCACCAGGGTGTTGAACTTGACGCCGATTTCGTTCTGGCCGGCAGTCGCCACTTCGTGGTGGTGAACTTCGACGGTCAGGCCCATTTCTTCCAGTGCGTTGCACATGGAGGTACGGATTTCGTGGTCGTGGTCGAACGGTGGAACCGGGAAGTAGCCGCCTTTGACGCCTGGGCGGTGGCCTTTGTTGCCGCCTTCGATGTCCTGGTCGGACATCCACGAACCTTGTTCAGAGTAGATCTTGAACATGGAGCCGGAAATGTCGGACTTGAACTTGACCTGGTCGAAGATGAAGAACTCTGGCTCTGGACCGGCGAATACGGTGTCACCGATACCGGTGGCTTTCAGGTGTTCTTCGGCGCGCTTGGCGATCGCACGTGGGTCGCGATCGTAGCCTTGCATGCTCGAAGGCTCGATGATGTCGCAGACCAGGATCAGGGTCGGTTCTTCGGTGAACGGATCCAGAACAGCGGTGGAGTCGTCCGGCATCAGGATCATGTCGGAGGCTTCGATGCCTTTCCAGCCAGCGATGGAGGAACCGTCGAACATTTTGCCGACTTCGAAGAAGTCGTCATCCAGCGCATCGCGAGCCGGCATGGTCACGTGGTGCTGAGTGCCTTTGGTGTCCGTGAAGCGCAGATCAATCCACTTGACGTCATGATCTTTGATGAGTTGAACCGACTTCGACATAGTGTCCTCCGGGTGGCTTCGGGCTAGTAATGGATGCCCTTAAATGTGGGTGATGCCGGCGCGAATACTCTGCCAAGGCAACCTGCCTCACAAGGGAGCAAATTGCATGCCAGTGCCCCACCATGGGTTTTTTGCCCCAAAAACACGCTAGTGAGGGCATTTTGCGCTTTAAAGCAGAAAATCTCGCCCTGTAATGTGGCGCTAAATCCAATAAGTGACCTGTTTTGGTGCGCGCAAAACCTTCTGCACATTAACTGGTTAAACCTTGAGCAATTTCCGCTATAATCCGCGCCCCCCTTTTTCGGCAGGCCCTGCGCGCGCTGTTTCCATGAAATTAATCGTAAAAGTCTTCCCCGAGATCACCATCAAGAGCCGCCCGGTACGGATGCGTTTCATCCGTCAATTGGCCAAGAACATCCGTGCCGTGCTCCGCGATCTGGACCCGGCCGTGGTGGTGAACGGCGTGTGGGACAACCTCGAGCTGGAAACCCGCGTCACCGAGCCCAAAGCCTTGAAAGAGATGGGCGAGCGCCTGAGCTGCATGCCGGGCATCGCGCATTTCCTGCAGGTCGATGAATACCCGTACGTCGACTTCGACGACGTGCTTGAAAAGTGCAAGCTGCACTATGGCGATGCGCTGGCCGGCAAGATCTTTTCGGTGCGCTGCAAGCGCGCGGGCAAGCACCCGTTCAGCTCCATGGATGTCGAAAAATACGTCGGCAGCCAGTTGCGTCGCCAGTGCGGCGCCGCCGGAATTGACCTGAAAAACCCGGAAATCGAAGTCCGTATCGAAATTCGCGACCAACGGTTGTTTGTGATCCATAACCAGCATAACGGCATTGGCGGTTATCCGCTGGGCGCGCTGGAGCAGACGCTGGTGCTGATGTCCGGCGGCTTCGACTCCACCGTGGCGGCCTACCAGATCATGCGCCGCGGCCTGATGGCGCATTTCTGCTTCTTCAACCTGGGCGGACGTGCCCATGAACTGGGCGTCATGGAAGTCGCGCATTTCATCTGGAAGAAGTACGGCAGCTCCCAGCGCGTGTTATTTGTCAGTGTGCCGTTCGAAGAAGTGCTGGGCGAAATTCTCGGCAAAGTCGATAACAGTCATATGGGCGTAGTATTGAAGCGTATGATGTTGCGCGCTTCGTCCCAAATTGCCGATCGACTGCACATCGAGGCACTGGTCACCGGTGAGGCGATCTCCCAGGTGTCGAGCCAGACATTGCCGAACCTGTCGGTGATTGATTGCGTGACCGACAAACTGGTCTTGCGCCCGCTGATCGCCAGCCACAAACAGGACATCATCGATACGGCCAACGAAATCGGCACCGCCGATTTCGCCCGGCACATGCCGGAGTACTGCGGCGTCATCTCGGTCAATCCGAAGACGGCCGCCAAGCGCTACCGTGTCGAGCACGAAGAGAAAGAATTCGATATGGCGGTGCTCGAGCGTGCGCTCGAAAACGCCAAGCTGGTGCCGATCGATCGGGTGATCGACGAATTGGGCCAGGACCTGCAGATTGAAGAAGTCAGCGAAGCGCTGGCCGGTCAGATCGTCATCGACATCCGTCACCCGGATGCCGCTGAAGACGACCCGCTGGACCTTGCTGGCATCGAGGTACAAACGATGCCGTTTTATGCACTGAACGCTCGTTTCAAGGAACTGGACCCTACTCGCCAGTACCTGCTGTATTGCGACAAAGGCGTGATGAGTCGCCTGCATGCCCACCATTTGCTCAGTGAGGGGCATGCCAATGTGCGCGTTTATCGACCGAGCTAAGTGCCCGGGGCTGTTTGCCTGTGGCCTGCGTCACCGGCCCCCCGATGCCACCGTCAAGCTGTAACGGCTTTCACGGACGCTACTGTTAATCGCTGCCAAGACTTGTCAGCACACCGAATCCTCTGATCGAGATACACAAGTGATCGAAAATCTACGTAACATCGCCATCATTGCCCACGTTGACCATGGTAAAACCACCCTGGTAGACAAACTCCTGCGTCAATCCGGCACCCTGGAGCGCAACGAGCTCAACGACGAGCGCGTGATGGACTCCAACGACCAGGAAAAAGAGCGCGGTATTACCATTCTGGCGAAAAACACCGCCATCAACTGGAACGGCTACCACATCAACATCGTGGACACCCCGGGCCACGCCGACTTCGGCGGCGAAGTTGAACGCGTAATGTCGATGGTTGACTCCGTTCTGCTGCTGGTTGACGCTCAAGACGGCCCTATGCCGCAAACCCGTTTCGTGACCAAGAAGGCTTTCGAAGCCGGCCTGCGTCCAATCGTGTGCATCAACAAGGTTGACCGTCCAGGCGCGCGTCCGGACTGGGTTCTGGACCAGATCTTCGACCTGTTCGACAACCTGGGCGCCACCGAAGAACAGCTGGACTTCAAAGTCGTCTACGCCTCGGCCCTGAACGGTATTGCCGGTCTGGACCACACCGAAATGGCTGAAGACATGACCCCGCTGTACCAGTCGATCGTCGACAACGTACCGGCGCCGGCTGTTGACCGTGAAGGTCCGTTCCAGATGCAAATCTCCGCACTGGACTACAACAGCTTCCTGGGTGTTATCGGCGTTGGCCGTATCGCTCGTGGTCGCGTCAAGCCGAACACCCCGGTTGTCGCTATCGGCGCCGACGGCAAGAAGCGTAACGGTCGTATCCTGAAGCTGATGGGTCACCACGGTCTGCACCGTGTAGACGTTGAAGAAGCTGCTGCAGGCGACATCGTATGCATCAGCGGTATGGACTCGCTGTTCATCTCCGACACCCTGTGCCACCCGGACACCGTTGAAGCGATGAAGCCGTTGACCGTCGACGAGCCAACCGTTTCCATGACCTTCCAGGTAAACGACTCGCCATTCTGCGGTAAAGAAGGCAAGTTCGTGACTTCCCGTAACATCAAGGAACGTCTGGACAAAGAGCTGCTGTACAACGTTGCACTGCGCGTTGAAGAAGGCGACTCGGCTGACAAGTTCAAGGTTTCCGGCCGTGGCGAGCTGCACCTCTCGGTACTGATCGAAACCATGCGTCGCGAAGGCTTCGAAATGGCTGTAGGCCGTCCGGAAGTGATCATCCGTCTGGTTGACGGCGTGAAGCACGAACCGTTTGAAAACGTCACCATCGACCTGCCGGAAGAATCCCAGGGCAAGGTGATGGAAGAGATGGGCCTGCGTAAGGGCGACCTGACCAACATGGTGCCGGATGGCAAGGGCCGTGTACGTCTGGAATACAACATCCCTGCTCGTGGTCTGATCGGTTTCCGTAACCAGTTCCTGACCCTGACCAACGGCGCTGGCATCCTGACCTCGATCTTCGACCGTTACGACGTGATGAAGTCCGGCGACATGTCCGGCCGTCAGAACGGCGTTCTGGTTTCGGTTGAAACCGGCAAGGCACTGACCTACTCCCTGGAAACCCTGCAGGCGCGTGGCAAGCTGTTCGTTGAACACGGTCAGGAAATCTACAACGGTCAGATCGTTGGCCTGAACAGCCGTGACAACGACCTGGGCGTCAACCCTACCAAGGGCAAGAAGCTCGACAACATGCGTGCTTCGGGTAAAGACGAAACCATCGCCCTGGTTCCACCTGTTCGCTTCACCCTGGAACAGGCTCTGGAATTCATCCAGGACGATGAATTGTGTGAAGTGACTCCAAAGTCGATTCGCCTGCGTAAGAAAATTCTTGACGAAAGCGAGCGTACCCGCGCTGCCAAGAAAGCCAAGGCATAAGATTTAGCCCCGGCTGAACGAAAACGCCCCCGGTCGAAAGGCCGGGGGCGTTTTTGTTTGTGTGGCCGTAGCAGCTGCCGAGCCTGCGAGGCTGCGTTCGGGCGCGCAGCGGCCGCAAAACGCTTACGACTGCTTCGCAGCCGAACGCGGCCTCGCTGGGGCTCGACCGCTGCTACATCGAGCAGTAACGGTCGTTAAAACTTTTCGAGGGTTTGGCGGATCACTGCGCTCGAACAAGCCAAGGCATAAGATTTAGCCCCGGCTGAACGAAAACGCTCCCGGTCGAAAGGCCGGGGGCGTTTTTGTTTGTGTGGGATTTATGCGGTGTTTGTGCCGGCCCCTTCGCGGGCAAGCCCGCTCCCACAGGGTTTTGTGTCGTACATATAATTTATGTCCGGCACCCATCAATGTGGGAGCGGGCTTGCCCGCGAAGGCGGCCGATCAACCGCCGAAAATGTCAGGAGGTATCAGAACCGCTCGATACTCCGCGAATTCCGCTCGCGCTCCACTTCTTTCGGCTTGTACGCGCAATACCCCGGCCGCGGGCCGATTTTCGGGTGGTTGCGGCAAGTATCCGGGCGCTTTTCATAAATAGTGCACAGACGGCTCTTACGATCCAGGTACAGGCAATCGTTGTTGCTCATGCGCTGCAGGGTGAAGATTTCCGACTTCTGGTTGTAACGCTCGACGATCCCTTCCTTTTGCAGGCGCTTGGCAATGTTCTTCGGCGGATCACCGCGCTCGAACTCGTCGACGATACCGATGCGGATCAGATCCTTGATCTTGACCTCGACGGGCAGGGTGCAGCAGCTGGACATGCACGAGCCGCACATCGGGGCAGAGTACTTGGCCCAGGTATCGAGGCGGTCGATCTCTGCGGCAGCGATCAGGTTCGGCTTCATCATCGTTTGTTACCAGCGTGTGCATCAGGGCGCGCGATCATACCGGGACTGGTGGATTTTTGAACAACCTTTCGCCAGATTTTTTTCGCGGGCGGTGCAAACAACCGGAAAATAGGCACGGGCCCTGCATTCATTCAGGCACATGACAACGCATTGTCGGACCAGCTCGTATTCAAAGGAAAAACTGCCGAACCAGAGCCTCTACCGCCTGTCAGACCGTCTAGGCTCAGACAACCCAAGCTCGCTCGAGGTCCTATCGATGACTCAAGAACCACTTGTTCGCGAAGCAGAGGTGGCCGCATTCCGCGACGCCGTCTTGACCAAACTCACTTATGCAGTGGGTAAAGACCCGGATCACGCCTTCGACCATGACTGGTTCGAAGCCATTGCCCTGGCCGCGCGGGATCACATGGTCGAGCACTGGATGGACCACACGCGGCAGATTTACCGCAAAGGCCAGAAGCGCGTTTATTACCTTTCCCTGGAGTTTCTCATCGGCCGGCTGCTCTTCGACAGCCTGAGCAACCTCGGCCTGCTCGATGTGGCCCGTGAAGCCCTGACCGAACTCGGCGTCGACCTTGAGCGCATCCGCTTGCTGGAGCCCGATGCGGCTCTGGGCAACGGCGGCCTCGGGCGTCTGGCGGCGTGTTTCCTGGAAAGCATGTCGACTCTCGGCATCGCCGGTCATGGCTACGGCATCCGCTATGAGCACGGGTTGTTCCGCCAGGCGATTGTCGACGGCTGGCAGCAGGAGCAGACCGAACACTGGCTGGATTTCGGCAACCCCTGGGAGTTCGAGCGGCCGGAAGTGGTTTACACCATCGGTTTTGGCGGCAGTGTCCAGACCCTGACCGACGACGCCGGCAAATCCCGGCAAATCTGGTCCCCGGCGGAAACCGTGCGGGCGATTGCCTACGACACGCCGGTGGTCGGCTGGCGCGGGGCGAGCGTCAACACGCTGCGCCTGTGGCGCGCCCGGGCCATGGAAGATTTGCACCTTGAACGATTCAACGCCGGTGACCATCTGGGTGCCGTGGCCGAAGTGGCCCGGGCCGAAAGTATTTCCCGGGTGCTGTACCCGGCGGACAGCACCGAGGCTGGCCAGGAGTTGCGCCTGCGCCAGGAGTATTTCTTCGTCGCCGCCTCATTGCAGGATTTGCTGCGCCGCCATCGCAACATGCACACCTCAGTGCTGACCCTGGGCGATCACGCCTCGATCCAGCTCAACGACACCCACCCCTCGATTGCCGTGGCCGAACTGATGCGGCAATTGGTCGACGTGTATGACGTGGCGTGGGATGCGG
The DNA here is from genome assembly GCF_000282335.1 of Pseudomonas sp. GM48. Taxonomy (GTDB): domain Bacteria; phylum Pseudomonadota; class Gammaproteobacteria; order Pseudomonadales; family Pseudomonadaceae; genus Aquipseudomonas. The sequence goes on from NZ_AKJM01000112.1 coordinate 44,252, forward strand.
CCTGGCAGGTCACCGTCGATACGTTGTCCTACACCAACCACACCTTGCTTCCCGAAGCGCTGGAAACCTGGCCGGTCGGCTTGATGGAGCGCATGTTGCCGCGGCACATGCAGATCATTTACCTGATCAACGCCCACCACATCGACTCCCTGCGGGCCAAAGGCATCCACGACTTCGACGTACTGCGCGCGGTGTCGCTGATCGAGGAAGACAACGGTCGCCGGGTACGCATGGGCAACCTGGCGTTTCTCGGCTCCCACAGCGTCAACGGCGTGTCCGGTTTGCACACGCAACTGATGCGCAAGACGGTGTTCTCCGAACTGCACAAGCTCTACCCGGAGCGGATCAACAACAAAACCAACGGCATCACCTTTCGTCGTTGGTTGTATCAGGCCAACCCCGAGCTGACCTCGATGCTGGTCGATGCCCTCGGGCCTGAAGTGCTGGATAACCCGGAAGAGCGCTTGCTCGCCCTCGAACCGTTCGCCGAGAAAAGCGCGTTTCGCAAGGCGTTTGCCGAGCAACGCCTGCACAGCAAGAAAGCCTTGGCGTACCTGATTCATGAGCGCTTGGGTGTCGCGGTGAACCCGGCGGCGATGTTCGACGTACAGGTCAAGCGTATCCACGAATACAAACGCCAGTTGCTCAACCTGATGCACACCGTGGCGTTGTACCAGGCGATCCGCGCGGAGCCGGAAATCGACTGGGTGCCTCGGGTGAAGATCTTCGCCGGCAAGGCGGCAGCCAGTTATCACCAGGCCAAACTGATCATCAAGCTGACCAACGACATCGCCCGGGTGGTGAACAACGACCCGACCGTGCGCGGCTTGCTCAAGGTGGTGTTCCTGCCCAACTACAACGTCAGCCTGGCGGAGAGCATCATTCCGGCGGCGGATTTGTCCGAGCAGATTTCCACCGCCGGTTTCGAAGCATCCGGTACCAGCAACATGAAATTCGGCCTGAACGGCGCGCTCACCATCGGCACTCTGGACGGGGCCAACGTGGAAATGTGCGAGCGCATCGGCGCCGAACACATGTTCATCTTCGGCCTCAGTGCGCAGCAGGTGGAAGCACGCAAGCAGAACCATGAGTTTAGTGCCGTACCGGACATCGCCGCATCCCATCGTCTGAACGATGTGCTGCAAGCGATTCGCGGCGGGGTGTTCTCGCCGGATGATCCGTCCCGTTACACCGGGTTGATCGATTCGCTGGTGGACTACGACCGCTTTCTGGTCTGTGCCGACTTCGATTCCTACTGGAACGCGCAGATGCGCGTCGAAGCCCATTGGCACGATTCGAAAGAATGGTGGCGTTCAGCGGTGTTGAACACGGCGCGGATGGGTTGGTTCTCGTCCGACCGGACCATCCGCGAGTACGCCACGGAGATCTGGAAGGCGCTGGAGTAGTTTTACCCCCGTATTGCCGGGCTAGGTCGATATACTAAGCGTCATCTTCACCCCCTGTGGGAGCGGGCTTGCTCGCGAAAGCGGACTGACATTCACTATCAATGGTGAATGTGATGTCCCCTTCGCGAGCAAGCCCGCTCCCACTTTGGGTTTGTGGTGCAGATGTAATCTGCTCTCACACTGGATTCCGGGTGTCTGGCCACTAGACTGAACCAGACGCTGTACCACCCGGATTTGCCCCGCGATGGGGCTGCTTAGGGATATCAACCATGCAATGGATTTTTATGCTCGTCGGGCTGGTGCTTGGCTGGATACTCGACGAGTCATTCAGTGATGCGCTGCTGGGCGCATTACTCGGATTGGGTATCGGCCAGGCGATTGGCATTGCGCGTTTAGGGTCTAAGGCGGTAGAGCAGCAGCGCCTGCTGGAACAGGCGCAGATAGCGCTGCAAGCGGTCGAGCAACGGCTGGCGGCGCTCGAAGCGTCAGGCGTCAAGGCGCCGGAAACCCGCGAACCATTTGTATCACCTGAAACCATCCTTGATGAAGTACCTGCCGCAGCCACGGAATTGATCTGGGAATTGCCGCCAGAGCTCGAGCCGATCGCCGCAGCGGCCAGCGAAACCAGTCGTCCACAGCCTGTCGATGCCTGGAAGCCCGAGCCGATCGCTCGCGCAGCACAACCACCTGTCCCCCCGCGTGGCCCGAATCTCATTGACCGCGCCATCAGCCGCGCCCGCGCCTGGCTGTTCGGCGGCAATACCGTGTTGCGGGTCGGCGTGGTGCTGCTGTTCCTCGGCCTGGCCTTTTTGTTGCGCTACGCCACCGAAGGCATGGTGGTGCCGGTTGAGTTGCGCTACGCAGGCGTTGCGGCGGCAGCATTGGGTTTGCTTGGGCTGGGTTGGTGGTTGAGAACCCGCAACAGCAGTTATGCGTTGATCCTGCAAGGCGCCGGGATCGCCGTGTTGTACCTGACAGTGTTTGCCGCGATGCGCCTGCATCCGTTGCTCGACCCCACGGCGGCATTTGGCCTGTTGGTGGCAGTGACGGTCTGTTCGGCAATCCTCGCCATTACCCAGGATTCCCTGGGGCTGGCTGCCGCTGCCGCACTGGGCGGATTCGCCGCGCCTATCCTGGCCTCCACCGGCGCCGGCAACCACGTCGCGCTATTCAGTTACTTTGCCCTGCTCAACACCGGCATCCTCGCCATTGCCTGGTTCAAGGCCTGGCGGCTGTTGAATGTCATCGGGTTCAGCGGCACCTTCGGCATCGGTTTCGCCTGGGGCCTGCGCTCCTACTCGCCGGAGCTGCTGTGGAGCACCGAGCCGTTTCTGACTGTGTTTTTCCTGATGTACCTGGCCATTGGACTGCTGTTCGCCCGGCGCAAGCTGATGGAGATGGGCGATGCACCGACAGAGAACAGTCGCGAAGCGCTGCTGCAGTGGTCGGCGCGCAAGGGAGACTACGTCGACGGCACGTTGCTGTTCGGTCCGCCGCTGGTGGGTTTCGGCTTGCAGTTCGCACTGGTGCAGCATCTGGAATTCGCCGCGGCGTTCAGTGCCTTGGCGCTGGGTATGATTTACATGGGGTTCGCCCGTTGGCTGATGGCCGGGCGCACCCTGTTGCTGGGGGAAACCTGCCTGGCCTTGGGCGTGATCTTCGCCAGCCTGGCGATTCCGCTGGGGCTCGATGCACGCTGGACGACGGCGGCGTGGGCGGTGGAAGGCGCGGGGATCTTCTGGCTCGGCCTGCGCCAACAAAGGCCCTTGGCCCGGGCCTTTGCCTTGCTCCTGCAACTGGGTTCGGCACTGGCGTTTCTCAGCGAGTTGCACAGCAGCGAGAGCAGCCTGCTCGGCGGTGTGCCATTAGGCGCGCTGTTGCTGGGCATCGCATTGCTGTTCAGTTTCCATCAGTTGCGTAAAGCCTTGCCGGAACAGATCAGGCCTTGGGAACTAAAGGGCCTGCCGGTATTGGCTTGCCTCGGGCTGGCGTTTCTCTATTTGCTGGCACCGTTGTTTTTCTTCAGCCACGGCACGGTAATCAGTTGGGCCTTGGCCGGGGCGCTGACATTGTTTGTCGGCCTGCAGCTGCAATCGCGCACGTTCCTGTTCACCGCGCTGGCTGTGCAATGGTTGGGTGGCGCGCTGTTCCTGGTGACAGGACCGCAGTTCAGTGACGGCCTGCAACCCTTGGCCCATGGCGGATTCTGGGCGCCGCTGGTGCTGGGATTGGCCGCGATGGTCGGTGCCTGGCGTTTGCAGATGGGTCGTTCGCCCGGAGCGTTCGAAGGACTGAGTCTATTGCGGTTGTCCCAGGCGTTGCTGGTGTGGGGCGCAGGCTGGTGGGCGTTGGCCTGGGTCATCGACGTGCTGCACTTTGCGCCGTTGCCGATGCAGGCGACCTTGTTGTTGAGCGTCGCTGCCGTGAGTGTTGCGTTGTGGACGATATTGGCACTGCGCCTGAGTTGGCCGTCGCTGGGGGGACTCTGCACGGTGTTGATTCCTGTTGCGGCGCTGGTGCTGCTCGCGGCCTGGCATTCGCGTTATCACCCGGCCGCCAACTTCGGCTGGCTGGCGTGGGCCGCGGTGTTCGCGGTGCATTTCATGTCCCTGCGACGCCTGGCGCCAATGCTGCCGACACAGGCATCGAGTGTCGCCCATGTGTTTGGTTGCTGGCTGTTGATTGGCGTGCTGGCCCTGGAGATGCGTTACGGCTTGCTGGTGTTGTCCGAGCAATACAACGCCTGGCGCTGGTTGGGCTGGGCGATTCTGCCAAGTCTCTATCTGCTGTTGATGGCGGCACCTCGCGCGTGGCCTTGGCCGGTGTCGGCGTACCCACGCGAATACCGCGTATACGCTGCCGCGCCACTGGCGTTGTTGATGCTCGGTTGGTTCTGGCTGGCGAATATGGCCAGTGACGGCAACGCCGAGCCATTGCCCTACGTGCCATTGATCAACCCGCTGGAGCTGGGCCTGTTGTTTGCGTTGTTCGGCGTCTATGTCTGGTCCCGCAGCGCCATGACGCAACTGGCGGTCCGCGAGGATTACGCCGCCAACGCCACGCAATGGGTCGCAGGTGCTTCGCTGTTCGTGTTCTTTACTGCGCTGGTGATGCGCACGGCGCACCATTGGAGCGCCGTGCCCTATGAGCTGGATCTGTTGCTGGAGTCGATGCGGGTACAAGCCGGGCTGTCCATCGTCTGGACCTTGATGGCCCTGAGCCTGATGATCGGCGGCCATTTGCGTCGCCGCCGCGAAGTCTGGCTGATCGGCGCCGCCTTGATCGGCGTGGTGGTGGCCAAACTGTTCTTTGTCGAATTGAGTAATCGCGGCGGGCTGGCGCGGATCGTGTCGTTTATCGGTGTCGGTGTGTTGCTGCTGGTGGTGGGCTATTTCGCCCCGCTACCGCCCAAACGCGCCGAAGCTGTGCCGGATACCGAGAAACCGGTCCCGGAATCCGAAGGAGTGTCATCTTGAATCAGAAGCTGAACCTGGGCTGGCTGGGCGCTGTTGCAATGGGTGTGGTGTTGTCGACGGTTGCGCAGGAAAAACCGGCGGACTTCACCACGCAAGTGCCCTTGTCGGTGACGGGCGAAGGCCCTTGGTATCGCCTTGAGCTGCCCCTGAGCGTACAACTGAACGCACGGCAGGCTGACCTGAGCGATGTGCGTGTGTTCAATGCCGTGGGTGATGTTCAGGCTTATGCCCTGGCCCGGCAGTCGGCGCAGAGCAGTGAAACCCGCACCTTGACCGAGGTGAAATGGTTTGCGCTGTACAGCTCGGTGGACGCCACTGAAACCGCGCCGAGCGTGCGGGTGCAAACGAGCGCCAACGGCACGTTGGTCGAGGTACAGCCCTCCAGTCAGCTGGAGGCGGGTGAGGAGGAGTTGCGCGGCTGGCTGCTCGACGCTTCCGCTATCAAGGCACCGTTGCAGCAGTTGATTCTCGACTGGACCAGCGAGCACGACGGCTTCCAGCGTTTCACTCTCGAAGCCAGCGACGATTTGCAGCATTGGCGGTCCTGGGGCGAAGGGCAGGTGGCGCGCCTGACCTTTGCCGACGAGCGGGTCGAACAGCGTGCAATCAGCCTGCCGGGCCAGTCGGCGCGCTACTTGCGGTTACTGTGGATCACACCGCATTCGGCGCCGACGTTGACTTCGGCGCAACTGCAAAGCGCCAGCACCCGCAGCCTGCCGCTGCCGTTGGTCTGGTCCCAGGCATTAGCCGGCAGCAGCGTGAAGGCGGGTGAATACACCTGGCAGTTGCCGATGGGGCTGTATGTCGAGCGGGTGCAGGTTGAGTTGAGCCAGCCCAACAGCCTGGCGCCGGTGAGCCTGGCCGGTCGTCGCGACAGCAGCCTGCCGTGGCAGCCAGCGGTCAGCGGTTTGCTCTATCGCCTGACCCAGAACGGTCAGGACGTAGTGCAAAACGAATTGTCGTTGTCAGGGCAATTCGTACAGCAATTGAAACTGACCGTGGATGAACGCGGTGGCGGCCTGGGTGTTCAGGCGCCGACGCTGAAGTTTGCCGTGCGCGCCACGCAACTGGTGTTCCTGGCGCGCGGGCCAGGGCCTTATACGCTGGTCGTGGGAAATTCGACGGCGAAGGCGGCGAACCTGCCGCTGTCGACGCTGATTCCGGATTACAGCCCGGAGAAGCTGGCGACCCTGGGCCGGGCCATGGTGGATGTCGGGGCGGTGGCCTCTAAGGCAACGACGGAGAAAACGCTGGCGACGACGGACATCCACTGGAAGAAGTTCGGCTTGTGGGCGGTGTTGTTGCTCAGTGTCTTGTTCCTGGCGGCGATGGCGTTCAGTTTGCTGCGCAAGCCGTCTGCCAAATCCTGAAGAAGGCTGGCGCTTCGCGCCATTCGCGAGCAAGCCCGCTCCCACATTGGACCAGCTGTGCACACAGCATTTTTGTGCCACGCAGCAGATCCAGTGTGGGAGCGGGCTTGCTCGCGAATACGGTCTGCCGATCACTAAAGATATTGAAATCTGCTATCCATTCGAGCTCCACGCGCAGCCCATTTCCAACTACGCTCATCCCCGCACATGAACTCTCTTTGACCGATCACGTCTGATAGGAGGAAATGCGCCTCGACTCGCGCTAAACTGCGCGGGTTTTTAGCCCCCCCATTCCACCGGAGCCTTCCATGTCCCGCGTTACCTTGAGTCGCTATTTGATTGAGCAGACCCGCAGCAACAACACTCCTGCCGATCTGCGCTTCCTGATCGAAGTGGTGGCGCGTGCCTGCAAGGAGATCAACCACGCCGTGTCCAAAGGCGCCCTGGGTGGCGTTCTGGGCAGCATGGGCACTGAAAACGTCCAGGGCGAAGTGCAGAAGAAGCTCGACGTGATCTCCAACGAGATCCTGCTCGAAGCCAACGAGTGGGGCGGTCACCTGGCCGGCATGGCGTCCGAAGAAATGGACAATGCCTACCAGATCCCGGGCAAATACCCGAAAGGCGCGTACCTGCTGGTATTCGACCCGCTGGACGGTTCGTCGAACATCGACATCAACGCCCCGGTCGGCACCATCTTCTCGGTACTGCGTTGCCCGAACGAATACCTGAGCCAGAACGAGCCCTTGAATGAAAAGGCCTTCCTGCAGCCAGGCACCCAGCAAGTGGCCGCCGGTTACGCGATCTACGGTCCGCAGACCATGCTGATCCTGACCCTGGGCGACGGCGTGAAAGGCTTCACCCTGGACCGTGAAATGGGCAGCTTCGTGCTGACCCACGAAAACATCACCATTCCTGAAGCCACCCAGGAATTTGCCATCAACGCTTCCAACCAGCGTCACTGGGAAGTACCGGTACAGCGCTACGTCAGCGAATTGCTGGCAGGCGATGAAGGCCCGCTGAAAAAGAACTACAACATGCGTTGGGTTGCCGCGATGGTCGCCGACGTGCACCGAATCCTGACCCGCGGCGGTCTGTTCATGTACCCACGTGACAGCCGCGAGCCGTCGAAGCCGGGCAAACTGCGCCTGATGTACGAAGCCAACCCGATGTCGTTCCTGGTGGAACAAGCGGGCGGCGCGTCCACCGACGGCCACCAGCGCATCCTCGACATCCAGCCGGAAGGCCTGCACCAGCGTGTTGCGGTGTTCCTCGGTTCGAAAGAAGAAGTTGCCCGCGTCACGGCTTACCACAAGGAATAAACCATGACCGCGCCCTGGCAGCCGTTGCTTGATTGGTGGTTCGGAAGCTCTGAATCAGCGAGCGAAGTGGCGGCGCAGAAGGGCAAGTTGTGGTTCGGCAAGCGCGACAGCCAGGACCTCGAAGCGCGCGAGCGTTTCGGGGACTGGGTCGAGCAGGCACTGGCCGGCGGATTGACCGAGTGGATGCAACGTCCCGAAGGTTGGCTGGCCCTGGTGTTGTTGCTCGATCAAATCCCGCGAATGATCTTTCGCGATACTCCCAAAGCCTTTTCAGGCGATCTCCGGGCGCAAAAGCTGGTGGCCCAAGGCATTGCCGCGGATTTCGACCGGCAGTTGCAACCGATCCAGCGGGTGTTCATCTACCTGGTGTTCGAGCACAGCGAAAACCTTGCGGTGCAGAACGAAGGCGTCTCGCGCTACATCGAGTTGGTGGCGCAGCAGCCGGAAGTCGATCGGGCGCTGTTCAGCGATTACCTGGACTATGCCGAGCGACACCAGAGGGTGATTGCGCAATTTGGACGGTTTCCGCATCGCAATGCGGTGTTGGGAAGGGAGTCTACGGCTGAGGAGTTGGTGTTTCTCTCCAAGCCGGGGTCAAGGTTCTAGATCTTCATGGCGGCTGATGCCGCCTTCGCGGGCAAGCCCGCTCCCACAGGGATCTTTGTCGCACTGAAGATCAAATGTGGGAGCGGGCTTGCTCGCGAAGGGGCCCGAGAGAACAATTAGATCCTGAAGCTACCCACCAACTGCTTCAACCGCGCCGCCTGCTGCTCAAGATCGGCACACGCACGCAAGGTCGACTGCAGGTTCTCCACACCTTCCTGGTTCAGTGTGTTGATCTCGGTGATGTCGACGTTGATCGATTCCACCACGGCGGTTTGTTCTTCGGTGGCCGTCGCTACCGACTGGTTCATGCCATCGATCTCGCCGATGCGCTGGGTCACGCTGCCCAGGCGTTCGCCTGCCTGGTTGGCGATGCCGACGCTGCTTTCGCTCTGGCGCTGGCTGTCGGTCATGATGCCCACCGCTGCGCGAGCACCGACTTGCAGCTCTTCGATCATCGTCTGCACTTGCTGCGCCGAGTCCTGGGTACGGTGGGCCAGGTTGCGTACCTCGTCGGCCACCACCGCAAAACCACGCCCGGCTTCACCGGCGCGGGCCGCTTCGATGGCGGCGTTCAGGGCCAGCAGGTTGGTTTGCTGGGAAATGCTGGTAATCACTTCCAGAATCTGCCCGATGTTGACCGTGTTGCTGTTGAGGGTTTCGATGTTGCCGCACGAATCGCTGATCTTCGCCGACAACTGCTGCATCGCCGCGATGGTTTTATCCACCACTTGCTGGCCGTCTTCGGCCAGGCTGCGGGCATCGCTGGAATGTTGCGAGGCGAGGGCGGCATTCTGGGCGATTTCCTGGGCGGCGGCACCGAGCTGGTTGATCGCCGCGGCGACGCTGCTGGTGCGCGAGGCTTGCTGGTCGGAGTTGAACATCGACGAGTTCGAGGCGGCGACTACACGCAACGCCACTTCGTTGACCTGACCGGTGGCCGAGGATACTTCGATGATCGAGGTGTGAATGCGCTCGACGAAGCGGTTGAACGACAGCCCCAGTGCGCCGAATTCGTCGTGGCCGTGGATGGTCAGGCGTTTGGTCAGGTCACCTTCGCCTTCGGCGATGTCGTGCATGGCGCGACCCATGGTCAGCAGTGGCTGCATCAACAGGCTGATCAGCATGCCCAGCAGGACGATGATGATCACCACGGCAATCACCATGGCGATGATCGCCGAGGTGCGGAACTCGCTGAGCATCGAGAACGCCGTTTCCTGGTCGAGCACCAGTGCCACGTACCAGTCCGCCGATGGCACGCCGTTGACGTGGGTGAAGGAGATGAACTGGCGCTTGCCGTCGACCTCGACTTCTTTCAGGCCCGGGCTGACTTTCGGCGTGTCGCCCGGATAGGCCTCAGCCAGGCTCTTGAGTACCAGCTTGCTGTCCGGGTGAATCAGGATCTTGCCGTCGGCACCGACGATGAACGCATGACCGTGACCGCCGAAGTTCAGCGAGTTGATGATCGCGCTGACGCTGGACAGGTCGATGTCGGCCCCGGCCACGCCAATCATCTGGCCCTGGTGCTGTACCGGAGTGGCCACGGTGATCACCAGTTTGCCGGAAGAGGCGGCGATATACGGTTCGGTGACGATGGTCTTTTGCGCGTTATTGGCCGCCTTGTACCAGCCACGGGCGCGTGGGTCGTAGTCCGCTGCGCGGTTGCCCGCCGGGACCGAGAACATCACGCCGTCGGCGCCACCGAAGTAACTCAGCTGGAAGTTGCCGGTGTAGGCGGGCAGGTCGATGATCCGTTTCAGGCTGGCGGCAGCATTGCCATCGGCGCTGACCTGTTGGGCCATCGATTGCAGCAATTGCATGCGGCTTTCCAGCCAGGTCTGGATGTTGCTGGTGGTCAGGCTGCCGAGTTCCTGCATCGAGGCTTCGGTACTGTTACGCAAGGTTTCGCGCTGGCGATAGTCGTTGAACAGGATGAAACAAGCGAATGCGACGGCTACCACGAGGGCGGCAGCCAGCAATATCTTGTGGCTGAACTTCATGTTTCTGGTCATGGATGAGCTACCGCACAGGGGCTGTTTTACAAAATGAGGGAGCAAATGCCACCGATGTGGCTTTGTGTTGCATTTATGTCGACTGAACGGCGCCAAAGATTAGGCTGATTTTCTGAAAAACGACGAAATGCCCGGTAAACACGGAAAGTGGCTGATTTTCGGCAAAAGGTAGACGAGTGGCCCGATAAATAGCCTGCCGGGCAGGGAACCTGACAGGGCTTTTCTCTTCTAAGCTTCAGCTTGGCAGCCATGCCAATCCCCTACGCCCCCCGGAGTTTCACCATGTCGCTGCGTTCCATCGCCCTGCTTTCGTTCTGCGTATTGCTCGCTGCCTGCAGCAAGGTCAATCAGGAAAACTACTCGAAACTCTCGGCCGGCATGGCCAAGGCCGATGTGGAGATCCTGTTGGGCAAACCTGCCGATTGTTCAGGCGCGCTCGGCATGTCCAGTTGCACCTGGGGCGACAAGAACAGCTTTATCAGCGTGCAGTTCGCCGGTGACAAAGTGCTGATGTTTTCCGGCCAAGGCCTGAAGTAAACCGGGGCGATTGCCCACGGGAGAAAAATAATGAAGCGGTTATTGATCATCCTTTTTGCCGGCCTGATGTTGGCCGGCTGTGCTACGTCTGGCCTGGACCCATTGGCCCCCAAGACGGTCAAAAGCGTCAACCTCAAGCGCTACCAGGGTACCTGGTATGAGTTGGCCCGCATGCCGATGTACTTCCAGCGTGACTGCGCGCAATCCGAAGCCCATTACACGCTCAAGCCTGACGGTAACGTGGCGGTGCTGAACCGCTGCCTGACGGCGCAGTGGCAATGGGAGGAGGTCAAGGGCACGGCTTATCCACAGGAGCCCGGCAAGAACGACAAGCTGTGGGTCGAGTTTGATACCTGGTTCTCCAGGCTGATCCCGGGTACGGCGAAGGGCGAATACTGGGTGCTGTACGTCAGCGATGACTACAAGACCGCCATCGTCGGTGACCCGAGCCGGAAATATTTGTGGCTGTTGTCGCGCACGCCGACCGTGAACGGTGTGGTGCGTGAGGAGCTGCTGAGCAAGGCGCGTCAGCAGGGTTACGACACCACGCGACTGATCTGGCGGGCGTCGGAACAGCAGATGGCCGAGACCTCGAACTAACCGTCAGCGCATATCCAAATGTGGGAGCGGGCTTGCTCGCGAAGGCGGACTGTCAGTCAACATCTCTGTTGAATGTGATGTCCTCTTCGCGAGCAAGCCCGCTCCCACATTTTGTTTTGTATCAGCCTAAAAGTTCGCGCAGGACTTGGGCGAAGGCGCGATTGCTTTCTTCTTCATCAGCATGGCGCCCATCACGCACCACCCACTGGCCGTTCACCAACACATCCCGCACCTGACGATCGCCACCGGCAAACAGCCAGCGGTTGAGAATCCCGTCGCCGCTGGCCGTTGCCAGATACGGATCGTTGCCGTCGAGCACCAGCCAGTCGGCGCGCTTGCCGACTTCCAGTGCGCCAATCGGCTGGCCCAGCGCCTGAGCACCGCCATCCAGCGCGGCATCAAACAACGTGCGGCCGACCATTGGCTGCTCTGCGCCATACAAACGATTTCGCCGCTGGTCACGCAGTCGCTGGCCGTATTCCAGCCAGCGCAATTCTTCCACCACGCTCAACGACACATGGCTGTCGGAACCGATGCCCATGCGCCCGCCCTGGGCAAGGAAGTCCACCGCCGGGAAAATCCCGTCGCCGAGGTTGGCTTCGGTGGTCAGGCACAGGCCGGCGATGGCGCGGCTCCTGGCCATCGACGTGACTTCTTCCGGGTTGGCGTGGGTCGCGTGGACCAGGCACCAGCGCTGGTCGACTTCGACGTTTTCGTACAGCCATTGCAGCGGGCGACGACCGCTCCAGGTCAGGCAGTCGTCGACTTCTTTCTGCTGCTCGGCGATGTGAATGTGCACCGGGCATTGCTTGTCGCTGGCCGCCAGCACTTCGCTGATCTGCTGCGGCGTGACCGCACGCAACGAGTGAAAACACAGGCCCAGGGTTTGCGCCGGTTGTTGCGCCAGGACCGGTTGCAGACGCGATTGCAGCTTGAGGTAGTTTTCGGTGCTGTTGATAAAGCGGCGCTGACCGTCGTTCGGCGCTTGGCCACCGAAACCGGAATGGCTGTAGAGCACCGGCAACAGGGTCAAGCCGATACCCGCGGAACGGGCAGCCTGGCTGATACGCAGGGCCAGTTCGGCCGGATCCGCGTAAGGCTGGCCACTGATGTCGTGATGCACGTAGTGAAATTCCGCCACCGAGGTGTAACCGGCCTTGAGCATTTCGATGTACAACTGACGGGCGATGACGCCGAGTTGTTCCGGGCTGATTTTTCCGACGAGGCGATACATCAGGTCGCGCCAGGTCCAGAAACTGTCGTTCGGATTACCCGCCACTTCCGCCAGCCCGGCCATGGCCCGCTGGAAGGCGTGTGAGTGCAGGTTCGGCATGCCCGGCAGCAGCGGACCGCTCAGCCGCTCGGCGCCATCTGCATGGGAATTGGCCTGGACATGGGTCAATACGCCGTCGGCGCTGACCTCAAGACGTACATTGTTGGCCCATCCACTAGGCAGCAGCGCGCGTTCGGCAAAGAAGGCGGACATGGTTCAGCACCTCATCGTGTGTTATTTGTATATACATATACAGACGTTTGCCTGCCCGGTAAACTCCGGCAAGCTAGCGATATTCATTAAACGACCAAGGATTAACCGTGCCGACTCCGCCTCCAGTCTCTCCGTTGGCCGCGAACATGGGCGACAGTCCGGCGCCCTTGTACGCCCGCGTCAAACAAATGATCACCCAGCAAATCGACAGTGGAAACTGGCCGCCGCACTATCGTGTGCCGTCGGAAAGCGAACTGGTCAACCAGTTGGGCTTCAGCCGCATGACCATCAACCGCGCGCTGCGCGAGATGACCGCCGACGGTCTGCTGGTGCGCATGCAGGGTGTCGGCACGTTCGTCGCCGAGCCGAAAAGCCAGTCCGCCTTGTTCGAAGTGCACAACATTGCCGACGAAATCGCCTCCCGTGGCCATCGCCACACCTGCAAGGTGATCACCCTTGAAGAAGAGGCTGCCGGTTCCGAGCGTGCCCTGGCGCTGGACATGCGCGAAGGGCAGAAGGTGTTTCACTCGCTGATCGTGCATTTCGAAAACGATATCCCGGTGCAAATCGAAGACCGTTTCGTCAATGCGCTGGTGGCGCCGGAATACCTCAAGCAGGACTTCACCCTGCAAACGCCATACGCCTATCTCAACCAGGTCGCGCCGCTGACCGAAGGCGAGCACGTGGTCGAGGCGATCCTGGCCGAGCCGTCCGAATGCAAATTGCTGCAGATTGAAAAGGGCGAGCCGTGCCTGCTGATCCGTCGCCGCACCTGGTCCGGTCGCCAGCCGGTGACCGCCGCACGCTTGATCCACCCCGGTTCCCGTCATCGTCTGGAAGGACGCTTTCACAAATGAATCAGTTGAAGGTTTTACGCGCCAAAGATTACCCGCGCATGCCGTGGAAAAACGGCGGCGGCAGCACCGAAGAAATCACCCGCGATGCGGGCACCGGCCTGGATGGCTTTGGTTGGCGCCTGTCGATTGCCGACATTGGCGAATCGGGCGGGTTTTCCACGTTTGCCGGTTACGAGCGAGTGATCACCGTTTTGCAGGGCGACGGCATGACCCTGACGGTGGATGGCCAGGACACTCGGTCACTGTTACCGCTGGACCCGTTTGCCTTCAGCGGTGAAAGCAAGGTTTCCTGCAAATTGCTCGGTGGTCCGATTCGCGATTTCAACCTTATTTATGCGCCGCTGCGTTATAGCGCGCGGTTGCAGTGGTTGTCGGGCGAGCAGCGGTTTTTCAGTTCGGCGGGCACTGTGCTGGTGTTCAGCGTCTGCGATGCGCTGGAAGTGAATGTCGGTAACAGTGCCCAGCAATTGGGTCGCCATGACTGCCTGCAACTCGACGGTAACAACGGCCTGCTGGAAGTCTCCAGTAACGGCCCGTGCTGTGTGATTGAACTGATCGCACACTGATCCGGCACCTTTTCGCGGGCAATCCTGATCCTCTGTAGGAGCGAGCTTGCTCGCGAAGAACCTCAATGCACCACGGGGCATCTGGTTTTACGCGTATTCGTTCACGACTTTCGCGAGCAAGCTCGCTCCTACAGAGGGCCATGTTTGCCCGCGATGTCGTTTCTCTCCCTGCCCCCCGTTTCCCATCGCGCACCACTTTGTTACCGAATGCCCCAGCGTGGCGCAAAGCCACGTTCAAGTAACAAAATCCCATCGCCACAAAAATCTCTCCTGAAAAATTTCATCTTCGCCAGAACCCTTGTTCCAGGCGCTCTCCAGCCGTTTCAGAACTTTTCTTGAATGCTCATTCAGCAAGTTGGCCGCTTGATTGCATATGCTTGTATGTACAAGTAAAGACGTATGCGTATGAGTCGCGAGGACTCAACCATCGTCCACTGATTCGCCGGTGTGCACTGATGCCCATTGGCTTGCTCGCCCACTGCCTGGGTTGGTTTGGATTGATTGCTGAGGAGTTCTTTTCGTGACCGAGAATAAACGTACCAAGTTTCGCGACGTCGAAATCCGCGCTGCCCGCGGTAACAAGCTGACCGCCAAGAGCTGGCTGACCGAAGCGCCGCTGCGCATGCTGATGAACAACCTCGACCCGGAAGTCGCCGAGAACCCTAAGGAGCTGGTGGTTTACGGTGGTATCGGTCGCGCTGCACGTAACTGGGAATGCTACGACAAGATCGTCGAAAGCCTGACCAACCTGAACGACGACGAGACCCTGCTGGTGCAATCCGGCAAGCCGGTCGGCGTGTTCAAGACCCACGCTAACGCTCCGCGCGTACTGATCGCCAACTCCAACCTGGTGCCACACTGGGCGAGCTGGGAACACTTCAACGAACTCGACGCCAAAGGCCTGGCCATGTACGGCCAGATGACCGCCGGCAGCTGGATCTACATCGGCAGCCAGGGCATCGTCCAGGGCACCTACGAAACCTTCGTCGAAGCCGGTCGCCAACACTACAACGATGACCTGAAAGGCAAGTGGGTACTGACTGCTGGCCTGGGCGGCATGGGTGGCGCCCAGCCTCTGGCTGCAACCCTGGCCGGCGCTTGCTCGCTGAACATCGAATGCCAGCAGGTCAGCATCGATTTCCGTCTGAAAAGCCGCTATGTCGATGAGCAAGCCACCGACCTCGACGACGCTCTGGCCCGTATCGCCAAATACACCAAAGAAGGCAAGGCGATTTCCATCGCTCTGCTCGGCAACGCCGCTGAAATCCTTCCGGAACTGGTCAAGCGCGGCGTGCGCCCGGACATGGTCACCGACCAGACCAGCGCCCACGACCCGCTCAATGGCTACCTGCCTGCCGGCTGGACCTGGGACGAATACCGCGCTCGCGCCAAGACCGAGCCGGCCGCTGTGATCAAAGCCGCCAAGCAATCGATGGCCGTGCACGTCAAAGCGATGCTCGACTTCCAGAAGATGGGCATTCCGACCTTCGACTACGGCAACAACATCCGTCAGATGGCCCAGGAAGAAGGCGTGGAAAACGCATTCGACTTCCCAGGCTTCGTACCGGCTTACATCCGTCCGCTGTTCTGCCGTGGTATCGGCCCGTTCCGCTGGGCTGCACTGTCGGGCAACGCCGAAGACATCTACAAGACCGACGCCAAGGTAAAAGAGCTGATCCCGGACGACGCCCACCTGCACAACTGGCTGGACATGGCCCGCGAGCGCATCAGCTTCCAGGGTCTGCCGGCACGTATCTGCTGGGTTGGCCTGGGTCTGCGCGCCAAGCTGGGTCTGGCGTTCAACGAAATGGTGCGTAGCGGTGAGCTGTCCGCGCCGATCGTGATCGGTCGCGACCACCTGGACTCCGGTTCGGTGTCGAGCCCGAACCGCGAAACCGAATCGATGCAGGACGGTTCCGATGCCGTGTCCGACTGGCCACTGCTCAACGCCCTGCTCAACACCGCGAGCGGTGCGACCTGGGTTTCCCTGCACCACGGCGGCGGCGTCGGCATGGGCTTCTCCCAGCACTCGGGCATGGTGATTGTCTGCGACGGTACCGATGAAGCGGCCGAGCGTATCGCTCGCGTGCTGCACAACGACCCCGCCACCGGCGTTATGCGTCATGCCGATGCCGGTTATCAGATCGCGATCGACTGTGCCAAGGAACAAGGGCTGAACCTGCCGATGATTACCGGCAAGTAATGCTTGCCCCTGTAGGAGCGAGCTTGCTCGCGATGGCGTGTCAGTCGACGCAGCGGTGAATGACACACCATCGCGAGCAAGCTCGCTCCTACAGGGACCACACCAACCCAGAATAACAATCCATAGAGGTTGAACCATGGCTGTCACTGACGAACGTGCAGGCAACAAACCGTTGATCGAGAAGCGCTCGATCGACTACATCCCGGAAGCGGAAAGACACGGTCGTCTGTTTAGCCAGTTCACCCTGTGGATGGGTGCCAACCTGCAAATCACCGCGATTGTCACCGGGGCCCTGGCCGTGGTGCTGGGCGGTGACGTGTTCTGGTCGCTGATCGGCTTGTTGATCGGGCAACTGCTCGGCGGCGCCGTCATGGCGCTGCATGCCGCGCAAGGGCCCAAGCTTGGCCTGCCGCAGATGATTTCCAGTCGGGTCCAGTTCGGCGTGTATGGCGCGGCTATTCCGATCGTGCTGGTGTGCCTGATGTACCTCGGTTTCACCGCAACCGGTACTGTGCTGTCCGGCCAGGCGCTGGGCCAGTTGTTTGGGGTCAGCGACAGCGTCGGCATCCTGATTTTCGCCAGTGTCATCGTGCTGGTAACGGTGCTCGGTTATCGGGTGATCCATTGGATCGGCCGTGTTGCCAGTGTCATTGGCGTGATTGCCTTTGTTTATCTGTTCACTCGCCTGATGAGTCAGACCGACGTTGGCGCACTCCTGCAAATCCGCCACTTCAGCTGGAGCACCTTCCTGCTGGCGGTGTCGCTCGCAGCGTCCTGGCAAATCGCCTTCGGTCCTTACGTGGCGGACTATTCACGCTACCTGCCGAGCAAGATTTCCTCGGTGAAAACCTTTTTCGCCGCGGGCGCGGGTTCGGTGATTGGCGCACAAGTGGCGATGATCCTCGGCGTGTTTGCCGCCGCCTCGGCCAATGGGCAATTCGCCGGCCACGAAGTGGCGTACATCGTGGGTCTGGGCGGGACCGGTGCCACCGCTGCGTTGCTGTACTTCAGCATCGCGTTCGGCAAGGTGACCATCTCCACGCTTAACTCCTACGGCAGCTTCATGTGCATCGCGACCATCATCAGCGGTTTCCGTGGTGACCTGAAAGTCACGCGCTTGCAGCGTCTGGTCTTCGTGCTGGTCATCGTCGGTGCTGCGACCCTGATGGCGTTGCTCGGTCAGCACTCGTTCCTTGGTGCGTTCAAGTCCTTCATCCTGTTCTTGCTGGCATTCTTCACGCCATGGAGCGCAATCAACCTGGTGGACTACTACTGCATCACCCGCGAGCGCTATGACGTGCCGGCGCTGGCCGATCCGAACGGTCGCTACGGCCGTTGGAACCCCCTCGGTATCAGCGTCTATGTTTTCGGTGTACTGGTGCAGCTGCCGTTCATCTCCACCAAGTTCTACACCGGTCCGTTGGTGGCAGCTCTGGGTGATGTGGATATTTCCTGGATCATCGGTCTGGCGCTTCCAGCAGCCCTGTATTACGTGTGTGCAAAAAAATGGCACGGCACAGTGCCCGATCAACTGATTCTGCCGGTCGAGCAGGACAGCGTTGTACAACCTAAAAAAAGCGGGGCCGGTCGCGCTGCGGCGCAGGCCTGATTGGACGTTGCCAGGGCTGGATGCCTCTTGACTGCCGTAAGCCAATTCATGATTAGGAGCGTCACAACAATGAAATCGAACAAGACCCTGCTGACCACATTGCTTTCCATGGGCCTGTTGGCCAGCGCTGGCGCCACTCAGGCGGCGGGTTGGTGCGAGTCCGGCAAACCGGTGAAATTTGCCGGCCTGAACTGGGAAAGCGCCATGCTTCTGACCGACGTGCTGCAAGTCGTGCTGGAGAAAGGTTACGACTGCAAGACCGACAGCCTGCCAGGCAACTCCATCACCATGGAAAACGCCCTGAGCAGCAACGACATCCAGGTGTTTGCCGAAGAGTGGGTCGGCCGCAGCGAAGTCTGGAACAAGGCCGAGAAGGCCGGCAAAGTCGTCGGTGTTGGCGCGCCAGTGGTGGGTGCCGTCGAAGGCTGGTACGTCCCGCGCTACGTGATCGAAGGCGACGCCAAGCGCAAGCTGGAAGCCAAGGCCCCGGACCTGAAAAACATTGCCGACCTGGGCAAGTACTCGGCGATCTTCAAGGACGCCGAAGAGCCCTCCAAGGGCCGTTTCTACAACTGCCCGGCTGGCTGGACCTGTGAGCTCGATAACAGCGAAATGCTGAAAAGCTACGGCCTGGAAAGCACCTACACCAACTTCCGCCCAGGCACCGGCCCGGCGCTGGATGCCGCCGTACTGTCGAGCTACAAGCGTGGCGAGCCGATCCTGTTCTACTACTGGTCGCCAACGCCGCTGATGGGCCAGGTTGACGTGGTCAAACTCGAAGAGAAGCCAGGCGTGAACAAGACCGTGGATATCAAGGTCGGCCTGTCCAAGACTTTCCACGACGAAGCGCCTGAATTGGTGGCCGTGCTGGAAAAGGTCAACGTGCCGATCGACCTGCTGAACCAGAACCTGGGACGCATGACCAAAGAGCGGATCGAGTCGCCAAAACTGGCGAAGATCTTCTTGAAGGAACATCCTGAAGTCTGGCACGCGTGGGTGAGCGAAGACGCAGCCAAGAAAATCGACGCGGCCTTGTAGGTTGAGCTTCTCCGACTGTCGACAACGGCAGTCGGATGCTTGATCGCAACCCCTTGATTGAGAGTCTCTTATGTTTCCCGAAAGCTTTACCTTTTCTATCGCCGACTGGGTCAACGGTTGGGTCGATTCGCTGGTCACCAACTACGGCGACGTGTTCCGGCACATCTCCGACACCCTGTTGTGGGCCATCGTCAATCTTGAAAGCCTGCTGCGCGCTGCACCCTGGTGGCTGATGCTGGCCATCGTGGCGGGCGTGGCCTGGCACGCGACCCGTAAAGTCGTGACCACGGCGGTGATCGTCGGTCTGTTGTTCCTGGTGGGTGCGGTTGGCCTCTGGGACAAACTGATGCAGACCCTCGCGCTGATGATGGTGGCGACGGTCATTTCGGTGCTGATCGGCGTGCCGCTGGGCATCCTCTCGGCGCGCAGCAATCGCCTGCGTTCGGTGCTGATGCCGTTGCTGGACATCATGCAGACCATGCCGAGCTTCGTGTACCTGATCCCGGTGCTGATGCTGTTTGGCCTGGGCAAGGTCCCGGCGATTTTCGCCACGGTGATCTACGCCGCGCCACCGCTGATCCGTCTGACCGATCTGGGCATCCGCCAGGTCGACGGCGAAGTGATGGAAGCGATCAACGCCTTCGGTGCCAACCGCTGGCAGCAACTGTTCGGCGTGCAACTGCCGCTGGCCCTGCCGAGCATCATGGCGGGTATCAACCAGACCACCATGATGGCCCTGTCGATGGTGGTGATCGCCTCGATGATCGGTGCCCGTGGCTTGGGTGAAGACGTACTGGTAGGGATTCAGACCCTCAACGTCGGACGCGGCCTTGAAGCCGGTCTGGCGATCGTGATTCTGGCTGTTGTGATTGACCGCATTACACAGGCGTACGGTCGCGCACGGCATGAGGTGAGCAAATGAACAACGCAACCGTGAGCAAGATTGAAGTCAAGAACGTCTTCAAGATTTTCGGCAACCGTGCCAAGGACGCGCTGGCCATGGTCGGCCAGGGCAAGACCAAGGACCAGGTGCTGGCCGAAACCGGCTGCGTGGTCGGCGTGAACGACCTGTCGCTGAGCATCGGCAGCGGCGAGATCTTCGTGATCATGGGCCTGTCGGGTTCCGGCAAGTCGACCCTGGTGCGCCACTTCAACCGCCTGATCGACCCGACCAGCGGCGCGATCCTGGTGGACGGCGTGGACATCCTGCAATACGACATGGAAGCCCTGCGCGAATTTCGCCGGCGCAAGATCAGCATGGTGTTCCAGAGCTTCGGCCTGTTGCCGCACAAGAGCGTGCTGGACAACGTCGCCTACGGCCTGAAAATCCGTGGCGAAAGCAAAGCCATGTGCGCCGAGCGTGCGTTGCACTGGATCAACACCGTGGGCCTCAAGGGCTACGAAAACAAATACCCGCATCAGCTTTCCGGCGGCATGCGTCAGCGTGTGGGCCTGGCCCGCGCATTGGCGGCAGACACCGACATCATCCTGATGGACGAAGCTTTCAGTGCCCTCGACCCGCTGATCCGCGCGGAGATGCAGGACCAGTTGCTGGAACTGCAAAAGACCCTGCACAAGACCATCGTCTTCATCACCCACGACCTCGACGAGGCCGTGCGCATCGGCAACCGCATCGCGATCCTCAAGGACGGCCGCCTGATCCAGGTCGGCACGCCGAAAGAGATCCTGCATTCGCCGGCGGATGAGTATGTCGACCGCTTTGTGCAGCGTCGGGCGGCGGTGGTTTAAAGGTGGGTGGCGGGACCGCTTTTGTGGCGAGGGAGCTTGCTCCCGTTCGAGCGCGCAGCGGTCGCAAATTTTTTGGGGCTGCTACGCAGCCCAACGGGAGCAAGCTCCCTCGCCACAGGTGTCATGCGTTCCTAAATTTTGTATGAGGCTCCAGATGTCCCAGGCTGAAAAAATCGTTATCACCGAAGCGCAGGTCACTTGGCAGGATGTGGTCGCCGTGGCTCGTCATGGCGCACAGCTTGAGCTGTCGGCGCCGATCTGGGCGCGCATCGAAAACGCTCAGGCCATCGTCCAGCGCATCGTCACCAGCGGCGAACGTGCCTACGGCATCAACACCGGCCTGGGCGCGCTGTGCAACGTCTCGCTGCAGGACGAACAACTCAGCCAGTTGTCGCGCAATACCTTGCTCAGCCACGCCTGTGGCGTCGGTGCACCGCTCACCGACGAGCAGACCCGCTCGATCATGTGCGCCGCCATCGTCAACTACAGCCACGGCAAATCCGGCCTGCACCGTCAGGTCGTCGAAGCGCTGCTGGCACTGCTCAACCGGGGCATCACCCCGCAAGTGCCGTCCCAGGGTTCCGTGGGCTACCTGACCCACATGGCGCACATCGGCATCGCGCTGCTGGGTGTCGGCAATGTCAGCTATCGCGGTCAGATCGTTTCCGCGCAGCAAGCGCTGGCCGAAGAAGGCCTGCAACCGGTCAAGCTCGGAGCGAAAGATGGTTTGTGCCTGGTCAACGGCACACCGTGCATGACTGGCCTGAGCTGCCTGGCGATTGCCGATGCCACGCGCCTGCTGGAATGGGCCGATGTGATCGGTGCCATGAGCTTCGAAGCCCAGCGCGGGCAGATCGATGCGTTCGATGCCGAGATCATCGCGCTCAAGCCGCACCCAGGCATGCAACAGGTCGGGATCAACCTGCGCGCGTTGCTCGATGGCAGCGAAGTGATTGCCCAGAGCAAAGGCATTCGCACGCAAGACGCCCTGAGCATTCGCTCGATCCCGCAGGTGCACGGTGCCGCTCGTGACCAATTGGTACACGCGACCCGGCAGATCGAAACCGAACTCAACGGCGCCACCGACAACCCGCTGGTGCTGGGCACCGCGGACAATTACCGCGTGGTATCCCAGGCCAACCCCCATGGCCAGTCCGTAGCGATGGCGGCGGATTTGCTGGCGATCGCCATGGCAGAAATCGGCTCTATCGCCGAACGTCGCCTGGATCGCTTGATCAACCCGCACGTCAGCGGCTTGCCGGCGTTTCTGGTGGCCAATCCGGGTGTTAACTCCGGGATGATGATCGTCCAGTACGTCGCCGCTTCGCTGTGTGCGGAAAACCGCCAGTTGGCGCAACCGGCCGTACTCGACAACTACGTCACCTCGGGCCTGCAGGAAGACCACCTGAGCCTGGGCACCAACGCCGCGCTGAAGCTGCACCGCGCCCTGGAAAACTGCACGCAGATCCTCGCCATTGAGTACCTGCTGGCGGCCCAGGCGTTTGAATTCCTCAAGGAACAACGCTTCGGAGCCGGTACCGATGTTGCCTGGCGTCTGCTGCGCGAGCGGGTTC
Source organism: Pseudomonas sp. GM48 (assembly GCF_000282335.1). Classification (GTDB taxonomy): domain Bacteria; phylum Pseudomonadota; class Gammaproteobacteria; order Pseudomonadales; family Pseudomonadaceae; genus Aquipseudomonas. Next base: position 66,657 of record NZ_AKJM01000112.1, read on the forward strand.
CGGCGTACGACCAGGACCGTTGGCTGGCACCGGACATCGCTGCCGCCGCCAGCGTTTTGAAAGACTCGACTTTGCTGCACAAGGCTTTACCGAACCTGCACTGATCCCAGTAACACCAGCGTGCCAAGGCGCGCCCCCCCAACAGAGGGGCGCGACGGACAACGGACATCTCCGGAGCGTCTGGTGAGTTAATAACTAACTCTCAAAAGGAGCATGAAATGACTGCGCTTAACCTGATTCCCGGCCAACTGAGCCTTGCCCAACTGCGTGATGTTTATCAGCAACCGGTCAAAGTCACTCTCGATCACAGCGCATCGCAGCAGATCGAAGCCAGCGTTGCCTGCGTGGAGCAAATCCTCGCCGAGAACCGCACCGCTTATGGCATCAATACCGGTTTCGGCCTGCTGGCCTCGACCCGCATTGCCAGCGAAGACCTGGAAAACCTGCAGCGCTCGCTGGTGCTGTCCCACGCCGCCGGTGTCGGCCAGCCGATCAGCGATGAGCTGGTGCGTTTGATCATGGTGCTCAAGGTCAACAGCCTGAGCCGTGGTTTCTCCGGCATCCGTCGTGTGGTGATCGACGCGCTGATCGCCCTGATCAACGCCGAGGTTTACCCGCACATTCCACTCAAAGGCTCGGTCGGTGCGTCCGGTGACCTGGCGCCTCTGGCCCACATGTCGCTGGTGCTGCTGGGCGAAGGCAAGGCTCGCTATAAAGGCGAATGGATGGAAGCCACCGAAGCGCTGAAAGTCGCCGGTCTTGCACCGCTGACCCTGGCGGCGAAAGAAGGCCTGGCGCTGCTCAACGGCACTCAAGTGTCCACCGCTTTTGCCCTGCGTGGCCTGTTCGAAGGCGAAGACCTGTTCGCCGGTGCTCTGGCCCTGGGCGGCCTGACCGTTGAAGCGGTACTGGGTTCGCGCTCGCCGTTCGACGCACGCATCCACGCTGCCCGTGGCCAGAAAGGCCAGATCGACGCCGCAGCCGCTTATCGCGATCTGCTGGGCGAGCGCAGCGAAGTTTCCGACTCCCACGAAAACTGCGAGAAGGTCCAGGACCCGTACTCCCTGCGCTGCCAGCCGCAAGTCATGGGCGCGTGCCTGACCCAGTTCCGTCAGGCTGCCGAAGTGCTTGCTATTGAAGCCAACGCCGTCTCCGACAACCCGCTGGTGTTCGCGGCGGAAGGCGACGTGATTTCCGGCGGCAACTTCCACGCCGAACCTGTGGCCATGGCCGCTGACAACATGGCGTTGGCCATCGCTGAAATCGGTTCCCTGAGCGAGCGCCGTATCTCGCTGATGATGGACAAGCACATGTCGCAACTGCCGCCATTCCTGGTGGCCAACGGTGGCGTGAACTCCGGCTTCATGATCGCCCAGGTGACCGCAGCGGCCTTGGCCAGCGAGAACAAGGCGTTGTCCCATCCACATTCGGTGGACAGCCTGCCGACTTCCGCGAACCAGGAAGACCACGTGTCGATGGCCCCGGCAGCGGGCAAGCGTCTGTGGGAAATGGCCGAGAACACCCGCGGGATTCTTGCCGTTGAATGGCTGGCGGCGGCTCAGGGCCTGGACCTGCGCGACGGCCTGAAAACCTCGCCAAAACTGGAAAAGGCCCGCGCCATCCTGCGTAACGAAGTGCCGTTCTATGAGAAGGACCGCTTCTTCGCGCCGGACATCAATGCGGCGTCTGAATTGTTGGCCTCGCGCTGCCTGAACGAGCTGGTGACGGCGAAGTTGCTGCCTAGCCTGTAATGGCCCCTTCGCGAGCAAGCTCGCTCCCACATTGGAATGCGTACTCCTGTGGGAGCGGGCTTGCTCGCGATTCGATTTAGCGTCGAATAACAATAATTAGGGACGAGAAATGCAGCAGCCAGAAAAAGGTTTGAAACGCGGGCTTTCTGCCCGACATATTCGCTTCATGGCGCTGGGGTCGGCGATCGGCACCGGGCTGTTTTATGGATCTGCCTCGGCCATTCAAATGGCCGGGCCTGCGGTACTGCTCGCTTACCTGATCGGTGGCGCGGCGGTGTTCATGGTCATGCGCGCCCTCGGCGAGATGGCGGTGCACAACCCGGTGGCTGGTTCTTTTGGTCAGTACGCCAGCACCTATCTGGGGCCGATGGCCGGTTTCATCCTCGGGTGGACCTACGCGTTCGAGATGGTCATCGTTGGTATGGCCGACGTCACCGCGTTCGGCATTTATATGGGTTTCTGGTTTCCGGAAGTCTCCCGCTGGATCTGGGTGCTGGGCATCGTTTCGGTGGTCGGCGGCTTGAACCTGTGCAACGTCAAAGTCTTCGGTGAAATGGAGTTCTGGCTGTCGCTGCTCAAGGTCGCGGCCATCGTCGCGATGATCCTGGGTGGTTTCGGCATCATGCTGTTCGGCATCAGTACGGCCCCCGGCCAAGCGACTGACATCAGCAATCTCTGGACCCAGGGCGGCTTCATGCCCAATGGCGTGGGCGGCCTGATCGCTTCGTTCGCGGTGGTGATGTTTGCATTCGGCGGCATTGAAATTATCGGCGTGACGGCCGGTGAAGCCAAAGACCCGCAGCACGTGCTGCCTCGGGCGATCAATGCCGTACCGTTGCGGATCCTGCTGTTCTACGTGCTGACGATGCTCGTGCTGATGTCGATCTTTCCATGGCAGCAGATCGGCAGCCAAGGCAGTCCGTTTGTGCAGATTTTCGACAACCTGGGGATCAGTTCGGCGGCGACCATCCTCAATATCGTAGTGATCTCGGCGGCAGTATCGGCGATCAACAGCGACATCTTCGGCGCTGGCCGCATGATGTATGGCCTGGCACAGCAAGGGCACGCACCCAAGGGTTTTGCCCGTTTGTCGCGCAATGGCGTGCCATGGTTGACGGTGGTGGTAATGAGCTGCGCACTGTTGCTGGGTGTGCTGCTGAACTACCTGATCCCGGAAAACGTATTTCTGTTGATCGCGTCCATCGCTACTTTTGCGACGGTGTGGGTCTGGTTGATGATTTTGCTCACCCAGGTGGCCATGCGTCGCTCCATGAGCGCAGAGCAGGTCGCACAGTTGAAGTTCCCGGTGCCATTCTGGCCCTACGCGCCAATGGCGGCGATTGCCTTCATGCTGTTTGTCTTCGGCGTGCTGGGCTATTTCCCGGACACCCAGGCGGCTCTGATCGTCGGTGTGGTCTGGATTGTATTGTTGGTGCTGGCCTACCTGATGTGGGTAAAGCCTGCGGCAGGGCAGGCAGCACGGGTAGAGCAGGAACCTGCTTTTTCTCATCGATAACCTAACGGAGGCCAAGGATGAAAACGCTCTGGCAACACTGTCACGTCGCAACCATGGCGCAAGGCGTCTACTCGATCATCGAGGATGCGGCCATCGTGACGTCCGGTGCGCACATTGAGTGGGTCGGCCCGCGTAGCGAACTGCCGTCCGGCGAATACCAGGCGGTCAATGATCTCAACGGGGCCTGGGTTACCCCGGGCCTGATCGACTGCCACACCCACACGGTGTTCGGTGGTAACCGCAGTGGCGAATTCGAACAGCGCCTGCAAGGCGTCAGCTATGCGGAAATTGCCGCGGCCGGTGGCGGCATTGCCAGCACGGTGCGTGCCACTCGTGCGGCCAGTGAAGACGAGCTGTTCGCCAGCGCCGCCAAGCGCTTGAAGAGCCTGATGCGCGATGGCGTGACCACGGTCGAGATGAAATCCGGTTACGGTCTGGACCTGGCCAGCGAACGCAAGATTCTGCGGGTCATCCGTCGCCTCGGCGCCGAATTGCCGATCAGTGTGCGCAGCACTTGTCTGGCCGCTCACGCCTTGCCGCCGGAATATGCGGATCGCGCCGATGACTACATCGAGCACATCTGCGCCGAAATGCTTCCGGCCCTGGCTGCCGAAGGGTTGGTGGATGCGGTGGATGCTTTTTGCGAGTACCTGGCGTTTTCCCCTGCGCAGGTCGAGCGGGTGTTCATTACCGCACAAGAGCTCGGCTTGCCGGTGAAGCTGCATGCCGAGCAATTGTCGTCGCTGCACGGTTCGAGCCTGGCGGCGCGTTACCACGCACTGTCGGCCGATCACCTGGAATTCATGACCGAAGACGACGCCATCGCCATGGCCAAGTCCGGCACCGTTGCGGTGTTGCTGCCCGGCGCTTTCTATTTCCTGCGGGAAACCCAGTTGCCGCCGATGGAAGCGCTGCGCAAACACGGGGTAAAGATTGCCATCGCCAGCGACCTCAACCCAGGCACCTCGCCTGCGTTGTCGTTGCGCCTGATGCTGAATATGGCTTGCACCTGTTTCCGCATGACCCCGGAAGAAGCCCTGGCCGGTGCAACCATACATGCCGCCACGGCACTGGGTATGGCCGAAACTCACGGGTCGCTGGAGGCTGGCAAGTTCGCGGACTTCGTCGCCTGGCAAATCGATCGTCCGGCCGACCTGTCGTATTGGCTGGGCGGTGACCTGGAAAAACGCGTCGTGCGTCACGGCGTCGAAACAAACGTTTAGGAGAACAGTTGTGGACAAGGTTCTGAACTTCAAACAAGGCCGCGTACCGCTGCTGATCAGCATGCCTCACGCCGGTGTGCGTCTGACACCTGCGGTCGAGGCCGGGTTGATCCCACAGGCGAAAAGCCTGCCGGACACCGACTGGCACATCCCGCAGCTGTACGATTTCGCCGCTGAACTGGGCGCCAGCACCCTGGCCGCCGAGTATTCGCGATTCGTCATCGACCTGAACCGTCCATCCGACGACAAACCGTTGTACGTCGGTGCGACCACCGGCTTGTACCCGGCCACGCTGTTCGACGGCGTGCCGTTGTTCCGCGAAGGGCTGGAGCCTTCGAAAGAGGAGCGCGCCACCTATCTGGAGCAGATCTGGACGCCGTACCACAGCACCTTGCAGCAGGAACTGGCGCGGTTGAAAGCCGAGTTCGGCTACGCACTGTTGTTCGATGCGCACTCGATCCGCTCGCTGATCCCGCACCTGTTCGACGGCAAACTGCCGGACTTCAACCTTGGCACATTCAATGGCGCCAGTTGCGATCCACAGTTGGCCAGTCAGCTGGAAGCCATCTGCGCGCTTCACGACAATTACACCCACGTGCTGAACGGGCGCTTCAAAGGCGGCCACATCACTCGCCATTACGGCAATCCGGCCGAGAACATCCACGCCGTACAACTGGAACTGGGGCAGTGCACGTACATGGAAGAGTTCGAGCCGTTCCGTTATCGCCCGGACCTGGCGGAGCCGACGCGTGTGGTGCTCAAGGAGTTGCTGCAAGGTCTGCTGGCCTGGGGCGAGAAGCACTACAACCGTTAAACCCCTTCGCATAACCCTGTGGGAGCGGGCTTGCTCGCGAAGGCGGTGGATCAGTCGACACTTGTATTGACAGACACACCGCCTTCGCGAGCAAGCCCGCTCCCACAGGTTATGCGTTCGGTTGGGCAGGACAGTCGCCACCGTGCAAAACACGGTCGCCACAGGTCGCTTTCATCGCTCGTCTGCTGCGTAATGTTCTGGCCACGGTGCACTAGACACCGGCCCGACAATAATCCGCTGCCGCACGAGAATGCTCTCTATGACAAGCCCCAAAGGTCTGTTCACCCGCTGTCTCTCAATCCTCTGCGGCACCGCTCTGTTGAGCGCTGGCGCCATGGCGGCGGACGACGCCTCCTGCAAAACCGTGCGCATGGGCGTGGTCAACTGGACCGACGTGATCGCCACCAGCGGCATGGCCGATGTGCTGCTCAACGGTCTCGGCTACGAAAGCAAGCAAACCAGCGCCGTGCAGCAAATCATCTTTGCCGGCATCCGCGACAAGCGCCTGGACATCTTCCTGGGTTACTGGAAACCGGCGATGGATAAAAACATCGCACCGTTCGTGGCGGCCAATCAGGTGAAGGTCATGGACAAGCCGAGCCTGGCCGATGCCCAGGCCACCCTCGCGGTCCCTGACTATGTGGCAGCGGCCGGCCTGAAAACCTTCGCCGACATCGCCAGGTTCAAGGACCAGCTAGGTGGCAAGATCTACGGCATCGAGCCGGGCAGCGGCGCCAACACCACCATCAAGACCATGATCGAGACCAATCACTTCGGCCTGAAGGACTTCAAGCTGATCGAGTCCGGCGAAGCCGGGATGCTGGCGGCCGTGCAACGGGCGGTGAATCGCAAGGAGTTCGTGGTGTTCGTCGGCTGGACCCCGCACCCGATGAACATCAACATGAAGATCGCCTATCTGACCGGCAGCGAAGACGTTTACGGGCCGAACGAAGGCGCAGCGACCGTCTCCAGCGTGACTGCCCCGGATTACGCCGAGCGCTGCCCGAACGTCAATCGACTGCTGGAGAACCTGACGTTCACCGCCGCCCAGGAAAGCCAGTTGATGGTGCCGATCATGGAGCGTCAAACCGCTCAGGATGTCGCGAAAAAATGGCTGCGTGACCATCCCGAAGACTTGCAGCGCTGGCTAGCAGGGGTCAGCAGTTTTGATGGCAAGGACGGCATCGCCACGGTCCAGGCCAGCCTGAAGAACTGACATCAAAACCTGTGGGAGCGGGCTTGCTCGCGAAGGCGGATTGGCAGTCGACATAGAGGTTGAATGTGCTGGCCTCTTCGCGAGCAAGCCCGCTCCCACAGGAACCTGGTCTTCCCATGCACCTCTGAAAAGGCTGACACCCGGCTCATGGCTCCTTACCCTCTTTCCGAGCAGATGACGGCATTCGTCGAGAAAACCGTCAGTTTCAACAGCACCGACAGCAGCATCACCGGGTTGCGCCAGGCCTACAGCGAGATGTGCCGGGCGTTTACCCCGGCGCGCCCCGCCGGATTGTATGTGGTCGATTTCGAGTTGGCCGGTGTTGCTGTGCGTTCCTATCAGCCACCGGCCAGCGGTGCGTCGTGCATCGTTTATCTGCATGGCGGCGGCTGGGTGGTGGGGGACCTGGATTCCCACGATTTCATTTGCGCCGAACTGGCCTCGACCCTCGGTGTACTGGTGATTGCCGTAGATTACCGCCTGGCGCCGGAGCATCCGTTTCCCGCCGCGTTCGATGATTGCCTGAAAGTCTGGCGAGCACTGCGCACCGGGCCGTTTCAACTCGACCCTGCGCGTACGCTGGTGGCCGGCGACAGTGCCGGTGGCAACCTCGCGGCGGCATTGTGCCTGGCGCTGCGCGATGCCGGCGAGCCGGTGCCGTGCGCACAGGTTCTGATCTATCCGGGGTTGGGCGGCGATCATCGGCTGCCGTCGCGCAGTGAGTGCATCGACGCGCCGTTACTCAGCAGCAGTGACGTCGATTGTTATCACGCGCTTTACCTGCGTGGCACCCGCCATCCGAACGCCTGCGCCATGCCATTGCTGGCCAGGGATTTCGGCGGACTGCCACCGGCATTGATCGCTGTGGCGCAATTCGATCCGTTGCGTGATGACGGCGTGCTGTATGCCGAGCGACTGAATGCGGCAGGCGTGGCTGCTACGCTTTATGTCGGCGAGGGCCTGGTCCATGGCTGTTTGCGCGCACGCGGGCAGGTGGCCGAGGTCGATGCGCTGTACGAAACCCTGTTCAGTTACCTGGCGGCAAAACTCTGACTTCGCACGGGCATGCTCATTGACGTAATTCGGGTTTATGATGCCGGACGGCAGAATAATAGAAGTCCCCCCAGGGATGAACTCGACCCCTTACGGAGTGCGCAATGCAGACTTTGTACCCACAGATCAAACCCTACGCCCGGCACGATCTGGCTGTCGATGCAACCCACACCCTGTACGTCGACGAAAGCGGTTCACCGGAAGGTTTGCCGGTGGTGTTCATCCACGGCGGCCCCGGCGCCGGATGTGATGCCCAGAGTCGTTGCTTCTTCGATCCCAACCTCTATCGCATTGTCACTTTCGATCAGCGTGGTTGCGGTCGCTCCACCCCCCACGCCAGCCTGGAAAACAACACCACCTGGGATCTGGTCGCCGACCTTGAGCGGATTCGCCAGCATCTGGGCATCGACAAATGGGTACTGTTTGGCGGCTCCTGGGGTTCGACCCTCGCACTGGCCTACGCTCAAACCCACCCTGAGCGGGTACACGGCCTGATCCTGCGCGGGATCTTTCTCTGCCGTCCGCAGGAAATCGAATGGTTCTACCAGGCCGGCGCCAGCCGTCTGTTCCCCGACTACTGGCAGGACTACATCGCGCCGATCCCTCTGGACGAGCGCGGCGACTTGCTCACCGCGTTCCACAAGCGACTGGTCGGCAACGACCAGATTGCCCAGATGCACGCGGCCAAGGCCTGGTCCACCTGGGAGGGCCGCACCGCGACCCTGCGTCCTAACCCGCTGGTCGTCGATCGCTTCTCCGAGCCACAACGGGCATTGTCGATTGCCCGCATCGAATGCCACTACTTCAGCAACCACGCCTTCATGGAGCCGAACCAGCTGATCCGCAACATGGGCAAGATCGCCCATTTGCCCGGCGTGATCATCCATGGCCGCTATGACGTGATCTGCCCGCTGGATAACGCCTGGGAACTGCATCAAGCCTGGCCGAACAGCGAACTGCAGGTCATCCGCGATGCCGGTCATGCCGCTTCCGAACCGGGAATCACCGACGCGCTGGTACGCGCCGCCGATCAGATGGCCCGGCGTCTGCTCGACCTGCCGCCAGAAGAAGCATGAAGGGCCTGCTGCAGCGCGTGCGCGGCGCGCGGGTGGAGGTTGCGGGCGAAGTCGTGGGTGCCGTCGATCAGGGGTTGCTGGTCCTGGTAGCCGTCGAGCCCGACGACACGCGGGCCAGCGCCGACAAACTTCTTAATAAGCTGCTTAACTATCGGGTGTTCAGTGACGCTGAGGGCAAGATGAATCTGTCCCTGGCGGATGTGGGCGGCGGGCTGCTGCTGGTCTCTCAGTTCACTCTGGCCGCCGATACTAAAAACGGGTTGCGTCCGAGTTTCTCGACCGCGGCCCCTCCGGCGCTGGGCGAGGAGTTATTCGACTATCTATTAAGTAAAGCGAAACAGGTGCATGGCACTGTGGCATCAGGTAGATTCGGCGCGGATATGCAGGTGCACCTGGTCAATGATGGCCCGGTAACCTTCCTGTTACAGACCTGAAAGCGCTTGAAACAAGTTTTTACGCTCATTTCGACTGAAAACAGGGTTTTTTCGCGATAAATACTTTGTTACCCCTGATGCGTTGTAACGCGGCCTACTAGATAATCGCGCGCTACGGGGATCAGCGTTCGTTGGTCCATTTTGACTTAGGTAGAGACTTGTCCGGATCCGATTGGGGAATCATTTCGCCCCAGCGGAGTCGGAACAATGCTCGCCAACTTGGCAAGAGTGGTTTGCAAGGGCGGTTTTTTCATACCGCACACCGTGCAGACCCTTTAACTGGCCGTTGGTTTTTTGATCTGTTTTCGGCGAGGGTTGCTCGTGATTGTTAGTCCCTGTAACGCACCAAAATTGTCTGCCAAACGGTTGCGCAGCGCCCTGGTAGCGGGCTCTGCATTGCTCTGCCTGCTCAGCGCCGGCCAGCTTTGGGCATTCAGTCTGGATGATGTATCGGCCAAGGCAAAAGAGCTGGCCGCGCAGAAATACGAAGCGCCGCGCAGTAACCTGCCGAACGAGTTCCGCGACATGAAATTCGCGGACTATCAGAAAATTCGTTTTCTGACGGAAAAAGCCGAATGGGCCGATCAGAAGACGCCGTTCAAGCTGTCCTTCTATCACCAGGGCATGCATTTCGATACGCCGGTGAAAATCAACGAAATCACGGCGAACACCGTCGAAGAGATCAAATACGACCCGAGTCGTTTCGACTTCGGCGACATGAAATTCGATCCCAAGGCCACTGAGCAACTGGGCTATGCCGGTTTCCGTGTGCTGTACCCGATCAACAAGGCCGACAAGCAAGACGAAATCATGACCATGCTCGGCGCGAGCTACTTCCGCGTCGTCGGCAAGGGCCACGTCTATGGTTTGTCCGCTCGCGGCATGGCGCTCGATACCGCATTGCCGTCCGGCGAAGAATTCCCGCGTTTCCGCGAGTTCTGGATTCAGCAGCCCAAGCCAGGCGACAAGCACCTGGTGATCTTCGCCCTGCTGGACTCTCCTCGTGCCACCGGTGCCTATCGCCTGATTCTGCGTCCGGGCAGCGACACCATCGTCGACGTCAAGGCGCAGATGTTCCTGCGTGACAAGGTGGGCAAACTGGGTATCGCCCCGTTGACCAGCATGTACCTGTTCGGCGCCAACCAGCCGTCGAAAGTGCTGAACTACCGTCGCGAGCTGCACGACTCCAGCGGCCTGGCGATCCATGCCGGCAACGGCGAGTGGATCTGGCGTCCGCTGAACAACCCGAAACACCTGGCCGTGAGCAACTTCAGCGTGGAAAACCCGCGTGGGTTCGGTCTGCTGCAACGTGGCCGCGACTTCAGCCACTATGAAGACCTCGACGATCGCTACGACAAACGCCCTAGTGCCTGGATCGAACCGAAAGGCGAGTGGGGCAAGGGCACCGTCGATCTGGTCGAAATTCCGACCGCCGACGAAACCAACGACAATATCGTTGCGTTCTGGAACCCGGAAAAACTGCCGGAACCTGGCCAGCCGCTCGATGTCGCTTATCGTATGCACTGGACCATGGACGAGTCGGCGATTCACGCGCCGGACAGCGCCTGGGTCAAACAGACCCTGCGTTCCACTGGTGACGTCAAACAGTCCAACCTGATTCGTCAGCCGGACGGCAGCGTTGCCTACCTGGTGGACTTCGAAGGCCCGTCCCTGGCGGCATTGCCGGCAGAAGCGGAGGTTCGCAGCCAGGTCAGCGTCGGCGACAACGCCGAACTGGTGGAAAACAGCGTGCGCTACAACCCTGAAACCAAGGGCTGGCGCCTGACCCTGCGGATGAAGATCAAGGATCCGGGCAAGGCCACCGAGATGCGTGCCGCGCTGGTGCAGAACATCGTGCCGGCGGATCTGGCCAAGACGTCGATTCCGTCGTCAAATTCGTCGGTTGCCAAGGCCGACAAGGTTGCCGCCAAGCAACAAGAGAAAGAGGACAAGGAAGCCAAGCAAGCGGAGGCCAAGCAGGCTGACGCGAAGCCTGTTGCAGATGCCAAGGACAAGGCCAATAAAGACGCCAAGCAGCCTGCCGCTGCCGACGCGGCCCCAGCCACACCGGAATCGGCCCCGACTGAAGAAGTCCTGACCGAGACCTGGAGCTATCAGTTGCCTGCCGATGAGTAACTCTCAAGTACGGCCAGAATCTCTTTCCGAGTATCTGGCGCATTTGCCGATGACCGACGAGCAGCGCGCGGAACTCGCGGGCTGCCAGTCTTTCAGCGAATTGCATGAACGCCTGTCGTCATCGACGTTCGATGCCCCGACCGAAGCCGCCCAGGCTTCGGTCGGCAAACGCCTGACCCTGAGCACCGCCGAAGAGCTGCAGGACGCGGAAATGCTGGCGCTCGACGCCAACGGCCGGGTCTGCCTCAAGGCGACTCCGCCTATTCGTCGGACCAAGGTTGTGCCGGAGCCGTGGCGCACCAACATTCTGGTGCGCGGCTGGCGTCGGATGACCGGTCGCACCAACCCGCCGAAGCCGCCGAAGGACGAACGGGTGCTGCCGGCTGCGCGCTGGCGCACGGTCGGTTCGATCCGTCGCTATATTCTGCTGCTGCTGATGCTCGGCCAGACCATCGTCGCCGGCTGGTACATGAAAGGCATCATGCCGTACCAGGGCTGGTCGTTCGTCGACCTCAACGAAGTGCTGCACCAACCGCTGATGCAAACCGCCACGCAGGTGCTGCCGTATGCGTTGCAGACCAGCATCCTGATCCTGTTCGGGATTCTGTTCTGCTGGGTATCGGCCGGTTTCTGGACCGCGCTGATGGGCTTCCTCGAGTTGCTCACCGGTCACGACAAGTACCGTATCTCCGGTAAAAGTGCGGGCAACGAGCCGATTCCAAAGGATGCGCGTACCGCCCTGGTGATGCCGATCTGCAACGAAGACGTGCCTCGGGTATTCGCCGGCCTGCGGGCGACCTTCGAGTCGGTTGCGGCCACGGGTGACCTGGACCGCTTCGACTTCTTCGTCCTCAGTGACAGTAACGACGCCGATATCTGCGTCGCCGAGCAACAGGCCTGGCTGGACGTCTGCCGCGAAGCCGGTGGCTTCGGCAAGATCTTCTATCGCCGCCGCCGTCGTCGCGTAAAACGTAAAAGCGGCAACCTCGACGACTTCTGCCGTCGTTGGGGCGGTGACTACAAGTACATGGTCGTACTCGATGCCGACTCCGTGATGAGCGGCGAGTGCCTGACCAGTCTGGTGCGCCTGATGGAAGCCACGCCGGATGCCGGGATCATCCAGACCGCGCCGCGTGCGTCGGGCATGGACACCTTGTATGCGCGCATGCAGCAGTTCGCCACTCGTGTGTATGGCCCGCTGTTCACCGCCGGTCTGCACTTCTGGCAACTGGGCGAGTCGCACTACTGGGGCCACAACGCGATCATCCGCATGAAGCCGTTCATCGATCACTGCGCCCTGGCGCCGTTGCCCGGTAAAGGTGCATTCTCCGGTGCGATCCTGTCCCACGACTTCGTCGAAGCCGCGCTGATGCGCCGTGCCGGCTGGGGCGTGTGGATTGCCTACGACTTGCCGGGCAGCTATGAAGAACTGCCGCCAAACCTGCTGGACGAACTCAAGCGTGACCGTCGCTGGTGCCACGGTAACCTGATGAACTTCCGCCTGTTCCTGGTCAAGGGCATGCACCCGGTGCACCGTGCGGTGTTCCTGACCGGCGTGATGTCCTATCTGTCGGCGCCGTTGTGGTTCTTCTTCCTGGTGTTGTCGACCGCGCTGCTGGCGGTCAACACGCTGATGGAGCCGCAGTACTTCCTGGAACCGCGCCAGCTCTATCCGCTGTGGCCGCAATGGCACCCGGACAAGGCGATTGCGCTGTTCTCGACGACCATCGTGCTGCTGTTCCTGCCGAAGCTGTTGAGCATCATCCTGATCTGGGCCAAGGGTGCGAAAGAGTTCGGCGGCAAGTTCAAGGTGACCCTGTCGATGCTGCTGGAGATGCTGTTCTCCATGCTGCTGGCACCGGTGCGGATGATTTTCCACACCCGTTTCGTCCTCGCCGCGTTCCTCGGCTGGGCCGCGACCTGGAACTCGCCGCAACGCGACGACGACTCCACGCCGTGGAGCGAAGCGGTCAAGCGCCACGGTCCGCAAACCTTGCTGGGCTTCTTCTGGGCCATGCTGGTGATCTGGCTGAACCCGAGCTTCCTGTGGTGGCTGGTGCCGATTGTCGGTTCGTTGATGCTGTCGATCCCGGTATCGGTGATCTCCAGCCGTGTCGGCCTGGGCCTCAAGTCCCGTGACGAGAGCCTGTTCCTGATCCCTGAGGAATACAATCCGCCGCAGGCATTGCTGGCCACTGACCAGTACACCCACGAAAACCGCTGGCACGCACTGAATGACGGTTTCGTCCGTTCGGTGGTCGATCCACAGCAGAACGCCCTGGCGTGCTCGCTGGCGACCTCGCGTCACCGTGAGGCCGAGCCGATTGAATGGCTGCGGGTCGAGCGGGTACGCCATGCAATGAAAGTCGGTCCTGAAGGGCTGACCAACAACGAGCGTGTGCAGTTGCTCAGTGACCCGGTGGCCCTGGCCCGCCTGCATGAGCAGGTCTGGAGCGAAGGTCATGCCGAGTGGCTGGACGCGTGGCGCAAGTCGGTCAAGGCCGACCCCCATGCACCGCTGCTGCCGCTCAAGCCGCTGAGCGTCCAGCCTCAGTTGGCCTGAAAGAAATGTAGGAGCGAGCTTGCTCGCGATGGACTCAAGAGCGCCGCGTTTAGTCAGTAAGCGCGCGTTATCGTTAACGACCATCGCGAGCAAGCTCGCTCCTACACAAGCCCCGCTACCCAGCGGGGTTTTTTTTGCCTGATCGTTCCCAAACCCTTGTGCAAACGGGCGAGTAGTTTAGGATCCGTCCCCGAATTGGTGTGCCCGGATAATTTTTGTCCGTATTGGTGCGTTTCCTCCCGGGGAGCCGCCATTTTTGCGCGCCTCACAACGCAATGGTTTTGGGGACTTGATGATGAAGAAGTATCTGTCGATGCTGCTGGTCGGCGTCACGGCACTGGTTGCAGTCAACGCGGCGCAGGCCGGTGCCATCGATGACGCGGTCAAGCGCGGCACGTTGAAAGTCGGCATGGACCCGACCTACATGCCGTTCGAAATGACCAACAAGCGTGGCGAAATCATCGGTTTCGAAGTCGACATTCTCAAAGCCATGTCCAAGGCCATGGGTGTCAAGCTGGAGCTGGTGTCCACCGGTTACGACGGCATCATCCCGGCCCTGCTGACCGACAAGTTCGACATGATCGGCAGCGGCATGACCCTGACCCAGGAACGCAACCTGCGCCTGAACTTCAGCGAACCGTTCATCGTGGTCGGCCAGACGCTGCTGATCCGCAATGAGCTGGAAGGCACTATCCAGTCCTATAAAGACCTGAACACTGCCGACTATCGCATCACCTCCAAACTCGGCACCACCGGCGAAATGGTTGCCAAAAAGCTCATCTCCAAAGCCAAGTACCACGGTTACGACAACGAGCAGGAAGCGGTGCTCGACGTGGTCAACGGCAAGGCTGACGCCTTCATCTACGACGCGCCGTACAACGTCGTGGCAGTGAACAAGGTCGGCAACGGCAAACTGGTGTTCCTCGACAAGCCGTTCACCTACGAACCGCTGGCTTTCGGTTTGAAGAAGGGTGATTACGACAGCATCAACTTCATCAACAACTTCCTGCACCAGATCCACGAAGACGGCACCTACGATCGCATCCATGACAAGTGGTTCAAGAGCAGCGAGTGGCTCAAGGACATGGAATAAGGCCCGGTCAGACAGACCGAGTTGTCCCATTCGCGAGCAAGCCCGCTCCCACACTGGATTTGTGGTTAACACAGATCAAATGTGGGAGCGGGCTTGCTCGCGAAGATGGCCTCACCGGCGATAAAAATTTCGGAACCTGCAAACTCAATGAAACAGAAAAAAGCCCAATGGCCCTGGCACGTCCTGACCGTGCTGGTGCTCATCGGCCTGGCCGGCGCGTTGTATTACGCCACCTCGCTGATGTCCTACGAATGGCGCTGGAACCGCGTTCCGCAATATTTCGCCTACCACGCCGAAGAGTCCCAGCGCGCCGCCGACATTTCCACCGTCAGCGAACTGGTACGCAAGGGTGACAAGGCTGAAGTGACCCTGCGCAACGACGCCGGCACCGAGCAGCACCTGATCGTCGACGACAACAGCCTGCAAGTCGCCCAAGGCGATGATGTGGCCGAGGGCGATGTGATTGGCGTGACCCGCCATTGGGCCGCAGGACCGCTGATGTGGGGCCTCTGGACCACTTTATGGTTGTCCGTGGTGTCCGGCGTTCTCGGGCTGCTGATCGGTCTGGTCACCGGCCTGTGCCGGCTGTCGAACAACCCGACCCTGCGCGATCTCTCGACCATTTATGTCGAGCTGGTGCGCGGTACGCCGCTGCTGGTGCAGATCTTCATTTTCTACTTCTTCATCGGCACGGTGATGAACCTGTCCCGGGAATTTGCCGGGATTGCCGCGCTGTCGCTGTTCACTGGCGCCTATGTGGCGGAAATCATCCGCTCCGGCGTGCAGTCCATCGCCCGTGGTCAGAACGAAGCCGCACGGTCCCTGGGTTTGAGCGCCGGCCAGTCAATGCGTCATGTAGTGCTGCCGCAAGCTTTCAAACGCGTGCTGCCACCGCTGGCCGGGCAGTTCATCAGCCTGGTGAAGGACACCTCGCTGGTGTCGGTGATTGCGATTACCGAGCTGCTGAAAAGCGGTCGTGAAGTCATCACTACCTCGTTTTCACCATTCGAAATCCTGTTCTGCGTTGCGGGGCTGTATTTGTTGATCAACCTGCCGCTGTCGAAAATCGCCGGCCGGCTTGAGCGGAGGCTCGCGCAAAGTGATTGAAGTCCGCGATCTGGTAAAAGTCTTCGACACCCGTGGCCAGGTGGTGCGCGCGGTGGATAACGTCAGCACAACGGTCGCCAAGGGCGAAGTGCTGGTGGTGATCGGTCCGTCCGGCTCCGGCAAGTCGACCTTTCTGCGCTGCCTCAATGGCCTGGAAACCTTCGATTCCGGCTCGGTGAGTATCGACGGCCTGCAACTGGCCGACCCGAAAACCGATGTGAACGCCTATCGCCGCGAAGTCGGCATGGTGTTCCAGCATTTCAACCTGTTCCCGCACATGACCGTGCTGGAAAACCTCTGCCTGGCGCAGAAAGTCGTGCGCAAACGCGGCAAAAAGGAACGCGAGGCCAAGGCCATGGCGTTGCTGGAAAAGGTCGGGATTGCGCAGAAGGCCAACGAGTTTCCGTCGCGTCTGTCTGGCGGCCAGCAACAGCGCGTGGCGATTGCCCGGGCGCTGGCGATGGAGCCGAAGGTCATGCTGTTCGACGAGCCGACCTCGGCTCTCGACCCGGAAATGGTCGGCGAAGTGCTGGACGTGATGAAAAACCTGGCCGTGGAAGGCATGACGATGGTTTGCGTCACCCACGAAATGGGCTTCGCCCGGGAAGTGGCGGATCGGGTGCTGTTCTTCGATCACGGCAAGTTGCTGGAAGATGCTGCGCCTGCGGAATTCTTCGATGCGCCGAAGGATCTGCGGGCACAGGCGTTTTTGCGGCAGGTTTTGTAACCTCGGAATCTGACAGACCGCTTTCGCGAGCAAGCCCGCTCCCACAGTGATTGGGTTGACCACAACTTTTGTGTTCGACGCAAAACCTGTGGGAGCGGGCTTGCTCGCGAAGGCGTCACCTCGGTCGCAAGTGGACCGAGGCCTGCTAATCACCTCAAACCTTGAACCTGCCCACCAGCATCTGCAAATGCGTCCCCAACCGCGCCAGCTCAACGCTGGAGGCCGCGGTCTCTTCACTCGCGGCCGAGGTCTGGTCCGACACGTCCCGCACGTTCAGCACGCTGCGGTTGATCTCTTCGGCCACGGCGCTTTGCTGTTCGGCGGCAGCGGCGATCTGCTGGTTCATCGCCTGAATCGCCGAGACAGTGCGAGTGATGCTTTCCAGTGAACCACCGGCGCGGCGGGTCAGTTCGACACTGCTCTCGGTCAGATTGCGGCTGTTGTCCATGATGGTCGCCACCTGCTGCGTGCCGTTTTGCAGGCCGAGGATCAGCTCTTCAATCTCTTCGGTGGACTTCTGGGTGCGCTGGGCCAGGCTGCGGACTTCGTCTGCGACCACGGCAAAACCACGTCCGGCTTCACCGGCCCGGGCGGCTTCAATCGCGGCGTTGAGCGCGAGCAGGTTGGTTTGCTGGGCCACCGATTTGATCACGTCGAGCACGCTGCCGATCTTGTCGCTTTCGCGCTTGAGTTCGCCCATGGCCTCGGTGGAGTGGCCGACTTCCGCGGCCAGGCGTTCGATCTGGGCGATGGCCTCACCCACCACTTTGTCGCCCTCGCGGGCCTGCTGGTCGGCAGCAACGGCGGCTTCGGAGGCTTCTTCGGCGTTGCGCGCGACCTCCTGCACGGTGGCGGCCATTTCGTTCATGGCAGTCGCGACCTGATCGGTCTCGACTTTCTGGCTGTTGACCCCGGCGCTGGTCTGCTCGGTGACGGCGGACAGCTCTTCGGCCGCGCTGGCGATCTGCGTGACGCCATCGCTGATGCCGCCGATCAGTTCGCGCAAGCCTTGGGTCATGCTCTGCATGGCACGCTGCAACTGGCCGAGTTCGTCACGGCGCTGCGACGTCAGGTTGTGGGTCAGGTCGCCACTGGCCACGCGTTCAGCGACAGCCAGGGTCTGGTTCAATGGAACGATGATCTGCCGGGTGATCGCCCAGGCGGCCAGCAGGCCGAAGGCGATGGCCAGAACAGTGGCGAGGGCCAGCATGTTCTTGGCATGGGCGGCGTCGGTGTCGCGCACGACGGTTTGCGAAACGGTGAGTTTCTTGCTCATGTCCAACAGGATTTCGCCTTGGGCGGACATGCGCACCAGGGCCTTGGCGCTGGCCACCTGGGAGTCGCGGAACTGGCTGACCGCGGCGCGGTAGGCCTTCAGCGAATCAGTCGCCTGTTGCAGGTTGGCAATGTGTTCTCCGGGCAGCTTGGCGGGCAGGCTCTCGAGGTTCTTCAGGGCGTTGTCGATCGCGTCGAGGGCTGGCTGTTCGGCTTCGCTCTTGCCGCTGTAGGTGTAGCCGCGAACCTGGAAGCGCGCCTGCTGGATCAGTTTGCTCAGGTCGATCACGCTGTTGAACGCCGCCACGCTGTCGCCTTGCAGCATGGATTTTTCCACTTCGGCGACGCGGGCCACGGCGTTGTCGGCGGTGGCGCCGAGTTTGCTGCGGGCGTCTTCACGCTGGGCGCCGGCCTGGGTCATGTCGCTAAAGGCACGACGGTATTCGGCGACAGCGGCCAGTTGTTGATCGACCATGGCCGTATCAGCCGGTTGCTCGATCAGGCCGCGGGCAGTCTGCAGGCCGCTTTCGAGTTTGCCCAACAGATCGTTGACGGCGCCGGGACCTTGTTCGCCGCGACGCATTTCGTAATCCAGGCGGGCGATGCGCAGGTCCTTGGTCAGGTCGTTGAGGCTGGCGATGAACCCCAGTTTATCGCCACGGCTGGTCACGCCGCTCAGGCCGCTCCAGCCGGTGAAGGTGATCAGCAGGGTCAGTGCCAGCACCAGGCCGAAGCCGATCCCCAGCTTGCGTTTGACGCTGACGTTTCCCAGATTCTCGGCTAGCCATTGATACATGCTGAAACTCCCCGGACCACAATTTGGTTTTATGGGGTGTTTATCGGCAGATGGGTGGGGTTCTGTAGGGGCGGATAGTCGGCTTGCGGTCATCACATGTAGCAGCTGGCGAAGCCTGCGTTCGGCTGCGCAGCAGTCGTCTATACGCTGTACTCAGTCAACCAGAATGACTGAGGTGCCGGGTTTTGCGACTGCTTCGCAGCCGAACGCAGGCTTCGCCAGCTGCTACGGGTTATGCGTAGTTAGAAAAGGCGTGCCAGCAGCGCGGTCACGGCGGTTTCGACGCGAAGAATGCGCTCGCCCAGTTGCACCGGTTGCAGGCCGGACTTGCCCAGCAGGTCGATCTCGTAGGGAATCCAGCCACCCTCGGGGCCGATGGCCAGGGTCACCGGTTCGCTGAGTGCGCGAGGGCAGGGCGGGTAATTGCCCGGGTGCCCCACCAGGCCGAGGGTGCCTTCGGTGATGGCAGGCAGGCGGTCTTCGACGAACGGCTTGAAGCGCTTCTCGATGACGACTTCCGGCAGCACGCTGTCCCGGGCCTGTTCGAGGCCGAGGATCAATTGCTCGCGAATCGCTTCCGGTTCCAGGAACGGGGTCTGCCAGAAGCTCTTCTCGACGCGATAGCTGTTGACCAGCACGATACGCGGCACACCCATGGCTGCCACAGTCTGAAACACCCTGCGCAGCATTTTGGGCCGCGGCAGGGCCAGTACCAGGGTCAATGGCAGCTTGGCCGGTGGCAGCTGGTCGAGGGTGACGCGCAATTCCGCTTCGCCGGCGTCCAGGCGCAACACTTCGGCCGAGCCCATCAGCCCGCCGATCCGCCCGACGCGCATGCTGTCACCCACTTCGCAGCGGTGGACTTCCTGCATGTGCGTCAGCCGGCGATCACGCAGGATCACCCGGTCGGCCGCAATGAAGTCGGCCTCGATGAGGAGCAGCAGGTTCACGCTTGGGTCGCTGGCGGCTGGTCGTTGTGATCGTCAGCCGGTTGGTCGTCCGGATGCTCGCCACGCTTGCTGATCAGGCTGCCGAACAGGATGCCGATCTCGAACAACAGCCACATCGGCACGGCCAGCAGGGTCTGCGAGAAGATGTCCGGCGGCGTCAGGATCATGCCGACCACGAAGCAGCCGATGATCACGTACGGGCGGATCTTCTTCAGGTATTTGACGTCGACCACGCCGATCCACACCAGCAGCACCACGGCCACCGGAATTTCGAACGCCACGCCAAAGGCGAAGAACAGCGTCATGACGAAATCGAGGTAGCTGGTGATGTCGGTCATCATTTCCACGCCGGCCGGGGTGGCGGAGGCGAAGAACTTGAAGATCAGCGGGAACACCAGGAAGTAGGCGAAGGCCATGCCGGCGTAGAACAAAAAGATGCTGGAGACCAGCAAGGGCACGGCAATGCGTTTTTCATGCTTGTACAGGCCGGGGGCGATGAAACCCCAGATCTGGTGCAGGATCACCGGGATCGCCAGGAACAGCGAAACCATCATGGTCAGCTTCAGCGGCGTCAGGAACGGCGACGACACGTCGGTGGCAATCATCGTCGCGCCGGCGGGCAGGTACGCACGCAGCGGCGTCGAGACGAAGGTGTAGATCTGCTGGGTGAAGGCAAACAGGCCGGCGAAGATGATGAAAATCGCCGCTACACAGCGCAGCAGTCGGGTACGCAACTCGGTGAGGTGCGAAACCAGCGGCATGTGCTGGTCGTTTTCAGGAAGATCGCTCATGGGGCTCGCGGCGGCAGTGTTGGGTCATGAGGGGCTGGCGCAACAGGCGCAGCCGCAGGTGTGACGGGTTCAACCGGTGTGGTTGCAACAACGGGTGCAGGTTCTGCCGCTGCAGCAGGTGCTGCGACGCTGGCGGCGGGAACCTGAATCGTCTGCTCTCCCACATGCTCGACCGGTGTCGGCTCCTGCTGGGTCGGCGTGAAGATTTTCCGCGCCTCCTGCTCAAGCGACAGGATGTGCTCGTTGTGCAGTTGCCGACGAATCTCGTCAGCACCGATTTCACGTTCAACTTCCTGTTTGATCGCGTTGAAGCTGCGCTTCAGGCGCCCGACCCACAGGCCAGCGGTGCGCGCAGCGCCCGGCAAGCGCTCGGGACCCAGCACCAGCAGGGCAACGAGGCCGACGAGCAGCAGTTCAGAGAAGCTGATACCAAACATTAGTCTGCGCTCACACGTCTTTGCGGATCGGCTCTTCGACTTTCTGCGCCTGCACGTCGATGGTGTGCGGCTGGTTCACAGAGGCCTGTGGTTGTACCGGCGGAACCGGTTGGGCCGGGGTCGCGTTCGGGTCGGCCGGTTTTTCGTCGTCGTTCATGGCTTTCTTGAAACCCTTGATCGACTCGCCGACATCAGTGCCGAGGTTTTTCAGTTTCTTGGTGCCGAATACCAGTACCACGACAACCAGAATGACGATCCAGTGTTTCCAGTCAAAAATGCCCATGCTGCTGCTCCTCTCTAATAGTTATTCAGGCGGACGGACGCGAGGCTTTCTCAACGTGTCCGGAGAGACCGAAACGACGGTCCAGTTCATCGAGTACAGCCTGTGGATGCTGCCCCAATTGGGCGAGCATGACCATGCTGTGGAACCACAGATCGGCGGTTTCGTAGATCACATCGCTGCAGTCACCGCTGACGGCGGCATCCTTGGCGGCAATGATGGTCTCGACCGACTCTTCGCCGACTTTTTCCAGAATCTTGTTCAAGCCCTTGTGGTACAGGCTGGCGACATACGAGCTGTCGGCGGCGGCGCCTTTGCGCTCTTCCAGTACCTGGGCCAGACGGGTCAGAGTGTCACTCATGTTTGTGTCCTGCGGAGTAGATGGCGTGCGGATCTTTCAGGACCGGGTCGACCGTTGTCCAGTCGCCGTTCTCGTAGACGCGATAGAAGCAGCTCTGGCGGCCGGTATGGCAGGCAATGTCACCGATCTGCTCGACCATCAGGATGATCACGTCGGCGTCGCAGTCCAGGCGCATCTCGTGCAGGGTTTGCACATGGCCGGACTCTTCGCCCTTGCGCCACAGCTTGCCACGGGAACGCGACCAGTAAATGGCGCGGTTCTCGGCAGCGGTCAGTTCCAGTGCTTCGCGGTTCATCCAGGCCATCATCAGGACGCGCCCGGTCTTGTGATCCTGGGCGATGGCCGGCACCAGGCCGTCAGCGTCCCACTTGATCTCGTCCAGCCAGTTTTTCATCTTCGACTCCGACAGCGAGCTCCACACTTCAATAGTCGAGCTCAGGCGTTGAAACAGTGTGCCAGTCGTTCACGCAACTGGCTATCGGCGAACGACCAGATACAAACCGACGGCCATCATGATGCCAGCTGGCCAATAGTCCAACTGATTCAGCGGCCCGCCAGCGGCAAGGATCGCGCCACCGGCCAGATGGGCTGTGCCGAGCAGGCGCAGGAACCAGTCGTCGCGACGTCGATGCCACGCTGGCGGTGGATCGCTGGCGTGGGGCTGGGACAGGCGTTCGAGCAAATCGCGGGTCATGTTGGCCAGGTGCGGGATCTGTTCGATCTGGCTCTGCACGTTGCCAAACAGGGCTTTAGGGCTGACCCGCTCGCGCATCCAGCGTTCGAGGAACGGCTGCGCGGTGTTCCACAGGTCGAGGTCCGGGTACAGCTGGCGGCCCAGGCCTTCGATGTTCAGCAGGGTTTTTTGCAGCAAGACCAACTGCGGCTGCACTTCCATGTTGAAGCGGCGCGCGGTCTGGAACAGGCGCATCAGCACCTGGCCGAAGGAAATATCCTTTAACGGTTTTTCGAAGATCGGCTCGCACACGGTACGGATCGCCGCTTCGAATTCGTTGAGTTTGGTTTCCGCCGGCACCCAGCCCGAATCGATGTGCAACTGCGCCACGCGCCGGTAATCGCGCTTGAAGAAGGCGAACAGGTTGCGCGCCAGGTAGTCCTGGTCTTCCGGGGTCAGGCTGCCGACGATGCCGCAGTCGATTGCAATGTACTGCGGGCTCCACGGGTTCACGGTGCTGACGAAGATGTTGCCCGGGTGCATGTCGGCATGGAAGAAGCTGTCGCGGAACACCTGGGTGAAGAAGATTTCCACGCCGCGTTCGGCAAGTATTTTCATGTCGGTGCGCTGGTCGGCCAGGGTTGCCAGGTCGGTGACCTGGATACCGTAGATGCGCTCCATCACCAGCACTTTCGGCCGGCACCAGTCCCAATACACTTGCGGTACGTACAGCAGCGGCGAACCGTCGAAGTTGCGCTTCAACTGGCTGGCGTTGGCGGCCTCGCGCAGCAGGTCGAGTTCGTCGTAGATGGTTTTTTCGTAGTCGCTGACCACGTCCACCGGGTGCAGCAGGCGGGCATCGGCCGAGAGTTTTTCGGCGGCGCGGGCGAGGATGAACAGCCACGCCAGGTCCTGGGCGATGACTGGCTTCAAGCCCGGACGAATCACTTTGACGACGACTTCTTCACCGGTTTTCAGCTGCGCGGCATGCACTTGCGCCACCGAGGCCGAGGCCAGCGGCTCGACATCGAAACGGCTGAACACGTCGCTGATTTTCTTGCCCAGCTGTTCTTCGATCAGCTTGACCGACACTTGCGAATCGAACGGCGGCACGCGGTCCTGCAACATCATCAGCTCATCGGCGATGTCTTCCGGCAGCAGGTCGCGACGGGTGGAGAGGATCTGCCCGAACTTAATGAAAATCGGCCCCAGGTCCTGCAGCGCCAGGCGCAAGCGCGCGCCACGGCTCAGGTCCAGGGTCTTGCGCGGGAACCAGCGCCACGGCAACGCGTAACGCAGCGCCCGCAGAAACCAGGGCAGTGGCAGGGCGAACAGCAGGTCATCGAGGCGGTAGCGGATCACGACGCGCTGGATGCGCAACAAACGGCGGACGGCAAGCAGCTTCATGCGTTATCGCTTGGGTCGAGGGATCGGGAAAGGCGCTCGAAACGCGCCTCGAGACGTTCCAGATCGAGTTTGATCTGGTCCAGTTCACTGAATCGGGCTTCAGCTTCGCGCTGACCGACAAGGGTGCGCGATTCTTCGGCCAGGTATTCGCCGAGGTTCTGGCCCAGGCTGGCGAACCCTTGCTGATACCAGCGGGCGCGGCTGCGCAGATGACCGCCGACCAGTTGCGTGGCCACCGGGCCGAGCCAGCGCGAGAGTTCGTACTCCCAGTCCAGTTCGAGGTCCTGAAGGATCGCCGCCAGTTCCAGCAGCACACCGCTGTCGCCGTCGAGCTCGACTTCCGGGCTGTGCAATACCGAGGTCTTGTCCTTGCTCATCGCCAGTTTCAACAGGCTCGAGGCCGGTGCACGCAAGGTGCAGTCGGCGCCGGTTTCCCACTGGGAGGCGAGCATCAGGCCTTCGTCGCTGGGCAGGATGAACAGTTGCAGCGCCGGGCTGCGGCAATCGACGGCAATCACCCGGCCGCTCAAATGCGCCAGCCGCGGCAGCGCCGTGCTATCGAGACGCAGCACCCGGTTCAGGCCGAGTTCAACGCTGGCAAGCAGCCCGGCGAGCAGCATCAGGGCTTGATGCCGCGGTGCAGGGCAACGATGCCTGCGGTCATGTTGTGATAGGTCACGCGGTCGAAGCCGGCCTCGACCATCATCGACTTCAGGGTTTCCTGGTTCGGGTGCATGCGGATCGATTCGGCCAGGTAGCGATAGCTTTCCGAGTCGTTGGTGATCAGCTTGCCCATCAGCGGCATGAAGGCGAACGAGTAGGCGTCGTAGGCCTTGGACATCAGCGCGTTGGTCGGCTTGGAGAATTCCAGCACCAGCAAACGGCCACCCGGCTTGAGCACGCGCAGCATCGAGCGCAGGGCATCTTCCTTGTGGGTCACGTTGCGCAGGCCGAAGGCGATGGTCACGCAGTCGAAATGGTTGTCCGGGAACGGCAGTTTTTCCGCATCGGCCTGGACGAATTCGACGTTACCGGCCACACCGAGGTCCAGCAGGCGGTCACGGCCGACCTTGAGCATGGATTCGTTGATGTCGGCCAATACGACCTGGCCGGTCGGGCCGACGAGGTGCGAGAATTTTCTGGTCAGGTCGCCAGTGCCGCCGGCGATGTCCAGCACGCGGTTACCGGTGCGCACGCCCGACAGTTCAATCGCGAAACGCTTCCACAGACGGTGCATGCCGCCCGACAGAAGGTCGTTCATCAGGTCGTACTTGGCGGCTACCGAGTGGAAAACCTCAGCGACTTTTTCCGCTTTCTGGCTTTCCGGAACGTTTTTGAAGCCGAAGTGAGTGGTGGGTTCGGCATCGCTGCCTTTGCGCTGATCAGTCATATCGCTGTCACCAAAAGAGAATGCGCGACATTCTAATCCCCAAGGCATGCTTTGTCTTGGCAAGGCTGAAGGTAAGATGGGCAACCATCGGGACGTTTTGACGCAGCAGAGGTCAAGATGCCTCGGGAAAGCACCCATAAAGCAGGAGTCATTTGATGGCCCATATTAGTGTTGAACGTGCCCATGGCCTGGGTAAGGCAGCGGCTCGCGAAAAGGCCGACAAGCTGGCGCAGAAACTTTCCGATCAATATGGTCTGGAGCCGCAGTGGTCCGGCGACACCCTGAACCTCAAGCGCTCGGGTGTGAAGGGCGCGGTGCATGTCGCCGAGGACTCGATTCGCGTCGATGTGGAACTGGGCCTGATGATGTCGGCCATGAGCGGCATGATCAAGGCGGAAATCGAAAAGGCGCTGGACAAGGTCCTGGTCTGATTTTCTGCTTGAATTGAGATCCCCTGTGGGAGCGGGCTTGCTCGCGAAGGCGGTGTGTCAGTGAAATTTTCATCTACTGACCCACCGCCTTCGCGAGCAAGCCCGCTCCCACATTTAGTTTGCGGTGCTCTCAAAGGTCTATGTCAGTTGTTAGGGTGCCGTTTCTAATTTTTCTCCCTACTTTGTGCCAGAGCCCGACACTTATCCGGGCAGTTCCTCAAACCTTCTGCGCGTGAGGTGCACCATGGCCAAAGTTATTGTGAAGAAAAAAACCGACGCAACGACGAGCACGCTGAGCGACGTCAAATCCTATGCCCGCAAGATCTGGCTGGCAGGCCTGGGTGCCTACACCAAGGTCGGCCAAGAGGGCGGCGAGTACTTTCAAGAGCTGATCAAGGCTGGTCAGGTTGTTGAAAAGAAAGGCAAAAAAGTAGTCGCTGAGAAACTTGAAGCGGCGAATGCCGAGATCGATGAAGCCAAGAGTGAAGTGAGCACTTTCAAAGGCAAGGTCGAAGTTCAACTCGACAGGGTCGAGAAGGCGTTCGACACGCGTGTCGCAAGTGCCTTGAATCGTATCGGCATTCCGTCTAAACATGACGTTGAGACACTCTCTGCTAAGCTCGATGAGCTGACGGCATTGCTCGAACGTGTCGCGCGTAAATCTTAAGGAGAACGGGATGGCTGGCAAAAAGAATACTGAAAAAGAAGGCAGCTCGTGGATCGGGAAAGTCGAAGACTACTCCCGCAAAATCTGGCTGGCTGGCTTAGGCGTGTACTCGAAGATCGACACTGACGGCAGCAAGCTCTTCGATGCATTGGTAAAGGACGGCGAGAAAGCCGAGAAGCTCACCAAAAGCGCTGTTGGCAAGACAGTCGACGCCGCCAAGGACACCGCTTCTTCGGCCAAATCGCGCATCAGCGGCGTGAAAGATCGTGCACTGGGCAAGTGGGATGAACTGGAAGGGGCTTTCGACAAGCGTCTGAACAGTGCCATTTCGCGTCTGGGCGTACCGAGCCGCAACGAAGTCAAAGCACTGCACAGCAAGGTCGATACCCTGACCAAGCAAATCGAAAAACTGACCGGTGCCAAGGTTGCGCCTGTTGCGGCGAAAACCGCAGCAGCCAAGCCTGCTGCCAAACCGGCCGCCAAAACGGCTGCCAAGCCACTGGCAAAAGCGGCGGCTAAACCTGCTGCCAAGCCTGCGGCTAAAACTGCAGCGGCCAAACCAGCCGCCGCCAAAACCGTCGCCAAACCAGCGGCTAAACCGGCCGCCAAGCCTGCAGCAAAAACTGCCGCGGCCAAGCCGGCAGCCAAGCCTGCTGTTGCGAAAAAACCTGCAGTGAAGAAGCCGGCAGCTCCAAAAGCCGCCGCGCCAAAACCAGCAGTGGCAGCTGCCAAACCGGCAACCCCGGCAGCTCCGGTCAGCGCATCGAACTCCGCGACCGCGCCAACCCCTGCTGTCACCCCGACTGCCGCGCCAGCTCCATCGACGCCAACCAGTCAGTCCTGATTTTCAGGGCTCAAGAAAACGCCCGGCCTTCACAGGCCGGGCGTTTTTGTTTGTGAGTGCATTCTGGAACACGACAGAGATCCCCTGTGGGAGCGGGCTTGCTCGCGAAAGCGGTGTGTCAGCCGACATCAATGCTGAATGATGAACAGCCTTCGCGAGCAAGCCCGCTCCCACATTTTTAATCGTGGTCTTCCAGATATTCCATCGCCATCTGTTCGGTCGCAGCCTTGATCGACGGCAGCAAGTGTGGCGCCACCAGCATCATGATCTGGTAAACCACCAGCCGCACCTCGCCTTCGCGGTCGAGAATCCGCTGATAGTCCAGTGAAAACAGCAGCGTCATGGTGATCTGTTCCACCAGTTGCCCCAGTGCCTGGGTATCGCTGACCAACAACCCTTGCGCCTGCAATCGTGCCAGCAGCGACGCCAGTGTGCGCTTGAGTGCATTGAGCAGGCTGCGAATGCCCTTGGCCAGTTTCGGCAGGCGACCGGCGAGGTTCGACAGGTCCTGGAACAGAAACCGGTAGTGGGACAGGCGTTCGACGATCAAGTGCAGGAACAGCCAGTAGTCCTCCGGCGCCAGTTCGACATCGGCCGGTGGGTCGAGCAAGGGGGCCAGTTCGCCCTGAAAGCGCTCGAATAGCCCAAGAATCAGCGGTTCCTTGCCGTGGAAGTGATAGTAGAGGTTGCCCGGGCTGATGCCCATTTCATTGGCAACTTCCATGGTGGAGACATTCGGTTCGCCCTTTTGATTGAACAACTGCAGGGCACATTCGAGGATCCGGTCGCGGGTTTTCATCCAGTCTTCTTAATGATCGGGTCTTGCCACGGCCGACAGAGGCCGTGGCTCGTTGAACGTCAGCGCACGCGCACGTAAGTACCGGGTGCTGCCTCCATCGGTGGGTAGTTCTGGTTGCCGAGCGCCATGTGGGTGTCCTTCTGCGCACCGGAGCGTTCCTGAATCCAGCTCAGCCATTGGGTCCACCAACTGCCGTCGACACGCTTGGCATCGTAGTACCAGGCACGGGGGTCGCTGCTCAGTTTGCCGTTCTCGACGTAGTTGGCTTTCGGGTTGCTCGGTGGGTTGAGAATGCTCTGCACATGACCGCTGTTGGACAGCACGAAGCGCCGTTCGCCACCGAGCAGCAGCGTCGAGCGATACACCGCATCCCACGGCGTGATGTGATCGTTGATGCCGGCGACGCTGAAGCTGTCGACGGTGACTTTCTGCAAATCGATCGGCGTGCCACACACTTCCAGTCCGCCCGGGTGGGTCAGCGGGTTGTGCTTGAAGAAGTCCAGCAGGTCGCCATGCAGGGCGGCCGGCAGGCGCGTGTTGTCGTTGTTCCAGTAGAGGATGTCGAACGCCGGTGGCTCCTTGCCCAACAGGTAGTTGTTGACGAAGTAGCTCCAGATCAAATCGTTGGGGCGCATCCAGGCGAAGACCTTGGCCATGTCGCGGCCGTCCAGTACACCCCGCTGATAGGAGCGGCGCTTGGCGGCCTCGAGGGTCTGTTCGTCGGCGAACAGTGTGGCCGGACTGTCCAGCTCGCTGTCGAGCAGGCTCACCAGATAAGTCGCGCTGGACACCCTGCGCAACTGCCGCTTGGCCTGCAAATGACCCTGCAGCGCGGCAATGGTCAGCCCGCCGGCGCAAGCGCCCATCAGGTTGACCTCGCGTGCGCCGGTGATCGCCCGGCACACATTCATGGCCTCTTCCACGGCTTCCACGTAGGTCGAGAGCCCCCATTCGCGGTGACGCACATCGGGGTTGCGCCAACTGATCACGAAGGTTTGCAGGCCGTTTTTCAGGGCGTACTGGACGAAACTGTTGTGGGGGCTCAGATCGAAAATGTAGTACTTGTTGATTTGCGGCGGTACCACCAGTAGGGGCTTGGAATACTGCTTTTCGCTCATCGGCTTGTACTGGATCAACTCCAGCAGCTCGTTGCGAAACACCACGGCACCGGTGGTGGTGGCGACCGTCTTGCCAACCTCGAACGCTTGCTTGGTGACTTGTCGGGGCAGGCCATCGTTGTGCAGCAGATCGTCCACCAAATGGCCAATGCCACGCACCAGGCTGTTGCCACCGGAATTGAACAGTTCCTTGACCGCCAGTGGATTGAGCAGGGTGTTGGATGGCGATACGGCGTCGTTGAGCAAGGCGAAAGCGAAGTGGGCGCGGGCGCGGTCGTCCGGGCTCATGTTGCTCTCGTCGATCCAGCTTTTGACCTGTTTCTGCCAACTCAGATAGGCCTGCAGGCTACGGCGATAAAACGGGTTGAGGCTCCACGCCGGGTCGGCGAAGCGAGCGTCTTGCGGGTTGGTCGGGTGCAGGGTTTCACCCAGCAGCACACGGCCAAGCTGACCGCCGAGTTTAAGGGCATGCCGGGCGCTGTGCAGTGGATTGCGCAAGCCATGGGCGGCCACACTGCGCAGGGTCGACAACAGATCCCGGCCGCGCAGGCCGGTAATCGCACTCTGTGCATTGATGAACGCGGCGGGAGTCGGTAAGGAATCCCTCGCTGGTTTCTCGCGCATGAGTCAACACTCCTTCGTCTTCAGGCTAAAAACAAACATACCGAACCAGAACACCATAGACGCTGTAACGGGTTGTTGCGCGGCGTGGCGTCCTGCCAACCGCTGATGCAGCTGTTTAGCCGCCCAATGGCGCCGGACGCGGATGCATCACCGCGCGTTGGCGCTCCTCTTCCAGGAATTTCATGATGATCGGGGCCACCGCTTCGGCCCGGGTGATCAAGAACAAATGCCCGTCATCGATGATGTGCAACTGGGTGTTGGGAATCCGCCAGGCCAGCAAGCGCATGTTGATCAACGGGATCAGCGGATCGTCATCGCCGGCCAGTACCAGGGTCGGCTGGCGGATCTTGTGCAGCCAGTGAATGCTGGTCCAGCCGAGGCCGGCGAACAACTGCCAGTAGTAACCGAGCTTGCCCGCTGAACGCACCTTGGCCGCATGGCTCGCGGCCAGCGTCGGGTCGCGACGGAACGAGCCACCGTAGATCATTGGCGCAATGCGGATCACGTGGGATGGCTGGATGTAACGCCGAGGGCTGGCCATCATCCACAACACTTTCGGTTTGCCCGGCACCATCACCGCACCCGCTGCCGTCGCCGCCAGCACGAGTTTCTTGCAGCGTTCCGGATAGTCGTAAGCGAACTGCTGGGCCAGGGCGCCACCCCAGGACACGCCGATGACGTTGACCTGCCCGTAGTCGAGATAGTCGAGCATCCGCGCCGTGAGTTTCGCCAGCCCCGGAAAACGATATGGCCGGTTCGGCGTCGACGAACCACCGACACCGGGTACGTCGAAGCAGATGACTTCCAGGTCCGGATCCAGCGCCGCGACGAACGGGAACACCAGCTCCAGGTTGGCGCCGATGCCGTTGAAAATCAGCAGGGGCGTCAAGTGAGGCTTGCCGGGGCGTACCGCCGTGCGGAGCGTCTGGCCATCCAGGTCGACGGTACGAAAAATGAAGGGTTGCGGCATGCTTCAGGCCCTGTGGGTCGCTCTCTTGAATTCTTCCTCGACTCCCATGTGGGAGCGGGCTTGCTCGCGAAAGCGGTCGATCATTGAACAATGACGTCGACTGACACGACGCCTTCGCGAGCAAGCCCGCTCCCACAAGGGGGGGCGAGGTGTGTCAGTTACCGCTCATGCACGTAAGTGCCCGGTGCGGCTTCCCCCTCCGGGTAGGCCTTGTTGCCGAGTTTCGTCGGTGCTTTTTTCAGGTTGCCCGAACGCTGCGCCTGCCAGGCCTGCCAGTGCAGCCACCAGGAGTCGGCGTGTTTGGTCGACTCTTCTTGCCAGTCATCGGCATTGGCAGTCATTTCGGTGCTGGTCATGTACCGCGACTTCGGATTGCCCGGCGGGTTCAGAATGCTCTGGATATGCCCGCTGGTGGACAGCACGAACTCAACGTTGCCGCCGAACAGTTGCGCCGATTTGTAGCAGGAGCGCCACGGAGTGATGTGATCGTTGGTACCGGCCAGCGAGAAGATGTCGGCGGTGACCTTCTTCAGGTCAATCGGCGTGCCGCACACTTCCAGTGCATCGGCACGGGTCAACGGGTTACTTTTGAACATCTCGATCAGGTCGCCATGGAACGCGGCGGGCAACCGGGTGGTGTCGTTGTTCCAGAACAGAATGTCGAATACCGGCGGCTCGTTACCCAACAGGTAGTTGTTGACCCAGTAGTTCCAGATCAGGTCGTTGGGACGCATCCAGGCGAAGACTTTCGCCATGTCGCGGCCTTCGAGGACGCCGGCCTGGTAGGAATGGCGCTTGGCGGCTTCGAGGGTTTGCTCGTCGACGAACAGGGCCACGTCGCTGTCCAGGGTGGTGTCGAGCACGCTGACCAGCAGGGTCAGGGCGTTGACCTTGTTCTCGCCGATTGCCGCGTAGTGACCCAGCAGCGCGGTGCAGGTGATGCCGCCGGAGCAGGCTCCGAGCATGTTCACGTCTTTGCTGCCGGTGATTGCGGTGACCACATCAACCGCTTCCTTGAGCGCCTCGATGTAGGTCGACAGGCCCCACTCGCGCTGCTCCTTGGTCGGGTTGCGCCAGCTGACGATGAAGGTCTGCACGTTGTTGCGCAGGCAGAACCGCGCCAGGCTTTTTTCCGGACTCAGGTCGAAAACGTAGAACTTGTTGATTTGCGGCGGCACCACCAACAGTGGGCGCTCATGCACCTGCTCGGTGATCGGCTTGTACTGGATCAGCTCCAGCACGTCGTTGCGAAAGACCACTGCACCCTCGGTCACACCCAGGGTCTTGCCGACCTCGAATGCGCCCATGTTGACCTGGCTCGGCATGCCGCCGTTGTGCACCAGGTCCTTGGCCAGGTGCGAGAGGCCATCAAGCAGGCTTTTACCGCCGGTTTCGAAGAAGCGCTTGACCGCCGCCGGGTTGGCCGCCGTGTTGGTCGGGGCGAAAGCTTCGGTCATGAGGTTGATCACGAAATGCCCGCGGCTGACGTCCTTGGGCGGCAGGTTGCTGTCGCCGATCCAGTCGTGGAGTTCCTTGCGCCACGCCAGGTAGGTTTGCAGATAACGTTTGTAGAGCGGGTTCTGGCTCCAGGCCGGATCCGCGAAGCGACGGTCATCGCTGGTCGGTTGCAGTTCGGATTTGCCAAGCAGCACGTTCTTGAGTTCAAGGCCGAAATGAGCGACATGCCTGGCGCTGTGAATCGGTTGTTTGATGGCCTGCCTGAGCACCATTCGAGCAGAAGCCAGTAGATCCTTGCCACGCAGCCCAACGACAGGATTCAGCCCCAAGGTGTTTTCCGAAGCTTGATTCTTCAAGTCATCGTTATTCTTGTTACTCATCTACGACGCTCCATTGTCCTGAGACGAGTACCGGGTTCTGCTGTGTAGTCACACAGTCAGTGCCTGGTACTACTGCTCGGGTGACCGTTAATACTGCATCGCTGCATTTTCAATGCAGAGAGCACTGCAGGGAACTTGCCAGTTCCATTGGTTACCCGAGTTTAATTTTTTTCGCAAGCAGGCCAGTCGGCGGCCCTGAAGCGGAGCATTCAAACAGATGAAATTAGAAAATGCCCTCTAAAGAGCAAGAGGCTCAGACTAGAGCATCAGCTTGACGACAGATTCGTTCGGGTCGCGGGTTTTTCCGGCGGCTTTGAGCTCGGCCAGATAATCGTCCCAGAGTGCGTCATAACGTCGCCCCAGTTCGTAGAGGTATTCCCAGGTGAACAGGCCGCTGTCGTGGCCATCGTCGAAGGTCAGTTTCAGTGCGTACTGACCGGCCGGTTCTACCTTGGTCAGGCCTACGTTGATCTTGCCAAATTGCAGGATGGGTTTGCCGTGGCCCTGGACCTCGGCGGAAGGAGAGTGCACGCGCAGGAACTCGGCGGGCAGGGTGTATTCCTCGCCGGACGCGTATTTCAGCGACAGGGTTTTCGAGGCTTTGTGCAGCTTGATGTCGGTGGGGAGTTGGGTCATGAGTGGATGTCCGATTGTGTGTGGGACCCCGATTCAAATGTGGGAGCGGGCTTGCTCGCGAAGGGGCCTTAACATTCAACAGTGATGTCGATTGTCAGACCGCTTTCGCGAGCAAGCCCGCTCCCACAGGGTCCGTCATCGCTGTAAGTATGGCTTACAGGATATAACGGGACAGGTCTTCGTTCTGCGCCAATTCGCCCAGGTGGCTGTTGACGTAGTCGGCGTCGATCAGGATCACCTTGTCGTCATGGGCGCTGGCCAGGTCGCCGGCGCTGAACGACACCTCTTCGAGCAGGCGCTCGAGCAGGGTGTGCAGGCGACGGGCACCGATGTTTTCGGTTTTCTCGTTGACCTGCCAGGCGATCTCCGCGATGCGCTTGATGCCGCTCGGCTGGAACTCGATGCCCAGGCCTTCGGTTTTCAACAGGGCGCAATATTGCTCGGTAAGCGAGGCGTGCGGTTCGCTGAGGATGCGTTCGAAGTCCTCCGGCGAAAGGGCCTTGAGTTCGACTCGGATCGGCAGACGGCCTTGCAGCTCGGGCACCAGATCGCTCGGCTTGCTCAGGTGGAAGGCACCAGAAGCAATGAACAGGATGTGGTCAGTCTTGACCATGCCCAGTTTGGTGTTGACGGTGCAGCCTTCAATCAGCGGCAGCAAGTCACGCTGTACACCTTCGCGAGATACATCGACGCCACCGGAATTGCCACGCTTGGCGACCTTGTCGATTTCGTCGATGAACACGATGCCGTGCTGCTCGACCGCTTCCAGGGCCTTGGCCTTCAACTCTTCATCGTTGACCAGGCGACTGGCTTCTTCGTCGCGCACCAGTTTCAGCGCTTCCTTGACCTTGAGCTTGCGGCTCTTGCGCTTGCCCTTGCCCATGTTGGCGAACAGGCTTTGCAGCTGGTTGGTCATTTCTTCCATGCCCGGTGGCGCGGAGATATCGACGCCGGCCATTTCGGCGACTTCGATTTCGATCTCCTTGTCATCCAGCTGGCCTTCGCGCAGGCGCTTGCGGAACAGCTGGCGGGTGTTGGAATCGGCAGTCGGGGCATCGTCGCTGCTGAAGCCCATGCGTGCCGGTGGCAGCAGGGCATCGAGGATGCGCTCTTCGGCGGCGTCTTCGGCGCGGTGGCGAACCTTGACGATTTCCTGTTCGCGCAGCAGCTTGATCGCGGCGTCGGCCAGGTCACGAATGATCGATTCGACATCGCGGCCGACATAGCCGACTTCGGTGAACTTGGTCGCTTCGACCTTGATGAACGGCGCATTGGCCAGTTTGGCCAGGCGACGGGCGATCTCGGTTTTACCGACACCGGTCGGGCCGATCATCAGGATGTTCTTTGGCGTTACTTCAACGCGCAGCTCTTCAGGCAGCTGCATGCGGCGCCAGCGGTTGCGCAGGGCAATGGCGACGGCGCGCTTGGCATCGTCCTGGCCGATGATGTGGCGGTTGAGTTCGTGGACGATTTCGCGGGGAGTCATGGACATAATATTCAGTGGACCTCAAGCAAGAATGAGCCGTGGTGCGATGGCTGCACGGGCTTACTCGGCGCAGTCCTGCTCCTCAATGGTCTGGGTGTGGTTGGTGAATACACAGATGTCGCCGGCGATACCGAGGGCGGTTTCGACGATTTCCCGGGCCGACAGATCGGTCTTTTTCAGCAGTGCGCTGGCGGCGGCCTGGGCGTAGGCGCCACCGGAACCCATGGCGATCAGGCCGTCTTCCGGTTCAACCACATCGCCGTTGCCGGTGATGATCAGGGACGCATCTTTGTTGGCGACCGCGAGCATCGCTTCGAGGCGGCTCAGGGAGCGGTCGGTGCGCCATTCTTTGGCGAGTTCGACGGCGGCGCGAACCAGGTGGCCCTGATGCTTTTCAAGCTGGCCTTCGAAGCGTTCGAAGAGGGTAAAGGCGTCAGCGGTGGCGCCGGCAAAACCGGCGATGACCTGGCCGTGGTACAGGCGACGAACTTTTTTCGCGTTGCCTTTCATCACGGTATTACCAAGGGAAACCTGGCCGTCGCCGCCCATGACGACTTTGCCGTGGCGGCGAACTGAAACGATGGTGGTCAAGGGAAGAGTCTCCACGCAGCGGGGCGAAAATGCCTTATGCCCATTCATATGGGGGTGGTGGAGTGGATTTCAACTGTAAGGCGAGAGAGGGGACGAGTGGTGTGAGCCAGATGGGGGTGGTGGCGTTTGCCGGGGCCCCTTCGCGAGCAAGCCCGCTCCCACATTGGATTGCGGTCGAATGTGGGAGCGGGCTTGCTCGCGAAGAACGATGACGCGGTGCCTGTGGCAGTCGATCAGCGGCTCTGGCGTTGTTGTAACAGCAAGTTGCTGAAGCCTGCGCCGGCCAGTTGTTTCTGGGCGGTGGTCAGTTGTTCACGGTTGCTGAACGGACCGACCAGCACCCGATACCAGGTTTCGTCCTTCACCGTGCCGGACTCAACTGCCACAGCCTGGCCCAGCAAGATGATCTGCGCCCGAACCTTGTCTGCGTCAGCCTCCTTGCGGAACGAACCGGCTTGCAGGAAGAACCTGGTTACTGGCGCCGCTTTGACCGGCGGCGCTGGCGGAGGCGTGATCCCGGCCAGGGCTGCCTGGGCGCGAGCCGTGTCGATCTTCGCCGCTTCGGCCGGCGTGACCGGTGTCGTCGGAATGGCCGGCACTTGCGGCGTCGGCAGGGTTTTTTCCGGCACGGCATCGGGCGGCACGATGACTTCCGACTCTGGCAGCAAGGTGTAGAAGTCGTACTTCGGTTTCACCGGTTGCGTCGGGCTCGGCGGGGTCTTGTTGGCCTCGGCGATCTTGCCGGCTTTCTGCTGTTGCTCGACCTTTTCACGCTTGACCGTGTCGCTGCCCTTGCCCGGCTCCAGTTTCATCAGGAACACGATGAAGGCGCCGACCGTCAGGCCAATCGCCATCCACAACCAACCCGGGATCGGTTGCTTTGCAGGAGCTTGGTAACGGCTGGCGCCACGTTTGGGTGCAGGTTTTTTCTTGGCAGCCAACTTACATACGCTCCAGAGTTTCCAGGCCCAAGAGTTCCAGGCCTTGCTTGAGTGTGCGCCCGGTCAGCGCGGCGAGGCGCAGACGGCTCTGCATTTGTGCCGGGGTATCGGCGGCGAGAATCGGGCAGTTCTCGTAGAAGCTGGAGAACAGGCCGGCGACGTCGTACAGGTAAGTGCAGAGAATGTGCGGCGTGCCTTTCTCCGACACGTTGTTCAGCACTTCGCCGAACTGTGCCAGTTTCGCTGCCAGCTCCAGTTCGTGAGCCGCTTCGAGAACGATCTGGCCTTCGACTTCGCTGAAGTCCTTGCCGAGTTTGCGGAACACACCGGCCACGCGGGTGTAGGCGTACAGCAGGTACGGCGCGGTGTTGCCTTCGAAGTTCAGCATCTGGTCGAAGTTGAAGCTGTAGTCGCTGGTGCGGTGCTTGGACAGGTCGGCGTATTTCACTGCGCCGATGCCCACGACCTTGGCGATGTTGCGCAGCTCGGCTTCGGCCAGCTCCGGGTTCTTGTCCTTGACCAGGGTGTAGGCGCGCTCCTGGGCTTCGGTCAGCAGGTCGATCAGCTTCACGGTGCCGCCATCACGGGTCTTGAACGGACGGCCGTCAGCGCCGTTCATGGTGCCGAAGCCCATGTGTTCCATTTCCATCGGATGGGTCACGAAGCCAGCCTTGCGCGCCACGGCGAACACTTGCTGGAAGTGCAGGGCCTGACGCTGGTCGACGAAGTACAGTGCGCGATCAGCCTTGAGTTTGCCGCTGCGGTAGCGCACGGCGGCCAGGTCGGTGGTGGCGTAGAGGTAGCCGCCGTCAGCCTTGACGATGATCACCGGCAGCGGGTCGCCGTCGGCATTCTTGAATTCGTCGAGGAACACGCACTGGGCGCCGTTGCTCTCGACCAGCATGCCCGCCGCCTTCAAGTCGTTGACCACGTTGATCAGGTCGTCGTTGTAGGCACTTTCGCCCATTACGTCGGCCATGGTCAGTTTGACGTTGAGCAGCTCGTAGATCTTCTGGCAGTGGGACAGCGAAATGTCCTTGAACTTGGTCCACAACGCCAGGCAGTCGGCATCGCCGGCCTGCAGCTTGACCACCAGGCCACGGGCGCGGTCGGCGAACTCTTCGGATTCGTCGAAGCGTTGCTTGGCGGCGCGGTAGAAGTTCTCCAAGTCCGACAGCTCGTCGCTGGTGATCGGATTTTCCTGCAGATAAGCCATCAGCATGCCGAACTGGGTGCCCCAGTCGCCGACGTGGTTCTGACGGATCACGGTATCGCCGAGGAATTCCAGCACCCGGGCCACGCCGTCGCCGATGATGGTCGAGCGCAAGTGGCCGACGTGCATCTCTTTGGCCAGGTTCGGGGCCGACAGGTCGACTACGGTGCGCTGCACCGGGCCGGCCTTGCGTACGCCGATGTGGGCGTCGGCCAGGGCGGCGTCCAGGCGTGAGGCCAGGGCATCGGTGTTCTGGAAGAAGTTCAGGAAGCCAGGGCCGGCGATTTCGGTCTTGGAGACGTTTTCGTCAGTCGGCAGTGCGGCGATGATTTTTTCCGCCAGGTCGCGCGGCTTCATGCCGGCCGGCTTGGCCAGCATCATTGCGATGTTGCTGGCGAAGTCGCCGTTTTTCTTGTCGCGGGAGTTTTCCACCTGGATCGCCGGCGACAGCCCTTCAGGCAACACACCTTCGTTGACGAGTTGGGTGATGGCTTGCTGGATCAACTGGCGAATGGTGTCTTTCATGGTCTTCTCTTTCGACCGCAGGCGCGGCGGCGCATCATGCGCTGGTGGAAAAACTGGGCATTATCCGTTGCGAAGACGGGCTTGCCAACCTTAGCAGGCAGGATGTGGATGTGTGGTGACAATTAGGGCCCCTTCGCGAGCAAGCCCGCTCCCACAGGTTCTGTGGTGGACACAAATTGTATGCCCACTGAAATACCATTGTGGGAGCGGGCTTGCTCGCGAAAGCGATCTCAAAATCAATACAAATCGACCGGATCAACATCCAAAGACCAGCGCACCGCCCGCCCGCTCGGCATCTGCTCCAGCACCAACAACCAACTGGCCAGCAATCGATGCAACGGTGCCCGCGCCGTAGCCTGCAACAACAGCTGCGCACGATAGCGCCCGGCCCGCCGCTCCATCGGCGCCGGCACCGGTCCGAGCAGCTCAATGCCGGTCAGGTTTTGTTCGGCCAGCAAACGCTCCGCCTCGCTGCACGCCTCATCCAGGAAGCCTTCGGCCTGACCCGGTTTGTGCGCCTCGGCCCGCAACAGCGCCAGGTGCGCAAACGGCGGCAACCCGGCCGCACGGCGTTCGCTCAAGGCCTGTTCGGCGAAGGCGAAGTAGCCCTGCTCGGTCAACTGCACCAGCAGCGGATGGTCGGCCAGGTGCGTCTGGATAATCACTTTGCCCGGCTCCTCGGCACGGCCTGCGCGACCAGCGACCTGGACGATCAACTGCGCCATGCGCTCGCTGGCGCGGAAATCACCGGAAAACAGGCCACCGTCGGCGTCGAGGATCGATACCAGCGTCACCCGTGGAAAGTGGTGGCCTTTGGCAAGCATTTGCGTGCCGATCAAAATGCACGGCTGACCTTTTTGAATGGTCGCGAACAACTGGTTCATCGCGTCCTTGCGCGACGTACTGTCGCGGTCGACCCGCAGCACCGGATAGTCCGGGAACAGAATCGCCAGGCGCTCCTCGGCCCGTTCGGTACCGGCGCCCACGGGGCGCAAATCGACCTTGTTGCACTTCGGGCACTGGCGCGGCACGCGCTCGACGTAGCCGCAATGGTGGCAGCGCAATTCTCCGTAACGTTGATGCACGGTCATCCGCGCATCGCAACGCTGGCACTCGGACATCCAGCCGCAGTCATGGCACAGCAGGGTCGGGGCGAAGCCGCGGCGGTTGAGGAACACCAGGACTTGTTGCCCGGCGGCCAGGGTCTGGCCGATGGCTTGTTGCATGGGGCCGGAGATGCCGCTGTCCAGCGGGCGACTTTTGACGTCCAGGCGCAGGAAGCGCGGCTGTTTGGCCCCGCCGGCGCGCTCATTCAGGCGCAGCAGCCCGTAGCGGCCGGTGTAGGCGTTGTGCAGGCTTTCCAGCGAAGGGGTGGCGGAGCCGAGGACAATCGGGATGTTTTCCTGTCGCGCCCGCACCAGCGCCAGATCGCGGGCGTGGTAGCGCAAACCTTCCTGCTGTTTATAGGAACCGTCGTGCTCTTCGTCGATGATGATCAGGCCGGGGTTTTTCATCGGCGTGAACAGGGCCGAGCGGGTGCCGATAATAATGTCGGCCTCACCGTCCCGGGCGGCCAGCCAGGCATCGAGGCGTTCACGGTCATTGACCGCCGAATGGATCAACGCGATGCGGGCATTGAAACGCTGTTCGAAGCGCGCCAGGGTCTGTGGGCCGAGGTTGATTTCCGGGATCAACACCAGCGCCTGCTTGCCGGCCTCGAGGGTTTCGCGGATCAACTGTAAATAGACTTCGGTCTTGCCGCTGCCGGTGACGCCGGCCAACAGGAACGCGTGATAGCTGTCGAACCCGGCCCGAATCGCCTCATAGGCGGCGCGTTGCTCCGGGTTCAGCGGGAGTTCCGGTTGCGCCAGCCAGTGTTCGTGGCGTGCACCGGGGGCGTGCCGACGGATCTCGACCTGCACCAGCTCCTTGGCCAGCAGCAAATCCAGGCTGTCCTTGCTCAGCATCAGTTTGCTCAGCAATTGATGGGCGACGCCGTGGGGATGCTGGGCCAGCGTGGCCAGGGCTTCGCGCTGGCGCGGGGCACGGGCGATGCGCGGATCATCGAGGCTGGCGCCCGGTGCGGCGGACCAGAAACGTTCCTGGCGCGCTTCGGCCAGCTCACCCTGGCGCAGTAGCACCGGCAGCGCCCAGCTCAAGGTGTCGCCGAGGCTGTGCTGATAATACTGGGACGTCCACAGGCACAGCTTGAACAGCGCGGGCGGCAGCGGTGGCGTGGCATCGAGCAGGGCCAGGGCCGGCTTGAGTTTCTCGGCCGGCACCTCGCTGGTGTTGGTGACTTCCACCAGGATCCCGATCATTTCGCGCCGGCCGAACGGCACCCGCAGGCGCATGCCAGGGTGCAACTGGACGCGCAGGACGCCGGCCGGAGCGCGGTAGTCGAACAGGCGGCGCAGGGGCGAAGGCAGGGCGAGGCGCAGAATGGCGTCGGGCACGCGGGGGGATCTCGATAAACAGGCAATATGGGGTTTGGCACATAACTTGTGGGAGCGGGCTTGCTCGCGAATGCAGTGTGCCAGTCGGCATTCAAGTCGTCTGACACACCGCTTTCGCGAGCAAGCCCGCTCCCACAGGGGGTCGCGTATTGGGGCGGGAGCCTAGCAGACGACTGGTTTGAGGGACAGCTTGCGTGAATGGGATTGTCTGGTAGAATCCGCGGCCTAATTACGTGCGGTATTCAACAATAGTGTTGGGTGGCGGCACGCTAGCCCGAGGAAAACACCATGAAAGCTG
Source organism: Pseudomonas sp. GM48 (assembly GCF_000282335.1). GTDB lineage: Bacteria > Pseudomonadota > Gammaproteobacteria > Pseudomonadales > Pseudomonadaceae > Aquipseudomonas. The sequence goes on from NZ_AKJM01000112.1 coordinate 107,163, forward strand.
ATATCCATCCAGAATACCCGGCAGTTGCTGTTACCTGCAGCTGCGGCAACAAGTTCGAAACCCGTTCGACCTTCGGCAAAGCCATGGCGATCGACGTTTGCAACGAATGCCACCCGTTCTACACCGGTAAGCAGAAGACTCTGGACACCGGTGGTCGCGTTCAGAAGTTCGCCGACCGTTTCGGTGCTTTCGGCGCGAAAAAGGCCTAAGGCCGATCAACTTGGGAAGCCGCTGCGGTTTTTCCATGCTGATGAAAAAGGCGTCCCTTGCGGGCGCCTTTTTTGTGTCCGCAATTTGGCTTTCCGCCGCCCAGGCCTTTTGCCCGGCTCCCGCCGACCTGGCCACGGTTGCGGTGCAGCGAGTCGTGGATGGTGACACCCTGCGCCTGAGAGATGGCCGCAGCGTGCGCATGATCGGCTTGAACACGCCGGAGCTGGGCAAGAAGGGCCGCTCCGACGAACCGTTCGCCGTGGCGGCGCGCAAGCGACTCGAAGCCCTGGTGGCGGCAAGCGACGGGCAGGTGGGTTTGCTGCCAGGCAAAGAAAGCCAAGACCATTACGGCCGCACCCTGGCCCATGTCTACGGTGCCGATGGCGCCAACCTCGAAGCGCAAATGCTCGCCGAAGGCCTGGGTTTTCTGGTGGCCGTGGCACCGAATGTCGATTTGGTCGCCTGTCAGCAAGCAGCGGAACGCAGCGCTCGACAGGCCGGGCTCGGGTTGTGGCGCCAGTCACCTGTGCTGAAAGCGGAGCAGATCACTACCTCCGGTTTTGCCGTGCTCAGCGGTCGTGTGAGCAGGGTGCAGCGTAATCGCGGCGGGGTTTGGATCGAGTTGCAGGATTCGGTTGTATTACGCGTTGCACCCAATCTGCTGGCGCGTTTCGATGTGAATTCGCTGGAAAGTCTCAAAGGCAAGCAAGTCGAGGCGCGCGGCTGGGTGCTGGATCGCTCGCGCAAGGGTGGTCTCAAGGAGGGGCAGGCGCGCTGGATGTTGCCCTTGACCGATCCGGCGATGCTCCAAGTGGTGCAGTGATTAAAAATTGTAGACATTTTTTCTTTCGATTGTGAACAGTCTATCCCTTATGTTCCGTGGCTCTTGGCCCAAAGTCGTAGGGTGGGGCGCTTGACAGGGGTGACCGGTCAGTCTTGTGGGGACTTTGCGAGGCGCGTATCCTCGCTGACCAGTCTGTCCAACAGTAAAAGCGGAATGCCAAAATGTCTGATCTGAAAACTGCCGCTCTCGAATATCATGCCAATCCTCGTCCAGGGAAGCTGAGTGTCGAGCTCACCAAGGCCACTGCTACCGCTCGCGACTTGTCGCTGGCCTACAGCCCGGGCGTAGCCGAACCAGTACGCGAGATCGCCCGCGATCCTGAACTGGCCTACAAGTACACCGGCAAAGGCAACCTGGTTGCAGTCATTTCCGATGGCACCGCGATTCTCGGCCTGGGTAACCTCGGCCCATTGGCCTCCAAGCCAGTGATGGAAGGTAAAGGCGTACTGTTCAAGCGCTTCGCCGGCATCGACGTTTTCGACATCGAAGTCGACTCCGAAAGCCCGCAAGCCTTCATTGACACCGTGAAGCGCATCTCCATCACTTTCGGTGGCATCAACCTGGAAGACATCAAGGCACCAGAGTGCTTTGAAATCGAGCGCGCTCTGATCGAGCAGTGCGACATCCCGGTATTCCACGATGACCAGCACGGCACCGCTATCGTGACCGCCGCCGGCATGATCAACGCCCTGGAAATCGCTGGCAAAACCCTGCCGGAAGCCAAGATCGTCTGCCTGGGTGCCGGCGCCGCCGCCATCTCCTGCATGAAGTTGCTGGTGAGCATGGGTGCCAACATCGAAAACATCTACATGGTCGACCGTACCGGCGTGATCCACTCCGGCCGTGACGACCTGAACCAGTACAAGGCTGTGTTCGCTCACGCGACCGACAAGCGCACCCTGGCTGACGCCCTGCAAGGCGCTGACGTGTTCGTAGGCCTGTCCGGCCCGAACCTGCTGAGCCCTGAAGGCCTGCTGTCCATGGCGGCCAACCCGATCGTGTTCGCGTGCTCCAACCCTGATCCGGAAATCTCCCCGGAGCTGGCACACGCTACCCGTAGCGACGTGATCATGGCCACCGGTCGTTCCGACTACCCGAACCAGGTCAACAACGTACTGGGCTTCCCGTTCATCTTCCGTGGTGCCCTGGACGTTCGCGCCAAGCGCATCAACGAAGAAATGAAAGTGGCTGCGGCCAACGCCCTGCGTGAACTGGCCAAGCTGCCAGTGCCTCAGGAAGTGTGCGACGCCTACGGCGGCATCAAGCTGGAATTCGGCCGTGAGTACATCATTCCGAAGCCAATGGATGCCCGTCTGATCACCCTGATCTCCGATGCCGTGGCTAAAGCCGCCATCGAGACCGGTGTGGCGACCCTGCCGTATCCGAAGAACTACCCGCTGAAAAGCGTGGATGACGTGTTCAACGGCTAAGCTGTTGTAGCGTTCAACCGAAAACCCCGGCTCTTGATTGTGCCGGGGTTTTTTTATGCCTGTGGTTTTTGTGGTGTCTGTGACGACCTCTTCGCGAGCAAGCCCGTTCCCACAGGAGAATGCGTTCCAATGTGGGAGCGGGCTTGCTCGCGAAGAGGCCGGACCAGACAGCATCAAAACCGGTAGGCAAAAAAAGCCCCGCACTTCTTTCGAAGGCGGGGCTTTTGATCATTGCTGCAATCAGAACAAATCGATCGGCGCCGCTTCATCCGCCGGCAGCGGGCTGCCCGGCACATTGCCGTTGCCCAGTTCGTTGACCGACGGGGGCGTGTCTTCAGCCTTGAACAGCTCGAAGTAGGCGCCAGGCGTGCCTGGGGTTGCCGCGCGACCGCTGACCGGGTCGACGCGCAGGCTCAGGATGCCTTCAGGCTCTGGCTGCGTGTGCGGCGGCAGGCCCTTGAGCGCGGCGCCCATGTAGTTCATCCAGATCGGCAGTGCGACGGTACCGCCGAACTCCTTGCGGCCCAGGCTTTCCGGCTGGTCGAAACCGGTCCATACGGTCGTCACGTAATCGGCGTTGTAACCGGAGAACCAGGCGTCCTTCGATTCGTTGGTCGTGCCGGTCTTGCCGGCAATGTCTGGGCGGCCCAGGGCCAGCGCACGACGACCGGTGCCGAGCTTGATCACATCCTCAAGCATGCTGTTGAGAATGAATGTGGTACGTCCGTCGACGATGCGTTCGGCCACGGCCGGAGCTTGTGGCGCCGGCGTGGTGCCCGGGGCTTCACCCGGTGTCACATTGACCGTGAAGGCCTCGGCGACCGGTGCAGCAATGCCGTCACTGGCCGCGCCACCCTTGGGCACGCTCGGCGGGTTGGCGACGAACAGCGTGTCGCCGTTGCGGCTTTCGATCTTGTCGATGATGTACGGGGTGATCTTGTAGCCGCCGTTGGCGAAAGCGCTCCAGCCAGTGGCGATCTCCATTGGCGTCAGGGTCGCGGTGCCCAGGGCCAGCGACAGGTTGGGTGGCAGGTCCTGCTTGTTGAAGCCAAAGCGCGTGATGTAGTCAATGGTCTTGCCAACGCCCATCGCTTGCAGCAAGCGGATCGACACCAGGTTGCGCGACTTGTACAGCGCTTCACGCAAACGGATTGGGCCGAGGAAGGTGTTGGTGTCGTTTTTTGGTCGCCATACCTTGTCCAGGTACTCATCGACGAACACGATCGGTGCGTCGTTTACCAGGCTGGAGGCGGTGTAGCCGTTATCCAGTGCGGCGCTGTAGATGAACGGTTTGAAGCTCGAACCCGGCTGGCGCTTGGCCTGCAATGCGCGGTTGTAGTTGCTTTGCTCGAAGGCGAAACCGCCGACCAGAGAACGAATGGCGCCGTTCTGTGGGTCCAGGGAAACCAGTGCGCCCTGGGCCTGCGGGATCTGGCTGAACTTCAGCGAGTTGTCCGGCTGACGCTGTACGCGGATCAGATCGCCGACCTGCGCAACGTCCGAAGGTTGCTTCGGATTGGCGCCCATGCTGTTGGTATTCAGGAACGGACGGGCCCATTTCATGGTGTCCCAGCTCACGTGTTCCTGGCCGGTGCGGGTCAGTACTTGCAGGCCGTTCTTGTCGACCTGGGTCACGATGGCCGGTTCCAGGCTGCTGATGGTGCGTTGTTTGGTCAGCTCGATTGCCCAGGCTTCGCGAGTCTTGCCCGGCAGCCGCGACTCGGGTCCGCGATAGCCGTGGCGCTGATCGTAGGTCATCAGGCCTTCGTGGACTGCGGTGTTGGCCAGTTCCTGGAGGTCGCTCGGTACGGTGGTGGTCACGCGGAAGCCTTCGGTATAGGCGTCGCTGCCATAACGTCCGACCATTTCGGCGCGGGCCATTTCGGCGATGTATGGCGCGTTCACTTCCGGGGTCGGCACGTGATAGCTGGCGTTCAGCGGCTCGTTGATCGCGGCGGTGTAGTCGGCCTCGCTGATTTTCCCGAGCTTGTACATGCGCCCCAGGATCCAGTCGCGACGCTCCTTGCTGCGCGCCGGGTTGGCCAGCGGGTTGAAGCGCGACGGCGCCTTTGGCAGGCCGGCAATCATCGCCATTTGCGCCAGGCTGACATCGCGGATCGACTTGCCGTAATAGACCTGCGCCGCCGCCTCGATACCGTAGGCGCGGTTACCCAGATAGATCTTGTTGACGTACAGCTCGAGGATCTCGTCCTTGGTCAGCTGCCGTTCGATCTGCAGGGCCAGGAGGATCTCGGTGGTCTTGCGCGAAAAGCTGCGTTCGCTGGTCAGGAAGAAGTTCTTCGCCACCTGCATGGTGATCGTGCTGCCGCCGGACTGGATGTGCCCGCTTTTGACCAGTTGGGTAGCGGCACGCATCAGGCTGCTGGGGTCGACGCCATAGTGGTTGGCGAAATTGTCGTCTTCAGCACTTAGTAACGCATTAATGAAATTGGGGGGAATGTCGGCGAAACGGATCGGTGTGCGGCGCATTTCGCCGAATTCTGCAATCAACTTGTTATCGCTGCTGTAGACCCGCAAAGGAATCTGCAACTGGATGCTTCTCAGCGCCTCCACGGACGGTAGTCCGGGACTAAGGTAGAGATACGCCCCGCTCAGACCCAGAAGGAGTCCGCAGAAAACCGCGACGATGGACCAACCGAAAAACTTCAGCAGACGAATCAAGGCTTTTGGATATCCAGGGCAAAAATGAATTGGGCAACAGGGTTCAAGCTAAATGAGAACGACCCGCGCTTGAGCAAATGCGGAAAAAAAACGCTGGGCATTATAAGCATTTTTCTGCTCGGGAGCGTCATTGGCGCTGCTGTCAAGACGGGTGGATTGAACGCAATGGACATTGCAGAGTCCGTAACTCACGGATAGTCATAGGGAATTGGTAGTGCTAGGACTTTTCAACAAAAAATCCAATACGCTCTTGGGAATCGATATCAGCTCCACCTCGGTGAAACTTCTGGAGTTGAGCCGTCAAGGTGAGCGCTACCGGGTCGAGGCTTATGCGGTGGAGCCGTTGCCGGTCGGTGCGGTGATCGAAAAGAATATCGCTGAGCTCGAAGGCGTGGGGTTGGCCCTCACTCGCGTGCTGGTCAAGGCCAGAACCGGCCTCAAGAACGTGGCGGTGGCCGTGGCAGGCTCGGCGGTCATCACCAAGACCATCGAGATGGATGCCGGTCTTTCCGACGACGAGATGGAAAGCCAGCTGAAGTTCGAGGCTGATCAGTACATTCCTTATCCCCTGGACGAAGTCGCGATCGACTTTGAAGTCCAGGGCGCCTCGGTGCGCAATCCCGAGCGCGTCAATGTATTGCTCGCCGCTTGCCGCAAGGAAAACGTCGAAGTGCGCGAGGCAGTCCTGACACTGGCGGGGCTGACCGCCCGCGTGGTCGATGTCGAGGCCTACGCGCTGGAGCGCTCATTCGGGTTGCTGGCCAGTCGGCTCGCGGTTTCCCGGGAACGTTTGACGGTCGCGGTGGTGGATATCGGCGCCACCATGACCACCCTGAGCGTGCTGCACGGCGGACGGATTATCTATACCCGCGAACAACTGTTCGGCGGTCGGCAGTTGACCGAGGAAATCCAGCGCCGCTATGGCCTGACGCCGGAGCAGGCGGATCTGGCGAAAAAACAGGGTGGTCTGCCGGATGACTATGACGATGAGGTCTTGCAGCCGTTTCGCGAAGCGCTGGTGCAGCAGGTGTCGCGTTCGTTGCAGTTCTTCTTTGCCAGCGGCCAGTACAACGCCGTCGACCATATCCTGCTCGCCGGCGGAACCGCTTCGGTCCCGGGGCTGGAGCGTTTGATCGGGCAGCAATTGGGTACTCCGACCCAGGTCGCGAACCCTTTTTCCGAAATGATTCTGGGCAGCAAGGTCAATGGTGCTGCCCTGGCGAGTGATGCCCCGGCGTTGATGATTGCCTGCGGTCTGGCTCTCAGGAGCTTCGACTGATGGCGCGGATCAACCTTTTACCTTGGCGCGAGGAGCGGCGTGAAGCCCGTCGCAAGCGCTTCCTGTTGGTCATGATGGCCGTAGTGGCGGGTACGGTGGGCGTGGTACTGGTGGCGAATCAGGCCATCAGCGGCGCCATCGACCGGCAAGTCGCCCGCAACGATTACATCGGCAAGCAAATTGCCGTGGTGGACGAGCGGATCAAGCAGATCAGCGACCTCAAGGAGCGCCGTCAGCAACTCATCGAGCGCATGCGCATCATCCAGGACCTGCAAGGCAATCGGCCGATCAGCGGGCGAATGTTTGACCAGTTGGCGCGCGCACTGCCCGATGGCGTGTACTTCACCGAAGTGAAAATGACCGGCAAGACCTTGTCCATCACCGGCGCGGCGCAATCCAACAACCGTGTTTCAGACTTGATGCGCAACCTGGAGGCGTCAGACTGGTTCGATGCGCCGAGCCTGACCGAGGTCAAGGCCACGACTGCCGGCCAGGTGGATCAGGCCAGCGTCTTCCAGTTGACCGTACGCCAGACTCGACCCGCAACACCGGAGGGGGGCAAATGAGTCCGTCCGAATGGTTCGAAGGGTTGCGCAAGATCGACATCAATGATCTGGATACCAGCAACACCGGTTCCTGGCCGCCGGCGATCAAGATTCTGGTGGCCGGTTTGCTCATGCTCCTGGTACTGGCCCTGGGCTACAGCTTTTCCACCCGCGAACTTGAGAGTCAGCTTGATCTCAAGCGCGAGGAAGAATCGACGCTCAAGGAACAGTTTGCTATCAAGGCGCGCGCCGCGGCGAACCTGGAGCTCTATACCCAGCAGTTGAAAGAAATGGAGAACTCCTTCGGCGTGCTGTTGCGGCAATTGCCCAGTGACACGGAAGTCCCGGGCTTACTGGAAGACATCACGCGTACGGGGCTGGGCAGCGGCCTGGAGTTTGAAGAGATCAAGCTGTTGCCGGAGGTCGCCCAGCCGTTCTACATCGAACTGCCGATCCAGATCACCGTCGTCGGTGCCTATCACGACCTGGCCATGTTCGTCAGCGGTGTGGCCGGATTGCCGCGCATCGTCACCCTGCATGACTTCGACCTTGCACCGGTCAACCCTGAAGGCGGGCCGAAGCTGCGCCTGAGTATCCTGGCCAAGACGTACCGCTACAACGACAAGGGGCCGTACCAATGAGCCGGGTCCGTTATGGGGTTGTTGCGGTGTTGTCGGCTTTTCTCGGTGGTTGTGGCGTCAGCGATGATTTCAGTGATCTGGACGCGTACATGAACGAAATGCGCCTGCGCGCACCGGGCAGGATTGAACCAACGCCCACATTCCGGTCTTACCCGACATTCACTTACAACGCGACGAAGCTGCGCAGTCCATTTTCGCCACAGGTCAGGGGCGATCTGGCGGGACAGAAGCACGGCTCGCGCAACGTCAAACCCGACCCCGATCGGGTCAGGCAGTACCTCGAAGGCTTCAACATCGAGCAGTTTGAAATGGTCGGCACCCTGTCCAATGCGACCGGCTCCTTTGCGTTGCTGCGTGGAGCGGGTGGGGTCCATCGGTTGAAAGTCGGCGATTACCTGGGGCGCAACGATGGGCGGATCGTCGCTATCAGCAGCTCCCGGGTCGATGTGATTGAAATCGTCCCCGATGGCGAGGGGGTCTGGCTGGAGCGTCCCCGAACCATCCCTTTGAAAGAGCACTCATAGTGGAACTCGCATAATGAACAGGATTTTCTCCACCTTCGGACTGTCGCTATGGATAGCGTTGTTGTCGCCGATGGTACAAGCGGCCAATCTCAAGGCGCTGGATGTCGCTGCGCTGCCGGGAGACCGTGTCGAGTTGAAGTTGTCTTTCGATGAGCCACCCCCGATGCCCCACGGCTACACGACGGAGTCACCGGCCCGGATTGCGCTCGATTTGCCGGGTGTCGTCAGCCAGCTGGCCAGCAAAACCCGCGACCTGGGCGACGGTAACGCTCGCAGCGCCACAGTGGTCGAGTCCAGGGACCGGGCGCGGTTGATCATCAATCTGAGTCAGCCGGCCCCTTACAGCTCGCGGGTTGAAGGCAACACGCTGTTCGTGGTGGTCGGGCAAGGGGCCAAAGGTCCGGCGTCCCGGCCGGTCGCCTCTCCAGCGCCAGCCCAGGTCCGAACCGCGACTCCGACAGGCAAGGCCATCCGTGGTGTGGATTTCCAGCGGGGAACCCAGGGCGAAGGCAATGTGGTGATCGATCTGTCGGACCCGTCAATTGCCCCGGATATCCAGGAGCGCGACGGAAAAATCATCCTCGGCTTCGCCAGGACCCGATTGCCTGAACCCTTGCGAGTTCGCCTGGATGTGAAGGATTTCGCCACGCCGGTGCAGTTCGTCAACGCCAGCGCCAGCGGCGACCGGGCCACCATCAGCATCGAACCCGGCGGTACCTTCGATTACTCGACCTACCAGACCGACAGTAAACTCACGGTCAGCGTCCGCCCGGCGACGGTCGACGACCTGCAAAAGCGCAATGTCGGGCAGCACGCCTACAGCGGCGAGAAGCTTTCGCTGAATTTCCAGGACATCGATGTGCGCTCGGTACTGCAACTGATTGCCGACTTCACCAATCTCAATCTGGTGGCCAGCGACACGGTACAAGGGGGGATTACCCTGCGCTTGCAGAACGTGCCGTGGGACCAGGCGCTGGATCTGGTGCTGAAAACCAAGGGACTGGACAAGCGCAAGGTTGGCAATGTCCTGCTGGTCGCTCCGGCCGATGAAATTGCTGCCCGTGAGCGTCAGGAGCTGGAGTCGCAAAAGCAGATCGCTGACCTTGCGCCATTGCGTCGGGAACTGTTGCAGGTCAACTACGCCAAAGCGGCGGATATCGCCAAGTTGTTCCAGTCAGTGACCAATGCCGAAGCGAAGGCCGATGAGCGAGGGTCGATCACCGTCGATGAGCGCACCAACAACATCATTGCCTACCAGACCCAGGAACGGCTTGATGAGCTGCGCAGGATTGTCACGCAACTGGATATCCCGGTTCGCCAGGTGATGATCGAAGCGCGGATCGTCGAAGCCAACGTCGACTATGACAAAAGCCTCGGGGTGCGCTGGGGCGGTTCGATACAGAACAGGGGCAACTGGAACACTTCCGGCGTCAGCAATGGGGTCAATGGCTCGTCGACCATCGGCACGCCCGGCAGTACCAGCACCAACACACCGTTCGTCGACATGGGAGCGGTCAACAACACCTCGGGAATCGGCATCGCGTTCATCACCGACAATGTCCTGCTGGACCTGGAGCTGACGGCCATGGAGAAAACCGGCAATGGGGAAATTGTCTCGCAACCCAAGGTGGTCACGTCCGACAAGGAAACCGCCAAAATCCTCAAGGGCACTGAAATTCCCTATCAGGAATCCAGCTCCAGTGGCGCGACTTCGGTGTCGTTCAAGGAGGCGTCGCTATCGCTTGAGGTGACGCCGCAGATCACGCCAGACAACCGGATCATCATGGAGGTCAAAGTTACCAAGGACGAACCGGACTTCCTGAACAAGGTCCAGGATGTACCGCCGATCAAGAAAAACGAGGTCAATGCCAAGGTCCTGGTCAACGATGGCGAGACTATCGTCATTGGCGGGGTTTTCTCAAATACTCAGAGCAAGGTTGTAGATAAGGTGCCATTTCTTGGCGATGTGCCGTATCTTGGCCGCCTTTTCCGGCGTGATGTGGTTTCGGAGAAAAAATCCGAGCTGTTGGTATTCCTCACTCCGCGTATCATGAATAACCAGGCGATTGCTGTGAGTCATTGATTCTGTGCGAAATTTGATTCTTGTTGGACCGATGGGCGCTGGAAAAAGCACCATCGGCCGGTTGCTGGCCAAAGAGCTGCGCCTGCCGTTCAAAGATTCCGATAAGGAAATTGAATTGCGCACGGGTGCCAATATCCCTTGGATCTTCGATAAAGAAGGCGAACCGGGCTTTCGTGATCGCGAGCAGGCAATGATTGCCGAGCTGTGCGAATACGACGGAGTGGTGCTGGCGACAGGTGGTGGTGCAGTCATGCGCGAAGCCAATCGCCGGGCGCTGCATGCCGGTGGGCGGGTGGTTTATCTGCATGCGTCGGTCGAACAGCAGGTCGGTCGCACGGCCCGCGACCGCAATCGGCCACTGTTGCGTACTGCCGATCCGGCCAAGACCCTGCGGGATCTGTTGGCGATCCGCGATCCGCTTTATCGGGAAATCGCCGACCTGGTGGTCGAAACCGATGAGCGGCCGCCACGAATGGTCGTACTCGACATTCTAGAGCGCTTGCAGCAGTTGCCACCCCGTTAAAGCGTTGCGCGAAATGCGCTATCCTCGGCGTCCTGCCATGACTGCTCAAGGTTGTGGCGGATGGCTACCGAACGGCGTCACACCAGCAGAGGTCGTGGACATTTGTTAACTCTAGGCAGGATGCCTGATTCCATTTTCACTGTGGGGACACATGCAGACACTCAAGGTCGATCTAGGCGAGCGCAGCTACCCGATTCATATTGGCGAAGGTTTGTTGGATCAGCCTGAGTTGCTGGCCCCGCACATTCGCGGACGGCAAGTAGCGATCATCTCCAACGAGACTGTTGCGCCGCTCTATCTCGAGCGTCTGACCCGCAGCCTGGCGCAGTTCTCGGTGATTTCCGTGGTGCTGCCCGACGGCGAAGCCTTCAAGACCTGGGAAACCCTGCAACTGATTTTCGATGGTCTGCTGACTGCCCGGCATGACCGCCGCACCACGGTGATCGCCCTTGGCGGCGGTGTGATCGGTGACATGGCCGGCTTTGCGGCCGCCTGCTACCAGCGCGGCGTCGATTTCATCCAGGTTCCGACCACACTGCTGTCGCAGGTCGATTCTTCGGTGGGCGGCAAGACCGGGATCAACCATCCGCTGGGCAAAAACATGGTCGGCGCCTTCTACCAGCCGAATGTCGTGCTGATCGATACCGCCAGCCTCAATACCCTGCCGGCCCGCGAACTGTCCGCCGGGCTGGCTGAAGTCATCAAGTACGGGCTGATCTGTGATGAGCCGTTCCTGACCTGGCTCGAAGACAACGTCGACCGCCTGCGCAATCTGGACCAGCAAGCCCTGACTTATGCGATCGAACGCTCCTGCGCAGCCAAGGCGGCGGTGGTCGGTGCCGATGAGAAAGAGACAGGCGTTCGTGCCACATTGAACCTGGGCCACACTTTTGGCCACGCCATTGAAACCCACATGGGCTATGGTGTGTGGCTACATGGTGAAGCAGTGGCTGCTGGCACCGTAATGGCATTGGAGATGTCCACGCGACTGGGCTGGATCAGCGAACAGGAGCGTGATCGTGGCATTCGTCTGTTCCAGCGTGCGGGTCTGCCGGTTGTTCCGCCAGAAGAGATGACAGAAGCCGATTTCCTCGAACATATGTCCATTGATAAAAAAGTGATCGACGGTCGTTTGCGCCTGGTGCTGCTGCGCCACATGGGTGAAGCGGTGGTGACCGACGATTATCCGAAAGAGGTTCTACAGGCCACGCTGGGGGCAGACTACCGCGCCCTGGCTCAGCTTAAAGGTTAATAAGAACACGATGACTAGTTTGCATGCCGACGAGGCTTTCCTCGGCCATTACCAGTTGAGTCATGACCCTTTTGCTCCACGGGTGCCTGGCTTCAAATTTTTCCCGGCCCAGCGCAAACCGGTGCTGGGACAACTGCATCACCTGGCCCGTTACAGTCAGTTGCTGCTGGTGGTCACCGGCCCCGAGGGCAGTGGCAAGACCCTGTTACGTCAAGCCCTGGTCGCCAGCACCAACAAGCAATCGGTACAAAGTGTGGTGGTTTCTGCCCGCGGCGCCGGCGATGCGGCGGGGGTGTTGCGCCAGGTGGCCCAGGCGCTGAACGTCGGCCAGGCCGATGTCGACGCTATCCTGGCTCAAGTGGTGCAGCTTGCCCTGACCGGGCAGGAAGTCTATTTGCTGGTCGATGATGCCGAACAACTGGAAGAGTCCGCCCTTGAGGCTCTGCTGGTCCTGGCTGCCGGCGCGCCTGAAGGCCGTCCGCATGTGTTCCTGTTCGGTGAAACCTCGCTGATTGCTCAATTGGACCAGTTGAGTCTCGAAGAAGAGCGCTTCCACGTCATCGAGCTGCAGCCCTACACCGAGGAAGAAACCCGCGAATATCTGGAACAGCGGCTCGAAGGCGCTGGCCGCGGTATCGAACTTTTCACCGCGGATCAGATCTCTGATATTCACGAAAGCTCCGAAGGTTGGCCTGGCAGCATCAATCAGGTCGCCCGCGATGCAATGATCGAAGCCATGATCGCCAGCCGCTCAGCGGTCAAGCGTCCAAAAATGGGGTTCAATATGCCGAAGAAACACGTGTTGGCGATTTCCGCCGTGGTCGTGGTCGCGGTAGCTGCCGCCTGGTTGATGCCGGGTCGCAACAAGGCACCGACTACAGGTGCACCGGCCAACGAACAGGCGCAATTGCCGCTGGGTCAGGGACAGCCAACAGCGAACGGCGGTGCTCCGGCCGTCGAATTCGCTGGCAACACGCAGCCGATGCCATTGCCGTTGGTCGGTAACTCGCAGCCGGTCATGCGCGGTCCGCTGGCGGAAGCGGCGGGAGGCATTACTGAAGGCGACGACGGCGTGCCGGTCGAAGGCTCCAGCGCCACACCGCCGACGGTGACCACCACTGCGCCACCTGTGGGCGTTCCTGCCGGCCCTGCACCGACACCAGCGGCCAAGCCGGCACCTGCGCCGACTCAGGTTGCCACCGCCAAGCCAGCGCCTGCTCCAGTGGCCAAGCCTGCTCCAGCACCAGCCAAGCCAGCCGTTGCGGCGGCGGCCAAGCCTGTCGAAAAACCGGCTCCGGTGGCCAAGGCTGCTGGCGGCACCTGGTACGCCGGTCAGGCTCCGGGCAACTACGTGGTGCAAATCCTCGGCACCAGCTCCGAAACTGCCGCACAAAGCTTCGTCAAGGAGCAGGGCGGCGAGTACCGTTATTTCAAGAAAGTCCTCAATGGCAAGCCGCTCTACGTGATCACCTACGGCAACTTCGCCAATCGTGATGCAGCCGTTTCCGCCATCAAGGCCTTGCCAGCGAAGGTTCAGGCTGGTAAACCTTGGCCTCGCACTGTCGCCAGCGTCCAACAGGAACTGGCAACAACTCGCTGAAGATTCGGCGGCCTTACCCAGGCCGCCTCTCCAAGCACCTCAAAATTTCTACAAGTGCGCGCAGCCTTCCAGGCTGCGTGCCTTGTGGTGTCTGCGTCACAGTAGTCTTTGAGTCGTTGCGGTCAAAATTAAAAAAGTTTTGACTAGCACAGCAGATCGCTTTAAACCTTTCACAAATGCGACATAGATTTGCGACATTTCGTCGTCAAATTTGTGAGGCCAAGTGTCGGTGTGTACAATGACCTCCCTTTTGCCCCGCAAAGCTGGCGTACGTTCGGCGCGGATGGCAAGTGGTTGAATTGAAAAGAAATTTGCCTCGATCAGAGGCAGCCTGGTGAGAAAGTGTCTATGAAAGCAGGTCTGTACCAACCAGATGAATTCAAGGATAACTGCGGTTTCGGCCTGATAGCCCATATGCAGGGCGAGCCCAGTCATACCCTTTTGCAAACGGCCATTGAGGCCCTGACCTGCATGACCCACCGCGGTGGGATTAATGCCGACGGCAAGACCGGTGACGGTTGCGGTCTGCTGATTCAAAAACCGGACGTGTTCCTGCGAGCCATCGCCCAGGAAACCTTTGGCGTCGAAATGCCCAGGCAATACGCCGTGGGCATGGTCTTCTTCAACCAGGACCCGGTCAAAGCCGAAGCCGCTCGCGAGAACATGAACCGCGAGATCCTGGCCGCCGGCTTGCAGCTGGTCGGCTGGCGCAAAGTGCCGATCGACACCAGCGTCCTCGGCCGCCTGGCCCTTGAACGCCTGCCGCAGATCGAGCAAGTGTTCATCGGCGGTGAAGGCCTGAGCGATCAGGACATGGCCGTCAAGCTGTTCACCTCCCGTCGTCGCTCGTCCGTGGCCAACGCCGCCGACACCGACCACTACGTCTGCAGCTTTTCGCACAAGACCATCATTTACAAAGGCCTGATGATGCCGGCGGACTTGACCGCCTTCTATCCGGACCTGAGCGATGAGCGCCTGCAAACTTCGATTTGCGTGTTCCACCAGCGCTTCTCCACCAACACCCTGCCGAAATGGCCGCTGGCTCAACCGTTCCGCTTCCTGGCGCACAACGGCGAGATCAACACCATCACCGGCAACCGCAACTGGGCCGTGGCCCGTCGCACCAAGTTCACCAACGATTTGATGGACCTGGAAGAACTCGGCCCGCTGGTCAACCGCGTCGGTTCCGACTCCTCCAGCATGGACAACATGCTGGAGCTGATGGTGACCGGTGGCATCGACCTGTTCCGTGGCGTGCGGATGATCATTCCGCCCGCGTGGCAGAACGTCGAGACCATGGACCCGGACCTGCGTGCGTTCTACGAATACAACTCGATGCACATGGAACCGTGGGACGGCCCGGCCGGCGTGGTAATGACCGATGGTCGCTACGCGGTGTGCCTGCTCGACCGTAACGGTCTGCGTCCGGCGCGTTGGGTCACTACCAAGAATGGTTTCATCACCCTGGCTTCGGAAATCGGCGTCTGGAACTACCAGCCTGAAGACGTGATCGCCAAGGGCCGTGTGGGACCTGGCCAGATTTTTGCCGTGGATACCGAAACCGGGCAGATCCTCGACACCGACGCCATCGACAACCGTCTGAAGTCCCGTCATCCGTACAAGCAATGGCTGCGCAAGAATGCCCTGCGCATCCAGGCGACCATGGAAGACAACGACCACGGTTCGGCGTTCTACGACGTCGATCAGCTCAAGCAATACATGAAGATGTACCAGGTCACGTTCGAAGAGCGCGACCAGGTGCTGCGTCCGCTCGGCGAACAGGGCTACGAAGCCGTGGGCTCGATGGGCGACGATACGCCGATGGCCGTGCTGTCCCAGCGCGTGCGCACGCCGTACGACTATTTCCGCCAGCAGTTCGCGCAGGTCACCAACCCGCCGATCGACCCGCTGCGTGAAGCCATCGTCATGTCGCTGGAAATCTGCCTCGGTGCCGAGCGCAACATTTTCCAGGAGTCGCCGGAACACGCTTCACGCGTGATCCTCAGCTCGCCGGTCATTTCCCCGGCCAAATGGCGCTCGCTGATGAACCTCGATCGTCCGGGTTTCGAACGGGCGATCATCGACCTCAACTACGACGAAAGCATCGGCCTCGAAGCGGCCATCCGCAACGTCGCCGATCAGGCTGAAGAAGCCGTGCGTTCCGGTCGTACCCAGGTTGTGCTGAGTGATCGTCACATTGCCCCGGGCAAGCTGCCGATCCACGCTTCCCTGGCCACCGGCGCGGTGCACCACCGCCTGACCGAAAAAGGCCTGCGTTGCGACTCCAACATCCTGGTGGAAACCGCGACCGCTCGCGATCCGCATCACTTCGCCGTGTTGATCGGTTTCGGTGCCTCTGCCGTTTACCCGTTCCTGGCCTATGAAGTGCTGGGTGACCTGATCCGTACCGGTGAAGTACTGGGCGACCTCTATGAGGTGTTCAAGAACTACCGTAAAGGCATCACCAAGGGCCTGCTCAAGATCCTGTCGAAGATGGGTATCTCGACCATTACTTCGTACCGTGGTGCGCAGTTGTTCGAGGCCATCGGCCTGTCCGAGGAAGTCTGCAACCTGAGCTTCCGTGGTGTGCCGAGCCGCATCAAGGGTGCGCGTTTCGTCGACATCGAAGCCGAGCAGAAAGCGCTGGCCAGCGAAGCCTGGAGCCCGCGCAAGCCGATCCAGCAGGGTGGTTTGCTGAAGTTCGTCCACGGTGGCGAATACCACGCGTACAACCCGGACGTGGTCAACACCTTGCAGGCCGCTGTGCAGCAGGGCGACTACAGCAAGTTCAAGGAATACACGTCGCTGGTGGACAACCGCCCGGTGTCGATGATCCGTGACCTGCTGAAAGTCAAAACCCTCGACACTCCTTTGGACATGAGCGAAATCGAGCCGCTGGAATCGGTGCTCAAGCGCTTCGACTCCGCCGGTATCTCCCTGGGCGCCCTGTCACCGGAAGCCCACGAAGCCCTGGCCGAAGCCATGAACCGCCTCGGTGCGCGTTCCAACTCCGGCGAAGGCGGCGAAGACCCGGCGCGCTACGGCACCATCAAGAGCTCGAAAATCAAGCAGGTCGCGACTGGCCGTTTCGGTGTGACCCCGGAATACCTGGTCAACGCCGAAGTGCTGCAGATCAAGGTCGCCCAGGGTGCCAAGCCCGGCGAAGGTGGTCAGCTGCCGGGCGGTAAAGTGAACGGTTTGATCGCCAAGCTGCGTTACGCAGTGCCGGGCGTGACCCTGATTTCGCCGCCGCCGCACCACGACATCTATTCGATCGAAGACTTGTCGCAGCTGATTTTCGACCTGAAACAGGTCAACCCGCAGGCACTGGTCTCGGTGAAGCTGGTAGCGGAAGCGGGCGTCGGCACCATCGCCGCCGGTGTGGCCAAGGCCTATGCGGACTTGATCACCATCTCCGGCTACGACGGCGGTACCGGTGCATCGCCACTGACCTCGATCAAATACGCGGGCGCTCCGTGGGAACTCGGCCTGGCCGAAACCCACCAGACCCTGCGTGGCAACGACTTGCGCGGCAAAGTCCGGGTTCAAACCGACGGCGGCCTGAAAACCGGCCTCGACGTGATCAAGGCAGCGATCCTCGGCGCTGAAAGCTTCGGCTTCGGCACCGCGCCAATGATCGCCCTGGGCTGCAAATACCTGCGCATCTGCCACCTGAACAACTGCGCCACCGGCGTCGCGACCCAGAACGAGAAGCTGCGCAAGGATCACTACATCGGTACCGTCGACATGGTGGTGAACTTCTTCACCTACGTCGCCGAAGAAACCCGTGAGTGGCTGGCCAAGCTGGGCGTGCGCTCCCTCGAGGAGCTGATCGGCCGTACTGATCTGCTGGAAGTCCTCGAAGGCCAGACCGCCAAGCAACATCACCTCGACCTGACCCCGTTGCTGGGCAGCGACCACGTGCCGGCGGACAAGCCACAGTTCTGTGGCGTGGATCGCAACCCGCCGTTCGACAAGGGCCTGCTGGCCGAGAAAATGGTCGCCATGGCTACTTCGGCGATCAATGACTTGAGCGGCGCCGAGTTTGATCTGGAAATCTGCAACTGCGACCGTTCCATCGGTGCACGGATCTCCGGTGAAATCGCGCGCAAGCACGGCAACCAGGGCATGGCCAACGCCCCGATCACCTTCCGCTTCAAGGGCACGGCCGGGCAGAGCTTCGGTGTGTGGAACGCCGGTGGCCTGAACATGTACCTGGAAGGCGACGCCAACGACTACGTCGGCAAGGGCATGACCGGCGGCAAGCTGGTGATCGTTCCGCCGAAGGGCAGCGTCTACCGCACTCAGGACAGTGCCATCATCGGCAACACCTGCCTGTACGGCGCTACCGGCGGCAAGCTGTTTGCTGCCGGCACCGCGGGCGAGCGTTTCGCCGTGCGTAACTCCGGTGCCCACACCGTGGTGGAAGGCACCGGCGATCACTGCTGCGAGTACATGACCGGTGGTTTCGTCTGCGTGTTGGGCAAGACCGGTTACAACTTCGGCTCTGGCATGACCGGCGGTTTCGCCTATGTGCTCGACCAGGACAACACCTTCGTTGACCGGGTCAACCACGAACTGGTGGAAATCCAGCGGATCAGCGGCGAGGCGATGGAAGCCTACCGCAGCCACCTGCAACGCGTGCTGAACGAGTACGTCGAGGAAACCGACAGCGAGTGGGGTCGTGAACTCGCCGAGAACCTCGATGATTACGTGCGTCGTTTCTGGCTGGTCAAGCCCAAGGCTGCCAACCTGAAGTCGTTGCTTTCCAGCACCCGTGCCAACCCGCAGTGATATGCGCCTGAAGAGTTTGATGAGGTTTTAAAATGGCTGAACGTCTGAATAATGACTTCCAGTTCATCGAGGTCGGGCGCAAGGATCCGAAGAAGAAACTGTTGCGTCAACGCAAGAAAGAGTTCGTGGAAATCTACGAACCCTTCAAACCCCAGCAGTCGGCCGACCAGGCCCACCGCTGCCTGGGTTGCGGTAACCCGTATTGCGAATGGAAGTGCCCGGTGCACAACTTCATTCCCAACTGGCTGAAACTGGTGGCCGAGGGCAACATCCTCGCCGCCGCCGAGCTGTCACACCAGACCAACACGCTGCCGGAAGTCTGCGGCCGGGTGTGTCCGCAGGACCGTCTGTGCGAGGGTGCCTGCACCCTCAACGACGGCTTCGGCGCGGTGACCATCGGTTCGGTGGAGAAGTACATCACCGACACCGCGTTCGCCATGGGCTGGCGCCCGGACATGTCCAAGGTCAAACCGACCGGCAAGCGTGTCGCGATCATCGGTGCCGGGCCTGCGGGCCTGGGTTGCGCCGACGTGCTGGTACGTGGCGGCGTGACCCCGGTGGTGTTCGACAAGAACCCCGAAATCGGTGGCCTGCTGACCTTCGGCATCCCCGAGTTCAAGCTGGAAAAGACCGTACTGAGCAATCGTCGCGAAGTTTTCAGCGGCATGGGCATCGAGTTCCGCCTCAACACCGAGGTGGGCAAGGACGTGACCATGGAGCAACTGCTCGAAGAATACGATGCAGTATTCATGGGCATGGGCACCTACACCTACATGAAGGGCGGTTTTGCCGGTGAAGACCTGCCGGGCGTGTACGACGCGCTGGACTTCCTGATTGCCAACGTCAACCGCAACCTGGGCTTTGAAAAGTCGCCGGAAGATTTCGTCGACATGAAAGGCAAAAAGGTCGTGGTCCTGGGCGGCGGCGACACGGCGATGGACTGCAACCGTACGTCGATCCGCCAGGGCGCCAAGTCGGTGACCTGCGCTTATCGTCGTGACGAAGCGAACATGCCAGGCTCGCGCAAAGAGGTGAAGAACGCCAAGGAAGAAGGCGTGAAGTTCCTCTATAACCGCCAGCCGATCGCGATTGTCGGTGAGGACAAGGTCGAAGGCGTGAAGGTGGTCGAGACCCGTCTCGGCGAGCCGGACGCCCGTGGCCGGCGCAGCCCCGAGCCGATCCCGGGCTCCGAAGAGATCATCCCGGCCGACGCCGTGGTCATCGCTTTCGGTTTCCGCCCAAGCCCGGCGCCGTGGTTTGAACAGTTCGAGATCCAGACCGACAGCCAGGGCCGCGTTGTGGCGCCGGAACAAGGCCAGTACAAGCACCAGACCAGCAACCCGAAAATCTTTGCCGGTGGCGACATGGTGCGCGGCTCTGACCTGGTGGTGACGGCGATCTTCGAAGGCCGCAATGCAGCTGAAGGGATCCTGGATTACCTGGGCGTCTGACCACTTTCCAGAAATGGAGTGCGGTCAAAATGTGGGAGCGGGCTTGCTCGCGAAGAGGGAGTGTCAGTCGACGCAATATTGACAGGCACACCGAATTCGCGAGCAAGCCCGCTCCCACAGTTGTTTCGCGGTGTTGCTAAACTCTGTATTTCATTGCGACAAATTGACCCGATAGACAAAAGAGCTCCGCTCTTGCCGTGCCTTTTGCGCCCGGCTCTGAGAAAATACCCGCACTTTTTTTCCGGATGCCGACATGACTGCCCTGAAGAACGACCGTTTTCTCCGCGCCCTGCTCAAGCAACCCGTAGACGTCACCCCTGTGTGGATGATGCGTCAGGCCGGTCGCTACCTGCCTGAATACCGCGCCAGCCGTGGCAAGGCCGGCGATTTCATGAGCCTGTGCATGAACCCGGCGTTCGCTTGCGAAGTCACGATGCAGCCGCTCGACCGCTATCCAGAACTGGATGCGGCGATCCTCTTCTCCGACATCCTGACCATCCCGGATGCCATGGGCCAAGGCCTGTACTTCGAAACCGGCGAAGGGCCGCGCTTCAAAAAAGTCGTCAGCACCCTGGCCGATATCGAAGCCCTGCCGATTCCCGATCCGCAGAAAGACCTGGGCTACGTGATGGACGCGGTCAGCACCATCCGCCGCGAGCTGAACGGCCGTGTGCCATTGATCGGCTTCTCCGGCAGCCCGTGGACCCTGGCCACTTACATGGTCGAAGGCGGCTCGTCGAAAGACTTCCGCAAAACCAAGTCCATGCTCTACGACAACCCGCAAGCCATGCACCTGCTGCTGGATAAACTCGCGCAGTCGGTCACCAGTTACCTCAATGGCCAGATCATGGCCGGTGCACAAGCGGTGCAGATTTTCGACACCTGGGGCGGCAACCTGTCGGCAGCGGCCTACCAGGAATTCTCCCTGGCCTACATGCGCAAAATCGTCAGCGGCCTGATCCGCGAGCACGATGGTCGCAAGGTGCCGGTCATCCTGTTCACCAAAAACGGCGGCCTGTGGCTGGAGAGCATTGCCGAGGCCGGCGCCGATGCATTGGGCCTGGACTGGACCTGCGACATCGGCAACGCCCGCGCCCGTGTCGGCGACAAGGTCGCGCTGCAAGGCAACATGGACCCGACCGTGCTCTACGCCAAACCGGAAGCCATTCGCGCTGAAGTCGGGCGTATTCTCGCCAGCTACGGCAAAGGCAGCGGCCACGTGTTCAACCTCGGTCATGGCATTACGCCGGAAGTCGATCCGGAACACGCCGGTGCTTTCCTGCGTGCCGTGCATGAATTGTCGGCGCAATATCACGAATAACGGCCAACGCCGTTTTCCAGAAGCCTGTCCCGCCTTGTGCCGGACAGGCTTTTTTATGTCCTGCAGAAACATTGCCCGGATAAAGCGTTTCTTCCTGTAAGAGTGTTTTCTTTCTTTGTCGGAAAAACGAGCGCGCAGACTATTCCCGCCCGGCTTGATGATTAGTCCTACATAGAACTTTTCGCCATCCCAGTAAGGTTCCAGCCCCCCTGTTCAGGACAACGCTGAACAGTAACGAAGTAAACATCGCCGCCTGCAAGGCGCCTTGTTTTCGATAAGCAGTCTGGAACACATCATGAAAATTACATTTGATAAAAGAAGTGCCCTGACGACCTGCACTTCATCGATGATCCTGTTATCGGCAATGCTGGCCTCTCAAACCGTTTCCGCCCACGGCTACCTGGAAGTGCCGCCTTCACGCGCATTGGCTTGCCAGATAGGTTTGAACACCAACTGCGGTGGCGCGCAATACGAGCCGCAGAGTGTCGGTGAAACCTTCAAAGGCTTTCCGGCCGGCGTTGGCGGTGCTCCCTTGCAGGGGCCGGTCGATGGCAAGATCGCCAGCGGTGGTCACTCGCTGTTCTCTGCCATGGACGCACAGTCCGCCACCCGTTGGCACCTGACGGAAATCAAGGATCGCAACATTGATTTCCAATGGCGTTACACCGCCATTCACCCAGCCACCAAGCACGAGTATTTCATCACTCGCAACGGCTGGAACCCGAACGAATCGCTCAAGCGCATCACGTTCGAAAGCACACCGTTCTGCACCATCGACGGCGGCAACCAGTTGCCTGTGTCCGGTGCCAAACACAACTGCACCATCCCGGCAGACAAGTCCGGCCATCACGTGATCCTGGCGATCTGGACCGTGGGCGATACCGTTGCCGCGTTCTACAACGCGGCGGATGTCAACATTCTTGCCGAAGCAGAGTTGCCGGGTGGCTGGACCTCCGTGGGCAGCATCGCGCCTTCCACCGCGTTGCTGGTGGGTGACAAGGTCAAGGCCCGTGCGTTCACCGCCAATGGCGAGAGCCCGGAATACAGCGTCGAAGTCAGCATCGATAACGCTGAAGAAGGCGCGCCGCAAAACTGGTCGTTCAAGCTGGCAGAAAAAATCAACCAGACCCACACCCTCGTTCGCGCCGGTATCCGTGACGAGAGCGGCAATGTCGAGCCGGTCAAAGGCACCAACAGTCTCTACGCACAAAAAGAAAGCGGCGTAGTGCGCTACGAAGTGCAGCTGGACATGAAGGAAGACGCCGCGGCTCGCATGTCGGTGGCCTCGCAGCAAGCCGAATACGTTCTGGATAAAGGCCAGGCCAAGGTCGAGTTCAGCATGATCGCGAACCGTGCGATGAACGTCGAAGCGACCTTGCTCGATCAGAGCAACAAGCCAGTGGGAACCACTTCGGCTCAGGTGGCCAGCGGTTCCACCTGGCTGTCCATGGATGTGCGCAGCAACCCGGGCGCGCACACCCTGACCCTGGTCGGCACCACCCTGGATGGCCGCACCACACGTCAGGACACCCAGACCACCCAACTGACCGGTGAAGGCGCGGGCGTGGAATACGATTTTGTGTTCCCTGAAGGCTTCAGTGGCTACACCGCGGGTACCAAAGTTCTGCAACCGAAGACCAACGAAGTCTTCGAGTGCAAGCCTTTCCCTGCGTCGGGTTACTGCAAGCAGTACAGCCCCGACGCCAACGGGTTTGAACCGGGTGTCGGTGCTCACTGGCACATGGCGTGGGACAAGTTGTAAGTCCCCCTTGTAGCACTTCAGGCGATCGTTAGCCGATCGCCTGAAGGTTTATTCCTCTGACGTTGATCGAGTTGAAAATGACGGTTTCGGGTTATTCCAGACAGCGCGTGCTGCTGCATTGGTTGTCTGCGGCGGTGATCCTGTGGACCTTGCTGTCTGGTTTTTTTGTGGCCGGTTTCGAGGTGTCAGCGCACATCAAGGAGTCAGTTGCATTCTTCAATGTTTCGCTGACGACAGTGTTCATACCGTTCTATGTGTGGCGCCTGTTTCTGTTTTTCACTCATACCGGTTTTTCGGGTATGAGGTCGTTGTCGCTTGTTGAAGTGCTCGTGTTGTTTGCGCACTCATTGATTTACCTCCTCGTCGGTGCCGTTCTGGTGACCGGCGTGTTGATGATGGATCGCCCGATCGATGTATTCGGGGTTATCGAAATCGCTCAGCCGTTAAGCGATCCACGACTGATAGCCCTGTTCGTCACAGTTCACATCTGGGCGTGTGTGGTGCTGTCACTGTTGATTGCCGCGCACATCGGCGCCGTCATCGTGCATGAGGCCTGCAACCATCGGGTGTTGCGACGGATGTCTTTGCGGCTGTGCGGCAGGCCTGCATCCGGGCGACTCGAGTGAGCCCATGCTGAAGTTTTCACTCGAGGGTTTGCGCGGTCTTGCTTTGCGTCTGTGCAAGGCGAGCCTGCTGATTGTGCCGCTGGTCTACGGGGCATTTTTGGGCTGGCAAGAGTGGCGCTATCGCCAACAGCTGACCACACCAATGCTGGTCGAAACACCGCGGATCGTTCCCGCCCCCCGTCAAGCGCTCGACACAACGGCAGTTGCAACGGTGCTCGGCCTGACGACTGGCGCCGAACGGCTGCCAAGCGCCGAACCGTTGACCTTGCAGGCGAGCTTTGTCGTTCGCCACGGTTTGTCCCGGGTGTTGCTGGCTGACTCGCAGGGCGCGCGCATCTACCAGGTCGGCGAGCGCTTGCCGGGTGGCAGCGTCTTGCGTCGCGTCGAGGTCGAGCATGCTGTGTTGTGGAGCAAGGGCCGAGAGGAACTATTGACGCTCCAGCCTCCTGTCACGGGTTTTCTGCAACGGCTCGACCCCCACGGCAAGCCGCAAGTGCCCAGTGCTTCTCCGCGTTTTTTTAGCCCGTTGTCCGGGCCGACAGAGTGATCAAGTTCATGAAAAGCTTTCTCGGTGCACAAGCACTGCGGCCGGTGCTTCTTTTCGTCGCCATGGCAGTAACGCTTTCCCACGGCGCACTTCAAGCCGAGGAAGAAAAATGGCAGTTGGCGATGAATAACGCTGAGCTGCGCGACATCGTCGAAGAGATCTCCGGCATTCTGGGAACCACCGTGGTACTGGACCCCAAGGTTTCCGGCCGTATCACCGTCATGTCTCGGCAGGCCCTCGATCGTGAAGGGGTGCGTCGGTTGTTCTATTCGGTGCTCGACGCCCACCACTTTACGGTGATCGATGAGGGCGACCGGATTCTCATCACCCCGGTCGCCGAGGCCAGGACCCGCGCCGGTCAGGGCACGGTAAAAACCACCACGGCATCGCAGTTCGTGACCGAAGTCATCGGCTTGAACACCGGCAGCGCCTCCGATATTGCCGGGCTGGTGCGACCGCTGGTCTCTGCCAATGGTTATGTCGGTCCTTCAGTGTCGGCCAACGCGTTGGTACTGACCGATACGGCCGCCAACGTGAAACGCATCGCCCGGGTGATCCGCGAACTGGACTCGGGCCAGAACAACCTGCACGCGGTGATTCAGCTCAACCATGCTCAAGCGGGCGATCTTGCGCCGGTGATCGAGGCCTCAATGGGCAAGCGCAATGCCGAGTCAGCGATACAGGTACTGGCTGACACCCGGACCAATCGCCTGATTTTCATGGGCCCGTCGGTCGTTCGCCAGCGCTTGATCGAGCTGGCCCGTGGTCTCGACACGCCGGCCACCACGACCCTCGACAACGCCCGGGTGATTCGCCTGCGTCACAGCGATGCCAGGCAGTTGGCCGAGATTCTGGAGTCGATGGGACAGGGCAGAAAACAGGCGCCCGCCATGGGCGGCACCAAGGACATGTCGGGCGGCGCAACCTTCATGATCAAGGCTGACGAGAGCCAGAATGCGCTGGTGCTGATTGCCGATCCGGCACAGGTGCGGACCATCGAAAGCATCGTGCGCCAGCTGGACCAGCCGCGGGCCCAGGTGTTGATCCATGCCGCCATCGTCGAAATCTCCGGCGACATCGCCGAGGCCGTCGGAGTGCAGTGGAACCTCAACACGGGCGATGCCAAGGGCTTCATCAACTTTCCCGGCACCGACATTCCGATTGTCGGCGGGTTGAAGTTCGACGAGAAACTATCGGCGCCGGAAGGGGCGATCCTGCAACTGGGCAGTGACCGCTTCGGCGCGCTGATTTCGGCCCTGGCCAGCAACACCCACAGCAACCTGCTGTCCACGCCGAGCCTGTTGACCCTGGACAATCAGGAAGCGGAAATCATCGTCGGCCAGAACGTGCCGTTCAAGACTGGTTCCTACGCCACCAACAGCAACGGCGCGGAGAATCCGTTCACCACAGTCGAGCGCAAGGATGTCGGCATCAGCCTGAAGATCAAGCCTTACATCAACGAAGGCTCGACGTTGCGCCTGGAGGTCGAGCAGGAAGTGTCGGACATCGCCCCTTCAGTGTCGGGCATCGACTCCTCGGACCTGATCACCAACAAGCGAGCGCTCAAAAGCACCATCCTCGCCGACGATGGCGAAATCATCGTGATCGGCGGCCTGATCCGCGACAGCGTGCGCACCCAGAAAAGCGGCGTGCCGCTGTTGCGGGACATTCCCTACCTCGGCGCGATGTTCCGCTGGAGCCGCGACACCCAGACCAAAAGCAATCTGATGGTGTTCTTGCGCCCGACCATTGTGCGCAGCAAGGAAGACCTGTCCCAAGTCAGCCAGCAGCGCTACAACGCGCTGCGTGACCTGAGCAAATCAGGGGCGGGGGAAAACAACTCGTTGTTGCTGCCATCCGAGGCACGCGGGTTGTTCGAGCCGGCCAGCGCCGCACCAGTGTTCGACTTGCGCGGCAAGGCGCAGTAAATCCATGGGCGAATTCAGCGAGCAATTGCCCTTCGGCTTCGCCCGGCGTTTTGGTGTGTTGCTCGAGCGTGATGGCGACGATCTGCGCCTTGCCCTGCGCAGCGATGCATCGCTCAGCGCATTGGCGGAAGCGCGCCGGGTGTGCGGGCCGACGCTGCCGTTTGTCATCGTCGACGCCGATGAATACGCCTCACGCCTGGCGGCAGCCTATCGCGAGGGACAAAGCGCGGTGGAGCAGGTAGCCCAAGGGCTGGACGAAGAACTGGACTTGCTCAGCCTGGTCGATCAGGTGCCGCAAACCGCCGACCTGCTGGAGCAACAGGGCGATGCGCCGATCATTCGCCTGATCAACGCGCTGCTCGGTGAAGCCGTGCGCGAACACGCCTCGGACGTGCACCTGGAAACCTTCGAGCAGTACCTGTCGGTGCGTATGCGGGTCGATGGCCAGCTGCGTGAAATGCTCCGGCCCAAGCGCGAACTGGCGACGCTGCTGGTGTCGCGGATCAAGGTCATGGCGCGCCTGGACATCGCGGAAAAACGCGTGCCCCAGGACGGGCGAATGGCCTTGCGCCTGGCCGGACATGAAGTCGATGTGCGGGTCTCGACACTGCCTTCGGCCCACGGTGAACGGGTGGTGCTGCGCCTGCTCGACAAGCAGGCCGGGCGCCTGGACCTGCATCGGCTGGGCATGCCGGACGCTACCCTCGCGGCCCTGCGCCAGTTGTTGGGCAAACCCCACGGCATCCTGTTGGTGACCGGGCCAACCGGCTCCGGCAAGACCACCAGCCTGTACGCCGCGTTGAGCAGTCTGAATGACCAGACCCGCAACATTCTCACGGTCGAAGACCCGATCGAATATCACCTGCCGGGTGTGGGCCAGATGCCGGTCAATTCGAAAGTCGACATGACCTTTGCCCGTGGCCTGCGGGCGATTCTGCGCCAGGACCCGGACGTGGTGATGGTCGGCGAAATCCGCGACCGCGAAACCGCCGAAATCGCTGTCCAGGCCTCTTTGACCGGGCATCTGGTGCTGTCGACCTTGCATACCAACAGCGCGGCCGGCGCCGTCACGCGGCTGGTCGACATGGGCGTCGATGCCTATCTGCTGGCGTCCTCGCTGGTGGGCATTGTGGCCCAGCGCCTGCTGCGCACCTTGTGCCCCCGTTGCAAGGTTTCGTACATCGCTGATGCGGTGGCCTGCCAGCGCCTGGGGCTCGACACGGCCACGCAGCACACCCTGTTCAAAGCCTCGGGTTGTGAGCAGTGCCAGCACGGCTACCGCGGGCGCATCGGCATTTACGAACTGATCAGCGTGACGCCTGCCATCTCGGCGCTGATCCATCAGGGCGCCCGTGAGCAAATCCTGGTCGACGAAGCGCGCAAGGTCTCCGGCAGCCTGTTCCAGGACGGATGCCAGCGGGTGCTGGACGGATTGACCAGCCTCGATGAGTTGCTGCGTGTGACGCAGGAGAACTGAGCGGTGCCGACCTTCGACTACCGCGCCCACGATACCCGGGGACGCTCCTGCAAGGGGCGCCTGGAGGCCGATGGCCCCCGCCATGCGCGACAGTTGTTGCGCGAGCGTGGACTGTGGCCGCGTGTCTTGATCGAGGTTAGCGCCGGCAGCGGTGCAGGCAAACCATCGCGTGGCGGACGCCTGAGCGCTGCTGATCTGGCGTTGTTGACGTTGCAACTGTCAACGCTGGTTCAGGCCGGACTGCCCCTGGAAGAAGCGCTCGAAGCGGTGGCCAGGCAAAGCTCGAAATCCAGGGTCGCAGGTCTGTTGTCGGCGGTCAGGAGCCGGGTGATGGAGGGGCATGCACTGGCCTCGGCACTGGGACAATTTCCCAGGGCTTTCCCCGAACTGTTTCGCGCCACCGTGGCCGCCGGCGAACGTTCGGGGCATTTGGGCCATGTGCTGGAGCAACTGGCGACCTACACCCAGGCGCGTCAGGCCTCGCGGCAAAAAATCCAGATGGCCCTGGTGTACCCGTTGGTCCTGATGTTGGCCAGCGTAGCGATCGTCGGTTTTCTGCTCGGTTATGTGGTGCCGGATGTGGTGAAGATCTTCGTCGACAGCGGCCAGCCGTTGCCCTGGCTGACCCAGGCACTGATTAGCGTGAGCAACGGCCTGCGCAACCATTTCCTGTTGTTGATCAGCGTGCTGGCGATGCTGTTCGGCCTGTGGCGCTGGAGCTGGCAGCAGCCACAATGGCGGCTGCGCTGGCATCGTTGGGTGCTTGACGCGCCTGTCATCGGCGAGGTGTTGCGTGCCATGGAAGCGGCGCGGTTTGCCAGCACCTTGGCCATTCTCGGCAAAAGTGCCGTGCCGTTGGTGGATGCACTGGAAATTGCCGCCGCGGTCATCGGCAACCTGACCATCCGTGCGCGGATGGTCGATGTCGCCCGCTCGGTCCGCGAAGGCGGAACGCTGACCCGTGGCCTGGAACTGAGCGGCGATATCCCGCCGATGATGCTGCACATGATCGCCAGCGGCGAACGTGCCGGCGAACTCGACCGCATGTTGGCCCGGGCCGCCGAACAACAGGAAAGCAGCCTCGCCGCACGCATTGCGCTGGTGGTGAGCCTGTTCGAACCGGCCATGCTGGTGCTGATGGGCGGTGTCGTACTGCTGATCGTCATGGCCATCCTGCTCCCGATTCTCAGCCTCAACCAATTGGTGAATTGATCCATGCAACCTGTCCATAAAATCCTCCGTTCCCGGTGCCATGCTGACCCATCAAGACAATGTCGAGACGAACGGAAACCCGTGGCGAGGGAGCTTGCTCCCGTTGGGGCGCGCAGCGGCCCCGAAAAGGGACGGTGCGGCGATCCGACAAGCTCCCTCGCCACGGGCACGGTGTCGCGTCAGCGCGGTTTTACCCTGATCGAAATCATGGTGGTGGTGGTCATCATCGGTGTGCTGGGGGCAATCGTGGTGCCACAGTTCATGAGCCGTCCCGATCAGGCCAAGGTCACTGCCGCCAGAATCGATATCCAGGCCATCGCCACCGCCCTGGAAATGTATCGCCTCGACAACGCCCATTACCCTTCGACCCAGCAAGGCCTGGAAGCGTTGGTCAAACGTCCTTCCGGACTGCCCGCGGCACGCGGCTGGAACCCTCAGGGTTACCTCAAGAGCATGCCGGTCGACCCGTGGAGCACGCCTTACCAGTACCTCAATCCGGGTGTGCGCTCGGCGGATGGCACTTACGACCTGTATTCCCTGGGTGCCGATGGCGTAGCCGGCGGTGAAGGGTTTGCAGCAGAAATCGGCAATTGGGGCCATTGATCCGTGGGTTACCGCTGCCGGGGGTTTACCTTGCTGGAATTGATGATCGTGATGGTCGTGGTCGGCGTTTTGCTGGGCATGGTGAGCCTCGTCGGTGGGGGCAGTCCCGCGCGCCAGGTCAGACAGGAAGCCGAGGCGATGGTGCAGGTGATTCATCAGTTGCGTGAGCGTGCGGTGTTCGAGGGCCAGGAGTATGGCCTGCGGCTGAGTGCCGAAGGCTACCGGGTGATGCATCTCAGTGTTCGTGGATGGGAGCCGGTGAAGGTGCTGACTGACTGGCCCCTGAGCGTGCGAGTACGTTTTCAGCAGGACGGCTATGCGGTAGGGCTGGACGCTGACGAAGGTCCGCCGCAGTTGCTGCTGCTCAGCAACGATGAAACCAGCGCCTTCACGCTGACCTTCGAGTCCGGCAACAGGACCTGGTTGAGCCTGTCCGGCGATGGCATCGGCGAGGTGGTGATCGATGGCTAGCCGGCGATCCTTGTCGTCCATGGGCGGTTTCACGCTGCTGGAAATCATGGTGGCGCTGGCGGTCTTCGCGACCCTGGCGGCTGCCGTGTTGTCAGCCAGTCAATACGTGGTCAAACAGCGCGGCGCCGTTGAGGCGCGACTGTTCGCAACGTGGCTGGCGGACAACCGGTTGAACGAGTTGCGCCTGCAAGCCGGATTGGCGGCCGGCCGGCAACAGCAGGTGGTGTCCATGGATCAGCGCGACTGGGTGTTGCATCAACACATCAGCGCCATCGGTGATCCACGTTTGCTCCAGGTCGACATTCAAGTCAGCCCCGCAAACAGTACGCAGACGTTGCACCGTGCCCGCGGCTGGATACCGGCGGCTCATGAATAAGCAGCGCGGGTTCACCTTGCTGGAGCTGGTCATCGCCCTGGCGATCTTCGCCGTATTGGGGCTGGCCAGTTGGGGCTTGTTCGATAGCGTGGTGCGGGTGCAACGGGGCGCGACGGCCCACGAGCGAGAACTCAGGAGCCTGCAACGAGCGGTGGCGGTAATCGAGCGGGATTTGCTGCATGTCACTGCACAGCCGATGGTGCTCGCACCGCCGCTTTTGCAGTTCCAGCGCAGTCACTGGCGCAATCCTCTGGACCAACCGCGCAGTGAGCTTCAGGCGCTGACCTATCGACTCGACGGCGGCGTGCTGTGGCGCGAAAGCCAGGGCGAAGGCACAGAACTCGTGCAGCGGCAAAAACTCCTGGAAGGGGTGCGTGAGTTGCGCTGGCGTCTGTTCGACAGGCAGTCCGGCTGGGTTGCTCATTGGTCGTCCGGGCAGGACGCGAAGGCGCCCCTGGCGCTGGAGGTGCAAGTCTCGGTCGGGCGCTTCGAATCGATTCGTCGGGTATTGCCGATGCCGGGTGAATTGCCATGAACGGGCATCAACGCGGCATTGCGTTGATCAGTGTTTTGCTGGTCCTGAGCCTGGCGCTGTTGATCACCGGGGGCTTGTTGCGCAGCCATCACCTGTCGCTGCAAAGCACCGGGCAACAGTTGCAGCAAATACACCTGCGCCAACTCGCAACGAGCGGGGAAACCTGGGCGTTGTTACTGTTGCGCGACGCGTTGCAGGACACGGAAAAACCCGTCGAGCGGATACAGGGCTGGACGGCCATGGCACCGGGAATCGAGGTTGAAGACGCGCAAATCCGCATCGATATCGATGACCTCGCCGGGCGTTTCAATCTCAACGCTTTGTTACGCCAGGGCCAGGTGGATCAGGTCACCCTCAAGCGTTGGGCGCGCCTGCTTGAGCTGCTTGATCTTGCTCCGGTGCAACTGAGCCAGGTCGGGCCGCTGCGGGAACTGAGCCAGTTGCGCTTGCTGCCTGGCATTGACGCTAGCCTGTTGCAGCGGCTTGAGCCTTGGGTGGCGCTGTTGCCCACCGACACAGCCTTGAACATCAACACCGCACCGGCCCTGCTGTTGAGAACACTCGGTGAGGTGGACGCCGCGACCGCCGATGCGCTGGCGCGCCAGGCGGCAACGACGCCCTGGGCGAGCGTCCAGGCGTTTACACAGAACCCATTGCTCTCCGGGAAAGGCTTGAGCAGCCACGGGCTTGGAACCCGTAGCCGCTGGTATCGGATCAGCGTGCAGGTGACCCGGGACGGGCGCGAACTGCACCTGGCCACGGATGTCGGGCACGACCCGGAGACTCAACAGCTGACGGTGCTACAACGACGTTTTCTACCCATGAGTCGTCACGAGAGGCCGCAATGAATACTTGGCTTTACCTGACCACCGAAGGCCAGGACGCGCCATCCAGCCTTTGGCCTTGTGTCCTGTGGTCACAAACCGGTCAACGCCAGCCGATGCCACTGAATCAGGCGACCTCGGCATTGAAGGGGCAGGCGGTCGATGTGTTGCTGCCCATGGAAATGTGCAGTTGGGTACGCAGCGACCCGTGGCCGGCCCGGCGCAAGCCCCAGGCCCTGGCCATTGCCTACGCCGTGGAAGATCAACTGAGTGAAGCGCTGGAGGTTGTGCATCTGGGTGTTGGCGCTCGTGATCGTGACGGTTGCTACCCGGTCATGGTCATTGGCCGGGAACGGTTGGCCGCCGTGCTCGCTTTGCTGCGCGAGGCAGGTATTGAGGTGCGCGGGGTTTTCGTCGATGCCGATGTTCTGTCCGGCGATCAACCGAGCGGTGTGTGGTGGTTCGGTCGTTGGTTGCTGGGTGGAGACCGATCGGCGCGCATGGCGTTGTCGCAAGACAATCTGGCCTTGCTCACCCCGTTGTTGCCCAAGGACATGCAATGGCTGGACGAGCGTGAGGACCCCGCTGCAATCGATCGATGCCTGAGCCGTCGTCCAACCCAGGCCATCAACCTGTTGCAAGGCGCGTTTGCTCCACGGGGCAAGCCCCTGCTTTGGCGTGCCGGCGGGTTGGTGCTGTTGATGCTGGCGCTGTTGAGCTGGGGCGCCAGTGAAACGCGAATCGGCTTCCTCGACAGCGAGGTGCGCCATCTCACCAGTCAAAATGAACAGCGATTCAAGGCGCTTTACCCTGAGCAGAGCCGCATCGTCGACATGGCCGCGCAACTCAAGGCGCTGCAAAGCCAGCCTGTCGAATCGCAAAACACCCGCATCGCGGGGCTGGTCCGGTTGATCGAGCAGGTGATCGGCGCCAGTCCGGTCGAGGTCCAGCGCATCGAGTTACGAGCAGACGAAGGCTGGAAAATCCAGCTGACCGCCAGCGGGTTTGCCGAGCTGGAGCAGTTGCGTGAGCGCGGGCGACAACAAGGGATGCCCGTCAGACTCGATAGCGCGAACAAAGCCGCTGATCGGGTGCATGCCACCCTCACCATGGAGGACGAGGCATGAAGCAGATCTGGCGGCGAACTTCCACGCGCGAACAACAACTGTTGCTGGTGTTGGGCGTGTTTTTGCTGGCGGTTGTGGCCTTCAGCCTGATCTGGCAGCCGACCCGGCAACGGCTGGAGGACGTCGAGCGACAGTATCAACAGCAAATGGCCTTGGCCGCGCAACTGCAACGGGCGCAACCGCGTAGCCATGTCGCCGTTGACACCGATCAGCCGCTATCTCTGCGCATCAGTGAAAGCGTCGCAGCGGCAGGGCTGGAAATTCGGCAGATGGAGACCGACAGCGATCTGTTGCGCCTGACCCTCAATGGCGATTCACAAACATTGTTGCAGTGGCTCGACGGCATGGAGCGCAGCGGTGTCGTGCTGCAATCGCTGACGCTGGAAAAACGTGACGATGCTTTGGAGGCGCGGCTGGTGCTCAGATAGTCGAGGTGTGTTGTGGCAGCAGCGGCAACTTCGCCAGCTTCAACGCGATCAGCAGCGCAATCACCAGCAGCGTGCCGATGAACAGCCCGATCCCGTTCCATCCGGCCAAGTGCCAGAACACGCCGCCCGCCGTGCCGGCAATGCTCGACCCGGCGTAGTAGCTGAACAGGTACAGCGACGACGCCTGCCCCTTGGCCTTGGTGGCGCGGCGGCCGATCCAGCTGCTGGCCACCGAATGGGCACCGAAGAAGCCGAAGGTGAACACCAGCATGCCGATGATCACCAGTGGCAGCGGTGTGAACATCGTCAGGGCAAGGCCGGCGATCATCAGTGCAATGGTGCTCCAGAGCATTTTGCGTCGACCGAGTTTGTCGGCCAAGGCGCCGATTTTCGCCGAACTGTAGATACCCGACAGGTACACCACCGAGAGCATGCCGACGAACGCCTGCTCCATGTGATAGGGCTCGGCCAGCAGGCGGTAGCCGATGTAGTTGAACAGCGTGACGAACGCGCCCATCAGCACGAAGGCTTCGAGGAACAGCAGCGGCAGGCCGGCGTCGCGAAAGTGCATGGTGAAGCCGTCGAGCAGGCTGCGCGGGTGCAGCGAGCGGGCGCGGAAGTTGCGCGACTCGGGGAGGATTTTCCAGAACACCGCTGCCGCAATCAGGGCCAGGCCGCCGATCACCAGCATGGCCGTGTGCCAACTGACGAAGTCGATCAACACCCCGGTAATCAAGCGTCCGCTCATCCCGCCAATCGCGTTGCCGCCGATGTACAGACCCATCGCCAGGCCGATGTGCTGCGGGTGGATTTCTTCACTCAGGTACGTCATGGCAACCGCCGCCAGACCACTCAATGACAGGCCCACCAACGCCCGCATCGCCAGCACAGCGTGCCAGCTCGGCAGCATCGCGCTGGCAATGGTGCACAGGGCGGCGGCGAACAACGCGGCAACCATCACCGGTTTGCGCCCGACGCGGTCGGAGATGGGGCCAGTGATCAGCAGGCCGAAAGCGAGCATGCCGGTGGCCACCGAGAGGATCAGGCTGCTTTGCGCCGCGTTGATGGAATATTCGTGGGACAGCAGCGGCATCATCGGTTGCACGCAGTAGAGCAGGGCGAAGGTCGCGAAGCCGCCGCAGAACAGTGCCAGCACGGTGCGCATGAACGCCGGCGTGCCTTTCTCGATGTAGATCTCTGCAAGCTCAACGGCGATATCGTCCTGCGCTGCGGGGGGAATTTCATGGGCGAGTGGGGCGACAGCAGTTTTCACGTTGGACCTCGGAGGACGCAGCCGGTCAGGCAATGAAAAAAAGCATATAGCTGGCTAATGATTCAATCCAATATATTGTTCGACCTGTTTGATAGCTTTTACGACCTAATGAGGTTTTCATGGAATTGCGTCATCTGCGCTACTTCATCGCCGTCGCCGAAGAACTGCACTTCGGCCGCGCCGCACAGGTGCTGGGGATCTCCCAGCCGCCGCTGAGCCAGCAAATCCAGGCACTGGAACAGGAAGTCGGCGCGCGGCTGTTCGAGCGTACCAATCGTCGGGTCGAGCTGAGCGAGGCCGGTCGGCTGTTCCTGGAAGAGGCGCGGCTGGTGCTGGCGCAGGTCGACAAAGCGGCGGATGTCGCGCGACGGGCGCAACTGGGTGAGTTGGGTGAGCTGAAAATCGGGTTCACCTCGTCGGCCCCGTTCAACTCGACCATTCCCCAGGCGATTTTCTCTTTTCGTCAGCGTTTCCCGGCGGTGCACCTGAACCTGCGGGAAATGAGCAGCACCCAAGTGGCCGATGCGCTGGTGGACGAGTCGATTGAGGTCGGCATCATGCGCCCGCTCGGGCTGCCGGACTGCCTCAGCGTGGTCGAGCTGATGCGTGAGCCGCTGGTTGCGGTGCTCAGCTCCAAGCACCCACTGGTGCATGGCAGTGAAGAGGGCTTGTTTCTGTCTGCCCTGGCCCTCGAACCCTTTGTGTTTTTCCCTCGCAGCTATGGCAGTGGCCTGTATGCGCAGCTGCTCAGCCTGGCCCGGGACGCCGGTTTCAGCCCGCACTTCGCCCAGGAGGCCGGTGAGGCGATGACCATCATCGGGCTGGTTGCGGCAGGTCTCGGAGTTTCGGTGTTGCCGGCGTCTTATCAGCGGATGCGTATTGATGGCGTGGTCTATCGCCCGTTGCTTGATCCGGCGGCGGTGTCGGCGGTGTGGCTGGTGCAGCGCAAGGACCAGAAATCGGCGATGGCGCGGGCGTTTGTCGAACTGCTGACGAGGAAGGTTGAACCGTTGCAGGCGTGACTATTTTCAATGGTTGGCTCTGACTACCTCACATCGACTGATCAAAAATCCGGATTGAGCAGCCAACCTCGTGATATCAAACAAGCCAGGCTTATTGCGAAATCCTGGCAGGAGCAAAACCCATGACCGAACAATTCACTCGCCGGGATTCTGCCGAGTACCTCAAGACCGAAGAGGACATGGGTCAGTTAAGCAATTTCAGCCGCGACACCCTTTGTAGCAGCTGCCGAGCCCGCGAGGCTGCGTTCGGC
>NZ_AKJM01000113.1 GCF_000282335.1 Pseudomonas sp. GM48
CTGCCGCCGAAAAACAGATTCTCGACGTTGGCACCCAGGGTGTAGCTTGCGAGCGAGGTCCAGACCGTGTCGTTGCCGGCACCGGCGAACTCGATCACCTGATCCCCAAGGTCGGTGACTTCGTAGATATCGCTGCCGCCACCGCCGGCCATCGTGTCGGCACCTGCGCCGCCGATGAGGACGTCGTTACCCGTACCACCCACGAGCGTGTTGGCGAGCGCGTTGCCGGTACCCGCGAAGTTGCCGCTGCCGCCGAAAAACAGATTCTCGACGTTGGCGCTCAGGGTGTAGCTCGCGAGCGAGGTCCAGACCGTGTCAACACCCTCACCGCCAAGCTCGGTCACCACGTCCCCAAGGTCGGTGACTTCGAAGATATCGTCGCCGAGACCTCCCGCCATGGTGTCGGCACCCGTACCGCCGATGAGAACGTCATTGCCCGCGTCACCATTGAGGAGGTCGTTGCCGCCCAAGCCGTTCAGGATGTCGTTGCCAGCACCTCCGCTGGCAATGTCGTCGCCTGTCGTGCCGGTCCATATGTCGACACCGGCAGTACCGACAAACACATCACCGGCGGCCACCGGGGCCGTAGCGTCGGACGCAATGCTTTCGGCCGCACCGAAGTCATCCACGTAACTGACCACCACGCGCACCTGATCGCCGACCTGAGCCTGACCAAGCGTGAACGTGCTGGCGGTGGCTCCGACGATGTCGACGAAGGTGACCCCGTTGGTCTCCTGCCACTGGAAGGTGAACTGCGGATTGCTGAGGCCATCGACGTCGATGATAGTCGACGTGTCGGCGGTCAACACCTGGTCCGGAAACGCAAGCCCGAGGATGGTCGGCCCGGCAGTCGGTGCGTTGTTCCCCGACGAGTCGACGATCTCCAGCGTACCCTGGGCATCCTGATACACCGCCCGAACGCGGATGTTCAGACCGGCGACATCATCCGCCACCCGATAGGTGGCGCCGACCGCCCGCGATACCTCACCGGCGGCAAAAAAGGTGATGTCTTCAAAGATACCCGAGCCCGCAACGTTTTCGACCTGCCAGTAGTAAGCCACGGGACCGGTAACCGCGCCGGTCGGATTGGCCGCACTCACGTTGTCCGCGTCGCGGACCGACTGGTCGCTGACGCGCAGCAGTTGGCCGGCGACAGACGCGTCCGTACGTGCACCAGTGGTAGCATCGAGGATTGCCAGACGCCCCACAGGACCACTGTTCAAGGCGGTGCCAACCCCGGACGCCTGCGCCTGGTCGGCGAACTGCAGACGCTCGATTCCCGTCAGCCGATCCACGCCATCACGCCCCGCCACCAGGTCGGTCACGATGACGGCGTTGCCATCGACAGCAACGCTGTACTCCGACGCATTACCGGAGAACACCGCGGTGTCGAAACTGTCAGTGCCGGTCAGAATCTCCCGCACAATGACCAGTTGGCCCGGGTTGTAAGTACCGTTCAGCATCGCCTGAACCATCGGCGCCATGCTGTCGAACGTGGCGATTTCCGCGCCAGTGCCATCAGCGTTTGCCCGTACGCTGATGCGTACGTTCAGCCACTTGTCACCATCGATGATGTCGTCACCACCGCGGCCTTCGATGAGGTCGCTGCCGCTGCCACCGAGGATGATGTTGCCACCGTCGAAGAACGTCGCTCCGACAGGCAGTAGACCCGCCAGACCACCGATCAGGCTGATGTTGGTCAGCACACTGCCGGTTGCACCCGCGGTGGGTAGCGATGTCGCATCTTCGTTATCACCGCGCAGGAAGTCACCGTGGGACGAACCCGACAGGCCTTCCATGATGTCGAAACGCACCAGCGCCGAGGCTCCCGAACCCGGCTGCACAGGCACATCGAAGAAGCGGTCGCTGTAATCGATGGTCACGCCCTGGGCGAGATCCTTGAAGGTCGCCCAGTCATAGCCCGAGCCGCCGATATAGCGGTCACCGAAGCCGAGACTGCCGACCATGATGTCGTCGCCACCTTCGCCGTTGAACTTGTCGTTCTCGTTGCCGCCGACGAATACATCGTTGCCGATTACCGGATCATTGCCGAGTGGATCGAAGTTGTCGCCAGGCGCACCGTCCGAAGTGCCCTTCTCAATCCAGTCGTCGCCTTCGTTACCCATGTCCTGTTCGTTGGCTTTGCTGCCCAGGATGAAGTCGTTGCCCTGGCCACCAATGGCTTCGGAGGCATCTTCACCAGTCACGATGAAGTCGTTGCCGAACCCGCCAATGATCAGGTTGATACCGTTGCCTCCGTGCAGCACGTCGTTGCCGTCGCCACCCTGGATGTTATCGTCGCCGCCAGTGTCGGTGATGATGTCGTCGCCGGCGCCCCCGCGCAGCTGGTCGTTGCCGTCACCGCCATCGATGCGATCGTTGCCGCCATCCCCCCAGACCGTGTCATCGCCTTCACTGGAGATGAGGATGTCTGCGTTGTCTGTGCCACCCAGCACGATGTGTTCGGCACCTGTGTACTTGATGTAGTTGGTATCCAGCCCCACGGTCAGCGGGTTGTCGCGGAATACCACTTGCTCACCAGTCGGGCCAAGCGGATCGGCCGCGAGCAGGCCCTCGTTGAATTGCTTGCCCGGGTCCACTTCCAGATAGAACGCCATGTCCGAGAACACCAGGCCCGGCAAGTGCGTGGCCGAGGTGTTGGCCATGATCAGCTTGGCGAACGAGTTGCTTTCAAGTTCCGCATTCATCGACAGGCCAGAGGTACGCTCCAGGTAGTAGAAGCGGTCGCCGTCCTGCAGTTTTTCCAGCTGGTTCTCGAACACGAAGTTGAAGGTCGAGCCGAGCATGCCGCCGAACGGAGTTTTCGCTTCGGCCAGGCCGCCGATCCACAGGTCGATGGCATCGACGCCCGTGACAGTCACATTCTTCAGATCGTCGGCAGTACCCACCACCCCATCCGCGCCAGCCAGCGTTACGTTGGCAAAAGCACCGGTGCTGTTGAGGAAGTCCAGGCGGTCAGCCGGCGCACCCGCACCACCCAAGACCAGCGCCAGTGCTGCAGCGCGTTTGTCTACCAACGTGGTCGCCGCGGTGATCGTGTCATGCGTGCCATAGGCCGCAATGAAGTTGATCAACGACTCCGGATGCTTGAGATGCTGTACCAGATCGACCCAGCTGGTGTACGGCTTGAGTTGGGTATCACCGGTTTGGCCGTAGATGTCGCGGCGAATCGCGTTGAGTGAGGGAATCCCCACGTCGCGGCCACGGGCGATGTTGAGCGCCGGCAGGTCGAGCGGCAAGCCGAGCAGGTTACTGCGCAGCGCATCAGTGACGAACTCGTCGATTTCGTTACCGGCTTGCCGGGTCACCCCACGTATGATCGCACTGGTCGCATCCTCTGGCGACACCCCGCTGGCGGCATACGCCAACGGGTTGAGGAATGCCGCGATCAGGCCGGTCTGTTGATTGCCCAGGGCATTCGGATTGCCGTCGCCTACCACGTTGAAATCAATATCGAAGCGATCGACGGTCTCGGTCAGCATCGAGTGGCCAAACCGATACACGGTATGGGCGAACTCGGCGACGATCGAGGCATCGAGGTCGACGTCATAGACCTGGGTCGGCGCGAAGAACAGGTCGATGTTGGGCTGGATGGTCCGCGCAAACTCTTCGAACACCAGGTGCTGATACTGCATCTCGGTGCCGAACTTGGCAGCCTGGAACAAGCGCTCGCCGTTCCACACTAGCGCATCGAACTCAGCCTGGGTGGTTGGCAACGCAGCCACCGGATTGAGCAGCCACTCGTTGAGGAAGGCCACGTCACCCGAATCGAGCACGGTGTCCTTGGTTTGCTGGACCAGGCGGTTGTGCTCGGAGTGGAAGATCGCATGCACCGCAGTCAGGCCGATGTTCTCGTTGACCCGGCCGTCGCCGGCCATGTAGTGAGCGTCGAGCAGTTCGTTGTCAAAGGTCAGGTTGTTGCCGCCCGGGCCAACGGGCTGCGCATTGCCGACAGCCGTGTCGGCATCCGCCTGCAGAACCCCACCGACGATTACCGGCACGGCATTGTGGGCAATGTCGACGAGGAACTGATGACCGGTGCGCACAGCATTGTTCAGGTCAACGGGAGCAAGCGGATTGCCTTCGACAAGGACGTCATCAGGCGTGCCATCCAGACCGTCAGCACCCTTCATCACGATCATCGGGAAGCCGTTCGGCCCCTTGATGAAATTGCCATAGGCGTCAGTCGCCAACAACGGGACGTTATCGACGTCGGCGTCGGTCAGGTTGATGCCGAGAATGTCACGGGCCTGCGCCTTGACCACCTTCCAGGTGGCCATGCCACCAATTTCGACGTCGTCCGCGGTACCAAACTGGCCATCCACTCCCAGATCACGGTTGGTGATCAGTCTGCCGGTCGCTATCGGGCCGCTATCGGTCATCTGATAGGCGCGCAGGAACACCTGGTGCGACGGGTGCGAGCTGTAGGTCTGGTTCTGGTCCACGAACGGCGAGGTGGTGTTGGTGTGCTCATGAATATCGTCGGCCGTACCGAGAACGCCATCCGGTCCTGGCAGGTTGGTCGCGCGGGTCAGCACCATGAAGTTGGTCGGGCTGCCCGGTACGAACAACGGATCATCCGGTTGCAACGGGATGAACACGGTGCCCGAACCACCTTTGGTGACCAGGTCCAGGCCATGATCGAAGAACTGCCCGAAGAAGGTCATCCAGGCGTTGAACGGCGCAGACAACCCCGCATCCGCCGCAACGTTCTCGAAAAAGTACACATCGTGATCATCGGCAGTACCGAACTGACCATCCAGGCCGGGGCTGGCGACTATCTGTACGCCATCCTTGAGTACGTCGTCATTACCCACCGCGCCGAAGTCGAGCACACCGTTCAAGCCCGGGTCGAAAGCCGTGGCATAGGCCGCCGGGTTGTTCGCCGTCTGATCGACGATCAGGTTACTGATGGTGCGCGGCTGCGAGTCAATCACAAGGCCGCTGGTCTGCGTATACGACGTTCCCCCTTCCGCCGGATTGAAGACCGGATCGGTCAAGCGCGGGAAGACGTTATCGGCGGCACCAAACTCGGTGTGGTTGTTGCCGTTGAGGTTCATCAGGTTGTTGTTCGACCCGTCGACCGTACGCAGCCCTAATGGCGCACGGATATTCGGGATCAGCGAGAGGATGTCCTGACCGGCCGCATCTGCCTCGGCAATCTTGATCTGGTCAAGAATGAAGTTGAGGTCGGAGCGGACCATGTGAAGACCCGCGCCACCCGCGGTGGCATCGACTACAGGTACCAGCGGCGTTGGCGTGACCGGTGCACCGGCAACTACGGTAGCTGTCGGCGTGGAGAACAGGATCTCCGTGGTGCCGTGACCATCCTGATAGATCGCCTTGACCCGCAACGACAACCCGGCAAGGTCAGGAGAAACCTTGAACGCGGTACCATCGGCGCTTTGGAACGCCAGGTCGCCAGCCGGCAACAGGATGATGTCCTCGAATACGCCGCTGCCTGGAGTGGCCTCGAACTGCCAGATGTAGGACACCGAGGAGTTGGTGATGAACCCCTGCGGATTACCCGGTGCGACGTTGTTGCCATCACGCACCCCGGCCACGCTGACCGTCAGCGTGTCGCCCACCGTTATCGCCCCGCCGTTTCCATCAGTAACGGTAGGTCTGCCAACCGGTTGTGCATTCTGCCCTGGCACCAGCACTTGCTGGGTATCGGCAAACTGCAGGCGTTCGATATGCAGCAGGGTATCGGTGCCATCGCGGCCCGCTACGTTATCGGCCACTGTCCAGACATCGTCCGCCACACTGGCCGTACCGCGGTTGTCAACGGTAACCGTATACTCCGACGCAATCCCGGAGAAAATGGCGGTGTCGAAGGCCGCCCCGCCCGTCGAAGTGCCGGGCATGATTTCCCGCACGGCCTTGAGCTGACCAGGGTTATAGGTGCGATCCAGCATGAACGGGATCATGTCGACCATGCTGTCGAAGCTGGCGATTTCGGGACCGGTATGGTTGACATCACCAGGGGCATAAACGGCAATTCTGACGTTGATCCATTTGTCGCCGTCGATCAGATCATCGCCACCGCGGCCCTCGATCAGGTCACTGCCATTGCCACCGAGGATGATGTTGCCAGTGGCAAAGCCGGTGACCGGCAATCCGGCATCGGCGAGGAACTGGTCCAGGCCGCGAATCAACGCGACATTGGTCAGCGCACTGCCCGTGGTACCGCCGTGGTTGATGATAGTGACTGC
Source organism: Pseudomonas sp. GM48 (assembly GCF_000282335.1). Classification (GTDB taxonomy): domain Bacteria; phylum Pseudomonadota; class Gammaproteobacteria; order Pseudomonadales; family Pseudomonadaceae; genus Aquipseudomonas. The sequence goes on from NZ_AKJM01000113.1 coordinate 6,237, forward strand.
ATCAACATCGTCGCCTTTGAGCACATCGCCGAAGCTCGAACCGGACAAACCTTCGACCTCGGCAAAACGGTCGAGAATCGAGGCTGGCGAGGCTCCGACCGGATTGAATACGCCGGCATTCTGGTTTGGTGCATTACCATGTGGCTGCGCCAGTGCGGCAAGGCTCAGGTCAACGGTCACGCCAACCTTGTCGTTCTTGTAGGTCACCCAGTCGAAACCGGACATGCCGTCCATCTTGTCCTGGGCATCGCTGCCGACAAAGATGTCGTCGCCACCCTCGCCGATCATTTCGTCGAAGCCGCCACCACCGACAAAGATATCGTTGCCGATCACATCGTCATTGAGCAGCGGCGAGAAGTTATCGCCAGGCGCACCGTCCTGGGTGCCCTTCTCGATCCAGTCATCACCTTCGTTGCCGGTAGGTGGCAGGTTGGTCTTGGCACCGAGGATGAAGTCGTCACCCTGGCCGCCAAAGGTGGTGCTGATGTCTTCGGTGGTGATGATGAAGTCCTGGCCGTCGCCACCCAGGATCAGGTTGCCTGCAGCAAGCATGCTGCCGACCACGATCACATCGTTACCGGCATTACCTTCCAGACGGTTGTCACCGAACGAGTCGGAAATGATGTCATCGCCCGCGCCACCCAGTACCGCATCGTTACCGGCACCGCCTTCGAGGCGGTCGTTGCCGGCGTCGCCGTAAATGGTGTCATCGCCGTCACCGGAAATGATGATGTCATTGCCGGCGGTGCCGCCCATGACGATATGGTCTTCACCGGTGTACTGCAGATAATTGGTGTCCGGACCGACAGTGTCGGGATTGTCGCGAATCACCAGCGGCACGACTTCCACGCCGTTGATCATGATGCCGCCCGTCGGATCGGCGCGGCTATCCAAACCAAGGCCGGTGAACTGATTGGCCTGATTCACTTCAAGGGTGAATGTCGGCGTCAGGAACACGGTGTTTGCCAGGTGGGTGACATCGGTGTTGAGCATGATCAGCTTGGCAAAGGAGTTGTTCTCAAGCTCAGTGCCGAAGTTCAGGCCCGCGGTACGCGACAGGTAGTAGAAGCGGTCACCGTTCTGCAGCGCTTCCATCTGGGTTTCAAACACGAAGTTGAACGTCGAGCCGAGCATGCCGCCGAACGGCATCTTCTGTTCGGCGAGGCCACCGACCCAGAAGTCGATGTCGTCGACGCCCGTGATCGTCACGCCCGTCAGGTCATCTGCAGTACCCAGAACTCCATCCCTGCCCGCTGTCGTTACGTTGGCCCAGGCACCCGTGCTGTTGAGGAAGTCCAGGCGGTCAGCCGGCGAACCCGCAACATTGAATACCAGCGCAAAGGCTGCAGCGCGTTTGTCTGCCAGCGTGGTCGCCGCCGTGATCGAGCTATGCGTGCCAAAGGCTGCAATGAAGTTCACCAGCGACTCGGGGTGCTTGAGGCTGTCCGCCAGGTCAGCCCAACTGATGTACGGCTTGAGTTGGCTGTCGCCGGTTGATGCGTAGAACTCACGGCGCGCCTCGTTCAAGGTAGGGATGCCAGTGTCGCGACCACGCGCCAGGTTCAGGCTCGGCAGATCGAGCGGCAGACCGAGCAGGTTGTTGCGCAACGCTTCGGTGACGAACTCATCGATCTCGTTGCCGACCTGGCGGGTCACACCGCGAACGATCGCACCTGCCGCCTGATCCGCAGTCACCCCGCTGCCGGCAAACGCCAGCGGGTTGAGGAAGGCCGCAATCAGCCCCAGTTGCGAATCCGGGTTGGCCGGGTTAGTGAGGAGCGGATTGAACGCGGGATCGAAGCGATCGACGGTCTCGGTCAACATCGAGTGACCGAAGCGGTACACCACGTGGGCGAACTCGGCGAGGATTGCCGGGTTGATCGAGGTGTCATACCCGCTGGGCGCAAGGAATTCGTCCACCTGCGGCTGAATGGTCCGCGCGAACTCCTCGAACACCAGGTGCTGGTACTGCATCTCGGTGCCGAACTTGGCAGCCTGGAACAGCCGTTCACCGTCCCACACCAGCGCTGCGATCTCGGCGGGTGTAGTCGGAATCGCGGCCACGTCGTCCACCAGCCACTCATTGAGGAAGGCCAGGTCGCCGGAAGCCAGGATGGTGTCCTTGGATTGCTGGACCAGGCGGTTGTGCTCGGAGTGGAACACATGGTGCACGGTGGTCAGGCCGATGTTCTCGTTGACCCGGCCGTCGCCGGCAATGTAGTGGGCGTCGAGCAGTTCATTGTCATAGGTCAGGTTGTTGCCGCCAGGGCCAACGGGCTGCGCATTGCCGACAGCCGTGTCGGCATCCGCCTGCAGAACCCCGCCGACGATAACCGGCGCAGCATTGTGGGCAATGTCGTCGAGGAAACCATGCCCGGTGCTCACGGCGTTGGCCAGACTGATGGGAGCTGCCCGGTTGCCTTCGACCAGTTGAGTGACGTCATCAGCTGTCCCGGCAATGCCATCGGCACCGTTACTGATGCGGATCACCACCTGCGGCATGCCGTTCGGCCCGCGGATGAAGTTGCCGTACGCATCGGTTGCCAGCAACGGCACGTTGTGTACATCGGCGTCGGTCAGGTTGATGCCGAGAATGTCACGGGCCTGGGCCTTGACCACCTTCCAGGTCGCCATGCCGCCATTTTCGCCGCTGCCATCATCGGCAGTGCCGAACAGGCCATCGGGGCCAAGATCGCGGTTGGTAATCAAGCGTCCGGTTGCAACAGGATCGCCTGCCGCGTTGAGGACGTACTCACGCAGGAACACCTGATGCGACGGGTGCGAGCTGTAGGTCTGGCTTTGGTCCACGAACGGCGAAGTGGTGTTGGGCTGGCCATCATCGGTAGTGCCGAGTATTCCGTCCGCGCCGGCAGTACGCACCGCACGTGGCAACACCATGAAGTTGGTCGGGCTGCCCGGTACGAACAACGGATCGTCCGGCTGCAGCGGAATAAATACGAAGTCGGTAGCGCTCTTGGTGACCAGGTCAAGACCGTGGTCGAAGAACTGGCCGAAGAAAGTCATCCACGAGTTGAAGCTGGCGGTCAGACCGACGTCCGGCGACACGTTGGGCATGAAGAACACGTCCTTGTCATCGGCCGTGCCGAACACGCCATCCAGCCCGGGGCTGGTGACGATCTGTACGCCATCTTTGAGTACGTCGTCGTTACCCGCCGTGCCGAAGTTGAGCACACCGTCCAGGCCCGGGTCGAAAGCGGCGGCATAGGCCGCCGGGTTATTGGCGGTCTGGTCGACGATCAGGTTACTGATAATCCGCGGTTGCGGATCGGTCACCGACCCTGTCCCGGCGTATGCCGGCGACAGAAAGGAAGGATCAAGCAGGCGCGGGAAGGCATTGTCCGCGGCGCCAAACTCGCTCTGGCCGGTGACCAGGTTGTTGAAGCTGCCATCGACGGTACGCAGGCCGAACGGCACCTGAGAGTTGGGAAGCAAATCAATGAGGCTTGCGCCGTCGGCATTCGCTTCTGCGATAAAGATTTGCTTAAGGATGAACTCCAGGTCCGACTTGCTGAAATTGGCCATTTTGGATTGCCCTCGATCTATTTGGGTAAAGGCACGGGACGAGAAAACCCTCCCGCGCCAAGTCAAGTGCTGGCTTGCGCAGTTTGTTGGTTATGTTTTTTTACGAGAGATCTGGCGTTACCCGGGACCCGGAATACACGCCTGGAATTCGCGAAATGAATTGCTCGCCGGGCGATCAGGCAGAGCGAATCCGGGCCCTGGGCGGGTCATGGAGTCTGGAAGTGAAGGCGAACGTCCTGGACAGCCCCTTCCCTCTGCAAAAGAACGAAATGATCGACATAGCTCTGCTCCTCTCAGGAGAGTCACCGCGCCTTGCGTTGCCAAAGTGATGGCAAGCTTCAGGCGGGCGGGCCCCCCGATAACTAAGACTAAAGTTCCATAGCAATACTTTGTCAATTTAACGTCGTTAAAACAGACGACCGGTGTTAGGTCGCACAACTAGCTGTTTTTAAACGACATATAGAATTCTGAGTGCGGATATAGAGCGAAATGTTATTTCTAACTGCCGGTCTGCTAATAACAAAGGAATAACGTCGCAGCGCGTAACTGCCTAAGTACCTTTCATGTCCTTCCAGCCTTGGGTGGAGAGATTGCGCGCGCCGAACCGGAGGTACGGGTGGCCGTCGAAAAAGGCCTGAAGCAAATACAGAAAGCCTGGGCCGATCGTCTCGATAGCACTGATGCGGCATGGGCCGTCATCGCTCAATGTGTAGGAGCGCCAGTTCTGTCCCGGGCAGTAGAGAAAGAACGAACTCGCAAGGAAATCATTGCCTCGACCCGCAAAGCGCGAGAGCAGCTTGCAACGCCATGCTCATCGCTATCGCTGCAAACCCTGGTCGATTCAGCCCTCCCTGAATTCCCACACCGAATGCAGTCATGAGGCAATTGAGTGGAAGGAGAAAGGGAGGGCATCCATTGCCCTCCTCTCCGCTGTCCACGCTCCCTGCGAAAGTACTGACCAGGACCTCAGGTGGCCAGAATGAAGTCCGTCTGATCAACGGCCGCACTGCTGACACCAACAAGGCGGATGGCGTCCGCCCCGATCCCAACCACCGTGTCCGCCCCGTTAGCCGTTATGCTCACGTTGGCAGCGAACGTCGCGCTGGTGATCCCAAGCCCCGTGACATTGAGCAAGTCCTGCCCTGCGGCCGGATTGGCTCCGAAGTTCAGGATCGTATCGTTGCCGAAACCCGCGGCAGCAAACACGAACGTATCGTTGCCGGCGACACCGCCACTCATCACGTCGTTACCGCCCCCGCCGGTGAGAACGTCGTTACCCGCACCGCCCACGATCGTGTTGCCGAGCGCGTTGCCGCTGCCCGCGAAATTGCCGCCGCCGCCGAAAAACAGATTCTCGACGTTGTCCCCCAGGGTGTAGCTCGCGAGCGAGGTCCAGACCGTGTCGCTGCCGGCACCGGCGAGCTCGATCACCACGTCCCCAAGATCGGCGACTTCATAGATATCGTCGCCACCGCCGCCGGCCATCGTGTCGGCACCTGCGCCACCGATGATGATGTCGTTACCTGAGCCACTGCTGAGGCCGTCGTTACCGGCGCCCCCCACGAGCGTGTTGGCGAGCTCGTTGCCGCTGCCCACAAAGTTGCCGCTGCCGCCGAAATACAGATTTTCGATGTTGGCACCCAGGGTGTAGCTCGCAAGCGAGGTCCAGACCGTGTCGCTGCCGGAACCGGCGAGCTCGGTCACCACATCCCCAAGGTCGGTAACTTCATAGGTATCGTTGTCGACGCCACCGACCATCGTGTCGGCACCTGCGCCACCGATGAGGACGTCGTTACCTGCGCCACCGACGAGGACGTCATTACCCGCCCCTCCCACGATCATGTTGTCGAGCGCGTTGCCGGTGCCCGCAAAGTTGCCGCTACCGCCGAAATACAGATTCTCGACGTTGGCACCCAGGGTGTAGCTCGCAAGCGAGGTCCAGACCGTGTCGCTGCTGCCGGCACCGGCGAGCTCGCTCACCACATCCCCAAGCTCGGTGACTTCGTAGACATCGCTGCCGACACCGCCGGCCATCGTGTCGGCACCTGCGCCGCCGATGAGGACGTCGTTACCCGTACCACCCACGAGCGTGTTGTCGAGCGCGTTGCCGGTGCCCACGAAGTTGCCGCTGCCGCCGAAATACAGATTTTCGACGTTGGCACCCAGGGTGTAGCTGGCAAGCGAGGTCCAGACCGTGTCAATACCCTCACCGCCAAGCTCGGTCACCACGTCCCCAAGGTCGGTGACTTCGTAGATATCGTCGCCAACACCGCCAGCCATGGTATCGGCACCCGCACCGCCGATGAGAATGTCATTGCCCGCGTCACCATTGAGGATGTCGTTGCCGCCCAAGCCGTTCAGGATGTCGTCGCCAGCACCTCCGCTGGCCACGTCGTCGCCTGCCGTGCCGGTCCATATGTCGACACCCGCGGTACCGACAAACAGATCACCGACCACTGTCGTTGCGGCAGAGGTGACTCGCTCAAGCGTGCCTAGGTCATCGACGTAACTCGCGACGACACGCAGCTGCTGACCTGTCTGCGTCGGGTCGGGCGTGAAGGTCGTGCCCGTCGCGCCGGCGATGTCGGCAAAGATCGCACCGCTCCCCACCTGCCACTGATGGGTAATCACCGAGGTCGTGGTCCCGTTGGCGTCGGTGAACGCATCCGTGGCGGTCAAGGCCGAGCCTGGTGTCGGGGTCGTATCGCTGATCAGCACCGTGCCAACCGGCAGGACATTGACGGTGCCGGTACCGGCCGCCGTGATCGGTGCGGTCGGCGCCGAGAACACCTCCTCCAGCACGCCATTGGCGTCCTTGTAGACCGCCCTGACGCGCAGAGCCAGTCCGGTTGGCACGACGAGTTCAGGAACAGCCGGCACGGCGCCGATGAGGGTCGCCGGTGGTGCGATCCTGAGTTCCGAGCCCACCGTGACAGTCGTTCCCTCTGCGCGCGCGACCTCTCCGGCGGCAAAGAAGGTGATGTCTTCGAAGACGCCCGAGCCCGCACGCGGCTCGAACTGCCAGAAGAAACTGATGGGGCTGGTGATCGCGCCGCCGGTCGCGGTATTGTCGGCATCCGCGATGTCTGCCGCCGATACCGTCAGCGTCTGGCCGACGGTGGGCGTGGGATCGTCGATCGTCAGTGAACCGACTGGCGCCGAGTTCACACCACCGAGCACGAGCGCCTGATCGGCGAACTGCAGCCGCTCGATATTGCTGAGGGTGTCGACCCCGTCCCTGGCAGCGACATTGTCGGTGACCGTAACGGTGCCGTTGACGTTTTCGACCACGGTGTAATCCGCAAAATTGCCGGAGAACAGCGCCGTGTCGAAGTCGGGGCCGGGCGCCGTCAGGATCTCGCGGACGATCTGGAGCTGGCCGGGGTTATAGGTGCCGTTCAACATCAGCGGGACCAGCGGCGTCATGTTATCGAAGGAGGCGATTTCCGGGCCAGTGCCATCGATGTTCTGCCGTACGCTGATGCGTACGTTGAGCCACTTGTCACCGTCGATGAGGTCATCGCCGCCACGGCCTTCGAGGACGTCGCTGCCAGCACCGCCCAGGACGATGTTGCCCCCGTCGAACTTATCGTCGGCCGTGCCCACAATGCCATCGGCGCCAGCAGCAGCGGCACCGACGAACGCCCGCAGACCGCTGATGAGGTCGAAGTTGGTGAGTACACTGCCCTTGGCGCCAGCGACGGCGAGCAAGTCTGCAGTGGAGTCATCGCCGCTGAGGAAGTCGGCGTGGGACGATCCCGACAACCCTTCCACCAGGTCCAACCGGGCAAGGATCGACGCGTTGGAGCCAGGCACCGCCGGTTGGTCGAAGAAGCGCAGCCTGGAGTTGAGGCCGATGGTCACGCCGGCCGGATCGTCCTTGAAGGTCGCCCAGTCGTAACCGGAGAACCCGATGAAACGGTCCGCCTCGCTGGGGCTGCCGATCATGATGTCATCACCGCCCTCCCCGTCGAAGTTGTCCGGTCCGCCATCGCCCATGAAGACGTCATTGCCATTGATCGGATCGTTCCCGAATGCGTCGAAGTTGTCGCCGGCAACACCATCGGCGGATCCGCCCTGGATCCAGTCGTCACCTTCGCCGCCGCGCGCGAATTCGTTCGCCTTGCTGCCGAGGATGAAGTCGTTGCCCAGGCCGCCACTGGTGTCGGCCGCGTCCTCGCCGGTGATGATGAAGTCCTGGCCAGCCTGGCCAAGGATCAGATTGAGGCCGTTGCCGCCCTGGATGACGTCGTTGCCGTCCTCGCCGTGGATGACGTCGTCGCCACCCATGTCCGTGATGATGTCGTCACCGGTACCGCCGAAGAGTTGGTCGTTGCCGTAGCCGCCATCGATCCGGTCGTTACCGGCGTCGCCATAGACCGTGTCGTCGTCCGAGTCGCCGGCAATGAGGATGTCGTTGCCGGGCGTACCGCCCAGCACGACGGTATCGGCGCCGGTGTAGTGCAGGTAGTTGGTATCCGGGCCCACCGTGGCAGGATTGTCGCGGATCACCAGTGGCGTGAGGAAGTCACTGCGTGGTGAGCCAATCGGGTGGTTAGACGGCCCAAACGGATCGGCGTTGGCCGGCAGATCGTCGGCGGTGCCGAGAATGCCATCGGGACCGACAATCACACTCGGGTTGTACTGGTTCGCCTGGTTGACCTCCAGAGTGTAGGCCGGCGTCAGGAAAACCCTGCCCGGGAGGTGTGTTGCATCGGTATTGGCCATGACCAGCGCGGAGAACGTGTTGTTCTCAAGCTCGGCGCCAAAGTCCATCGAGGCAGTGCGCTCCAGATAGTAGAAGCGGTCACCGTCCTGGAGTTTCTCCATCTGGTTCTCGAAGACGAAGTTGAAGGTCGAGCCGAGCATGCCGCCAAAGGGCATCTTCTCCTCGGCCAGCCCGCCAACCCAGAAGTCGACGTTATCCAGGCCGGTGATGGTCACGTCGTCTGCCGTGTGCAAAACGCCGTCCGCACCAGCGGTGCTGGTCCAGGCACCGGTGCTGTTGAGGAAGTCGACACGGTCGGCCGGTGCGGTCGCACCGCCGAGCACCAGGTCCGCAGCCGCGGCGCGCTTGTCCGCCAGCGTGGTGGCGGCGGTGATGGTCGGGTGCGTACCGTAGGCGGCGATGAAGTTGATCAGCGATTCCGGATGCTTCATGTGCTGCACGAAATCGGCCCAGCTGGTATAGGGCTTGAGCTCTGCGTCACCGGTGGGCAAATAGAACTCCCGCCGCGCCGCGTTCAGGGACGGAATGCCGGTATCGCGGCCGCGCGCCAGGTTGATGGCGGGCAGATCGAGCGGCAGGCCCAGCAGGTTGTTGCGCAGGGCTTCAGTGACGAACTCGTCGATCTCGTTGCCCACCTGGCGAGTCACGCCGCGCACGATGGCACCGGCCGCCTGTTCTGGGGTCGGACCGCTGCCTGCGAACTCCAGTGGGTTGAGGAAGGCCTGGATCAGCCCGATATCGCTCGAGGCGAAGTTCGGATCAAGCCGGTCGACCTGCTCCAGCAGCATCGAGTGCCCGAAGCGATAGACGGTGTGCGCGAACTCGGCAACGATGCTCGGATCGATCGCGGTGTCGTACACCTGGCCCGGGGCGAAGAAGGGATCGACCATCGGCTGGATAGTGCGCGCGAACTCCTCGAATACCAGGTGCTGGTACTGCATCTCGGTGCCGAACTTGGCGGTCTGGAACAGGCGCTCGCCGTTCCAGTCGAGGGTCGAGGTGTCGGCGGGAACGGCAGTGACAGGTGTCAGCAGCCACTCGTTCAGGAACGACACGTCGCCGCTTGCCGCTGTCGCCAGGACCACATCCTTGGTGTGATCGACCAAGCGGTTGTGCTCATGGTGGAAGATGGAGTGGACGGTGGTCAGGCCGATGTTCTCGTTGACCCGGCCGTCGCCGGCAATGTAGTGCGCGTCCAGCAGTTCATTGTCATAGAAGCCCGGCGCAGGCGTACCGCCAATGACATTGTCCGCATCGGGCAAGAGTGCCGCGCCGGTCTGGTCGTCCACCGGAACGGCGGTGTGCGCAATATCGTTGAGGAAGGCATGGCCAGTGCGTGCGGCGTTAGCCAGGCTGATGGGCGCCGCCGGATTGCCTTCAACGAGCACATCGTCGGCCGTGCCGGCAATGCCGTCCGGGCCCACCATCACCACCTGAGGGAAACCGTTCGGACCCTTGATGAAATTGCCGTAGGCGTCGGTCGCCAGCAATGGCACGTTGTTGAAATCGGCATCGGTGAGGTTGATGCCGAGCAGATCATGGGCTTGCGCCTTGACCACCTTCCAGGTGGCCATGCCACCGATCCCGACGTCATCGGCCGTACCGAACACGCCATCGGCGCCCAGATCACGATTTTCGATCAACTTGCCGGTAGCCACCGGATCGCCCGCTGCGTTGAGCTCATAGGCACGCAGGAACACCTGGTGCGAAGGATGCGAGCTGTAGGTCTGGTTCTGGTCGACAAACGGCGAGGTGGTGTTGGTGTTCTCGTGGATGTCGTCGGCCGTGCCCAGAATGCCATCGGGGCCGGGCTGATTGGTGGCGCGTGTCAGCACCATGAAGTTGGTCGGGCTACCGGGCACGAACAGCGGGTCATCCGGCTGCAGCGGAATGAACACTGTGCCCGAGCCGCCCTTGGTGACGAGGTCCAGGCCATGGTCGAAGAACTGGCCGAAGAAGGTCATCCATTGGTTGAAGGGTGCGGTCAGGCCCGCGTCGGGGCTCACGTTCGGATCGAAGAAGGTCTGGAACGTGGTGCCGTCGGTGCGGGTTCCGGTCACCACCTGCGCACCGGCCTTGAGGACATCGTCAGCCGTGCCAAGGACGCCATCCAGACCCGGATCGAAGGTAGCCGCGACCGCCGCCGGGTTGTTGGCGGTCTGGTCGACGATCAGGTTGCTGATGGTGCGCGGCTGCGAATCGATCACCAGGCCGCTGGTCTGGGTGTAACTCGTGCCGGCGTCGGCCGGGCGGAAGTCCGGCGTGGTCAGGCGCGGGAATACGTTATCGGCGGCACCGAACTCGGGATGGAGCAGGTTGTTTTCCGTCCCTTCGACCGTGCGCAAACCGAACGGCATCCGTACATTGTCGAGCAGCGTGTTGAGGTTCTCACCGGCCGCGTTGTGTTCCGCTATCTTGATCTGGTCAAGGATGAACGCCAGGTCGGATTGCGTGTAACGCACACCGTTGCTTGGGGCAGTGGTCTGCGGATCGATCAGCGAAGGAGCCACTACCGGGGCCGGTGCCGCGGCCACTACTGCGGTAGTGGGTGCCGAGAATACCTGCTCGGTCACGCCATTATCGTCCGCATAGAAGGCTTTGACGCGAATTGCCAGACCGGCAAGATCCGACGTCACCGTGAAAGTGGGCTTGTCCGCTCTGGTAAATCCGATACCGATGCGGCCTGGCCCGAGGATGATGTCCTCGAAGACGCCCGAGCCCGGTGCCGCTTCAAACTGCCATATGTAACTGATGGAATTGTGGATCGCCCCGCCCGCGTTGTCGCCATCAGTGATGCCTGCCGCCGACACAGTCAGGGTCTGGCCCACGGTCGGTGCGGTGTTATCGACCGTCAGTGCACCCACAGGCTCGGCGTTGACCCCCTGCACGAGGACTACTGCCTGATCGGAGAACTGCAGCCGCTCGATATGGGTGAGACGGTCGGTTTCTTCCTTGCCGACATTGTCGGTCACGGTGACGATGTCGGTGCCGGCGATATCAAGGGGAACGGCGGGATCGACGACGATGCCGTTGACGGCGATCGTGTAGTTCGCCAGAGGCCCCATGAAGTTGACGGTGTCGAACGCAGCCCCGCCTACGGATGTACCGGGCAGGATTTCGCGCACGGCGACAAGTTGGCCGGGATTGTAGGTACCGTTCAGCATGAGCGGGATCATCGGCGTCATGCTGTCGAAGCTGGCGATCTCTGGCCCGGTGCCATCGATGTTCTGCCGCACGCTGATGCGTACGTTGAGCCAACTGTCGCCGTCGATGAGGTCGCTGCCGCCACGGCCTTCGATGATGTCGCTGCCATCGCCGCCGAGGATGATGTTGCCCGCACCGAACTGATCGTCGGCCGTCCCGCCGATACCGTCGGCACCGAAACCGGCACTGCCGACGAAGGCCCGCAGGCCGCTGACGAGATCGAAGTTGGTGAGAATGCTGCCCCTGGCCGTGATGTTGGCGATGATGGCTGCGTTTTGCTCATCGCCGCGCAGGAAGTCGGCGAAGGCCGACCCCGACAGGCCCTCCACTTCCGCGAACCGGTCATAAACCGCATCCGGCGACTGCCCCACTGCGCCTACGATATTGCCCGCAGCATCAGGCACCGCGTGATAGGGACTGAAGAAGGGAACTACCATGTCGACGGTCACGCCGTACTGGTCATTCTTGTAGGTGGTCCAGTCGTACCCGGACATACCGTCCATCTTGTCCTGAGCGTCACTGGCGACGAAGATGTCGTCGCCGCCTTCACCGATCATTTCATCGAAACCGCCCTTGCCGATGAAGATGTCGTTGCCGGGCACATCGTCGGTCAAAGTTGGGCTCATGTTATCGCCGGGCGCACCGTCCTGGGTGCCGCCCTCGATCCAGTCGTCGCCTTCGTTGCCGGTCGGCGCGAGGTTGACCTTGGCGCCGAGGATAAAGTCGTCGCCCGCGCCGCCGAAGGTCATCGTGATGTCTTCAGTGGTGATGATGAAGTCTTTGCCCGCACCGCCGAGGACCAGATTGTTGCCGGCGAGGGTCGAGTTACCGGCCTGGATGACGTCGTTGCCGTCCTCGCCGCGAATGACGTCGTCGCCGCCGATGTCGGTGATGATGTCGTCACCGGTGCCGCCGAAGATGTTGTCGTTGCCGTAGCCGCCGTCGAGCCGGTCATTGCCGGCGTCGCCATAGACGGTGTCGTCGTCCGAGTCGCCGGCAATGAGGATGTCATTGCCGGCCGTGCCGCCAAGCACGACCGTATCACCGCCGGTGTAGTGCAGATAGTTGGTATCCGGGCCCACTGTATCGGGGTTGTCGCGGATCACCAGCGGCGTGAAATGGTCAATCCGTGGTGAGCCAATCGGGTGGTCCGACGGGCCAAAGGGGTCGGCGTTGGCTGGCAGATCGTCGGCCGTGCCGACGACGCCATCCGGGCCGGCCACCACACTCTGGTTGAACTGGTGCGTCGGGTCGACCTCCAGGATGAAGGCTGGCGTCTGGAATATGTTAGCCGGCAGGTGTGTTGCGTCGCTGTTGAGCATCACCAGATTGGCGAACGAGTTGTTCTCAAGCTCAGTGCCGAAGTTGAGTCCCGCGGTGCGGGCCAGATAGTAGAAGCGGTCGCCATTCTGCAGGTTTTCCAACTGGGTTTCGAAGACGAAGTTGAAGCTCGAACCCAGCTGGCCGCCAAAGGGCATCTTCTCTTCGGCCAGGCCGCCGATCCAGAAGTCGACAGAGTCCAGGCCGGTGGTGGTCACGTCGTCTGCGGTGTGCAAAATACCGTCCGCACCAGCGGTGCTGGCCCAGGCGCCGGTACTGTGCAGGAAGTCCAGGCGATCAGCCGGCGCCGTGGCGCTGCCGAACACCAGGTCTGCAGCCGCGGCGCGCTTGCCCGCCAGCGTCGTAGCGCTAGTGATGGTTGAGTGCGTGCCGTAGGCGGCGATGAAGTTGACCAGCGATTCCGGGTGCTTCATGTGCTGCACGAAATCGGCCCAGCTCGTGTAGGGGGTCAACTGGCTGTCGCCGGTCATGTGGTAGAACTCGCGCCGCGCCGCGTTCAGCGACGGAATGCCGGCATCGCGGCCGCGCGCCAGGTTGAGCGCGGGAAGGTCGAGCGGCAGGCCAACCAGATTGTTGCGCAGAGCATCAGTGACAAACTCGTCGATCTCGTTGCCGACCTGCCGCGTGATGCCGCGCACGATGGCGCCAGCCGCCTGGTCAGGAGTTGGGCCGCTCGCAGCAAACGCGAGAGGGTTGAGGAAGGCCGCGATCAGGCCGGTCTGTTGATTGCCCGGGTCAACCGGATTGCCGTCGCCGACGACGTTGAAGTTGGGGTCGAAGCGATCGACCGTCTCCAGCAGCATCGAGTGACCGAAGCGAAAGACCGTGTGCGCGAACTCGGCGACGATCGCCGGATTGATGGTGGTGTCGTTGCCCATAGGCGCCAGGAAGACGTCCACTTGCGGCTGGATGGTGCGCGCGAATTCTTCGAACACCAGGTGCTGGTACTGCATCTCGGTGCCGAACTTGGCGGCCTGGAACAACCGCTCGCCGTTCCAGTGCAGGGCCGCGATGTCGGCCGGCGTCACTGGCAGCGCTGTCAGTTGGGCGTCGGGCATCAGCCACTTGTTCAGGAAGTCGAGGTCGGCGGAGGCCAGCACTGTCTCCTTGGTCTGGTCAATCAGCCGGTTGTGCTCGCTGTGGAAGATCTCATGCACCGTGGTCAGGCCGATGTTCTCGTTGACCCGGCCGTCACCGGCAATGTAGTGCTTGTCGAGCAGCTCGTTGTCGTAGGTACCGGGGGCTTGCGGGCCGCCAATGACGGTGTCCGCATCAGCCGTCAGGCCGCCGGTCGGATCGGCACTGTGGGCGATGTCGATGAGGAACTGGTGACCGGTGCGCACGGCGTTCGTCAGGCTGATTGGCGCGGCCCGGTTACCCTCGACGAGTACGTCATCGGCCGTGCCGGGAAGGCCATCCGCGCCCATCATCACGACTTGTGGGAGGCCGTTAGGCCCCTTGATAAAGTTACCGTAAGCATCGGTTGCCAGCAGCGGTACGTTGAACACGTCCGCATCGGTCAGGTTGATACCGAGCAGATCACGGGCCTGGGCCTTGACGACTGCCCAGGTGGCCATGCCACCGATTTCGACGTCATCAGCGGTGCCGAATTGCCCATCGGCGCCTAGGTCACGATTGGTGATCAGCTTGCCAGTGGCCACCGGATCGCCAGCGGCGTTGAGCTCATACGCGCGCAGGAACACCTGGTGCGAGGGATGCGAGCTGTAGGTCTGGTTCTGGTCGACAAACGGCGAGGTGGTGTTGCTCTGCTCGTGGATGTCATCGGCGGTGCCCAGAATGCCATCGGGGCCGGGCAGATTGGTGGCGCGCGTCAGCACCATGAAGTTGGTCGGGCTGCCCGGTACGAATAACGGGTCATCCGGCTGCAGCGGAATAAAAACTGTGCCGCTGCCGCCCTTGGTGACCAGGTCCAGGCCATGGTCGAAGAACTGGCCAAAGAAAGTCATCCACTGGTTGAACGGTACGGTCAGACCCGCGTCCGGCGTGATGTTAGGGATCTGGAAGACGGAAACGTCGTCGGCGGTGCCGAACAGGCCATCCAGTCCGGGACTGGTGACGACCTGAGAATCCGGATTGGCCGCTGCGGCCGCGACCGCCGCCGGGTTGTTGGCGGTCTGGTCCACGATCAGGTTGCTGATGGTACGCGGCTGCGAGTCAAAGACGAAACCGCTGGTCTGCAGGTAGGAAGTCGGCGTGGTTCCGCCAGGATCGGCGGGGCCGAAGAAGCCCGCCGGCTGGACCTGCGCGGTATTGAACACCGGCGTCGTCATACGCGGGAAGAAGTTGTCGGCGGCACCGAACTGGGGATCAGCCAGGTTGTTGAAGATGCCAGTGACGGTGCGCAGGCCGAAGGGTACTTCTACGTTCGGCAGCATGTCAGCCAGACTCGCGCCTGCCGCATGCCGTTCGGCGATGAAAATTTGTTCGAGAATGAATTCGAGATCGGACTTGATGAAGCTGGCCATGGCTGTTTCCTCGATGCTTAACTAATCAGGAAACCACACGCATAAAACACGGCTGCAAACGCGTGGTTTAGTGCTGGACCCCATAAACAAAAATCGAAAATTGAACGACGGGACCTGGTACGACGGCCGCACTGAGCCCTCACTGAATTGCGTGCAATCAGCAATGCTCAACTGAGGATCAATTCCCCATGACAACCGTATCTACAGGCTGGTATTGCGCCTCAAGGAGGCGACGGCCCATGAACGCAGGTTGAATAGAAGGTGCAACTTACAAAAGGCCCCTTCACGAATCGGGGCTCTATGCATCTGTACATGATGCTGTCTCGGGCATAGGGGGCTTTTCACAGATGCCACATATCCAGCGATCAGAGTCATTGCCCGGAATAGGCTCGTGAAAGTCGCCATATACCGGGATTTCCTGAGGGGTGATGGCACGGTTCTGCGTCCATGCGGCTTCGTCAACAAGCCGTTTATCCATGAGAAAGCTGGCATCGAGTACTAATTGACTAGTATGTTGAATGCCAAGCGTGCAGACGTTTCCATCCTGGTTTGTATGGCCGTAAAGTGACAGTACAGAGCGCGAATGGCCGACCACACCATTGGTAATAACCCCCGGCTGTTGTTGCCGGAAATAGCGATTATCCAGATGGATCGGGAATCTTTTTAAATTATTCATCGCGCCTCCCACCTTCAACCTCAAACGCTAGCTCTACACTCCATTGAAAATGAGTATTGAGGTGCTGCCCGGATGTGTACAGAGACAAAAGCCCAACCAAATTCTGCGACCTTGGTCGATGAATCGGATCAGACCTTGGTCGGATCAGAGGCAGGCCAAACGTCCGGTGGCGGAGTGCCCGGGAGTCAGGGCCCCCGTGTAAAACTGCGCCATTTAAGCCGCTCAACCCAGTTCGTAATCTGCGCCACAATAATTCTGGGTTTGACCATGACGTTCGTTGGAAACCTCGTCAGCCAGAGTATCGAAGATGCAACGGTGCAAACGGCGGCAGAGGCGGGAGCGCGTTATATGGCGAACCTTCTCGAACCTTTCGTCCAAGGATTAACCACTGCCAAAGAACTCCCCGGCGGAACAATTCAGACCATTGACCACCTGCTCTCCAGCACCTCGTTCAGTGCACATGTTGTCTCGGTCAAGATCTGGCTGCCAGACGGCACGATTGTCTACAGCACCAACAAATCCGCGGTCCAGAAAAATTTTCCGACAGAGGAGATCTCGCAGGCGTTGACCGGCAAGATCTATACAGAACTGGACAGTGATCTTGAGGAGGATACTGAGGATGCTTTTGAGCGAAGCCTGAATATTCCGCTCTATGAAATCTTTGCTCCACTGCGTGAAGCGGGTACTGGAAAGATTGTTGCGGTTGGTGAGTTTTACGAAACCGCGCACGCGTTACAGCGCGAAATCAATAACGTTCGCAAGAAAGTTTGGGCGATTGTTGGTGCAGCAACAATGGCCATGATTTTGCTGTTATTTTTTATCGTTCGGCGTGGCGACAAGATAATAAAGCTGCATGAAACAGCACTTAAATGGCGAATGGATGAGCAAGCCAGGTTGCACTCAAATAATGCCGCCCTTCAGCGCAAAGTCACTACAGCCAATCGCGAATTTTCCAGAATCAGTGAACTCACTCTGCGTCGGATCGGGGCGGATCTTCATGATGGTCCTGCCCAGCTGTTGTCACTTATCCTCCTTCGCCTTGAAGAGCTCGAGGATTCGAAAGGCGCCCCAGATGAGGAAGTCCTCGAAATGATCAGACGTGCCGGCGAGGATGCTTTAAACGAAGTGCGGGAAATATCACTGGGCCTGGCACTTCCGGAAGTTACTGATCTGACCCTGCACGATGCGCTGGTATTGCTTGCCGAGCGGCACGAAGAGCGGACCGAGACACGAGTCGATCTGGAGCTTGATACTCTTCCAGACGATGTACCGATAGCGCATAAAATTTGTATTTACCGCTTCGCCCAGGAAGCATTGAACAATGCCTATATTCACGCCGGAGGGAAAGGCCAAAAACTCAGCGCCTCGCACTCCGAAGGGCTACTGGAAGTGCAAGTCGAGGATGCGGGAGTGGGTATTTCAACCGAGAAACCGAGTGTGCCAGGTCGAGGCAGAACTCATCTGGGCCTTGTCGGCATGCGCTATCGCGTCGAATCCCTCGGCGGAATATTCATTATTGAATCGGCACCCCATTGCGGAACCAAAGCCAGGGCGCAGTTCAAAATCTGATCACCCGCCACCCTTTGTAGCAGCTGCCGAGCCCGCGAGGCTGCGTTCGGCTGCGAAGCAGTCGTGAGTCCAGCTGACGCGGTCTGCCTGACGTACCGCAATGACTGATTTTACGACTGCTTCGCCGCCGAACGCCGCCTCGCAAGCTCGGCAGCTGCTACAGATCGCATTAACGCTTATGTCCCGTTATTTTGCTTAATGTTGCCATTCAAGTCGCGGCGTTGAAGAGCACCACATAAGCCAGGTATATGGTCACTTTCCCAATGCCGTCTCACTGCTGCGACTGCCTGCGTCCGGTTACGAACGCGTAGCTTGTACATGACATTCGTCATGTAGTGCTTGATAGTCTTCTCACAGAGCTCAAGCTTGATAGCCACCTCGCGGTTAGTCAGGCCCTTCGATACCTCCCGGATAACTTGTTCTTCGCGATGGGTCAGCTCGACCTTTTGCTTATCACCCGCGTACTGTCTGAAATTGCCTAACAGCTTGCTGGCAAGTCTAGGTGTAATGAAGGTTTCACCAGCGTCAACATTTCTGATGGCTTGTACAAGCTCACGACCGCTTATGCCTTTCAACGCATACCCCTGCGCGCCCGCTTCGAGGGCGGAATATGCGTCCTCGATGGACTCGGATACCGTCAGCATCAAAATCCTAACTGCCGGCGAAGAAGCTGAGATCGCTCGCACGGCAGCAAAGCTATCGCCCGGCATGTTTACATCCATCAGCAAAACATTCGGGGCAAAACGAGCGGCAATTTCCAGAGCATCATCGGCAGACCCGCCCTGCCCGACCACCTGAAAGTCAGCTATTTTCTTCAGCGCCATTGAGACCCCATCCCTTAACAGCGGGTGATCATCGACGATGCCAATCTTGATCATGGAACTCATAGGAAGCTCCTCATAAAGAGGCGATGGAGCTGCATGGTGGTGTCGCGCATTGCATTTTCCACCCCTCGCGCCATGCCGAGTCTGGCAAGCCCCGCCGTCTCCATAATGTTCGGGACGACTGCTGCTGCGGGTTCCAGGGAGTGGTGCAACAAATGAGCCATTAGCGTAAGGCGAAGAAAAAGCTCAAATGAATTAACAAGCTGTTTCTGAGTGATTCAATCGAGAGAAAGGGTGAGGTGGGACTATTACTCAAAATAGGTGGTAAACGCCCGGTTGGGTGGGTGAAATGCCCCATTTATGGCGATAGGTTGTGGCCAGGGTGCCCAGCAGAATCTGCGGGCCAAAGCCTTCCAGAAACATTTCACTCTCCTTGTTCTTATTGGCTGAGGTGAAGGCGATAGAGCGCTCGGGTGAGCGCCCGGTCAGAAATTACTTCGCGCCGTAGACGTCGAAATCGAAGTACTTTTTGTTGATTCGCTCGTAGGTACCGTTGGCGAGAATGGTCGCCAGGGCCTTGTTCAAGTCCTCGCGCAACTCCACATCGTTTTTGCGCAAGCCGATCCCGTCACCCACGCCGAAAAACTTCGGGTCATCCAGGGTCGCGCCCGAGAACTCGTAATCCTTGCCGGCCTCGGTGTTCAGAAATCCGTAGCTGGCCTGGATGGAGCCCTGCAGTGAGGCATCGAGCCGCCCCACGACCAGATCGGCGTAGACCTGATCCTGATTCTGATAAGACAGCACCTCCACGCCCTTCGAGCCCCACACGGCTTTGGCGAAGGCTTCCTGGGTCGAGCCATGTTCCACACCGATGCGTTTGCCCTTTAGCGATTCAATGCTCGGCTGCAATCCCGACCCACGTCTGACCACCAGGCGCGCCGGCGCATTGGAGACCTTGTCGGTGAACGCAATCTGCTCCAGGCGTTTTGGCGTGACCGTCATCGACGAGGCCACCGCGTCGAATTTGCGCGCCAGCAGTGCCGGAATCATCCCGTCCCAGCTGCTTTCGACCCATACGCAACGGGCGTGTATTTCGGCACAGAGTGCTTCGGCGATATCGACCCCGAAGCCGGTCAGCGTGCCATCCTGGTTCTTGTACTCCAGCGGTGGATAGGTGGGGTCCACCCCCAGTCTCAGGACTTTGCCGGACCAGTCGGCCGCACTCGCGAGGCTTGATGCCGTCAGCAATACCAGTGAAACCGCTGCAATGATCTTGTTCATTATTTTCCTCTCAGGTCGCAGATGATGTTTGTACAGATAGACGCTCGCCAGCGCGGCGTCTCAACGCAGAAAACTTTCCACCAACTTGACCCAATAACTCGCCCCGATCGGCAGGCAGGCATCATTGAAGTCATAGCCGGGGTTGTGCAGCAGGCAACCGCTGTCACCCTCGCCATTGCCGACCACCAGATAGCTGCCGGGGCATTTCTCCAGGATGAAGGCAAAGTCTTCACTCGCGGTGAAGGGGCGCAAGTCGTTGATCAACCGCTCGTCTCCCAGCCAGTCCCGTGCGACTTCCCGGGCAATTGCGGTTGACTCCGGATCGTTGATCAACACCGGATGACAATGCTGATAATCGATCTGTGCCTGGGCACCAAAACTGGCGGCCTGGGCGTTGACCAATTCGTTGATCCTGACTTCGAGCAAGCGGCGAACCTCCGGCGTCAGGGCACGTACGCTCAGACTCATGTCGGCGCTGGACGGGATGACGTTCGAGGCGCTACCGGCATGAATCGAGCCTACGGTGATAATCGCCATGTCCTGCGGGCTGACATTGCGCGACACGATGCTTTGCAGGGCGATCACGATCGATGCGCAAACCACCACTGGGTCGACAGCCTTGTGCGGCACCGCGCCGTGCCCGCCCTTGCCGATGATCCTGATGTTCACCGTGTCGGCCGAGGCCATGAATGGCCCGCTATAGAAACCCAGATGCCCGACGGGATACCCGGGGACGTTATGCATCGCGAAAACCGCATCACAGGGAAAGCGTTCGAGCAGCCCCTCCTCCAGCATTTTCCGGGCACCGCCCAAGCCTTCTTCCGCCGGTTGGAAAATCAGCTGAAGCGTACCGTTGAAGGCCCGGGTTTGCGCCAGATACCGGGCGGCTGTCAGCAGGATGGCCGTGTGACCGTCGTGGCCGCAGGCGTGCATGACGCCGTCAATTTGGCTGGCATAGGGCAAGCCAGTGGCTTCCTGAATCGGCAACGCATCCATATCGGCACGCAGGCCGATGGAGCGCCCCTCGCCATTTTTCAGGGTGGCGACCACCCCGGTCTTGCCCACGCCGGTGCTGACCTCATAACCCCAGCGCACCAGACACTCGGCGACTTGCCGGCTGGTGGCGTACTCCTCAAAGCCCAGCTCGGGGTGCGCGTGAATACGGTGACGTAACGCGATCATTTCATCTTTTATCGCTGCAATACCTGGCAGCACGTGGCCGGCATCCATTGTTGTTCTCCTTCGATTGGGACGCGACGCCTGTGAAAGCGCTGTCGGGATCGATCTTAGGGACGGAACCATGGGCTGGGGAGCCCCAGTTTGGTTATGATGACAACCACGGGTTGTCTGAAGGGTAAGCAGATGAAACTGCATCAATTACAAGCACTGATTGCCAGCGCCGAAACAGGCAGTATCCGCGCCGCCGCGCGTTCGCTGGAGATTTCCCAGGCAGCCGTGACCAAGGCGCTACGGGAGCTGGAAACTTCTCAGCAACTACCGCTGTTTAACCGAACCCCCACCGGCCTGAACTTCACTGAATATGGAAAAGTTCTGCTGACCCATGCGCGGCTGGTGATCAAGCAGTTGGAGCACGCGCAAACCGAACTCGATCACATGCGTGGCAAGGCTCAGGGCAGACTGTGCGTCGGTATCACGCCGTGGATCGCCCTGACATTTCTGCCCGAAGTGATCTTGGCCTTTCGCGAGCGAATGCCACAAATACGATTGGAACTGTATGAAAGCCTGATGGCCGTGGCCCAACCACTGCTGCGTGACGGCAGCATGGACTTTGCGATTGGACAGCTTCACCCGGCGCAGTCCACCCAGGAATTTGCCTGCCAAACCTTATTGGAATACCAGGCATCAGTGCTGGTTCGTGAGGGACACCCACGACAGCACGCGCGTTCGATCCATGAACTGCTGGAGCAGAACTGGACCTTGAACTACGCACCGGATGGGCACGATGGATTGATGCAAGAGCTGTTTTGGAAACATGGCGCGCATATCGACGAGAACCGGATTGTGCGGGCCCATTCAATGGCTATTTTGCAGATGATGGTCGAGCGGGCCGACATGTGCACTTGGGGGCCATCCATCGTGAGTATCGCCCCGCCCTTTCTTGGCCGCCTGGTTTCCCTGAACCTGAACGAACAGTTCGAACCTCGACAATTGAGCATCGTGACACGTCGCAGTGTTGCGCTGAGCAATGCGGCGCATTGCTTCACCGACTGCCTGTTGCAAGTCATTCGACGCCACGCTCGATCAGCCAAAAAAGAAGACCGTGCACTGTTTGAAACCTTGAGGCTATTGCAATGAGAAAACGCAACGTGCTCAGCAGGCTGACTACCCAATGCCTGCGCTGACACTCCACCGATATCATCACCAAGGATTTAGCCAGCAAAGTCGGCGCCCTTGATCTCACACTTTGTTACCGCATACCCCATCCGGGGGTAAAAACCTGCTTCGGTAACAGCCTCACGGGCTGCCCCACTCCCTGCCCTCACCTGCCTGCCAAGCCCATCGCACAGCACTTTATGCACTTTCTCAAATGCCCGATCCACGAATTGGCCGGGTGATTGCATATGCTTGTCTGTACAAGTATCTGCGTGTGCATATGACACTTCAGGTTCAGTACACACGCTCTTGCGGCACAAGCGCTTTCGATGGTCCTTAGGAATAAAAACAATGAAAAAAGCATTTCTCACCATTTCTGCATTGGCATTGTGTGTGGCTGCCGGTTCTGCGCTGGCCAAGGAGTACAAGGAGTTGCGTTTTGGCGTCGATCCCTCTTATGCGCCATTCGAATCCAAGGCCGCCGATGGCAGCCTGGTGGGCTTCGATATCGATTTGGGCAACGCGATCTGCGCTGAACTGAAGGTCAAGTGCAAGTGGGTCGAAAGCGACTTCGACGGCATGATTCCCGGCCTCAAGGCCAACAAGTTCGACGGCGTGATCTCGTCCATGACCGTCACGCCAGCGCGTGAGAAAGCCATCGACTTCTCGAGCGAGCTGTTCTCTGGCCCGACCGCACTGGTATTCAAGAAAGGTGCGGCCGTCGGCAACGATCCGGCCTCCCTCAAGGGCAAGACCGTCGGCTACGAGCAAGGCACCATCCAGGAAGCCTACGCCAAGGCCGTGCTGGACAAGGCCGGCGTGAAAACCCAGGCCTACGCCAACCAGGACCAGGTGTACGCCGACCTGATCTCCGGACGTCTCGATGCCTCGATCCAGGACATGCTGCAAGCCGAACTGGGCTTTCTGAAGTCGCCACAAGGCGTCGACTTCCAGGTCAGCGAGCCGGTCGAAAACCCGCTGCTGCCAGCCAAAACCGCCGTGGGTCTGACCAAAGGCAACGCCGAGCTCCAGGCCTTGTTGAACAAAGGTATCAAGGCGCTGCACGACAATGGCACCTATGCGGCCGTCCAACAGAAGCACTTTGGCGATCTGAATCTGTACAGCGGCAAATAATGACCCTGCGCCCATCTCCGGATGGGCACTTTTTTGATTGACGTAGGGCTGCACAATGCTAGAAAACCTATTGCAGATTCTCGGGCTGTCGGGCTTCAGCCTCAAGGGCTTCGGCCCACTGTTGCTGCAAGGCTCCTGGATGACCGTCAAATTATCCTTTCTGTGCTTGCTGGTGAGCGTTGGCCTGGGCCTGATCGGCGCCAGCGCCAAGCTTTCTAAATCGGCGCTGCTGCGTGTCCCTGCGCAGGCCTACACCACGCTGATCCGCGGGGTACCGGACCTGGTGCTGATGCTGTTGATTTTCTACAGCCTGCAAACCTGGCTGACCTCGTTGACTGACTTCATGGAATGGGAATACATCGAGATCAACCCGTTCAGCGCCGGTGTCATTACCCTGGGCTTCATCTACGGGGCGTATTTCACCGAAACCTTCCGCGGCGCCATCCTCGCCGTGCCACGTGGACAAATGGAAGCGGCTACCGCCTACGGCCTGACCCGTGCCCAGCGCTTTCGCCTCGTGGTGTTCCCGCAAATGATGCGCTTTGCCCTGCCGGGCATCGGTAACAACTGGATGGTGATCCTCAAGGCCACCGCCCTGGTGTCGATCATTGGCCTGGCCGACCTGGTCAAGGTGGCCCAGGACGCGGGCAAGAGTAGCTATCAGCTGTTCTTCTTCCTGATGCTGGCTGCCTTGATCTATCTGGTGATCACCACCGTTTCGAACTACGTCTTGCGCCGGATGGAAATCTTCTACGCCGCAGGTTCCCGGGAGGCCGTACGATGATCGAACTTCTACAGGAATACTGGAGACCTTTCCTGTTCCAGGACGGCAATCACATCACCGGGCTGGCCATGACCCTGTGGCTGCTCAGCGCCTCGATCTTCTTTGGCTTCGTGATGTCGATCCCGCTGTCGATTGCCCGGGTCTCAAGCAATGCCTGGGTGCGCTGGCCGGTGCAGTTCTACACCTATCTGTTCCGCGGCACGCCGCTGTATATTCAGCTGCTGATCTGCTACACCGGCATTTACAGCCTGGCCGCCATTCGGGCTCAGCCGGTGCTGGATGCGTTCTTTCGCGATGCGATGAACTGCACCATCCTGGCCTTTGCCCTGAACACTTGCGCCTACACCACGGAGATCTTCGCCGGGGCCATTCGCAGCATGAACCACGGCGAAGTCGAGGCCGCCAAGGCTTACGGCCTGACCGGCTGGAAGCTGTATGCCTACGTGATCATGCCGTCGGCCCTGCGTCGTTCGCTGCCGTACTACAGCAACGAAGTGATTCTGATGCTGCACTCGACCACCGTGGCCTTCACCGCGACCATCCCGGACATCCTGAAAGTCGCGCGGGACGCCAACTCGGCGACATTCCTGACCTTCCAGTCGTTCGGCATTGCCGCGCTGATCTACCTG
>NZ_AKJM01000114.1 GCF_000282335.1 Pseudomonas sp. GM48
GGCGGCCTCGGTGGCCGCCGGTGGCGTGCTTTGGCAGGCGCCCAGCAGCAAAGAAAATGCGACAAGGAGCAGATAACGGGAGGCGAACGACTTCATTCCTGCGACTCTCTATTTGCGCAAAAAACGAGCAAGTCTACACCCCTCGACGGGGCAGAACAAAACTCAGCAGAAACAGCACGGCGGCCGTCACTACAATCGACGGGCCGGCCGGGGTGTCCTTGAACCAGGACAGTGCCAGCCCGCCACACACGGCGAGTATGCCCAGCAGGCTCGCGCCCAGTGCCATCTGTTCCGGCGAGCGGGCGTGACGTTGTGCCGCAGCGGCCGGGATGATCAGCAACGAAGTGATCAGCAACACGCCGACGATTTTCATCGCCACGGCAATCACCACGGCGATCAACAGCATCAGCGCCAGGCGCAATCCTGCCACGGGCAAACCTTCGACCCTGGCCAGTTCTTCATGCACGGTGATCGCCAGCAATGGGCGCCACAATGTAACCAGCAACACCAGTACCGCAGCGCTGCCGCCAAGAATCCAGGCCAGATCGGTCGGACTGATCGCCAGCAAATCGCCGAACAGATAGGCCATCAGGTCGATCCGCACTTCGTGCATGAAGCTTAGTACCACCAGGCCCAGGGAGAGCGTGCTGGGTGCGAGAATTCCCAGAAGTGTGTCGGACGCCAGCGGCTGGCGTTGTTGCAAAGTCACCAGCAACACCGCCAACAGCAAGCAGCCAACGGTCACGGCAACGGTCGGGCTGACATCCAGCAGGAAGCCCAGGGCCACGCCGAGCAATGCGGCGTGGGACAGGGTGTCGCCGAAATAGGCCATACGCCGCCAGACCACGAAAGACCCCAATGGGCCTGCGACGACGGCCAGGGCCAGGCCTGCAAGCAGGGCGTAAAGTAGAAAATCAGCCATGCTTGCAGCTATCTCCGTGCACATGGGGTTGGCCCGACGCGGGCGCCTTGACCACCGAGCCATGCAAGTCGTGAGCGTGGTCGTGATGGTGGTGATAAATCGCCAGGCTTTGTGCGTTTTTTCCGAACAGCTCGACGAAAGCCGGATCGCCGCTGACTTGTTCGGGATGGCCTGAACAGCAGACGTGACGATTGAGGCAAACCACCTGATCCGTGGTGCTCATCACCAGATGCAGATCATGGGAGACCATCAGCACGCCGCAACCGTGGCGGTCGCGCAGACGGGTGATCAGGCTGTACAGCTCAGCCTGGCCGGCCACGTCGACACCCTGTACCGGTTCGTCGAGCACCAGCAGTTCCGGTTCGCGCAACAAGGCCCGGGCCAGCAACACGCGTTGCATTTCGCCACCGGAAACGCTTTGCACCGGGCTGTCGATCACCTGTTCGGCGCCGACTTCCTTGAGTGCCGCCAAGGCCATCGCCCGGTCCACGCCCGGCACCAGGCGCAAGAAACGCAGGACCGACAGCGGGAGTGTCGGATCGACGTGAAGTTTTTGCGGCATGTAACCGACCCGCAGTTTCGGCTTGCGCCAAACGCTGCCGCTGTCTGGTTTCAACAGGCCGAGCACGGCACGCACCAGGGTGGTTTTGCCGGCGCCGTTGGGGCCGATCAGGGTCACGATCTGCCCCGGCTCGACGCTCAGCTCAATGTTGTCCAGCACCGGTTGCCCGGCGAACGTGACCGCAACCTGTTCAAGACGGATCAGCGCGTTGCTCATCAAGCCCCCTGGCAACCCGAACAGAGACCGATCACTTCGACGGTCTGGCCTTCGACGATAAACCCGACATCCCTGGCGCTGGCGATGATCGCGTCGCTGATGGATTTTTGTTCGAGCTCAATGGCGGCGTGGCACACGCGGCAGATCAGGAACTGACCCTGGTGAGCATGTTCCGGGTGATTACAGCCGATGAAGGCGTTGAGTGAGGAAATCCGATGGACCAGGCCGTTTTCCAGCAGGAAATCCAGTGCGCGGTACACCGTCGGCGGTGCGGCGCGGCGACCGTCCTGCTCGCTGAGGACCGCGAGAATGTCGTAGGCACCCAGGGGCTTGTGGCTTTGCCACACCAGTTCCAGCACCCGCCGGCGCAATGCGGTCAGGCGCAGGCCTTGACGTGCGCACAGGGCATCGGCCTCGGACAAAGCGCTGTGAACGCAATGTGAGTGGTCGTGGGGACGGCTGGCGATCGGTGTTTTTAGCATGAGCGGCGACGAGTTTTGTGAGAGACGTTATTATGTTACCCGTTCTCGCCTCTTCGAGTGGTCATCGTGTCCCGACTTTTTTCTATCTTTGTCGCATTTATCGCAAGTTTTCTGCTGATCGGTTCGGCGCAGGCCGAGGTCAAGGTCCTTACCAGCATCAAGCCCCTGCAGTTGATCGCCGCCGCGGTGCAGGACGGCGTGGCGATTCCGGAGGTTTTGCTGCCACCCGGCGCCTCGCCGCATAACTATGCGTTGCGCCCCTCCGACGTGCGCAAGGTGCAATCGGTAGACCTGCTGTACTGGATCGGTCCGGACATGGAAGGTTTCCTGCCACGCGTGCTCAACGGCCGTACGCTGCCTAGCGTCGCGGTGCAGGATTTGCCGGGCATGAAACTGCGCCGTTTTGCCGAAGATAGCCACTCCCACGCCGAAGAAGCCGACGAACACGACCACGATCACCGCCCGGGCAGCCTGGATGCGCACCTGTGGCTGTCACCGGTTAACGCCCGGGTCATCGCGACGAAAATGGCGACCGACCTGAGTGCCGCCGATCCTGACAATGCCGCGCGCTATCAGAGCAATCTGAAAGCCTTCGACGAACGTCTCGATGCATTGGATGCGCGCCTGAAGAAACGCCTGGCCGATGTTCAGGGCAAACCCTACTTCGTGTTTCACGAAGCTTTCGATTACTTCGAAGACGCCTACGGCCTCAAGCACGTGGGTGTGTTCAGCGTCGCAGCCGAAGTGCAACCCGGTGCCCAGCATGTCGCGGCGATGCGTGCGCGTTTGCAGGAAGTCGGCAAGACCTGCGTGTTCAGCGAACCACCGCTGCGTCCGCGCCTGGCAGAAACCCTGGTGGCGGGTTTGCCGGTGAAGCTGGCTGAACTGGATGCGCTGGGCGGGTACACACCGGCGACTGCCCAGGGTTATGAGCAGGTGCTGGAAAAGTTGGGGGATGATCTGGCGGGGTGCCTGGAGTCGCTTTAATTAATGCAATGACCCTGTGGCGAGGGAGCTTGCTCCCGCTGGACTGCGCAGCAGGCCTAAAGAAGGGGTCGCTTCGCAACCCAGCGGGAGCAAGCTCCCTCGCCACAATTTAAAGAGCGAAAGGCAATGGTGTATTGACCGTCTGCCGCTGCGCCAGGCGCAACTGGAACTCCATCGGATCGTGAATCAACACGTCCTGCCCGGCGAACGACTCTGCCGCGATCAAGCGTGACAACCAGAACCGTACGCAAGCCACCCGCAGCATGGTCGGCCACAACTCGGCTTCGGCAGCGGTGAATGGTCGCAAGGCCGCATAAGCGCCCAGCAAGGCCCGCGCTCGCGGTCCATCGATCACGCCATCGTCATCCGAACACCAGTCGTTCAAGGCAATCGCCACGTCGTAGAGCATCGGCCCGGAGCAGGCATTGTAGAAATCGATCAACCCGGTCAGGTGCGTGCCTTCGAACATCGCGTTGTCGCGGAACAGGTCGGCGTGAATGTTCGCCCGCGGCAGAGCGAGGATTTTTTCTTTCTGCCGGGTGATTTCTTCCAGCGCCCGTTGCAGCAGGTCTTTCTGCTCGGCACCGAGGTGCGACAAAAACTGCGTACCCTCTTCCAGCATCCAGTCCAGGCCGCGATCGGTTTTGCGCTTGATCATGTTGGCCTGGGTCGCCAGATGCAGATGGCCGAGCAACTCACCGACCTGCGCGCAATGTTGCGCATTGGCTTGCTTGATGTGCTTGCCGGCCAGGCGCGGTTGCAGCAACGCAGGTTTGCCCGCCAGTTCGCGCAAGGCCACGCCGTCAGTGGTGCGCAGGGCGTAAGGCACCGGCAGGTCGGCGCCGTGCAGCACGTCGAGCAGTTCGATGAAGAACGGCATTTCCTGAACCGGACCGCGCTCGACCAGGGTCAGGACAAATTCGCCCTGCTCCAGGCTGATAAAGAAGTTGGTGTTTTCGCTACCGGCGGCAATCCCCTGGAAATCAAGCAGGCGGCCGAGGCCATAAGGGGCGAGAAAAGCTTCCAGCTCGGGCCGAGCCAGGGGGGTGAACACAGACATGTTTAAACTGCCAGTACGGGCGCTGCTGTTGAGCCAGCGCCGATTAAAGTTAAGGACGACTTACCACTTAAAAATTTCCCACGCCGGAATCAGCATATCCGGGTAATCAGAGCGGATGAAGTTACCTTCTGATCCGTCGGCGCGTACCAGGAAATACGGCTTGCCGCCTTTGGGCGTGACTTTGATCGCATACAGAAAACCGTTTTGGCGGTATTCCTGGATGAGCTTGTCCCCTTCCGTGCGGATCGTGACATCTGGCTCCGGTGTCGGCGCATCGTCCGCCGCCATGACGGCCAATGGGGCGATTGCAAACAAGCCAGCCAGCAACAGGCGATTTGGTGTGCGCATGATAACCTTGTCCCTTTGTCGTCAACGGTCCCGCTATTCTAGCGCCGGACCCGCCGAAAAGGTTGATCCTGCTCATGAGCCAAGCCCCCCTCGTCCTGGTGGACGGTTCTTCTTACCTGTACCGCGCCTTTCACGCGCTGCCACCGCTGACCACGTCCAAAGGCCTGCCGACCGGTGCGGTCAAGGGCGTGTTGAATATGCTCAAGAGCCTGCGCAAGCAGTATCCGGACAGTCCGTTCGCCGTGGTGTTCGACGCCAAGGGTGGGACTTTTCGCGATGACATGTACGCCGAATACAAGGCCAACCGTCCGAGCATGCCTGACGACATGCGCGTGCAGATCGAGCCGCTGCACCAGAGCGTGATCGCCCTGGGCTTCCCGCTGCTATGCGTCGAAGGCGTCGAGGCCGATGACGTGATCGGTACCCTGGCCCGCAGCAGCGCGGCGGCGGACCGTCCGGTGATCATCTCCACCGGTGACAAGGACATGGCGCAACTGGTCGACGGGCACATTACCTTGGTCAACACCATGACCGGTAGCAGCATGGACGTGGAGGGCGTGAAGGAGAAATTCGGCGTCGCTCCGGAGCAGATCATCGATTATCTGGCGCTCATGGGCGATTCTTCCGACAACATTCCGGGTGTTCCGGGTATCGGCCCGAAGACGGCTTCCGGCCTGCTGGTCGGTGTGAACGGCGGTCTGACCGAGCTTTATGCGCAGCTCGACATCGTGCCGACCCTGCCGATTCGCGGTGCCAAGACCCTGCCGGCCAAACTCGAAGAGCACAAGGAAATGGCCTTCCTTTCCTATCAACTGGCGACCATCAAGGTTGACGTGCCGCTGGACATTGGCCTCGACGACTTGCAAATGGGTGCGGAAGATCCGGCGAAACTCTACGAGTTGTACAGCCTGCTGGAGTTCAAGAGCTGGCTGAACGACCTTGATCGCGACGCCAAACGCCTGGAACTGAGCGCTGCCGCCGAGCCTGCGCCGGCCGCCGATCTGTTCAGCGAATCCGAGGCCGAAGCACCGGCCGCCGCTGTTGAGGCCGCCTATGAAACCATCCTCGATCAGGCGCGGTTCGATGCCTGGCTGGAAAAACTGAACAACGCCAAGCTGTTTGCCTTCGACACCGAAACCACCGGCATCGACGCGCAGCAGGCGCAACTGGTGGGTCTGTCGTTCGCGGTTCAGGCCAACGAAGCGGCCTACATCCCGTTGACCCATTCCTACATCGGCGTGCCGCAGCAACTGGACCGCGACACTGTCCTGCGCGCACTCAAACCGATTCTGGAAGACCCGGACAAGCTCAAGGTCGGCCAGCACGCCAAGTTCGACATGAACATCCTGGCCAACTGCGCCATCGGCGGCGATCAGGGCAACGGTATCACCGTGCGTGGCATTGCCTTCGACACCATGCTTGAGTCCTACGTGCTCAACTCCACGGCCACGCGCCATGACATGGACAGCCTCGCGCAGAAGTATCTGGACCACACCACGGTGAGCTTCCAGGACATCGCCGGCAAGGGCGTGAAACAGCTGACGTTCGATCAGATCGCCCTGGAGCAGGCCGGGCCTTACGCCGCCGAAGATGCGGATATCACCTTGCGTCTGCACCAGACCCTGTTCGAAAAGCTCTCGGCCATTCCGAGCCTGGCCAGCGTGCTGACTGACATTGAAATCCCGCTGGTGCCGGTGCTGGCGCGAATCGAGCGCCAGGGCGCATTCGTCGACGCCGCCCTGCTGGGCGTGCAAAGCATCGAACTGGGCGACAAGATGGTGGCTCTGGAGCGTGAGGCTTTCGAGATTGCCGGCGAGGAATTCAACCTCGGATCGCCCAAGCAACTTGGCGTGATCCTTTACGAGAAGCTTGGCCTGCCGGTATTGAAGAAAACCGCCAAGGGCCAACCGTCCACTGCCGAAGAAGTGCTGGCCAAACTGGCGGAAGACGACTATCGATTGCCCAAGGTGCTTATGGAATACCGCACCATGAGCAAGCTGAAAAGCACCTACACCGACCGACTGCCGGAGCAGATCAACCCGCGTACCGGGCGGATCCATACCTCGTATCATCAGGCTGTGGCATCCACCGGGCGCCTGTCCTCCAGCGATCCGAACCTGCAGAACATTCCCGTGCGCACCGCCGAAGGGCGTCGCATCCGCCAGGCCTTCGTGGCCCCGCCCGGTTACAAGCTGCTGGCGGCGGACTACTCGCAGATCGAATTGCGGATCATGGCGCACCTGTCACGGGATGAAGGGTTGATGAATGCCTTCCGCCACAATCTGGACGTACACACCGCGACCGCCGCCGAAGTGTTCAAGGTCGAACTGGCCGACGTGACCTCCGACCAGCGCCGCAGCGCCAAGGCGATCAACTTCGGCCTGATCTACGGCATGGGTGCGCAGAAGCTCGGCAAGGACATCGGCGTCGACACCAAGACCGCCAAGGCCTACATCGATACGTACTTCGCCCGGTATCCCGGCGTTCGCCAGTACATGGACCGCACGCGTGCCCAGGCCGCCGAGCAAGGTTATGTCGAGACGTTCTTCGGGCGTCGCCTGTACCTGCCGGACATCAATTCCAACAAGCCGCAAGAGCGCGCCGCCGCCGAACGCACGGCGATCAACGCACCGATGCAAGGCACCGCTGCGGACATCATCAAGAAAGCCATGGTCGCGGTGGACAACTGGCTGACCGCGTCTGGCCTCGACGCCAAAGTCATCTTGCAGGTGCACGATGAATTGGTGCTTGAAGTGCGTGAAGATCTGGTCGACCAGGTTCGCGATGAAATTCGCGTGCACATGAGCGAAGCCGCGAAACTGGATGTGCCGTTGCTGGTCGAAGTGGGTATTGGAAATAACTGGGATGAGGCTCACTGAGCCTTCCTGTAGAAAAACGTCGTGTTCTGCTGCGGCATAGTGCCGCGGCAGAAGGGCGCAAATCGCTTGGTCCGGAAAATTATTAGGGTTATTCCAAAGCCATTTGAAAAAAATCTGAACTAATCTTGCAAACCACCACTCAGAGTTACTGAATGGCTGGTGAAGCCCTTCGATGCTCCTATGTTGTGTTAAGTGTTGGCAGATATCTGGACCCCGCCCTAGCGGTCTAGAGCTTGAACCCCGGAACTTCCCCTCCCCATAAGAAGTCCGGGGTTTTTTTTGCCTGCAGAAAACTGCCTGGGGGACGTCCCAGACAGTTTTCGTGGCTTACTGGGCTTCTACCTCGACACCCTTGTCCGCCAGCTCCATCCATCCAGCCAACACTGTGTAGGCATCTTCCAGGCCCATACGTTTTGGGGCCGAGAAAAGCTGAATTGTCACGAGATCGCCCCAGCCCTTGCGGATTTCCGCCTGAACCTTGAGCAGCGTGTTCTTGGCTGCGCCATAGGTCAGCTTGTCCGCTTTGGTCAGCAGGATGTGCATCGGCATGCCGGCAGCCACGGCCCAGTCGAGCATCAGCAGGTCGAAATCGGTCATCGGATGGCGGATGTCCATCATCAGGATCAGACCTTTCAAACTCTCGCGCCCACCGAGGTATGCCTCCAGGTGACGCTGCCAGTGTTGCTTGAGCGGGATCGGTACTTTTGCATAACCGTAGCCCGGCAGGTCGACCAGACGGCGTTCATCGTCTAGCTTGAAGAAGTTCAACAGCTGTGTGCGCCCCGGTGTTTTCGAGGTGCGCGCCAGGCTGGCATGAGTCAGGGTGTTCAAGGCACTCGACTTGCCGGCGTTGGAACGCCCGGCGAAGGCGACTTCGAAGCCCTCGTCATCCGGACATTGGTCGACTTTGGCGGCGCTGAGCATGAAGGTGGACTGTTGGCACAGACCGAGGATGGGATTCTTGAGTTGCATGGGATTTCCGATGTGGGCGGCGCCAGGAATGGGTGCGGCAAGCAGTGTCGCTTCCGTTTCAGTGACGCCAGTATATAATGCCGCAGATTTTGTGTGCGCTTTGTCCCAGCGTAGGATGAAGTTCACGAGAGCGACAGACCTTGATTGCGCACTAGAACGCAGCACGCTCTCAACCCTGAAAAGGTCGTTTTATGACGAAATGGCTGCTAGCTGCCGGTGTCTTGATGCCGCTTTACAGCGCTCAGGCTACACAGGATCCGGACGCTGTGTACAACCGTGTTTGTGGTGCCTGTCATTCCGGCCAACTCCCCATGGCGCCGAAAAAAGGCGATCAGGAAGCTTGGGCGCCGAGGTTGGCGAAAGGTATGGAGACGCTGGTGCAACACGTGACCCAGGGTTTCAAGGCGATGCCGCCGCGTGGTTTGTGCATGGACTGCAGTGCCGAGGATTACCAAGCCATCATCCTTTGGATGAGCGAGTAAGCCCGGTCCATAACTCTTAACCCTTAGCCGTAGTTGGATTAGCTGATGAACAAATTGATCGTGAGTCTGCTGTTGACCGTGGGCATCTCCGGCATGGCCCATGCTGCAGGTGAGCCAGTAAAACCTGGTGACAAAGCAGCTGGCCAGGCAAAAGCCGCCGTATGTGGCGCCTGCCACGGTCCGGATGGCAACAGCATGGCGCCAAACTTTCCGAAACTGGCGGGTCAGGGTGAACGCTACCTGACCAAGCAATTGCTCGACATCAAGTCAGGCAAGCGCACCGTTCTGGAAATGACCGGCCTGCTGACCAACCTGAGCGATCAGGATCTGGCGGACATCGCCGCCTACTTCGCCAGCCAGAAAGGCAGCGTCGGTGCCGCCGACGAGAAGCTGGTCAAGCGCGGTGAGAATTTGTTCCGTGGTGGTGACATGGCCAAGGGCCTGCCAGCCTGCACCGGCTGCCACTCGCCAAATGGCGCAGGTAACGCAGCTGCCGGCTTCCCGCACCTGGGTGGCCAGCACGCTCAATACGTCGCCAAGCAACTGACCGATTTCCGCAAGGAAGACGGTGGTCGCACCAACGATGGCGATGCCAAAACCATGCAGACCATCGCCAAGCGGCTGAGTGACGAAGACATCGCCGCGGTGTCCAGCTACATCCAGGGCCTGCACTAAGGCCAGCGGATCGGGCGTTGAGCGGAGTACATATCGCTTGCAACGTTAACGCTCGATTAATCCGTCACAGCAAGTATAAAAAGGGTGGCTTTGGCCGCCCTTTTTTGTGGCCGCTGCCGTTACACTACAGAACTCAAGCCCGCCAGGATCTGTCTGAAAACAAGTCGCGCGAGGCGATAAAATTTGTCCAGGAGTAAAGCATGCGTAATCTGATCATCAGCGCCGTTTTTGCCGCTGCCAGCCTGTTCGGCATGACTGCCCAAGCCGCTGAAGCCCCCGCCGCACCTTATGTCGAACTGAGCAATCCGGTTCCGGTCGCCGTGCCTGGCAAGATCGAAGTGGTAGAGCTGTTCTGGTACGGCTGCCCGCATTGCTACGCCTTCGAGCCGGTGATCAATCCGTGGGTCGAGAAGCTGCCTACGGACGTGAACTTCGTGCGCATCCCGGCCATGTTCGGTGGCGCGTGGGATGCTCACGGTCAGATGTTCCTGACCCTTGAAGCCATGGGTGTCGAGCACAACGTTCACGCTGCGGTGTTCAACGCGATTCAGAAAGAACACAAGAAGCTGACCGACAAGGATGACATGGCCGACTTCCTCGCTACCCAAGGCGTGGACAAGGAAAAGTTCATCGCGACGTTCGACTCTTTCGCAATCAAAGGTCAGATCGTCAAGGCGCGTGAACTGGCCAAGAAGTATGAAATCTCCGGCGTCCCAACCATGATCGTCAACGGCAAGTACCGCTTTGACGTAGGCTCCGCCGGCGGTGCCGAACAGGCCCTGCAACTGGCCGACAAACTGATCGACAAAGAGCGAGCGGCTAACAAGGCTGCCGTCAACTAAGGGCAGTCACTGCCATGCGCCGATGGGGTACTGAACGCATCGTTGGCCTGCATGATCCGCGGGTCAACGAGCATCATCTGGAGTCCACGGGCTTGCCCGCAGACAGTCGTCTGCGCTTGCTCAGTTTCAATATCCAGGTCGGCATCAGTACCGAGCGCTACCGGCATTACCTGACCCGGGGCTGGCAGCATCTGCTGCCGCACACCGGGCGTGCCGATAATCTGCAGAAAATCGGCAATCTGCTGGGCGACTTCGATCTGGTTGCCTTGCAGGAGGCCGATGGCGGCAGTCTGCGTTCAGGCTACGTCAATCAGGTCGAACACCTGGCCCAGCTCGGCGCCTTCCCCTACTGGTATCAACAACTCAATCGCAATCTCGGTCGCCTTGCCCAGCACAGCAATGGCGTGCTCAGCCGATTGCGTCCGTGGGCAATCGAAGATCATCCGTTGCCGGGCCCAAAAGGTCGCGGAGCCATTTTGGTACGCTTCGGCGAAGGCCCGGAAGCGCTGGTGGTGGTGATGATGCACCTGGCGCTGGGCGCCCGGGCGCGCAGCCTGCAACTGGCCTACATCCGCGATCTGATTGGCGATTACAAACACCAGGTACTGATGGGTGACATGAACACCCATGCCAGTGACCTGCTGCAAAATTCCGCGTTGCGCGATCTCGGCCTGCTCGCGCCGCAACTGGAAGCAACGTTTCCCAGCTGGCGCCCACAGCGCTGCCTGGACCATATCCTGCTGAGCCCGAGCCTGACCCTGGAAAAGGTCGAGGTACTGGCACAGCCCATTTCCGATCACCTGCCGGTCGCGGTAGAGATTCGTCTGCCGGGTTCGCTCGCGGCCGATGCATTGCCCGCGTTGAGTCCTGCCCTTCGCGGATCCCATGAATGAGCGACGAAGCACAGCGCTGGAAAGAGAAATACCTCAAAAGCATCGAACAACAGGAAAAGCTCGAACGTCGCTGGGACGCACGGCTCGATTTGCTGCGTCGTGGGCTGGTGCGCAGCACCCTGGCGGCGGAGGGTACTGACCGCGCCGTTGATCAATGCATGAAGGAAATGCGTGAGGTCGTGCGCACCGATGACATGGACGCCGGCCTGGCCGCGCTGATTCCACGCCTGGAAAAAGCCGTGCTCGACTCCGAGCAGCGTCGGGAAACCCGGATCAACCAGACCAGTGCCGCCCTGACTGCACTGGTCACGCAACTGCAAACATTGCCGCTGCCACGGGATGTGAGCCGGCCACTCAAGAGTTTCGCCAAACAACTGGATGCGCGGGTCAGTCAGGCACGTGAGATACCGTTGTTGCTCAGCGAGCTGAGTGGTTTGCAAGGCAAGGCCCTGAGCCAGCTGGAGACTCCGACGGAGACCGGTCGGCCGGGCTTGCTGCAGCGATTGTTCGGCGGTCGTGAAGTGGAGGAGACGGCCACATCGCCTGCCCAGGTCTGCGCCTCGTCGTCTGTCGAAGCGGTGGCCCCGCCTGTTGCCGAGAACCCTGCGGCAATTATCGAGTCGGCCCCGGTCGTGACTGAACCGAGCGTCTCCGAGGCCCCCGCTGCCGAGCGCGTTGAAGCAGAACCTTCGCCTTCCGAACCCCTCGTGGTTGAGCCTGCTCCGGTAATCGTGACCTTTGCATCGGCGGTCGCGGAGCCTCATCCCGCCAGCATTTCAGAAGTGCAACCCGGTGCCGGAATCGAATCGGTCGAACAATCCGTTTCGCAAACCATCGCGACTGTCCCCGAGCCGGAAGTGAACCCTGACGAGCTGACCGCGCAAACATCGCCGGATAGCCTGCCCTTGGCGGAGATTGCGACCGAGGGCGTGGCCGTCGTCGATCAGGCGCCCGAACACGATATTCTCTACGCGCTCCCGGACTCCCCCGAGCCTTCCTACAGCTCGGTGGCCAGTCACATCGAAGAAACGCTGCTGGGGCTGCTCGACGATCTGACATTGCCCGAGCGGCATCGCCCGCAAGCCGAATCCATGCGCGATCGTCTGAAAAACGGCTTGAACTGGTACGAATTGCTACCGATTCTCGATGACTTCGCCACGTTGATGCTGGCTATTACCGACAGTGGCCAGCATGAGTTCGAAGCCTATCTGCAACGGCTGAACGAGCGCCTCGAAGCGTTTCAGAGCAACTTGCAGGCCGCCACCGCAGGACACGCCGACAATCGTTCGGCGGCGCGGCAGATGGACACGCAAATCCGCGAACAGGTCGATGGCTTGCAAAGCAGCATGCAGGAAGCGGCAGACCTGGATGATCTCAAACACGTCCTGGAAAACCATCTTGAAGGCTTGCTGGGCACGATGGACCAACACCAGAAACAGCGCGATGAGCGCGAGCAAGAGGTCGCTGCGCGCCTGCACAGCCTGGCCGAGCGGGTTGCTCATATGGAGCAGGAGGCCCAGGGTTACCGCGAGCACCTTGAAGAGCAACGGCAGAAGGCATTGGTCGACCCGTTGACCGGCCTGCCCAACCGCGCGGCCTGGAGCGAGCGCCTGGATCATGAAGTCAAACAATGGCAACAACATGGCAACTCGCTACTGCTGGCCATGCTCGATCTCGATCACTTCAAGCGCATCAACGATAACTACGGGCACCTGGCCGGTGACAAAGTGCTGAAAATCATTGCCAGTGTGTTGCGCAAGCGTCTGCGCGGGACAGATTTCATTGCCCGGTTTGGCGGCGAAGAGTTTGTGCTGTTAATGCCATCCACGGTGCCGGCGGCGGGGTTGAAGCTGCTGGAAAGCTTGCGTGCCTCCATCGAGGCCTGTCCGTTCCACTTCAAGGGAGAGCCGGTAACCATCACCGTTTCTATCGGAATGACGGCGTTCAGGTCGGGTGAACATGGTGATCAGGTGCTTAAAAGAGCCGATCAGGCGTTGTATCGGGCAAAAAATGCCGGCCGCAACCGGGTGGAGCCGGGCTGATCATTATTTGTTCGATTTGGTTTAATTCCATGGGATTGCCGCCAGCTCGCAAGGCATTACGTTACACTGTTGCATTATTGTCTTGTGTGTACTGCCTTTCGCCATGAAATATTTTGCTCTGATCCTATCGCTGATTGTGCTGGCCGGTTGTGCCAGCGGTCCCCGTTTCGACACCAGCCACCCTTCGGCCAATCATGACAGTCGTGTGCAGTTTGTGGTGCTGCATTACACCAACGCCTCGCTGGAGCGTTCGTTACAACTGCTGACTCATGGCGAAGTCAGCAGTCATTACCTGATCGGTGACGACAAGGGCGCCACCATCTACAAACTGATGGATGAAAACCTGCGGGCCTGGCACGCCGGGGAAAGCGAATGGAACGGCCGGACCTGGCTGAATTCCAGTTCCATCGGTATCGAAATCGTCAATCCGGGCTTCAAGGACACCCCGACCGGACGCGTGTGGTACCCCTACACCGAAGATCAGGTTCAGTCCTTGATCGTTCTGCTCAAGGACATCAGCAAGCGTCACGGCATAAGGCCTGGCGACATCATCGGCCATAGCGATATTGCTCCGATGCGCAAACTGGACCCGGGGCCGTTGTTCCCCTGGAAACGTCTGGCCGCCGAAGGCTTGGGCATCTGGCCGAACGAACAGTCGGTGGCGCGCCAGCAAATGCAGTTTGCCGAGCAGTTGCCGAGCATCAGCTGGTTTCAGGCACAGTTGGCCCGCCTGGGTTATGCCTCGCCACAAACCGGCGAGCTCGATGTCGCGACACGAAATGTGATAGCGGCATTTCAGTTGCATTTCCGCCCGGCGCGCTTCGATGGCACTCCGGATGCGCAAACCGCCGCGTTGCTTTTGGTGTTGAACCAGACAAAATAATGACGCCCGCCCGACGGTCCGGACATTTTTCCAATCAGCAGCTATAACTCATTGGTAATTCTTCGGATATTACAAAATGCCTGCTGCCCGAGAGACGCTCCAAAGTTGGTTCCATCGCCCCTGGTTTTTGGGGCTGCTGGCTGCTGTCTTGAGCGCAACGTTATTGATGGCCGGCAGTCTGTTCGTCGCCATACACCAGATCGAGCAAAACGAAAGCGAAGAAATGAATGCTCAGGGTGAGCGCTTCCTCGCCCGCCTGGAACAGCTCTTCGGGCAACTGCGTGAAAGCCTTGACGACCTTGAAGCGCAACCGTTGCGCGGTTGCGATGCCGAAATGATCGCGACCTTGCAACAGGTTTCGTTCAATTATCGCTTCGTCTACGAAGCCGCTTACATGGACTCCTCGCGGATCTGTTCCAATCGGCCTCGCCAGGAAGGGCTGTCGCTGATTCGATCGCCAGACATCAAGGGCCCGACTTACAGCTATTGGCTCAACACCACCACCGAACCCGATGAAAACCGCGCCGCGCTGATGCTTGGGCGCGGGAACTTCCGGGTCGCGACGTCTCGTGGGCACTTGACCGACATGGTCGACCTGTCGCCGGGAAGCAGCCTGCTGGTGGTCCTTGACCATGGCGCCCGGGCGATTCCGGTGCTGGGTGTTTCTCAGGTTTGGCCGCCGGCCAAGGTCTGGCCACCGAAAAACCGCGATGCGCTACAAATCACCCAGACACGCCTGATTTACCGCATGCCGACCGACAACCCGGAGTATCAATTGGTGTTGATCAGCCCGCGCAGCGGCATGCATATCCCGACGGTCTGGTGGTGGCTGCTACCGGCCAGCCTCGCGCTCGGCTTATGTGTCGGGTTCCTGGTGTTTCTCCTGATACGCCAGCGGCAGTCGCTGGATGCCGAACTGGCCGGCGCGATTCGCCGTGGCGAGTTGCAGGTGCTGTA
The DNA here is from genome assembly GCF_000282335.1 of Pseudomonas sp. GM48. Taxonomy (GTDB): domain Bacteria; phylum Pseudomonadota; class Gammaproteobacteria; order Pseudomonadales; family Pseudomonadaceae; genus Aquipseudomonas. Next base: position 15,203 of record NZ_AKJM01000114.1, read on the forward strand.
TCAACCGATCTTCGACCTCGATAGCCGCAACTGTGTCGGGGCTGAAGCGCTGCTGCGCTGGCGCAGACCGGACGGTACCCTGACCAGTCCTGACCTGTTCATTCCAATGGCGGAGAACACCGGGCAAATTCGCCAGATGACGGACTTCGTCCTGCAACGCCTGCTCGAGCAGCTCGGGCAGTTGCTGCGTGCCAATCCGCAACTGTACATTTCGGTCAATCTCGCGGCGTGTGACGTAATGGTTCCGCGGATCGGCCAGGTGATGGCGCGGCTGCTGACCCTGCACCGCGTCGCTGCGCAGCAAATTGCCTTTGAGGTCACCGAGCGTGGGCTGGTCGATGTGGTGGTGGCCCGGGAAAACCTGCAAGCGCTGCGGGATGTCGGGCACCAGGTGTTGATCGATGACTTTGGTACCGGCTATTGCAGTCTCGCCTATTTGCAAACCCTGCCGGTGGATTGCCTGAAAATCGACAAGGCGTTCATTGATGCGTTGGGTCATGACGCCGCCAGCAGCGGTGTGGCCCCGCACATTATTCACATGGCCCAGTCGCTGCACCTGAAAGTGATTGCCGAGGGCATCGAACACGAGGCCCAGGCCGAGTTCCTGAGCAGTGAAGGTGTGAAGTTCGGCCAGGGCTGGCTGTTCGCCCATGCGCTGAGCGCAGTGCAGTTCATTGAATTGATTACCCGTGGACGGCGGCGTATGGCCGGCCGGCGTCTGGATGACGAAGCATGAAGGTGACCTAAACGGTCAGCGCCATGTAGAACTGAGTACCCTGCCCCGGCCGTGAATAGACACCCATCCGCCCGCCATGCAATTGCACGATTTCCTTGCACAGTGCCAGGCCGAGCCCGGCCCCGCCCTTCTTGCGTCCAACCTGCACGAACGGCTCGAAGATCCGCCCTTGCTGACCGTAGGCAATGCCTTCGCCGTTATCCTCGACACTGATGATGACCCGGTCGCCGTGGCGCCGGGCCTGCAGGCGTATCCTCCCGCCGGGGCCGGTGTGACGCAAGGCGTTGTCGATCAAGTTGTCGAGTACCCGGTCCAGTTGTGGCTGGTCGGCCTGCAACCGCGGTAATGGCTCCTGCACTTCCACCAGCAGATTGATTTCCTTCTCTTCGGCCGAAGTGGCAAAGCGTGCCTGAGCCTGTTCCAGCAAAGCCTCGATGGAACATGGTGCCAGGCTGAGTTTCTGCAAGCCGTTCTGGTAGCGGGAGAAATTCAGCAGGTCATTGATCAACTGCATCAGCCGCTGCATCTCTTCATTCACGGTATCGAGCAGGTCGGCTTCCCGGGAATCCGGGGCAAAGTGCGCGCGCTCGCGGAACAACCCGAAGGCCATGTGCATGCCGGTGACCGGTGTGCGCAATTCATGGGAGGCGCGCAATACGAACTCGCTGCGTACCCGTTCGAAGGCACGCTGTTCCGTGACGTCATGCAGCACCATCACGGCACCGAGAATATGGCCCTGGGTATGGCTGACCGGTGTCAGGCTATAGGTCAGCAGTCGCGACTCGCCGTCGACTTCGACGCTCAAGTCTTCCGGTGCCCGCTCCAGTGTGCCGCCGCGCAGCACCAGTTGCAGCTGCTCATCGAGTTCGGGGCGCTCCAGCGCCGTGCCCAACCCTTGACCCAGACGATCGGACTCCCAGCCCAACTGACGCTGGGCCACGGGATTAAGATGTTCCAGATGGCCCTGGCGGTCGATCATCAGCAGTCCGTCGTCGATGCTGTCGAGCACGGCCTGCAAACGCTGTTGCCCGGCCAGCAGTTCATCGACGTTGGTGGCCTGATGTTCACGCAATGCCTGGGCCATGATCCCGAAACGCCGGGTCAGCTGGTTCATTTCCACCGCCGAAGAGATCGGCAGGGTGACATCGAAATTGCCCTGGCCGATATTGTCCGCTGCCTTGGCCAAAGCCTCGATGGGCTCCCCGAAACGCCGGGCGATGGCCTGCGCGGTCACGAAGCCGATGATCAATACCGCCAGGCCCACCAAACCAAGCAACCCGGCAATCAGCAATGCCCGCTCCCGGGCCAGACGCTCGGTATTGTTGATGTTATCCAGCGCGCGTTTGTGCTCGGCGATCAAGCCATTGCGCAGTGCGTTGAATTTTTCCGTCAGGCTGTCGTGGCTGCTGAGCACATTCGACGTATTTGGCGAAGTTTCATAAGCCTGGATAAAACGCTCGTAGTCGGCCTTGGCTTTTCGGAAGCCGTATTCGCTTCCGTTTTCCGCCGGTTCCTGGGCGATGCCTTCCTCCAGCAGTTCGAAGTAATGTTGCTTCGAGGCGGCGAAAGCGGCGGAGTCAGGTTTCTCGCTGAGTATGAGGATCAGTTGGTCACCCAGGGTCTGACGCAGCTTGAGCCCCAGGTCCAGGGTGACGAAGTTGTTGCGGATCAGCGCTTCCTGGCTGCCGGCCATCTGCATCACGCTGACCAGCCCGAGCAAGAGCCCGAGCAACGCGACGGTGATCAGTGCGGAAATGCTCAGGAAAAGCCGGGTCCGCAATTTCAACGCCAGTTTCATTGGCTATTGCTCACAAGTTGTACTGCTTGCGTTTGCGGTACAGCGTCGAGGCGTCGATGCCCAGGGTCTTGGCCGCTTGATCCAGGGTGTCGGCGGTGGCGAGGATCGCGCCGATGTGGGCCTTCTCCAGCTCATCCAGGCTCAGTGCAGCGCCGATGCGCGGTGCGTTGTTGACCGGGGTTTCGGCCATGCCCAGATGACTGATCTCGACCCGCTCCTGCGCACAGATAATGCTCGCCCGCTCGATCACGTTGCGCAGCTCGCGGATGTTGCCCGGCCAGCGATAACTGAGCAGCGCGTCCCGGGCCTCGTCGCTGAAGGCGCGTGCGGGACGGGCATACTCCTTGACGAAACGCGCCAGGAAACGATCGGCCAGGTTGAGAATATCTTCACGGCGTTCGCGTAGCGGTGGCAGGTGCAAGGTAATGACATTCAGGCGATAGAGCAGGTCTTCACGGAAACGACCGTCACGGGCCATGTCTTCAAGGTTGCGGTTGGTGGCCGCGAGGATGCGCACGTCGGCACGGCGGGTCACCGGATCACCGACGCGCTCATATTCTTTGTCCTGAATAAAACGCAGCAGCTTTGGCTGCAATGTCAGGGGAAAGTCGCCGATCTCGTCGAGAAACAGCGTTCCGCCGTCAGCCTGGTTGACTCGGCCCAAGGTGCTTTCGCTGGCGCCGGTGAAGGCGCCGCGACTGTGGCCGAAGAGTTCGCTTTCCATGAGCTCGGCGGTCAGTGACGGGCAGTTGATGGTGACGCAGGATTTCTTCGCTCGTTTGCTCCAGCCGTGAATGGCTTGGGACAGTTCGCCCTTGCCGGTACCGGATTCACCAAGGATCAGGATATTGGCATCGGTCGTGGCAACCTGGCGGGCGGTTTCGAGCACCACTTTCATGGCCGGGCTGTGGGAGTCCAGGCCATCCTTGGGTTTGCGCACTTCACCTTCCAGGGCTTCCAGTCGTGCCGACAGTTGCCGCACTTCCAGCTGCTTGGCAGTGGCCAGCCGCAATTGATCGGGGCTGCACGGTTTGACCAGATAGTCGGCGGCACCGGCCTGGATCGCATCCACCGCCGTGTCGACGGCTGAGTGCGCGGTGACGATCACCACCCGCATCCAGGGCGCCTGGATGCGCATCTGGGCCAGCACATCGAGGCCATTGTCTTCACCCAGGCGCAAATCGAGGAAACACAGGTCGAAGACCTGCCGCTGCAACAGGGTATCTGCCTGCGCGGCACTGGTGGCGGTGGCCACGCTGTAGCCTTCGTCTTCGAGGCAATAACGGAAAGTACGCAGGATGGCGGACTCATCATCCACCAGCAGAATGCGGCCTTGATGCTCAGTGGCTGATTCCATTTTCCTACGCTCCTTAATGAGTAATCTTGGTTGAGTCCCGGAGAAATCGGGCAAGTTGCATGATTGATTCTGGGTCATTCCTGCCATGGCAGGGTAGCTTTCATCCGATGTGTCGGTTAGCCGCCTGATTTTGCGGGTCTTTTAGATGCCCGGTATCTGGCAATAGCCAGCGTGTATTTTTGACATCCGCGCCTTCCTCTCAATTCAAAAAATTTACGACTTCCTTCAAACGAATCGTGCAATACGCACGGCCGTACGAGAGGCATCGTGCAGGATGCGTGCGAAGTGATTTCTCTGTAGATCGTAAAGTATTGATATTGAAGGAAATTAATTCAAATCAAGGCTGGCATGCAGGCTGCAATTGTCTGGTTGACCAGGGCATTCAAAAAAGCCCGCTATCGAATGCCGACCCGATCGGCAGGAGCTTCAGGATGAACCGTCAACGTGCCGCCCACCTGTACCTCTCGCCTGTGCATATCCAGCAAGGGGTGTTGGCTGTTCTGGCGCTGTTGATCACCCTGATCGGCGGCCAGCAGTTTCTGTGCAGGGAGCAGAGCCAGCAGCCGGAAGCTCCACACCTGTCGATTCGGCATCCGACCCAAACCCATTTCAGTGCTGTCGGTAGCGGTCAGGCCGATAGCCCCCCGATGCGCATGATGGATGTCGACCAGGCCGGGCCTGTGGGTGAGATACGGCATCAGGAGCGTTGGGTGTTCTAGGCAAAACTTCCGCCGCACCCGATGCGCCGGGAAACGCAGCACCTCTAAACAGAAGCGTAAGGAGAATCACCATGTTGAGCTGGGCAATCACTTTCCTGATTATCGCCATCGTCGCCGCCGTACTGGGCTTCGGTGGTATCGCGGGCACCGCCACGGGTATCGCCAAGATTCTGTTTGTCGTGTTCCTGGTGATGTTCGTTGCCTCCTTCTTCTTTGGCCGTCGCGGTCGAGGCTGACATGGGAGGCGTGTTCAAGACACTGGCAGCTGTTCTGTTGCTGGACGGTAGTGCCATGGCGAAAGCAGCCAATGACGGCCAGGCGCGGGTCAATGAATTGTTGAACACAGACTCGCATTACGTGAAACCTGGCAAGACGTCGTGAAGAAAGAGGAACGCCTCTTTCCATCTGCGCCACCTGAGGAGGGCCGGCGCATGACCAAGGGGTCGGGACGTTCTGCCCGTTTCGGGGGCGGAGTGACCTACGGGTACAGGGAGTGCCTGCGCAAGGACCGGGTCAGGAAAAGCTGCTGCGCAAGTTCGCCGGACCGCCATGGTTCGACGGGCTTGCGAAGGGCTTGATCGCGCAACATATTGAAATAGAGCGCTCGTCTCGGTTTCATCAGCGTTATCGCTTGCTGGTCCCTGTTACGTCGGAAAACACTTTTCCCGATGTTTCAGCAGCGACCGTATATCGAGAAAAATTACCTTTCTTTGGCCGCGATTTTTCGCTTCGTCCTGCGGGATTTTGCTGAAAAATCAACGCTCGGCCATTGCTCAAAAAACATCCGATCTGCTCTGTGATGGCCGGTTCACGGCACTTATGCCCGCTGAAATGTCGCATTCAAACGGTTTGCGACGTCGCATTCAGTAAAAAAAACCATGCCGATTCGGCATGGGGTAGGCGTTTACGGCATTAGACGGCGCTTCCTTGCATCGGAATAGTTGCGCCTTTTTCGCCTGCCAGAAAGCCGTAAACACGCGTTCCTGGGCACCTTATACGGGGGGCGGATGCACTGACTTTTTCGCCATAAGCGTTCCAGTTCGTGCATCTCCCTGACTCAAACAACAAGTAAGGGTAAAGATATGAAGAAGGCAAAGCTTAGCCTCGCCTGGCAGATCCTCATCGGTCTGGTATTGGGGATTGCAATCGGTGCGTTGCTCAACCATTTCAGTGCCGAAAAAGCCTGGTGGATCAGCAACGTCCTGCAACCGGCAGGCGATATCTTTATCCGTCTGATCAAGATGATCGTGATTCCGATCGTCATTTCCTCCCTGATCGTCGGTATTGCAGGCGTCGGTGACGCCAAGAAGCTGGGGCGCATCGGCTTCAAGACCATCATCTACTTCGAGATCGTCACCACCATCGCCATCGTGGTCGGTCTGCTGCTGGCCAACCTGTTCCATCCGGGTGCCGGCATCGACATGAGCACCCTGGGCACTGTGGACATTTCCAAGTACCAGGCCACGGCGGCCGAGGTTCAGCATGAACACGCGTTCATCCAAACCATCCTCAACCTGATCCCGTCGAACATCTTTGCGGCCATGGTTCGCGGCGAAATGCTGCCAATCATCTTCTTCTCTGTATTGTTCGGTCTCGGTTTGTCGAGCCTGCAGGCGGACCTGCGCGAACCGCTGGTGAAGATGTTCCAGGGCGTATCGGAAAGCATGTTCAAGGTCACTCACATGATCATGAACTACGCCCCGATCGGCGTGTTCGCATTGATCGCGGTGACCGTTGCCAACTTCGGCTTCGCCTCGCTGATACCGCTGGCCAAACTGGTGATCCTGGTTTACGTCGCCATCGCCTTTTTCGCTTTCGTGATCCTGGGCCTGATCGCTCGCCTGTTCGGGTTCTCGGTGATCAAGCTGATGCGCATCTTCAAGGATGAGCTGGTACTGGCCTACTCCACCGCCAGCTCCGAAACCGTGCTGCCACGCGTGATCGAGAAAATGGAAGCCTACGGCGCGCCGAAAGCCATTTGCAGCTTCGTGGTGCCAACCGGTTACTCGTTCAACCTCGACGGTTCGACCCTGTACCAAAGCATCGCGGCGATCTTCATTGCCCAGTTGTATGGCATCGACCTGTCGATCAGCCAACAACTGTTGCTGGTACTGACCCTGATGGTCACCTCCAAAGGCATCGCCGGCGTACCGGGCGTGTCCTTCGTGGTACTGCTGGCCACCTTGGGCAGCGTCGGTATTCCTCTGGAAGGCCTGGCGTTCATCGCCGGTGTCGACCGCGTCATGGACATGGCCCGTACCGCACTGAACGTGATCGGTAACGCACTGGCTGTTCTGGTTATCGCTCGTTGGGAAGGCATGTACGACGACGCCAAAGGCCAGCGCTACTGGAATTCCCTGCCGCACTGGCGCAGCAAGGAAAAACTGCCGGCGGGTGAAATTTCCAAGGGCTGATGCAACACCCCTTGTGGGAGCGGGCTTGCTCGCGAAGGCGCCATGTCAGCCAGCTCAATGCTCAATGACACACCGCGTTCGCGAGCAAGCCCGCTCCCACATTGGAATTGTGCAGGCAGTAACAAACAAACCCCGGATAAATCCGGGGTTTGTCGTTTCTGGCCACCCCGCTATCATTCGCGCATCTTTTGGGGGATTTGACTGATGCTCAATGGCCTGTGGCTTGGCTTCTTCATCGTGGCAGCCGTATCGGCGCTGGCTCAGTGGCTGATTGGCGGCAATGCCGGGATATTCGCGGCGATGGTGGAAAGTATTTTTGCCATGGCCAAGCTGTCGGTCGAGGTCATGGTGTTGCTGTTTGGCACCCTCACTCTCTGGCTGGGCTTTTTGCGCATTGCCGAGAAAGCCGGGATCGTCGAATGGCTGGCCAAGGCCCTGGGGCCACTGTTTTTGCGCCTGATGCCTGAAGTCCCGCCTGGTCATCCGGCCATCGGCCTGATCACCCTGAACTTCGCCGCCAACGGCCTGGGCCTGGACAACGCCGCCACGCCTATCGGCCTCAAGGCCATGAAAGCGCTACAGGAGCTCAATCCCAGCGCTACCGTCGCCAGTAACGCACAGATCCTGTTCCTGGTGCTCAACGCCTCCTCGCTGACCGTGCTGCCGGTGACGATCTTCATGTATCGCGCCCAGCAAGGCGCGCCTGACCCGACGCTGGTGTTCCTGCCGATCCTGCTGGCGACCAGTTGCTCGACCATTGTCGGCTTCCTGTCGGTGGTGTTCATGCAGCGCCTGCGCATCTGGGATCCCGTGGTGCTGGCCTACCTGATCCCCGGCGCTCTCGCCCTCAGCGGTTTCATGGCGTTGCTGGCGACCCTTTCGGCGACCGCGCTGGCCAGTCTGTCGTCGATCCTTGGCAACCTGACGCTGTTTGGCCTGATCATGCTGTTTTTACTGATCGGCGCGCTGCGCAAAGTGAAGGTCTACGAGGCCTTCGTCGAAGGTGCCAAAGAGGGTTTTGATGTCGCCAAGAACTTGCTGCCCTACCTGGTGGCAATGCTCTGCGCGGTGGGTGTTCTGCGGGCATCCGGGGCGCTGGATTTCGCTCTGGACGGGATTCGGCATCTGGTGGCGTGGGCCGGTTGGGATACGCGTTTCGTCGACGCGCTGCCGACGGCGATGGTCAAACCCTTCTCGGGTAGTGCCGCCCGGGCAATGCTGATTGAAACCATGAAGACCTCGGGCGTGGACAGCTTCCCGGCGCTGGTGGCGGCGACAGTCCAGGGCAGTACCGAGACGACGTTCTATGTCCTGGCGGTGTACTTCGGTGCCGTGGGCATCCAGCGCGCACGACATGCAGTCGGTTGTGCATTGCTGGCGGAGCTTGCCGGGGTGTTGGGTGCGATTGGGGTTTGCTACTGGTTCTTTGGTTGATCGGCTCCGCCCGCCAACGCCTTCAACGCTGCCTTGCGCTCGCCCGTCGGCAAGGCACCAAGCTGCTCCACGGCGGCATAGAACTTCAGCCAATCGCCATCCACCTGATGGAACAGCGCGGCAAATGCCGGTACCCATTGGTCGTACAAACCAAACGGCAATAGCCGGGCATTGTTCATGGGGGCATTGACCCAGGCGTCGTAGCGTTTGTCTGCGGCCCACTGACGGTCGCGCAATTGTCGGTATTCGCTGCGCAAGCGCTCGAACTCGGCAGCCTTGCGCTGGCGCATTTGTTCGGTTGGCAATGGCAAGGTGTAGAGCTTTTCCAGCCGGGTGCGGGTCATCAGCACCAACTCAGTGAACTGTTCGCGCTGACGTGCCTGCGCATCGTTATCCGGTGGCAGATGTCGGTAGGCACGCCATTGGCGAGTACCTTCCTGTTCGACGAAGGTGGCAAAGGATTCGTTGAACTCCGTGTCGTCCTTCACATAGAAACGCTGGTGGGCCAGCTCGTGAAAGATCAGCGTGGCCAGTCGCTCATCGCCCCATCCCGTCATCGAACTGATGATCGGGTCGTTGAACCAGCCGAGTGTCGAATAGGCCTCGACGCCGCCAATCGATACGTCCATACCCTGCAAGCGTTGCAAAGCCGCTTCGCCGCGGGCTGCGCTCTGGCTGTAGTAACCGCGATAGGCCACGCAGCCGGCGATGGGGAAACAGTGGCTTACGGGCTTGAGGGAAAATTCCGGCGTGGCGAAGACATTCCAGACGACAAAGGGGCGGCCAATGTCAGCGTACAGGCGGTAACTCTGGTTATCCGGCAGGTGCAATTGCTGGCTGGCGAACGTTCGGGCCTTTTGTGATTGCTCCAGGTGTGCACGCAGTTTTTGATCGCGCGCCGGGTCGGCAATCACACTGGAAACCGGCTCCCTTGCCCGCAGCAATTGCAGTTGACCACTGGCCAGTTGGTTGTAGTAGCTGATGCTGGTGCAACCGTTGAGCCACAAAAACAACACACCCGGAAACAAAACGCGAAAAACGCGATCAAGTAATCCAGGGCTAGGAAGCGGCCTGATCAAAATAATTCTTCCTTGGAGAGTCTTTCCACAAGACTATCCCGCCTGACTGGAGCTCCGCTATGCGCATGTTGATACTGACAGGAGGCCTGTTGATGCTGGCCGGCTGTGCTTTTTTCGGACTACCCCGCCCTGATCCTGCGCAAGCCTGGATTGACCTGGAGTCGAAGCAAGCAGATACGAAGCTGCAAGCGCTGGAGGTCGATGACAAGGCCACCGACGATAAACGCTATTTCCAGGTCCAGCCCGGTAGCCATGAGTTGACGGTCCGCTACCAATTCTCGGTCCAGCCCACCAACATCGGCCCTGACGCCGAGCCGTTGTGGCGCGATTGCCAGTTGAACGTGAAATTCAACGACTTCAACGCGGGCGAGCGTTATCAGCTACGGGCGGGGAACATCGGTTTTCGGCCTTGGGCGAAGCTCTACGATCAACAGCGAAAAGTGGTTGGCCAAGGCACGCCAGCGGGCTGTCAACACTCCTGATCGGCGTTATGCTGAATGCATAGCCCCTTGGGACATTCATCATGTACAGGTTGATGCTGTTACTCGCCGTCAGTGTTGTTGCGGGTTGTCAGACCCCGATGCCGACGGCTAATCCAAAGATGGCCTGGGTCGAATTTTCCACGCCCTTCCCTAACGATAAATTGCTGATGGCCGAGCGTCTGGATAAACAGCGCTTGGCCGACGGGCGTTTTTTTGAGGTTATGCCCGGCAGCCATGAACTGATCGTCCGCTTCGACTTCGAAGTACCCAGTGGCGCGGGCTTGAACAATATGGGTGGCCCTTCTGAACGCATATGTTACTTGACCATCAACTTCGATCATTTCGAAGCCGGCCAACGTTATGTGCTTGAAGGCCGCTCGATTGCCTTCATCCCTGAAGCCAGGCTATACAACGCCAAGCGCGAGATCGTTGCTGAAGACCGGGAATCCTACTGCCTGATGTGAACGGTTTAGCGGTCGTTCTTCTGGTAGATGATTTTCCTGGTGCCGTTTTCGCACGAGCCAACGACCATGTTCTGGTCGTGTACCTCGTCGTTGGTGACGATTTCAAGCGTGTAGGAGGTGACGCCACTGGCCTGGATCTTGGCTTCGATCTCGGCCTTGAGTTCTTCACAGGGTTTCGGTGCCGCAAGGGCCGAAGTGGTCAGTGCGCAACAGATTACTGCCAGGGCAAAACGTTTCATGGTTGAAGCTCCTTTGACGCAGCACGCACAGTCATGGGGTTTCGCTGCTGTCATTTATTCGACCACAGTTTTAGCGGGCAAGTCTGTCACGACGCAAAAAAGATCGCAGCCTTGGGCAACCTGCCGGGTTATTCCGGTGTTTGCCCAAGGCTGCGATCTTTCGTTTCAACGAAAATCCAGCCGAGCCATGTTGCCTCCAGGCTGATTTTCGCCTTGAGGATCAACTTCACTTCGTCCGATCAATCTGCTTTTTTCGCGGGATTTTGTACCGGGCTATTGAAACTCGGGTATATGCCCACATTGCATGAAGCACGCTTTTGGACTCGGCAGGTTTCCGTTCACAAGAACAAACCTGCGCCCTCAATTGGAGAAGCAGGTTTATGAAACGACTGTCCGATATCAAGTTCTCGACCCTCGATCTGGTGCCGGTGCGCGAGAACGGCAGCGCGGCCCAGTCGCTGCGCAATTCGCTGGACCTGGCGCAACACGTCGAGAAATTCGGTTACAACCGCTTCTGGGTGGCCGAGCACCACAACATGGACGGTATCGCCAGTTCCGCGACTTCGGTGCTGCTCGGCTACCTGGCCGGTGGCACGTCGACCATTCGTGTCGGTTCGGGTGGGGTGATGTTGCCTAACCACGCACCGTTGGTGATTGCCGAGCAGTTCGGCACCCTGGAAAGTCTCTATCCGGGCCGGATCGATCTGGGCCTGGGGCGCGCCCCGGGTTCCGACCAGATGACCGCACGTGCGTTGCGCCGTGAACGCTCCGGCAGCGCCGACGATTTCCCGGAAGATGTGGCGGAACTGGTGCGCTACCTGGGTCCACGCACTCCGGACCAACGCATTATCGCCATGCCGGGAACCGGGACCAATGTGCCGGTCTGGTTGTTGGGGTCGAGCCTGTTCAGCGCACAGTTGGCGGGTGAACGCGGTTTGCCCTACGCCTTCGCATCGCATTTCGCACCGCGCTACATGCATGAAGCGATTCGGGTGTATCGCAATCACTTCAAACCGTCAGCCGTTCTGGACAAACCCTACGTGATGCTCGGTGTGCCATTGGTGGCAGCCGATACTGACGAGCAGGCCGACTACCTGGCCACGTCGGTTTTCCAGCGGATTCTCGCCCTGATGCGTGGGCAAAGCCTGGTGCAGCGTCCGCCGGTGAAAACCATGGACGGCCTGTGGCTGCCCCATGAGAAAGAGGCCGTGCACGACTTCCTTGGCCTGGCCATGATCGGCAGCCCGCAGAAAATCCGCGCCAAGCTCGAGGTCCTGATCGAACAGACCCAGGCCGACGAGCTGATTTTCACCTGTGACCTGTACGAACATGCGGATCGCGTGCATTCCTACGAGTTGCTCGCGCAGGTCATGCGAGGCTGAGGCTCAAAAGGCAGGCATAAAAAAGACCTGCGCAAAGCACATAATGCTGTTCAGTTAAGGATTCTGTAGGAGCGAGCTTGCTCGCGATGGACTCAAGAGCGCCGCGTTTAGTCAGTAAACACGCGGCATCGTTAACGACCATCGCGAGCAAGCTCGCTCCTACAGTTGAACAGCATTATGCGCACAGCGCAGGTCCTGGTGACGGCGGGAGCAAGGCGAGTATCAGGTACCGGACTTGATCTTGGTCCAGGCCCGGGTGCGCGCACGTTCGGCATCGCGTGGCAACGGTTGCAGGGTGTAGAGCGTGTTCATCGCCGTGTCGGTCGGGTACAGGTTCGGGTTGTTGCGGATCGCCGGGTCGACCATTTCCGTAGCGTCCTTGTTCGGGTTCGGGTAGCCGACGAAGTCACTGACTGGCGCGATCACCTGAGGTTGCAGCAGGTAGTTGATGAAGGTGTAGGCGTCTTCCGGATTCTTCGCACCTTTGGGGATGGCGAGCATGTCGAACCAGATCGGCGCGCCTTCTTTCGGCAGGCGCATGTCGACAACGACACCGTTCCTGGCTTCCTTGGCGCGGTTGGCGGCTTGCGAGAAGCTGCCGGAGTAGCCGACCGCGACGCAGATATCACCATTGGCAATGTCGGCCATGTACTTGGACGAGTGGAAGTAGGTGATGTACGGACGGATCTTCATCAGCAGCGCTTCAGCCTTGTCGTAATCCGCAGGCTTTTTGCTGTTAGGGTCCAGGCCAAGGTGTTGCAGGGCCAAGGGCAGGATCTCCGACGGCGAGTCGAGCAGGGCGACGCCGCACTGCTTGAGCTTGCTGATGTTCTCTTCCTTGAAGATCAGGTCCCAGCTATCCACCGGCGCGTCGGCACCCAGCGCTGCCTTGACTTTATCCGGGTTGAAGCCGATCAGGATGGTGCCGTACATGTAAGGCACGGCGAACTTGTTGCCCGGGTCGTTGGCCTCGATCAGTTTCATCAGCTTGGGATCGAGGTGGTTCCAGTTCGGCAACTTGCTGCGGTCCAGGGGCTGGAACACGCCGGCTTCGATCTGCTTGGCGAGAAACACGTTGGACGGCACCACCACGTCGTAGCCGGAGTTACCGGTCAGCAACTTGGCTTCCAGCGCTTCGTTGGTGTCGAAGATGTCGTAGACCAGTTTGGTCTGGGCGTTCTGGGCCTTGAAGTCTTCCAGGGCCTTGGGCGTGATGTAGTCGAACCAGTTGTAGACGCGCAGCGTACGTTCTTCTGCGTGTGCTGCGCCGCTGAGTACCGTGGCACACAGGGCTGGCAGGATAAAACGCTTGAGACTTTTCATTCTTCTACTTCCTCATCAAGCGTTTTCAAAACCTTCGAGAACGTTCACGGCGTTGATGCCGATTTCTTCCACTGCATAACCGCCTTCCATCACGAACAGCGTCGGAACGCCGAGGCCGGCGATGCGCTTGCCCATGGCCAGGTAGTCCGGGCTATCGAGCTTGAATTGCGAGATCGGGTCGTCCTTGAAGGTGTCCACGCCCAGGGACACGACGATGATGTCGGCACCGTAGCTTTCGATCTCTTTGCAGGCTTGTTCCAGTGCGGCACTCCAGGTGTCCCAGCCCGAACCTGCGGCCAACGGATAGTTGAAGTTGAAACCTTCACCGGCGCCTTCGCCACGTTCATCTTCATAGCCGAGGAAGAACGGGAATTCGGCTTCCGGGTGGCCGTGGATCGAGGTGAACAGCACGTCGCTGCGTTGGTAGAAAATCGATTGGGTGCCGTTGCCGTGATGGTAATCGACGTCGAGGATAGCGACCTTTTTGTGGCCCTGATCGAGGAACGCCTGGGCAGCAATGGCGGCGTTATTGAGGTAGCAATAACCGCCCATCAAGTCGCTGGCGGCGTGGTGTCCCGGCGGACGGCACAGGGCGAAGGCACTGCGGGCGCCGCGCTGGATTTCCGCTTGCGCGGTGAGTGCGACCTGAGCTGCGCTGTATGCCGCTTGCCAGGTGCCGGCGGTGATCGGGGCGCCACCATCGAAACTGTAATAGCCGAGTTGGCCGTGCAGGCTGGTCGGCTTGACCTGACGCAAGGAACGGGCCGGCCAGGTGTAGGGCAGCAGGTCACCGTCGGTGTTGAATTCGGTCCAGCGTGCCCAGGCACCCTTGAAGAAATCGAGGTAGTCACGGCTATGGATGCGTGCGATGGGCTCCAGGCCGAAATCCTTCGGTGCTTCTACAGGGCCCAGGTTCTGGTTTTTCACCCGTTGCAGCACGTGGTCGGCACGGGAGGGCATCTCGAAGCAAGGCTTGAGTTGCCCGTCGATAAGTTCGCAACGGCCGTGGTGCAGGTGGTGATCGTCCGAGTAGATCGTCAGCATTTTGTTGTTCTCCGCAGGCTGGTTCGGTTGAACACAGTCTTGCGGTGCAGACGGTTTAGGAGAACGGCAGGAAAGGCCAAAAGGGGATCGATGTGGCCAAAACATTTGACCGAAATTCGCCCCTGGATGGCGCGGGCATACCCTTGTCTAGAGCATGGAACCGCAGAACCTGTGGGAGCGGGCTTGCCCGCGAAAGCGGTGTTCCAGCCAATGGAGATGTATCGGTTGTACTGGCCTCTTCGCGAGCAAGCCCGCT
>NZ_AKJM01000115.1 GCF_000282335.1 Pseudomonas sp. GM48
GGCCCGCCATTGGCTGGCGACTACATCAAGGCCGTGCGCGAACGCCTCGACGGTCGTGACCTGGCGCTGGTGTTCGAACCGGGCCGCTTCATCGTGGCCAACGCCGGTGTATTGCTGACCCAGGTCGAATACCTCAAGCACACCGAGCACAAAGACTTCGCCATCGTCGACGCCGCCATGAACGACCTGATCCGCCCGGCGCTGTACCAGGCCTGGATGGACGTCACTGCCGTGCGTCCGCGTCAAACCGCGGCCCGCGCCTACGACATCGTCGGCCCAATCTGCGAGACCGGCGACTTCCTGGCCAAGGATCGTCAGCTGGCCCTGGAGGAAGGCGACCTGCTGGCCGTGCATTCGGCCGGCGCCTATGGGTTTGTCATGAGTTCCAACTACAACACCCGCGGCCGTACCGCTGAAGTGTTGGTGGATGGTGATCAGGCATTTGAAGTGCGTCGCCGTGAGACGGTAGCCGAGTTGTTTGCTGGCGAAAGCCTGCTGCCGGAGTAAAACCATGCTGCTGCGTTTTACCAAAATGCACGGCCTGGGTAATGACTTCATGGTCCTCGACCTGGTCAGCCAGCACGCGCACATTCTGCCCAAGCACGCCAAACAATGGGGCGACCGGCACACCGGCGTCGGTTTCGACCAGTTACTGATCGTCGAGGCACCGAGCAATCCGGACGTGGACTTCCGCTACCGGATCTTCAACGCTGACGGCTCCGAAGTGGAACAGTGCGGCAACGGTGCGCGCTGCTTCGCCCGCTTCGTGCTCGACAAGCGCTTGACCGCCAAGCGGCAGATTCGCGTCGAGACCAAAAGCGGCATCATCGAACTGGACATCCGCAACGACGGCCAGATCAGCGTCAACATGGGCGCCCCGCGCCTGGTGCCGGCGGATATTCCGTTCCAGGCAACGGAGCAGGCCAAGAGTTATCAGGTCGACGTCGACGGCACCCCGGTCGAACTGGCTGCGGTATCCATGGGCAACCCCCATGCCGTGGTGCGGGTCAGCGATATCAACAATGCGCCGGTGCATGAACTGGGGCCGAAAATCGAACATCACCCGCGCTTCCCGGCACGGGTCAATGTCGGTTTTCTCCAGGTCATCGACCGGAGCCGCGCACAGTTGCGCGTCTGGGAACGCGGAACCGGGGAAACCCAGGCTTGCGGAACCGGCGCCTGTGCCGCCGCAGTGGCCGCGATCAGCCAGGGGTGGATGGATTCGCCGCTATTGATCGACCTGCCAGGCGGGCGCTTGTCCATCGAATGGGCAGGCCCTGGCCAACCGGTGATGATGACCGGCCCGGCAGTACGCGTATACGAAGGACAAGTGCGTCTTTGAGTGAGCGAAATCCATGACCGACAAGCCTCAAGTACCCGCACGACAAGCTGACGAATCACCGTCCGAAAGCCTGGAGGCGTCGGCTGTAGCCGCGTACCTGGAGGCTCATCCGGACTTCTTCGTCGAGCACGAAGAGCTGCTTGCGTCCCTGCGCATTCCCCATCGACGCGGTGATACCGTGTCGCTGGTGGAGCGTCAGATGACCATTCTGCGCGACCGCAACATTGAACTGCGTCATCGCCTGTCGCACTTGATGGATGTGGCCCGGGACAACGACCGGCTGTTCGACAAGACCCGTCGCCTGGTCCTGGCGCTGATGGACGCCAACAGCCTGGAAGACGTGGTGATGTGCGTCGAAGACAGCCTGCGCCAGGAATTCCAGGTGCCTTTCGTCAGCCTCATCCTGCTTGGCGACAACGCCATGCCGGTCGGCCGCTGGGCCACTCACGCCGAAGCACAAGTGGCCATTGGCGGCTTGCTCTCGGAAGACAAAAGCGTCAGTGGCAGCCTGCGCGAGCATGAACTGGACTTCCTGTTCGGCGAAGAACAGCGCAAGCAGATCGGTTCCACCGCGGTGGTTGCCATCAGCCACCAGGGCATCCACGGCATCCTGGCCATCGCCAGCCGCGATCCGCAGCACTACAAAAGCTCGGTGGGCACCTTGTTCCTGAACTACATCGCTGAAGTCATGGGTCGCGTGCTGCCACGGGTCAACAACTCCCTGCGCTCGGTACGCTGAACATGGAACGACAACTGGACGCTTACTGCGAACACCTGCGCAGTGAGCGGCAGGTGTCGCCGCACACGCTGTCGGCCTACCGCCGCGACCTCGATAAAGTGCTGGGCTGGTGCGTCAAACAGAATATCGGCAGCTGGGCGGCGCTGGACATCCAGCGCCTGCGCAGCCTGATTGCCCGCCTGCACGCCCAGGGCCAATCATCTCGCAGCCTGGCGCGATTGCTGTCGGCCGTTCGCGGGCTCTATCACTACCTGAACCGCGAAGGCCTGTGCGACCACGATCCGGCCAATGGCCTGGCGCCGCCCAAAGGCGAACGCCGCCTGCCGAAAACCCTCGACACCGACCGCGCCCTGCAACTGCTTGAAGGCGGGGTTGAAGATGACTTTCTGGCGCGTCGGGACCAGGCGATTCTCGAGCTGTTCTATTCCTCCGGCCTGCGGCTGTCGGAGTTGACGGGGCTCAATCTCGATCAGCTCGACCTGGCCGACGGTATGGTCCAGGTGCTTGGTAAAGGCAGCAAGACTCGCCTGCTGCCGGTAGGCAAAAAGGCCCGCGAGGCGCTGGAACAGTGGTTGCCACTGCGGGCCATGGCCAACCCGGCGGACGATGCGGTGTTTATCAGCCAGCAAGGCCGGCGTCTTGGCCCGCGGGCGATCCAGGTGCGGGTCAAGGCTGCCGGCGAGCGCGAACTGGGGCAGAACCTGCACCCGCACATGCTGCGGCACTCTTTCGCCAGCCATTTGCTGGAGTCCTCCCAGGACCTGCGGGCAGTGCAGGAGCTGCTCGGACACTCGGACATCAAGACCACGCAGATCTACACCCACCTGGACTTCCAGCATCTGGCAGCGGTCTACGACAGCGCCCACCCACGGGCCAAACGCATGAAAGGCGACGATTCATGAGTATTCAATTGATCACCTTCGACCTCGACGACACCCTGTGGGACACCGCCCCGGTGATCGTCAGCGCCGAAGCCGTATTGCGTGCATGGCTGACCGAACATGCGCCCAACCTGGGTGCAGTGCCGGTGGAACATTTGTGGGCCATACGCGAACGCATCCTGAGCATCGAGCCGAACCTCAAGCACCGCATCAGCGCCTTGCGCCGGCGCGTGTTGTTCCAGGCCCTGGAAGAGGCCGGATATCCCCATGCCGAAGCGTCAGACCTGGCCGACCAGAGTTTCGAAGTGTTCCTGCATGCCCGGCATCAGCTGGAAATATTCCCGGAGGTGCAACCGACCCTGGAGTTGCTGGCCAACCATTACGCCCTCGGCGTCGTCACCAATGGCAACGCCGATGTACGGCGACTGGGGCTGGCGGACTACTTCAAGTTTGCGTTGTGCGCCGAAGACATTGGCATCGCCAAACCCGACGCACGATTGTTCCGGGAGGCTTTGCAGCGCGGTGGCGCGACCGCTGAAACGGCGGTGCATATTGGCGATCATCCGGGTGATGACATTGCCGGTGCGCAGCAGGCGGGGATGCGGGCGATCTGGTTCAATCCGGCGGGCAAGGCCTGGGAAACGGACCGGCTGCCGGATGCGCAGATTGGCAGCCTGACCGAGTTACCGGCGTTGCTGGCGCGGTGGAACAAAGCTTCGGCCTGACACAAAACCTGTGGGAGCGGGCTTGCTCGCGAATGCGGTGTACCCGTCGACATTGATGTTGGCTGACACGACGCCTTCGCGAGCAAGCCCGCTCCCACAGTAGATTGTGTTCAACCCGAAAATTTTGTTCCGGGCATTAAAAAGCCCGCGGCGACGGCGGGCTTTTTTATTTCTGAAGCATTCCGATAAATTTCTAGACCCCCAGTGAATACTGGGCCTACAGGCTATTATGCGTCCTTAGCGTTCTGACCTATTCCAGTAAAAGCTCAGAAAAAATGTGGGGCTATGGGCCTGCTGCGGCAGATCCAAAGCGGCCTAGCGACGCCTATAGGCCTCAATCAACGCTTTGTAATCCATACGGGTGAGAGCTGACATGAACCTCATTGAAATTTTGGTCATCGCCAAAACAATGTGAAACTATGGCGGAACCGATGAGTTCTGGAAGGCAGTGGAGCAAGGCATTCTGCTTACCCGCTGATTTATGCACGGACATGAGTAACCAGGGGCTTCCTAGTTTGTAATCGAGCCTGAGGGCGTAGTAGCAGTCAATGAAAAAGAAAATTCTGATTTATGGGTCGACGGAGTTTGGGGCGGTTGTGCGTGAGTTGGTACGGCACAGCGGTGCGGACTTCGGTGGGTTCGTTGATGACTGGCACACCGGAGTGGATATTATCGGAACGCTGGCAGACGTTATCCAAAAATGCCGACCCGAAGAGTATGACTTTGCCCTTGCCATCGGTTACAAGCACCTTGAAGCGAGACAGCGCAAATACCATGAGTTGTTGGCTCACGGCTACAGCCTGCCGCCTCTCATTCACCCTCAAGCTTATGTGAGCGATAGTACAACGATTGGCGGCGGCGCAATGATCATGGCACGCGCTGTTCTCGACATCAGGGCGCATGTAGGGGACCTGGCTGTCGTATGGCCTGGGGCTGTGATCAATCATGACTCCGTTGTAGACGGAAACACATTTATTTCTCCGAACGCCACCCTCTGCGGGCATTCCCGTATCGGAGTAGATACCTTCATCGGAGCTGGTGCCGTGGTGGTCGACCATACAACTGTGCCGAGTGGTTCTTTCATCAAGGCGGGATCGGTATTCGTCCGGAAGACGACGAGTAGCTAAATGTCTGGCGCACCAAATTAAATACAAAAAGCAGCTCCGGACAGCTTTACCCTCCAGTACCAAGCTTAATGGAGGCCAAAAGGGCGACCGCGTTGGGAATGCAGCCAGGAACGCGGCCAATGCAGCAGGGGCAGGCAGCAGGATAGCAATTAGAACTGAAGGATATCCGTTGCAACGCGCGTCACCCTCCTCTCAGCAAATGATAGCGTGCACTCCATCTTTTCCGGTCAACTTGGCGATTATCCATGAGTGACGTTGTAAGTAAAAAAATTCTACTACTGATGCCCATGGCACTGGTCTGTGCACTGCTTAGCGGAGTGTTTCTTCCGATTTACTCTGATGAGATCATGAACAAGTTCAACACAGCCCGCTTTTTCTTGGAAAGTGGGCAGATGCTCTCGTTTTTCCCGCAATGCACCACAACTGTCGGCCACGACGTAGCTTGGGTCTTTTATCCGGCAGCGATACTGATTTCTTCCGTTTATGCCTACTTGGAGCCATTGGGCATACGAGTGAGCGGTGTTGTGCTTGCACTGACTTGGTTTGCACTTTTGGCTTACTGGTGTCATCGGCAGTCAGTAGAGGGATGGGTTGGGCGCTTCACCTTACTGACTGCCTTCGCAGCCCTTGGAGTCATGCCGTATCTCTGGGTGTTATCTCGCCCCGAGCAGTTTATGTTATTGCCGATTTTACTTTTTTGCATGTCGGCGCTGTATGCCCCTACGCAGAGAAGCAAAGGTCAACAATTGATCATCATGGGCGTGCTGGGCCTATTGCTGTCGATATTTTTCTATGCGCATCCCAAGAGCCTATTTTTCACCCCATTCTTTCTTGCTGCCACGTGGATAGCCACTCGCGACTTCAAGCTGATGATTCGCGCCGGCCTACTTCTCTATGTACTTGTGTTGAGTGCGCGAGTGTTGCTTGATGCCAGTCTTCTGGCAGGGTGCCAGGATGCACCAGCCGTTCAGTCGATGCTTGCTGCCAACAGCCTGATGCCCGGAGCGTTGTTGAGCGATCCTCTTGCGTTCTTTGGAACTGCTTGGCAAAACATAAGTCAGTTTCCCCAACGGATGCTCCTTCACTTGACCTTCAGCCCGACATTTCAATCGGGTTGGCTACCACCCTTGACAGAAAGTTCGGGGCTGTTGCTCTGGTTGAACCCGCTCATTCACTACACACTGCTGAGTCTAGTGGTGTGCAGCCACCTACTGGCGATAGGGCTGGCGGTGATATTCCTGGTACTTCGGCGGATATCGGTGGCACTTTTTCTGGCTGCGCTGCTGGCTGCGGGCGATCTAATCAATATCGCGCTGTATAACCTCCAGAACTTCTATTCCGGCATCCAATACATTCCACTATCTATTGTTATTGCCGCCTTGCTCTTCCAGTGCCTTCCTGCTGTCAGGCTATGGTTTCCAGCCAGAGTAGCGGGGCGCCTGATTCTGTCGTCTGTGGCTGGTCTGTCGATGGTGTCATTGTTCACACTGTTCTATCTGATAACACCGAATCTTCTGCGCAATGCCGACTATGCAACCGCCAGTATTCCTGGTCAGCCGCTGTCCATACCGGTACTTGGGGTGCAGGCACACCTGGACTCGATTCGGGAGCTGGGTCAGTCTTGTCATATTCCGGTGGATCTCGCTGAGCATGTGGTGGTGGATCACATGACTTACTTTGCCTACCTGAAAGATCGCAGCCCTATGCACGTTTTGTACATTTCGGAGTTCGGCTACGGCAGGGACCTGCTCAACGGCAAATTGCTGCCGTTTCTCAAAGAAAGAAACAGTCCAGGTCTGATCACCCGCTGTGAATGGGTGCCTAGTGAGTTTCGAGATGCCCAGCGGCAGAATGACCGTGGTTACTGCTGCGTTGATTTTGGTACCAGGTAGGCCCCCCGCCCCTACAGCGCAGGTGCGCGTAGTGAGCGGGTAACTTTAGGGGGTCAGCCAAGTGCTGCGACTAGCACAGCGATAACGCGATCTTGCTGTTCGGGCGTCAACCCGATCCACAGTGGCAATCGGATAAGCCGTTCCGATTGCCGATCGGTCACGGCCATTGAGCCATGAACCCTGCCATAGCGTTGGCCGGCTGGCGACGAATGCAGTGGTACGTAGTGAAATACGGAGTGAACGCCCGCTTTTTTCAGTGCGTCGAGTACCGTCTGGCGATCAATCTGCGAGTCCAGCAGCACATAGTACATGTGGGCATTGTGGGTGCAATCAGCAGGTATGATCGGGCGCCTGAGCGAACCCTTCTGCTCTAGGGGAGCCAGGGCATCATGGTAATGCTGCCAACAGGCCAGCCGCTGCTCCGTTATATCTGTGGCTTCCTCCAGTTGCGCCCAGAGAAATGCCGCGATCAATTCGCCAGGCAGGAATGACGAGCCGACCTCTTGCCAAGTGTACTTGTCCACTTCGCCTCGGAAAAAGCTGCTGCGATCCGTGCCTTTTTCGCGAATGATCTCAGCACGTCGAACCAAGGCCGGATCATTGACCAGCAGCGCGCCGCCTTCGCCCGATATGACGTTTTTGGTTTCATGGAAACTTAATGCACCAAGGCTGCCAAGGCTGCCCAATGGTCGGCCTTTGTAGCAGGCCATGATGCCTTGTGCGGCATCTTCGACAACGTGCAAGTCATATCGTTGAGCAATCGCCAAAATGCTGTCCATCTCGCAGGCCACGCCCGCGTAGTGCACCGGAACAATAGCCCTAGTGCGTGAAGTGATGGCTGCCTCGATCAAGCGCTCGTCGAGGTTAAGCGTGTCTTCGCGAATATCCACAAACACCGGCACGCCGCCACGCAGCACGAAAGCGTTGGCGGTGGAGACAAAGGTATAGGAAGGCATGATGATTTCATCGCCGGGCTGAATATCCAACAGCAATGCAGCCATTTCCAGCGCTGCGGTGCAAGAGTGAGTCAGCAAGGCTTTGTTGCAACCAATGGTGTTTTCCAGCCACTGGTGGCAGCGCTTGGTGTATGGCCCGTCGCCCGCCAGCATGTTGCCAAACTTGGCTTCGGCAATGTAATACAGTTCCTTGCCGGTCATGTGAGGACGGTTAAACTGAATTTTTTCGCTAGTCAATGCAGTACTCCGTCGGGCAATTAGGGTTTAGTGGCGATCAGCAATAGGGAGCCACCAACGGGGAAGCGTACGCCCGTTTTCAGCAGCAGGAGTTCGAATTGCATCACCGCTTCAAGGGAGCTGTTGAGCCAGCGCGGTATATTGAACTCGCTCATAGGGTCATGCTGCTTGCCCGTACGTTTTCGTGACAGCCACATCAAGGGTACCAGCAGGCTGACAAACGAGCTGGTATAGCTCACTTGCAGACCGGCTTGCTGAACTTTGGCTACCAGTTCGGCTCGGCTATAACGACGTACATGGCAGGCATACTCGTCGACTTGCGACCAAAGCCAGCGATGTTGTGGAACTGTCAGCACCAGCGATCCGCCAGGGCGGATGGCTCTGGCTAGATTGCGTAGTACCGTCTCGTCCTGCTCTATATGTTCAATGACGTCAAATGCGCCGACCACATCATATCGATCGATTTCATCCAGTAAGGTCGCGTCGAGCTGTCTGAATTGCGCAGCGGGAACCCGTTTACGGGCGTGCTCGAGTCCTTCTTCAAAGTATTCCGAGCCGTACAACTCAATCTTCGGCCAGGCTCGGCTGATACCTTCGAGCACATATCCAGTGCCACAGCCGATCTCTAGCAGGCTGTTGAAGGGCTTTACCTTCTTGGTCAAAGCCCAGAGAACTACCATGTTGCGCACTCTGAACCACCAGTGACCAGATTCCGCCTGCGCAAGTTGACCATAGGACGATGACGGAAATGGCGAACGGCTGGGGGAGGTCATTGGGTTGCCTTGAATACGAAGAATTTGAGGGCTAGGAACAGATAGCTAGCAACTACAAAGATGGCCAGCGCCTGAATCCACTGGTGTGCATAACCGAAGTGATCCACGAACACGGCGAGCAGACAGAAGTTGATGGCATATCCAACCGCATGAGCCAAGACGAATCGTATACCTGAGCCCAGGGTCCCTCCCTGATAGGAAAAGGTCAAACGGTGGTTGCCGACGAAACTGATGAACGCGCCAGCCATATAGAGTGCGGTCATGGTCAGCTTCGGCGTGCTTCCCAGTTTTGTCAGGAACAGATAAAGAGCATAGCCGCAGCCATTGCTGAGTAGACCTACCAAGGCATATTTGAGCAGTTGTACTGCAGGTATCCGTTTTTTCAGTCGAGCTGCCAGGCCGTTCATTTAGTTGCTAGATCCAGTGTCGGCCGCAACGTTTGCCAAAAGCATTTGCCTTCATGAGCGGCCATAGATGTTCCTGACAATGGTGTACGGGCGGCGTTTACTTTCGGAGAATACCTTGGAAAGGTAAATGCCAATGATGCCCATGCAGGAAAGAACCAAACCGCCAAGCAACCAGATCGAGACCATCACCGAAGTCCAGCCCGCCATGGTATATGAGAAGAACAGCCAATTGATCAGCAGGTAGGCGGAATAGCAGCAGGCAAACGAGAAGATGATCAGACCGATGTAGAAAATGGCGACCAGCGGGAGGACGCTGAACGACGTGACGGAGTTCACCACCAGCGACAACTTGCGCCTGAAGGTGTAGGTCGATTGGCTGGTGCTGAGCTTTTGAATGGTGACGGCCATTTGTGCGAAGCCGGTGATATGAAATAACCCAGCCATGAACACCTCTCGTTCTTCATGGCACAGCAGTGCAGCGACGTAACGCCGACTCATCAAGCGAGCAGTGACAACGTTGGCAGGGAGCGACAAACCGGATAATCGGTTGATCAACGTCCAGAAGAGCCCGCCACTCAAGCGTTCGAACCAACTGCCCTTGCGTTGCTCCTGAACCCCGTAGACCACGTCACAGTCTACGCTGCGCATTTGCTCGGAAAATGTCAGCAGGCACTCCGGAGGTTCCTCCAGGTCGCTGTCGATCAAGAACACCTCGTTGCCTTGTGCATGGGCGAGCCCGGTCATCATCGCTTTGTGATGGCCGAAGTTCCTTGACAGGTCGACCAGCACTACATGCGGGTCTATTTCCGTCAGTCGAATGGCCAGCCCCAGGCTGTCATCAGGTGATCCATCATTGACCAGGACGATTTCATAGTCATCGCCTGCAAGTGTTTGTGCGGCGCTAGTGCAGCGGGCATGAAACTCCTGGAGGTGCTCGGCGGATTGATACAGGGTGGCGACGATGGACAGTCTCATAAGGTGACATGCTTCATGTAAGTTTGAGATTCGGTGCCGCAATTGAAGAGCAGATCAAGAATGCTGACTCCGTGGACGAACGAGCCCCACAGCTGTGGGTATTCGCGGTAGTCACTGTAGTCGAACCAGTGCAGATCGATGCCTTGCGCCTGGAACTGTTCGGGCTGCAAGTAATCTTTGGCTGACGGCCCGGACATATATTCGTTGGCGCCCGCCTGACGACACAAGTCCACAAGACGCTCAGTCTTACCTTCTCCCAGTTCGTAATCCCAGGAGCAAGATATTCGTGTATGGATACCCAAATAGTCGCAGATAGCTTTGATAAGGTTGCTGTTCAACTGGGTTAGATGACTGTAAGACGCTTCTAAGTACAGAGGGCGCAGCCAGCTAGCGATAGCATCAAAATGAGCTGCCCGCCTGTAGTTGCTTTCCAGCGTTTTCCAGTGCTTGATTTGCCAGCCGTCGACCAGCGGCACATCGCGGATACGGCGATGAATATCCTTGCCTACCGGCACGGTTAGCCACTGCACTCCTTGTGGCGTCTTGATTTGGTTACGGTTGCGCCAGTCATTTTTTGTGAACTGCATATCATCGTAAAGGACGAATTCATCCACTGCCGCGATGAGGTCGAAGTAGCCCTTCCAAGGGATATAGTTGGACTGCAGAATGGCAATTCTCTTCACTTCGAAATCCATACGTGAGTAAGCCGATTTTTGGAATCAGTGCCGTTGCCTGTCATATTCTGAGGCTTTCCACATGCTAACAGTATTAAGTACGGCGAGTCGTTGCTGCTGACTGAAAACGGCTAGTCACGTGGGGTGTGGATACGCACAATTTCGCTTCAAATACATCGGATGCATCGGGCACTTGAAAGCCTTGCGGTTTACTGCATCTTGATTTCTTCCAGGTACAGAGCAATGCCCTACTCCTCCCCTCACCACTTTCGTCGACGCTGACCGTAGCTACTCTCCATTGTGGTGAGAAAAACAATGGCGCCGACGAGGTGTCAGGAGGTGCAAATGCCAGCCCGTAAACACCGCAACGCCAATGGGAAAAAGACAAGCGCACGGCCACCTTGTTGATGAAGAAGCTGGAGGCATGCATCGACGGGAAAATCGTGCTGACCACCTCACAGGTGACGGCAATCAAGATCATATTGAACAAACTGCTTCGAGCAAAGCGGCAACCCTGACGCGCCCGTTATCACTCAAATAGTGCGGACAATCATTGAAAAAAGACGTACCGAATTGGCCGCTGTTGTAGCCGGTGGGAAACTCACGCTGTAGGAGAAAGTAGCTTCACGCGGGCAATAGGTGTGGGGTTGCGCGTGGGGTTGGATGCCTGAATTATTTTAGATCAACGTATTTAGCGACCTGTAGAACGAAAAAGCCCGCAGCGACGGCGGGCTTTTTCAGCAAGCGCGAAGCAGGCTCAGATAGGCCGGCTGCCGTACTTGTTGTCAGGCTTCTTGGGCGGATCGGCGACCACATTGGCCTCCACTTCCTGCACCTTGCCGCCACGCGCCAGGAACTCTTCCATGGCCTTGGCCAAGGCATCGCGTTCCTTGTTCTTGGCTTCGACACTCGGCAGCTCATCGACCGATACCGCTGCCTTGGCCTTGCCTTTGGCGGCCGGAACCGGCGCATCACCGCCGTCGTCTTCAGCGACGTCTTCCGCCGCTGCTTCCAGACCTTCTTCGGTTTCGTCGTCGTCGCCTACTTCGAGGTCGTCGTTTTCCAGATCATCGTCGCTCATGTTCTACCTCATGACTTGCGAAAAGCAGATTAGTTATAGCCCAGCTTTGCCCTCTGTCGAAGGCTGCCGGAAAAAAATCAACAGCCGCTGCTGACCAGCGGTTATGCCCCTTCACCGTGCACGGTGGCGAGGACTTTACGGGCACCGCCGTGATCACGGTGCTCGCCCAGGTAAACGCCTTGCCAGGTCCCCAACGCCAACCGGCCTGCCGAAATCGGCAAACTGAGCTGACAGCCAAGCACGCTGGCCTTGAAGTGCGCCGGGAGGTCGTCCAGGCCTTCGTCGTTATGCTCATAGCCGTCTGTTCCTTGTGGGATCAGACGATTGAAAAATCGTTCGAAGTCGCGACGTACCGCCGGATCGGCGTTCTCGTTGATGGTCAACGACGCCGAGGTATGCTGCAGCCACAAATGCAACAGACCGACCCGACATGCCTTGAGTTCAGGCAGGCCGGCGAGTAACTCGTCCGTTACCAGATGAAAGCCCCGGGGCCTCGCCCGCAAGGTAATCAGAGTCTGTTGCCACATACAGTTCTCCGCACGTCCGGGGCGCATTCTAGCGCGCTCTGGGAAAAAACAAAGGCCCTAATATTCCTTCAATCCTGTAAGCCTTCGACCGCACAAAATCCCCCGAAGCAAACATCGCAAAACCTGTAGGAAAAAACCTTTCAGCGCTCCCTTCAATGACAAATTCCAGACAAAAAAATGCCCGGCAAGCCGGGCAAGTTTTGTTATGCGCGTGCTTACAAGTTGTAGCCGCGTTCGTTGTGAAGCGCCAGATCGATGCCGACCGCTTCTTCTTCTTCGTTGATCCGCAGCCCCATGACCGCATCCAGCACCTTGAGGATGATGAACGTGGCGATTGCGGTGTAGATCACCGTGAAACCCACGCCCTTGCACTGAATCCACACTTGCGCGGCGATGTCGGTCACAGTGCCGAAGCCACCCAGGGACGGTGCTGCGAACACACCGGTCAGGATTGCGCCGAGGATACCGCCGATACCGTGTACGCCGAAGGCGTCCAGGGAGTCGTCATAGCCGAGCTTGCGTTTCAGGGTGGTCGCGCAGAAGAAGCACACCACGCCAGCCGCCAGGCCGATTACCAGTGCGCCCATCGGGCCGACGGTGCCGGCAGCCGGGGTGATTGCCACCAGGCCGGCAACCACGCCCGAAGCGATACCCAGTGCGCTAGGTTTGCCGTGGGTGACCCACTCGGCAAACATCCAGCCCAGCGCAGCAGCGGCGGTAGCGATTTGCGTCACCAGCATCGCCATACCGGCGGTGCCGTTGGCCGCAGCGGCGGAACCGGCGTTGAAACCGAACCAGCCGACCCACAGCATCGCCGCGCCCATCAGGGTGTAACCGAGATTGTGCGGCGCCATTGGCGTGGTCGGGAAGCCTTTGCGCTTGCCCAACACCAGGCATGCAACCAGGCCGGCCACACCGGCGTTGATGTGCACCACGGTGCCGCCGGCGAAGTCCAGCACGCCCCAGTCCCACAGCAGGCCGCCATTACCGGACCAGACCATGTGCGCAATCGGCGCGTAAACCAAGGTGAACCAGATGCCCATGAAGACCAGCATCGCAGAGAACTTCATCCGCTCGGCGAAGGCGCCGACGATCAACGCCGGGGTGATGATCGCGAAGGTCATCTGGAAGGTGACGAACACTGCCTCAGGGAACAGTGCCGCAGGGCCGGTCAGGCTGGCTGGCGTGATGCCGGCGAGGAATGCCTTGCCCATGCCGCCGATGAACGAATTGAAGTTGACGACGCCCTGCTCCATGCCAGTGGTGTCGAACGCGATGCTGTAGCCATAAATGACCCACAGGACGCTGATCAGACCGGTAATGGCGAAGCACTGCATCATCACGGAAAGAATGTTTTTCGACCGAACCATGCCGCCGTAGAACAGCGCGAGTCCGGGAATGGTCATGAACAGCACCAAGGCTGTCGAGGTCATCATCCAGGCGGTATCGCCGGAATTGAGGACTGGGGCCGCCACTTCGTCTGCCGCCATGGCCAGGCCGGGCATTACGAGGGACAAAAGGGCTCCTAGCCCTGCGAATTTACGCAGAGTCATATTGTTTTCTCCTGGGGCGTTGGGTTTGTGGCGGCTTAGATAGCGTCGGTATCGGTTTCGCCGGTACGGATGCGAATCGCCTGTTCCAGATTGACCACGAAGATCTTGCCGTCACCGATCTTGCCGGTGTTGGCAGCCTTGGTGATGGCCTCGATTACCCGGTCCAGATCCTTGTCGTCGATAGCGACGTCGATCTTCACCTTGGGCAGGAAATCGACCACGTATTCCGCGCCGCGATACAGCTCGGTGTGACCCTTCTGCCGACCAAAGCCTTTGACTTCAGTGACGGTAATGCCCTGCACGCCGATCTCGGACAGCGACTCGCGTACGTCGTCCAGCTTGAACGGCTTGATGATGGCAGTGACTAGCTTCATGAAAACTCTCTCCCGAATTGGTGGACTTGCCCCAGGAAAACAAACCCGTCTCAAGTCTAAGCGCAGTGCCTGGCTTTGTAACGCATCGTCGGCCTTACCTGCCCGTCCGACGCCAGCTAACCGCTCCTTGCGAAGCACTCCCCGTGTTTCGCTTGGCGCACTGCATTCGTCACAGCGACTGCATCAGTGCATGGGTCACAAGGGACTAAGCAGAAAGCTTGCCATCTCCACAAAACTGACTGTTTTCAAGTCTTTACCGGCGGATGGTGGATACTTCGCGACAACACCTGGCACGTTACGCACAACAACGGTGCGACGCCGTCCGTCCCGATGCGCGAAAACCGTGCATCCCTTGCCCGCGGAAATGACTATAGACACTGCGTGATACACTGCCCGTCATTGTTTCCAGGACATTGCCCATGCTCGCGCCAAAAGACTTCCTCGACGCCCTGACCAGCACCGCCTCCCGCCTCTTCAGCGGCGACACGCCGCTGCCGAAAGCCGAAATCGAAAGCCAGTTCAAAATGTTGCTGCAGAGCGGCTTCAGCAAACTGGATCTGGTGAGTCGGGAAGAGTTCGATAGCCAGATGGTTGTATTGGCACGCACTCGGGCGCGGCTGGAGGCTCTTGAAACGAAGGTTGCGGAGATGGAAGCGAAGCTAACCCCGCCGACCGAATAAATTCTGATGTGAAATGCAGTCCCCTTGTGGGAGCGAGCTTGCTCGCGATTGAAGGTCGGAACGACCTTCCGCTTCACCTGTAGGAGCTGCCGAAGGCTGCGATCTTTTGATCTTCAGCCCCGCAACAATCCCGGCAACGTCCTACAAACATCACACCGCCGTCCGATTGCGTCGCGAAGTATCCGATCTCTATGCTCATCCCCAGCTGAATATTCAGCACCGGGTTTGGCGACCTGGATAGCATCCGACGCACCGCGACCACATTCGATTCAGGGAATTATCCCATCTCGAATTATGGCGGCTGTGCGTGGGAGACCTTCAGGTCTGCCGGTTTGTCCGGATGCACCGGTTCGCCAACCCGCGCGCAGCTGCCACCCTTTCGTTTGGCGACGAACAGAGGCAGCTTCCTTCATACGCATCCGGAGTTGCAAAATGGAAGAAAGCTATCTAATCCCTCACGTCTTCACCCGCCACAAACTCCACCTCCACGCCCTCCTAATACAAAACCAACCCTGGTTCAGCGCCCGCGACCTAGGGCGACTTCTACGCATCTACCTCAACGACCGCCAACTCCGAAAACTCGATACCGACCAATACCAAACCACCAGAACCCTCATCTACGGCCGCACCGAGAACACCCTGCTGATCAGCGAATCCGGTGTCTACGCCATGCTCGTCTACCACTACTGCCCCGAATACCGAGCATTACGTGAATGGCTCACCCACGAAGTCGTCCCCGCCCTGCGGGACGCCCAACACCCCACCACAACCGAACGCCCACAACTGAGCCTGCTCAATTGGCCGGAAATGTCATTGAGCCTGCTGCACTGGAACAACCAGCCGTGGATTCGATTGCAGGATGTTCCGCAGATGATGACAGAGCGGGAGCAGGCAAGACGCCCGGTAAAACCGTGGTGGAAGCGGGCTTCACGTGTCCTGCAGTCGCTTTGAACATTTAACGTTCAACCACGCTCGATCCGGGCTGAGCGCAACTCATAGGTCGATTGCAGATTCATCCAGAAATCGGGTGTCGTGTTCAGGTGGACGGATAGCTTTTGCGCCAGACCAACACTGACACCGCTCCGCTGATTCACAACATCGCTTATTTCCGCCTCTGGCTCGTTCAGCGAGCGAGCCAGAGCATCGGTTGTAACGCCCAGCGGCTTCAAAAACTCCTCGCTGAGAATTTCGCCAGGATGAATCGGGCGCATCCCATTCCTGTTCATTCACGCCTCCTACGTCTGCATTCAGCGAGATCATAAGCAGCAACCTTCATCCGGCAAGACCATCCACGCTCTTTCACCGATGTCCTTCATCTATCTCGGCAGGGTCCTACAAAAAGCAGCTCTCCGGCCTGATTTATTCCCCGGACCCGTTCCCCCTACGCTTTCCGCCTTGATATTCCATAGACGTTAGCAATGAGAAGAAAAGGGAAAGGCACGGACCTTCGTAACCAGACTTTTAAATCGAACGCACGGAAGCTTACCTACCAAGCATTTATTAAAAACATCGCGCCTCGTGCATTAAAAATGGACGTAGCAGCTGTCAGGTTTGAGCCGATTACCGCAGCAGCGTTAGAGAAATGTCATTTATGGGAAGGAGCAACAATCTACCCATGGGATCACATCCCCGACTGGAAGCGCAAAGATGCCAAAGGTTTGGATTTGGCAATTTGGTATGGGCAGAATCTGTGTGGCTTGTGCTATGCAACACCGCGAAGGAGCGCTCTCTGTCTGAAGGTAGTTCTTCTGCAGAGCGATCCAGACAGATCCCATCCGCTTCGTGGCTTGATCGCTCCGATCGCGATACTGGCCGCTGATTTCTATGCGCGTATGCTTGGGTGCAGAGAGATCGAAATCCAGGACCCTGATCCGAACGTTGTTTTTTATTATCGAGATCTCGGGTTCGACTTTGACCATAACAACCGCCTTGTCATCTACTTGAGCGACCAATAACATCCAATCGCAGGAGGTGCGTATGAGCCCAAAAAAGCGAAAGGCGAAGCTCTTACAAATTGTTGAGTTTCACACCGAAGCACGTCGTTTGGCTGGAACTTTATCGGCCAATCAACGACGCTTTATTGAAGTCGCCATCGCGCGCGGTAAAGAACTTGAACCAGGTGGTTGGTTGGCCGGTGGACGACGCTGAATTTTTATCGTGAAAGAAACCGTCTAAATGGCGGTTTTTTTGTACCTCGCCAATGCCCTGGTTCGTAACCGCAATATCCCGTGAAATTTTGCCCACGTAACCACCCCCACCAATTCCCTCTCCCCCGTCTACCCTTCACAAACCCGCAGGAAGCGGTGCTCTTCAACTCAAGGAACGCCCATGTCCCTCTCCATCGTCCACAGTCGCGCCCAGGTCGGCGTCGAGGCACCCGCCGTCACCGTAGAAGTTCATCTGGCCAACGGCCTGCCATCCCTGACCATAGTCGGCCTGCCCGAGGCGGCAGTGAAGGAAAGCAAGGATCGGGTGCGCAGTGCGATCATCAATTCGGGGCTGCAATTTCCGGCGCGACGGATCACGCTGAATCTGGCGCCGGCGGACTTGCCGAAGGATGGCGGGCGGTTCGATCTGGCGATTGCCCTGGGGATTCTCTCGGCCAGCGTGCAGGTGCCGACGCTGACACTGGATGACGTGGAGTGTTTGGGGGAGTTGGCCCTGTCAGGTGCGGTACGGGCAGTTCGAGGGGTGTTGCCGGCGGCGTTGGCGGCACGCAAGGCCGGGCGCTGGCTGATGGTGCCACGGGCGAACGCTGAGGAAGCGTGCCTGGCGTCGGGACTGAAAGTGATTGCTGTTGACCATTTGCTGGAGGCCGTCGCGCACTTCAACGGGCATACACCGATCGAGCCTTATGCTTCCGATGGACTGCTCTGCGCCAGCAAACCATATCCCGACCTGAATGAAGTGCAAGGGCAACTGGCGGCCAAGCGTGCGCTGCTGATTGCGGCTGCAGGCGCTCACAACCTGCTACTCAGTGGTCCCCCGGGGACCGGAAAAACGTTGTTGGCGAGTCGCTTGCCAGGGCTGCTGCCGCCGCTGACCGAAAGCGAAGCGCTGGAAGTGGCGGCGATTCAATCGGTCACCAGTTGTGTGCCCTTGCGTCACTGGCCACAGCGCCCCTTTCGCCAGCCCCATCACTCCGCCTCTGGCCCCGCTTTAGTGGGTGGCGGCTCGAAACCGCAACCGGGTGAAATTACCCTCGCCCACCACGGCGTCTTGTTTCTTGATGAGCTTCCCGAGTTTGAACGCAGAGTATTGGAAGTCCTGAGGGAACCGATGGAATCCGGGCATATCGTAATCTCGCGGGCGAAAGATCGCGTGCGCTTTCCGGCGCGCTTCCAGTTGGTGGCGGCGATGAATCCATGTCCCTGTGGATATCTTGGCGAACCGAGCGGGCGCTGCTCCTGCACGCCGGACATGGTGCAGCGTTATCGCAACAAACTGTCGGGGCCATTGCTCGATCGCATCGACCTGCATCTGACCGTCGCCCGGGAAACTACGACGTTGAACCCCACGGTGAAACCGGGAGAGGACAGCGCCCGTGCTGCGGCGCTTGTCGCCGAGGCGCGTGAGCGTCAGCAGAAGCGTCAGGGTTGTGCCAATGCCTTTCTGGATTTGCCGGGGCTGCGTCGGCACTGCAAGTTATCCACAGCCGATGAACACTGGCTGGAGTCGGCTTGCGAACGGCTGACCTTGTCGCTGCGTTCGGCGCATCGGTTGCTCAAGGTTGCGCGGACGCTGGCGGATCTGCAGCAGGTTGACGGGATCAGCCGTGAGCATCTGGCGGAAGCGTTGCAATATCGGCCGGCCACGCAGTAAGTGTCGAAACCGAGTCGCTCCATTCGCGAGCAAGCCCGCTCCCACAGGTTTGGCGTCGTTTATCCTGTGGGAGCGGGCTTGCTCGCGAAGACTAATTCAGCCGCACCTCAACGAAAGCGGTCAACCCCGGAACGCAAAACCGACGCCAGCCTCTCCTGCGGCTTCACCGTTTCAGCTCAAGTGCACGACATCCGGCAACTTCATGGAACGGACTTCGTTTTGCAGGAAGTCGCTGAGCCGGCGCATGCGCTCACCGCCGGGCCGGGTTTTCGGCCAGACCAGGTAATAACACTCACCGCTGGCGACGGCGGTCGGCCACGGCAAACTCAGGCGTCCCTGCGCGACATCCTCCGCGACCATCAGCAGATCGCCCATGGACACGCCATAGCCTCGCGCGGCGGCGATCATGCCCAGTTCCAGGGTATCGAACACCTGCCCGCCCTTGAGCGACACCTGATCGGCCAGGCCCATGCGTTCGAGCCAGTTGCGCCAGTCGCGGCGGTCAGGCGTGGGGTGCAGCAACTCGGTGTTGGTCAGGCGCTCGACATTCCAGGGCTGGTCGCCCCGCAGGTTGGGCGCGCCGACCGGGATCAATTCCTCGGGAAACAGGTAACTCGCCTCCCAGTCCGGAGGGAAATGGCCGTTACTCAACAGCACCGCACAGTCGAACGGCTCGTCGTTGAAATCCACGGAATCGACGTCCATCCACGCACTGGTCAGCTGCACTTCGTTACCCGGTTGCAGATGGCGAAAGCGACTGAGGCGCGCCAGCAACCAGCGCATGGTCAGGGTCGACGGGGCTTTCATGCGCAGGATGTCGTCTTCGGCACGCAAGGTATTGCAGGCGCGCTCCAGCGCGGTGAAGCCTTCGCGAATGCCCGGCAACAGTAACCGCGCCGACTCGGTCAGTTGCAGGTTGCGGCCACTGCGATGAAACAGGCGGCAGGCAAAATGTTCTTCGAGTGTACGAATATGCCGGCTGACCGCACTTTGGGTAATCGACAGCTCTTCGGCCGCGCGGGTAAATGAGCTGTGCCGCGCCGCCGCTTCGAATGCGCGCAGGGCATACAAGGGAGGAAGACGACGGGACATCGGGAAAGCTCCTATAGTGGGGTTCGTCCACCCTAGCAGAAACTCTTCAGCATGAGTTTGAATCATGCCACCCATCCTTTTTATCCCTTTGTGCAATCCTCGCAGAGCGCCGAGAATCGGTGCTTTCCTGTTCCCTTTGATAATCGAGCGTGATGACCATGCAACATCCAGCACGTACTGAACTCTGGGCCATCCTGCGGCTGGCGGGGCCGCTGATTGCCTCGCAGTTGGCGCACATGCTGATGGTCCTCACCGACACCTTGATGATGGCGCGCCTGAGTCCCGAGGCGCTGGCCGGTGGCGGGCTCGGTGCGGCGACCTATTCGTTCGTGTCGATTTTCTGCATCGGCGTGATTGCTGCCGTCGGCACACTGGTGGCGATCCGTCAGGGGGCCGGCGACATTCTCGGGGCTACCCGGCTGACCCAGGCCGGGTTGTGGCTGGCATGGCTGATGGCGCTGGTCGCCGGTTTGCTGCTGTGGAACCTCAAACCGGTGCTGCTGCTGTTCGGCCAGACTGAAAGCAACGTCAACGCGGCTGGTCAGTTTTTGATCTTCCTGCCGTTCGCCCTGCCCGGCTACCTAAGCTTCATGGCCCTGCGCGGGTTCACCAGCGCCATTGGCCGTGCGACGCCGGTGATGGTCATCAGCCTGGGCGGTACAGTCGCCAACTTCTTGCTCAACTATGCATTGATTACCGGGATGTTCGGCCTGCCAAAGTTGGGGCTGGTGGGCATCGGGCTGGTCACGGCGATTGTCGCCAACCTGATGGCCCTTGCGCTGGCGTGGCACATTCGTCGGCACCCGGCGTACGAGGCTTATCCGCTAAGTCAGGGATTGTCACGGCTGAACCGCCAGTACCTGAAGGAGTTGTGGCGTCTGGGCCTGCCGATTGGCGGCACCTACGCGGTGGAAGTCGGGCTGTTTGCCTTCGCCGCGCTGTGCATGGGCACCATGGGCAGCACGCAACTGGGCGCACACCAGATCGCCCTGCAAATCGTCTCGGTGGCGTTCATGGTCCCGGCGGGTATTTCCTACGCAATCACCATGCGCATCGGTCAGCATTACGGCGCCGGGCAGCTGCTGGATGCGCGCCTGGCCGGGCGGGTCGGCATTGCGTTCGGGGCGGCGGCGATGCTGTGTTTCGCCATGGTCTTCTGGCTGCTGCCAAACCAGTTGGTCGGTTTGTTCCTCGACCAAAACGACCCGGCGTTCCGCGATGTCATCAACCTGGCCGTGAGCCTGTTGGCAGTGGCGGCGTGGTTCGAGCTGTTTGACGGCACCCAAACCATCGCCATGGGCTGCATTCGCGGACTCAAGGATGCCAAGACTACTTTCCTCGTCGGCCTGGGTTGCTATTGGCTGATCGGCGCTCCGGCGGCGTGGTGGATGGCGTTCCACTTGCACTGGGGGCCAACGGGCGTCTGGTGGGGTCTGGCGCTGGGCCTGGCGTGCGCGGCAGTGAGCCTGACGCTGGGGTTCGAGTGGAAGATGAAGCGGATGATCAGGCGCGATACAACGTCAGAGCAGCGCTTCGAGGTCGCTCAGCCTGACTGAGCCCCCTGTAGGAGCGAGCTCGCTCGCGATGGTCGTCAACGATAACGCTGGTTGGCAGGTGCCCCGCGGCGTTCTCAGGTTTATCGCGAGCAAGCTCGCTCCTACAGGGCTCTGTGGCAACCTCAGCTTACGATTTCCAGCATTGGCTGCTGGCTGGAGCCGATCGTCAGGTACTCCACCAGCTCGGCCAGCGGCAATGGCTTGCTGATCAAATACCCCTGCACCTGATCGCACTCGAACCCGCGCAGCAGATCCAGTTGCTCCGGCGTCTCCACACCTTCGGCGACCACTTCAAGGTTGAGGTTGTGCGCCAGGTTGATCATCGCGTGGACCAGTTTGCGGTTTTCCTCACGCTGTTCCATGCCGCCGACAAAGCTCTTGTCGATCTTCAGCAAAGTGATCGGCAGGCTGTTGAGGTGCACAAACGACGAGAACCCGGTGCCGAAATCGTCGAGGGAAAAGCGCACACCGAGGCGCCCGAGGGCGTCCATGGTTTGCTTGACCAGATCACTACGACGCATGACCGCAGTTTCGGTCAGCTCGAACTCCAGCCACTGCGCCTCGACGCCGCGCTCGGTAATCAGGCGACTCAGGGTCGACAGCAGCTGGCTGTCCTGGAACTGTCGGAACGACAAATTGATCGCCATGTGCAACGGCGGCAAACCCAGTTCAAGCAGCGCCTGCATGTCGCGCAAGGCCCGGGAAATCACCCAGTAGCCCAGCGGAACAATCAGACCGCTTTGCTCCGCCAGCGGCACGAATTCGCTCGGTGGCAGCAAGCCGCGCTCGGCATGGCGCCAGCGCACCAAAGCTTCGAGGCCGACGATCTGCCCGTCTTCAAGGTTCAGCCGCGGCTGGTAGTGCAACTCCAGCTCATCGCGGCGCAACGCACGGCGCAGCTCGGTTTCGAGGTCGGCGATGCTGCGGGCATTGCGATTGATGCGTTCGTTGAATATATGAAAGGTGCAACCTTGCGTGCTTTTGGCCTGCTGCATGGCGATGTGCGCGTGCCACATCAGCGGATCCGCGCCGGCCTGGGCCCGGGCGTAGGCGATGCCCAGGCTGGAGCCGATCAACAGGCTTTCGCCGTCGACCCAATAAGGCTCGGCCAGCGCTTCGCTGATGCGCTCGGCCATCCACTCGGCACGCTGGGGTGCGCGACGGGTGTCGATCAGCAGCGCGAATTCATCACTGCCCAGGCGCGCCAGTTGATCGCCGGCCTCAAGCTGACTCTTGAGCCGCGCCACCACTTGCAGGATCAGGCGGTCACCGGCCTGATGGCCGAGGGCATCGTTGGCATAACGAAAGTTGTCGAGGTCGAGATGACCGAGGGCCAGGCCGCGACCGTCGTTTTCCGCCAGCCGCGCCGTCAACAGGGTCTGAAAGCCCTGGCGATTGGCGATGCCGGTGAGCGGATCTTGCTCGGCCAGGCGTTGCAGGGTGTTTTCCAGCACGCCACGCTCGCGCACATGGCGCAGGCAACGGCGCAACATGCCAGGATCGAGATGATCGCGCACCAGCCAGTCGCTTACACCGTCGGGCGGGGTCAGTGGCTCATGGTCGAGCAGCAACACCGTCGGCAGGCTGCAACGGCCCGGCGCCGGTTGAAGTTGCGGGATGGTCAATAACACCGCGCTGCGGTTGTCATCGAACAGGCTGCTGACCGACTCCCAACTCGGCGCGCTGATGAGCACGGCCGAGCTCCCCATCGGAGCCAGACACTCGCGCAACAACGCTGCCCACGCCGGCTCTTCGGCCAGTAGCAGCAAACGCAAGGGTTCGACAGGCGTAGACAAGCTAGCTCCCTAGACTCTGCAAAGATGTAGGCGACGGGCATTATGCCGTTCCGATGGTCAATAACAATGACATCAGTTGGCAAAACGAGCCCTTTGTATCCGCAATTACGAACATTAGCCGCAAATTCGTTGCGCATCCTGCGTGAAAGTAACAAAACCGGCAATTGCAGATAGCGCAGTACGTCACAAGTCGGACAGAGCAGCACAATTCGCTGAGCCTGTTAAAATGCCGGCCCATTTCGTGACTGACTCCTGAATTTACCTATGTCCCGACTCAATCCCCGGCAGCAAGAAGCCGTGAGCTACGTCGGCGGCCCTCTTTTGGTGCTCGCCGGTGCAGGCTCCGGCAAGACCAGCGTAATCACGCGCAAAATCGCGCATCTGATCCAGAACTGCGGCATCCGCGCCCAGTACATCGTCGCCATGACCTTTACCAACAAGGCCGCCCGCGAGATGAAGGAACGGGTCGGCACCTTGCTGCGTGCTGGTGAAGGTCGCGGGCTGACGGTTTGCACTTTCCACAACCTGGGCCTGAACATCATCCGCAAGGAGCATGTGCGGCTGGGCTACAAACCGGGCTTCTCGATCTTCGACGAGACCGACGTCAAAGCCCTGATGACCGACATCATGCAGAAGGAATACTCGGGCGACGACGGCGTCGACGAGATCAAGAACATGATCGGCGCCTGGAAAAACGACCTGATCCTGCCGGCCCAGGCCCTGGAAAACGCGCGCAACCCCAAGGAACAGACCGCCGCCATCGTCTATACCCACTACCAGCGCACGCTCAAGGCGTTCAACGCAGTGGACTTCGACGACCTGATCCTGCTGCCGGTGAAGCTGTTCGAAGAGCACGCCGACATTCTGGAAAAGTGGCAGAACAAGGTGCGCTACCTGCTGGTCGACGAATACCAGGACACCAACGCCAGCCAGTATTTGCTGGTGAAAATGCTCATCGGCAAACGCAACCAGTTCACCGTGGTGGGCGACGACGACCAGTCGATCTACGCCTGGCGCGGCGCCCGCCCGGAAAACCTGATGCTGCTCAAGGACGACTACCCGTCCTTGAAAGTGGTGATGCTGGAGCAGAATTACCGCTCCACCAGCCGCATCCTGCGCTGCGCCAACGTGCTGATCTCGAACAACCCCCACGAATTCGAAAAGCAGCTGTGGAGTGAAATGGGTCACGGCGACGAGATCCGCGTGATCCGCTGCCGCAACGAGGACGCCGAGGCCGAGCGTGTGGCCATGGAAATCCTCAGCCTGCACTTGCGCACCGACCGGCCTTACAGCGATTTCGCGATCCTCTATCGCGGCAACTACCAGGCCAAGCTGATCGAGCTGAAATTGCAGCACCACCAGGTGCCGTATCGCCTGTCCGGCGGCAACAGCTTTTTCGGCCGTCAGGAAGTGAAAGACCTGATGGCCTACTTCCGCCTGATCGTGAACCCGGATGACGACAACGCCTTCCTGCGGGTGATCAACGTGCCGCGCCGCGAGATCGGCTCGACCACGCTGGAGAAATTGGGCAACTACGCCACCGAGCGCAAGATTTCGATGTACGCCGCCACCGACGAAATCGGCCTGGGCGAGCATCTGGACAGCCGCTTCACCGATCGCCTGTCGCGCTTCAAGCGCTTCATGGACCGGGTGCGCGAGCAGTGCGCCGGCGAAGACCCGATCTCCGCCCTGCGCAGCATGGTCATGGACATCGACTACGAGAACTGGCTGCGCACCAACAGCTCCAGCGACAAGGCCGCCGATTACCGCATGGGTAACGTCTGGTTCCTGATCGAGGCGCTGAAGAACACCCTGGAAAAAGACGAAGAAGGCGAAATGACCGTCGAGGACGCCATCGGCAAACTCGTCCTGCGTGACATGCTGGAGCGCCAGCAGGAAGAAGAAGACGGCGCCGAAGGCGTGCAGATGATGACCTTGCATGCGTCCAAGGGCCTGGAATTCCCCTACGTGTTCATCATGGGCATGGAAGAGGAAATCCTCCCGCACCGTTCCAGCATCGAAGCCGACACCATCGAAGAAGAACGTCGCCTGGCCTACGTGGGCATCACCCGCGCGCGCCAGACCCTGGCCTTCACCTTCGCCGCCAAGCGCAAGCAATACGGCGAGATCATCGATTGCGCGCCGAGCCGCTTCCTCGATGAGTTGCCGCCGGACGATCTGGCCTGGGAAGGCAACGACGACACACCGACCGAAGTCAAAGCCGTGCGGGGCAACAACGCATTGGCGGATATACGCGCGATGTTAAAGCGCTAGAATTGACCACTTTTATATGACCTTCGGCGCACAGGCGCCAAAAGAGGACAGCTTCATGGAAGCCCTGCACCAGAAAATTCGCGAACAAGGCATTGTGCTTTCCGACCAGGTCCTGAAAGTCGACGCCTTTCTGAACCACCAGATCGACCCGGCCCTGATGAAGCTGATCGGCGACGAATTCGCCACGCTGTTCAAGGATTCGGGCATCACCAAGATCGTCACCATCGAAGCCTCGGGCATCGCCCCGGCCATCATGACTGGCCTGAATCTCGGCGTACCGGTGATTTTCGCCCGCAAGCACCAGTCCCTGACCCTGACCGAAAACCTGCTGTCGGCGACCGTGTACTCGTTCACCAAGCAGACCGAAAGCACCGTGGCCATCTCCCCGCGCCACCTGACCAGCAGCGACCGCGTGCTGATCATCGATGACTTTTTGGCCAACGGTAAGGCGTCCCAGGCGCTGATCTCGATCATCAAGCAGGCCGGCGCGACCGTGGCGGGCCTGGGCATCGTTATCGAGAAGTCGTTCCAGGGCGGCCGTGCGGAGCTGGATTCGCAAGGTTATCGCGTAGAGTCCCTGGCCCGCGTGAAGTCGCTGGCCGATGGTGTCGTGACCTTTATCGAGTAAGCCGCCACACCACAATTCCCCCTGTGGGAGCGGGCTTGCTCGCGAAGGCGGTGTGTCAGTCGACTGGTTTTTGACTGATACACCGCCTTCGCGAGCAAGCCCGCTCCCACATTTGATTTATGTTGGCTGTTATTGCGCGGTGGCTTTCAGGCCGGCCAGCAGTAACCGCTGATACAAATCCTCCTTCAGCCCCTCCGGGCTGGCCAGCTGCATGCGCTCCAGATGCTCCGGGAACGCTGCTGCCTCCGGCGCATCCAGCGCCGCCTTGCCCAGTTCCAGCACCTCGCTCAGCTTGAACTTGCTCTTGAGCCAGTTCAGCGCTCGCAACACATCTCGCTCGACCTCGGTGAAATCACACCCCAGCGGATACTCTGGAAAAAGCCACGGATGCCGCGCCTGAATGCCCTGCAAGCGCTGCGGAGTATTTTCGGCAAAGCGCGGATCGAGACGGAAGTCCTTGGGCAATTTGCCGACTTCCTGCGCCCGCTCGATCAGTCCCGGCTGAAAACGCGAGTCGCTGATATTGAGCAAGGCCTCGATCACTGCCGCATCGGTTTTACCGCGAAGATCGGCGATGCCGTACTCGGTGACCACGATGTCCCGCAAGTGCCGGGGGATCGTGCAGTGGCCATATTCCCAGACGATGTTCGAGCTGACGTCGCCGCCAGACTCACGCCAGCTGCGCAGCAGCAACACCGAACGCGCACCCTGCAGCGCATGCCCCTGAACCACGAAGTTGTACTGCCCGCCTACGCCACTGAGCACACGTCCGTCTTCGAGCTGATCCGCCACCGCGGCACCGAGCAAGGTCACGGTGAACGCGGTGTTGATGAACCGTGCATCAAGACGCTGCAAACGCTTGAGCTCTTCCTGGCCATAGAGCTCGTTGATGTAGCTGATGCGAGTCATGTTGAATTCGAGTCGCTTGCTTTGCGGCAACTCACGCAAGCGTTCGTAGTAGCTGCGTGGACCGAGGAAGAAACCGCCGTGCACCGAGATGCCATCGGTTTGCACCGCCTCGTCGAGGGTGCCGGCATTCGCCTGCTGTTGGGTCGCCACGTCCGGATAAACCTTGCGCCGAACGATTCCGGCATCGGCCAGCACCAGCAAGCCGTTGACGAACATTTCGCTACAGCCATACAGGCCTTTGGCGAACGGTTCGATGCCACCTTCGCGCTCGATCAGTTGCGCCCACTGACTGAGATTCACCTCGTCCAGCAACGCCTTGTAAGCGTCACTTTCGGCTTGTCGCGCCAGCAGCGCCGCCGTCAGCGCATCGCCGATGGAACCGATGCCGATCTGCAAAGTGCCGCCGTCACGCACCAGGGTGCTGGCGTGCAGGCCGATGAAATGGTCCTGGCACCCCACCGGCATATTCGGCGTGGAAAACAGTGTGGTGTTGTCCTTCTCATCGATCAGCAGGTCGAAAGTGTCGATGCCGAGTTCCGCATCGCCGGGCATGTAAGGCAGATCGTTGTGCACCTGGCCGACCATCAGGATGGTTTCTCCGGCGGCACGGCGCTTGGCAATCATCGGCAGCAGATCGAGGGTGATGTCCGGGTTGCAGCTCAGGCTCAAGCGGTCGGGTTGCCCGGCATGGCTGGCGACTAACTGAGCGACCAGGTTCAACCCGGCGGCATTGATGTCCCGCGCCGCATGGCTGTAATTGCTGCTGACGTAATCCTGCTGCGCCGTCGCACTGTTGAGCAGGCTGCCGGGCTGCATGAAGAACTGCTGAATGTGGATATTGCCCGGCAGTTGGTCGCGATGCAGGTCGGCGAGGAAATCCAGCTCGGGATAATCGCCGAACACCCGTTCGATAAAGGGCTCGAGGAAACGCTTTTGCAAACCGTCGCCCAAGGGCGGGCGGCCAAGGCACAGCGCGGTGTAGATCGTCAGCCGCCGCTCTGGCAGTTGGGCGATACGTCGATACAACGCGTTGACGAAGTGGTTGGGTTTGCCCAACCCCAGAGGCAAGCCCATGTGGATATGCGCCGGCAACCGTGCCAAGACGTCATCGACCGCTTGCTCGATAGAACACAGCTGCACCATCGCATCCTCCCTCATGTTCCATGAATTGGGGTTGGACCGAGCTTGCCGGGTCTTGGCTGCAAAAAACAGCCTCAGACGCCAAATCATGCCAGCACCGAAGATCCTTTGTGGGAGCGGGCTTGCTCGCGAAGAGGCCGTGTCAGCCGACATCAATGTTGACTGACACACCGCTTTCGCGAGCAAGCCCGCTCCCACAAGGGTTCTTCATTGTCTTCAGGACAAAACAGCAGGCACAAAAAAGCCGCTCGTAAGCGGCTTTTCGCTGAAGACGGGGCTTACTTCAGGCCGGACATCTTCTGGATGGCGCCTTTGAGCTCTGGATCGGAGCAATCGGCGCAGGTGCCTTTTGGCGGCATCGAGTTGAGGCCGGAGATAGCCTTGGCGAGCAGGCCGTCAACACCACCTTCTTTCTTGGCGCGCTCGCCCCAAGCGGCGGCATCACCGATTTTCGGCGCGCCCAACAGGCCTGAGCCGTGGCAAGCGTTGCAATGTTTTGCAATCACTTCATCCGGAGTTTTTGCACCGCCACCGCCGCCAGCGGCAGTGGCCACTTCCATCCCTTTGCACTCTTTACCCTGAACACAAACCTGACCGACTGGCTCAAGGCGTTTGGCGATAACGTCGTTGGTCGCAGCTTGAGCGCTGACACTGACAGCCCATAGGGCCAATACGGTTGCTGGTGCAGCCAGCATTTTCATAATTAGGTTCACGCGTTCACCCTCAATGGTGGCTAGTCACGCCTACGGCCACGGTTCGCAGGCGGGCGCAAGTATAGCGGTAAGCCCGTCGCACTGAAACAACCCCAAAGTCACAAGGGTCTTAGGCTGCGGCGGAAAAACGGCCCGGGTTCCTCTGCGATGCTGGCAGGACGCCTCTTTTCTTAGAAATTCGCCGGCGTGGCTGCGCTGATTAGTCGCGCTGGCGCATCGAACGGATTACGGAAACGGTGTGGCTTGGTACTTTCAAAGTAGTAGCTATCACCGGCTTCGAGTACAAAAGTTTCGAGACCGACCACCAGTTCCAGTTTTCCTTCGACCAGGATGCCGGTTTCCTCGCCTTCATGGGTGAGCATCTCGTCACCGGTGTCGGCGCCTGGCGGATAGATTTCATTGAGGAATGCGATAGCCCGGCTCGGGTGGGCCCGGCCGACCAGTTTCATGGTCACGGCGCCATCGGAAATATCGATCAGCTCGTTGGCCTTGTAGACGATCTGAGTCGGTTTTTCCTGCAGGATTTCTTCGGAAAAGAACTCGACCATGGACATGGGAATCCCGCCCAACACCTTGCGCAGCGAACTGATCGAAGGGCTCACGCTGTTCTTCTCGATCATCGAAATCGTGCTGTTGGTGACCCCCGCCCGTTTGGCGAGCTCACGCTGGGAAAGGCCTTTGAGCCTACGGATGGATTGCAGCCGTTCACCGACGTCCAAAGCTTGCGCCTCCAGGATTCAGGATTGTTGAAACAGTGAGCGTTATCATGGCGACAGCGTTCAGTATTTACAACACCTTGACCTGAATCCTGCTCAGCGAGGCGACTTCCGGTCTGGAGCCCTGCGCACTAAGCCCCGGAATAGAGCAGTGGCACTCGGCGCAGGTTGCAGAAAATCTGGTAAGGAATCGTGCCAGCGGCAATGGCCACGTCACTGGCAAGGATGTTTTTGCCCCACAACTCGACGGTCGAACCGAGACCGGCCTGCGGCACATCGGTCAGGTCGATACAGAGCATGTCCATCGACACCCGGCCGAGCAACTGGCTACGCTGCCCGGCCACCAGCACGGGGGTGCCGGTCGGTGCCAAACGCGGGTAGCCGTCGGCATAACCCATCGCTACCACGCCAATGCGCATCGGTTTAGGGGTGATGAATCTGGCGCCGTAACCGACGGGTTCGCCAGCCGGCAACTCGCGC
Organism: Pseudomonas sp. GM48; assembly: GCF_000282335.1. Taxonomy (GTDB): domain Bacteria; phylum Pseudomonadota; class Gammaproteobacteria; order Pseudomonadales; family Pseudomonadaceae; genus Aquipseudomonas. The sequence goes on from NZ_AKJM01000115.1 coordinate 30,070, forward strand.
ACACTGATCACTTTCGATTCCAGGGTCATGACCGGTTGCAGGCGCGATGCCACTTCGTTGGCCTCTTCGAAGGGCGTGGCGCCATAGAGCATGATGCCCGGACGCACCCAATCACTCGGAATCTGCGGCCAGCCGAGCACCGCCGGCGAGTTGCGCAAACTCACTTCGGCGGACAACCCCTTACGCGCCGCTTCAAACACCGCCACCTGTTCGGCGCTGGCCTGTTCGTGCAGTTCATCGGCGCGAGCAAAGTGGCTCATCAGCACCACTTTCGCGACCTTGCCACTCGCCAGCAGACGCCGATAAGCCGCTTGATAATCCGCCGGGTGCAGCCCCACGCGGTGCATACCCGAATCGAGCTTCAGCCACACAGTGATCGGCTTGCTCAATGCGGCTTTTTCGATGGCTTCGAGCTGCCACAGCGAATGCACCACACACCAGAAATCATGCTCGACGATCAGAGACAACTCGTCGGCTTCGAAAAAGCCTTCCAGCAACAGCACCGGTGCATGAATACCCGCGGCCCGCAGCTCCAGCGCCTCTTCGATGCAGGCCACGGCAAACCCGTCCGCCTCGGCTTCCAGCGCTTGTGCGCATCGCACAGCGCCATGGCCGTAGGCATCAGCCTTGATCACCGCGAGGGCTTTGGCCCCCGTGAGTTCACGGGCGATTCGGTAGTTGTGACGCAGGGCTTGAAGGTCGATCAGGGCACGGGCAGGACGCATGGCGGCACACTTCTGGTCGGGTTATCGGGAAGAAAAAACCGGCGCTGGCTGACGGCGTGAACCGCCAACAGCACCGGGAGAGGGATCTTTCTGACAGGATTATGGCAGAGCGGCGACAACCGACAGCTCGACCAGGATTTCCGGCTCGCACAATTTCGATTCAACCGTGGCGCGGGCCGGGGCAACACCTTTTGGCAGCCACTTGTCCCACACCGCGTTCATGCCTTCGAAATGTGCGTCGATGTCTTTCAGGTAAATCGTCACCGACAGCAGATGGTGCTTGTCGGTGCCAGCCAGATCGAGCAAACGCTCGATGTTGGCGAGGGTTTCACGGGTCTGCTGCTCAATCCCGGCGTTCATGTCATCGCCGACCTGTCCGGCCAGGTAAACCGTGCCGTTATGGGTGACGATCTGACTCATGCGCTCATTGGTGAGCTGGCGCTGGACTGACATGCTTTGCAGGCTCCTGGGTTTTGTTGCCATAACGGGAAATATCGAGGCCTTCGGCGCTGATCTGCGGCTTTTTCTTCGCCATCAGGTCGGCCAGCAAGCGACCCGAACCACAAGCCATGGTCCAGCCGAGCGTACCGTGACCGGTGTTCAGGAACAGGTTCTTGAACGGGGTGGCGCCAACAATCGGGGTGCCGTCCGGAGTGGTCGGACGCAGGCCGGTCCAGAAATCGGCCCGGGCCAGATCGCCGCCCTGAGGATAAAGATCGTTGACGATCATCTCCAGGGTTTCGCGGCGACGCGGGTTCAGCGACAGGTCAAAACCGGCAATCTCGGCCATGCCGCCGACGCGGATGCGGTTGTCGAAACGGGTGATCGCGACCTTGTAGGTTTCGTCGAGAATGGTCGAGGTCGGTGCCATCGCCGGGTTGGTGATCGGCACGGTCAGCGAGTAGCCCTTGAGCGGATAAACCGGTGCCTTGATGCCCAGCGGCTTGAGCAGTTGCGGCGAGTAGCTGCCGAGCGCCAGCACGTAGCGGTCGGCGGTTTCCAGCTTGCCGTCGATCCACACGCCGTTGATGCGGTCACCGGCGAAGTCGAGGCGCTGAATATCCTGACCGAAACGGAACTGCACACCGAGCTTCGCGGCCATTTCTGCGAGCTTGGTGGTGAACATCTGGCAGTCGCCAGTCTGGTCGTTCGGCAGGCGCAGGGCACCGGCGAGGATGTCGGTGACGCTGGCCAGTGCAGGTTCGACGCGGGCGATGCCATCGCGGTCGAGCAGTTCGAACGGCACGCCGGATTCTTTCAGCACGGCGATGTCTTTCGCGGCGCCGTCCAGTTGAGCCTGGGTGCGGAACAGTTGGGTGGTACCGAGGCTGCGGCCTTCGTAGGCGATGCCGGTCTCCAGGCGCAGTTCGTCGAGGCAGTCACGGCTGTACTCGGACAGACGAACCATGCGCTCCTTGTTCACCGCGTATCGGCTGGCGGTGCAGTTGCGCAGCATCTGTGCCATCCACAGGTACTGGTCGATGTCGGCAGTGGCCTTGATCGCCAAGGGTGCATGGCGCTGCAACAGCCACTTGATGGCTTTGAGCGGCACACCCGGCGCGGCCCACGGCGAGGCATAACCCGGCGAAACCTGCCCGGCGTTGGCGAAACTGGTCTCCATGGCAGCAGCTGGCTGCCGGTCGACAACCACTACTTCAAACCCGGCGCGGGCCAAGTAATAAGCACTGGTGGTACCGATAACGCCGCTACCCAAGACCATGACGCGCATTTTCAAATCCCTCATCGCGGCTAACCGCTGACGTTTGTTATTCAAAGCTTCAGATGCGCGCAGTGTAAAAAAGATTTGCCAGTGCTTTTCACTATATAAGCGCCTATATTTGGCGACAATTCTCGGCAAAAACCCTTTTCACGGAGGCGCATCCCCTATGCGTACCAACACTCAGACCAAACGTGAGCTGGACAAGATCGACCGCAACATCCTGCGGATCCTGCAAGCGGACGGGCGGATTTCCTTTACGGAGCTTGGGGAAAAGGTCGGGCTCTCGACCACGCCCTGTACTGAGCGGGTCCGGCGCCTGGAGCGCGAGGGGATCATCATGGGCTACAACGCCCGGCTCAATCCGCAGCACCTGAAGGGTAGTCTTCTGGTATTCGTCGAGATCAGCCTGGACTACAAATCCGGCGATACTTTCGAAGAGTTCCGACGCGCGGTGCTGAAATTGCCCCATGTGCTGGAGTGTCACCTGGTGTCAGGGGATTTCGACTACCTGGTGAAGGCACGAATTTCCGAGATGGCCTCGTATCGTAAATTGCTGGGCGACATCCTGCTCAAGCTGCCCCACGTGCGCGAGTCCAAGAGTTACATCGTGATGGAAGAGGTGAAAGAGAGCCTGACCTTGCCGATTCCGGATTGAGATTTGCGGTGTCTGTTCAGCCGCTTTCGCGAGCAAGCCCGCTCCCACAGTTGATCACCGCCGTACACAAATCTGTGACCACTGAAGATCCAATGTGGGAGCGGGCTTGCTCGCGAAGGCAGCGACTCGGTCTATCTAGACCAGCACCTGCCGTGTACTGGCCATGTACTCGAACACCTGCTTCTCCACCCGCGGATGAATCAGCTCCACCGGCCCCCGCCCATTGGGGCACGGCAAGGTCTTGGTGGTGCCGAACAATCGACAGATCAGCGGCCGCTCGTCATACACCGTGCAACCATTCGGTCCCAGATGCACACAGTTGAGCTCTTCCATCGCGGCATCCTGCTCGGCACGAGTCTTGCGCGGCAGGCGCGACATTTCTTCCGGCGAGGTGGTCACCGGCCCACAGCAGTCATGGCAGCCGGGCACGCACTCGAACGAGGGAATCTGTTGTCGCAATGTGCGAATTGTCTGGCTGTTGCAGCTCATTGCAGCGGTGACCCAAAGCGGAATAGAGCGCGATTCTGACGCAAAAGCCCCGATCCAGACAGCACCAGCCGACCAATGTTGCCCGCCCGGGAAGGTCCGGCTTATGCTCCGTCAAGTTTTCTAAACGCAAGAATCAGGAACACGCACATGAATGCCCGTGCTCAACAGCCTGTCAGCCACACCGCTTCCTACTACGCCGCCAGCAGCCTGCCTCAGCCCGAACTTCCGGTGCTCAAAGGCGAAGTGTTGGCCGACGTCTGTGTAGTGGGCGGCGGGTTTTCAGGGTTGAACACGGCGCTTGAGCTGGCCGAGCGCGGACTCAGCGTGGTGTTGCTTGAAGCCCACAAAATCGGTTGGGGCGCCAGTGGACGCAATGGCGGGCAGCTGATTCGCGGCGTTGGTCACGGCCTCGATCAGTTCACCAATGTCATCGGTGTCGAAGGCGTGCGGCAAATGAAACTCATGGGCCTGGAAGCCGTGGAAATCGTCCGGCAACGGATCGAGCGTTTTCAGATCCCCTGCGACCTGACCTGGGGTTACTGCGACCTCGCCAACAAGCCCCGTGACCTTGAAGGTTTCGCCGAGGATGCCGAAGAACTGCGCAGCCTCGGTTATCGCTACGAGACTCGTTTGCTGCAGGCCAATGAGATGCACACCGTGGTCGGCTCTACGCGTTACGTCGGCGGCCTGATCGACATGGGTTCGGGGCACCTGCATCCATTGAACCTGGCTTTGGGCGAAGCCGCAGCCGCACAACAATTGGGGGTCCAGCTGTTCGAGCAGTCGGCCGTGACCTGCATCGACTACGGCCCCGAGGTCAAGGTCCATACCGCCGAGGGCTCGGTGCGCGCCAGAACCCTGGTGTTGGGTTGCAATGCCTACCTCAATAACCTCAACCCGGAACTCAGCGGCAAAGTCCTGCCCGCCGGCAGCTACATCATCGCCACCGAACCATTGAGCGAAGAACTGGCCCACGCCCTGCTGCCGCAGAACATGGCGGTCTGCGATCAAAGGGTGGCGCTGGATTATTACCGGCTCTCGGCGGACCGGCGCCTGCTATTCGGCGGTGCCTGCCATTACTCGGGCCGCGACCCGAAAGACATCGCCGCGTACATGCGCCCGAAAATGCTCGAAGTTTTTCCGCAATTGTCTGGTGTGAAGATCGACTATCAGTGGGGCGGCATGATCGGCATCGGCGCCAATCGTCTGCCGCAGATCGGCCGGCTCAAGGACCAGCTGAATGTGTATTACGCACAGGCCTATTCCGGTCATGGCGTGAATGCCACACACCTGGCCGGCAAGCTGCTGGCCGAAGCCATCAGCGGCCAGCACAGTGGTGGCTTCGATCTGTTTGCCAGGGTGCCGCATATCACCTTCCCCGGCGGCAAGCATTTGCGCTCGCCGTTGCTGGCGTTGGGGATGTTGTGGCATCGGCTTAAAGAGTTGATCTGAAAAATTCTCGGTGTCAGCTCTGACGCCTTCGCGGGCAAGCCCGCTCCCACAGGGATTACTGGTATTCACAAGAATTGTGTTCACCGCCGAAACCTGTGGGAGCGGGCTTGCCCGCGAAGAGGCCCTGAAGAACACTGCAAAACTCAGATCCGCCAGAAAGGCTTCAGCCCCTCTTCCAACGCCTGCCCTCGCGTCAGCCCGATATCCTTGAGCTGGTCGGGTGTCAGGGCCAACAACGCCTTGCGCGTGCGCAGCCGGCACCAGAACCGGTCCCAGCGACTCAGGCTGGACGGCGCACTGCGCATGCCCGACTCCCGCGTGCCGTTGTTCTGCCCTGCCGCCAGTTCCTGACTGTGTAACGTCAGCCGCACATCGCTCAAACCGTTCATCTTGGATGCTCCTGTTTACTTGGGTAGCCAGAGGTTCCATGATGCGAGGGCGCGTAAAAGCAATACAGATTCAATGGAACTGTATTAATTCAATACAGTTTTATCGATTCCGCCACTGAATCCTGATTTTTTGCCTGATCTGTACTGGTTAACCGAATCACCCCTATCGAGGCTGCACCATGACCCTTTACGTCAACCTCGCCGAGTTGCTCGGCACACGTATCGAACAGGGCTTCTATCGCCCCGGTGACCGACTGCCTTCGGTACGGGCGCTGAGCGTCGAGCACGGCGTCAGCCTGAGCACGGTGCAGCAGGCCTATCGGGTGCTGGAGGACAGCGGGCTGGCCATGCCAAGGCCCAAATCCGGGTACTTCGTTCCGGCCAGCCGCGAACTGCCGGATTTGCCGGCAGTCGGCCGCCCGGCCCAGCGTCCGGTGGACATTTCGCAATGGGATCAAGTGCTGGAATTGATCCGCGCAGTGCCGCGCAAAGATGTGGTGCAACTCGGGCGCGGCATGCCGGACATCACCAGCCCGACCATGAAACCGCTATTGCGCGATCTGGCGCGAATCAGCCGGCGGCAGGACATGCCTGGCCTGTATTACGACAACATCCACGGCAACCTCGAACTGCGTGAACAAATCGCTCGCCTGATGCTCGATTCCGGCTGTCAGTTGGGCGCCAGTGAGCTGGTGGTCACCACGGGTTGCCACGAAGCGCTGTCCACCAGCATTCGTGCCATCTGCGAGCCGGGGGACATTGTTGCGGTGGACTCGCCGAGCTTTCACGGTGCGATGCAGACCCTCAAGGGCCTGGGCATGAAGGCCCTGGAAATCCCTACCGACCCGCTGACCGGGATCAGTCTTGAAGCACTGGAACTGGCCCTGGAGCAATGGCCGATCAAGGTCATACAGTTGACCCCCAACTGCAATAACCCGTTGGGCTACATCATGCCGGAGTCGCGCAAACGTGCGTTGTTGACGCTTGCGCAGCGCTTTGACGTGGCGATCATCGAGGACGATGTGTATGGCGAACTGGCCTATACCTACCCGCGTCCGCGCACGATCAAATCCTTCGACGAGGACGGTCGCGTCCTGTTGTGCAGTTCGTTTTCCAAGACCCTGGCCCCGGGCCTGCGCATCGGCTGGGTCGCGCCGGGCCGGTATCTGGAACGGGTGCTGCACATGAAATACATCAGCACCGGCTCCACCGCGCCACAACCGCAAATCGCCATCGCCGAATTTCTCAAGGGCGGCCACTTTGAACCGCATTTGCGGCGGATGCGCACACAATACCAGCGCAATCGCGACGTGATGATCGATTGGGTGACTCGCTATTTCCCGGTCGGCACTCGCGCCAGTCGCCCACAAGGCAGCTTCATGCTGTGGGTCGAACTGCCGGAAGGTTTCGACACCCTGAAACTCAATCGCGCCTTGCACGACCAGGGCGTACAGATTGCCGTCGGCAGCATTTTTTCCGCCTCGGGCAAGTACCGCAATTGCCTGCGCATGAACTACGCTGCCAAACCAACGGCACAAATTGAAGAAGCCGTGCGCAAGGTCGGTGCCGCCGCTATCAAGTTGCTGGCCGAGACTCAAGACACTCCTTGAGGTAGCTCAATCGAGCTGGAAGCTCCCCGCCAGCTGGAACAGCGTCATGTCACTGACCCGCGCCGCCTGACGGTCGATCCGCGCGTCCAGTTCCAGCTCCACCTCCAAGTGCTCACCCGACAGTATCCTGCCGTTGTACCGGGGCCGGACCCTGACCCCAGGCCAAATTCGGTCAGTGCTGCGCCCCTGCTCGACGTCGCGCACCCAGTCCACGGAGCGCCCGTCGAGACGCGAGGAAACCAGGCGCAATTGCACAGTCCCCGACCCGAAGCGGAAACCCTGAGCATCGGCAGCAGGTGCGTTGAATCTCAATCCCATCGGACGTTCCTCGGGGCATTGAATCTGCAGGCGAATTCGCCGCAGGCCGAAGCTCAATGCACCGCCAGTGTCCGGCAAGTCCAGCAGTCTCGCACGTGTGACCGAACCATAATCCAGCGCTGCGGGACTAAGCCGCATCGTACAGTCATCCTCGGCGAAAGCCGGACGTACAAACGTCCACAACAGCAACAACATGACCAGACCTTTCATGTAAATGCCTCAATCAATTTTCATATCATTCGACAGAGCGCCTCGGCGGTCTCATAAAGTGCAGTCGATGCAGGCGGTTCGGAGCTATTTAGCTCAACCCGACATCGACGGCCCTGCGACAACATCAACTGCAAACGCACCTCACTTGGCGCATCGGCCAAATACACCAGGCCGGTATCGACCACACTTGTGAGGTATTGCCCCTGATCGTCGTAGACCGACGCGCCTTTTTCAGCCCATGCCCCGTCGACAGTGCGCACCTGCAGCATCAACCGGCGGGCGGTACTGAGGTTGAAGTTGAGCCGTGCTACCGCGCCGCGACCGGCTTCGACTTCCTGGAAACCGTTCTGCAATTCAACGTTGCGCGGCAGGCTTATGGTGTCTATCTCAATGCGACTGGTCTGATAGGCCGGCAGACTGGCAGCCACCGCGCGACCGGCACCGTCAGTCCAGACAGGCCCCTGGGGCGTGCTTAACTTGACCCCGCCGACATCACCCGCACTGAGCAGAGCAAACGTGTCACGCAGTGGATAAGGTGACGGCGTCAGCCCATCCTCATGAACAGCGACGCCACCGCGTAGCGCCAGATCATGGCTGGTGGCGCCGGCATAGCTGCGCGAGTAGCCAACATCGACACTGGTGTAACGCGGTAATGCGCTCAACCGCCCGTTGATGCCTGTTTGCCCATTGTCGCGCCGTTCTGCAGCGATGCTGTAACCCAGCGTCTCGCTGATTTGCTCGCGGTAACGCGCCCCCGTTCTCAAGCCAAGAAGATCATCGTGACGACTGAAAGCGCTCACACTGCGTTGCCGCCCCAACGGCAAACTCAAGGTCGCGTAGACGGAAGTGCCGCGGCGATTGGCCGTATCTCCACCGTATTCGCGCTGCAGATCCAACGACAAATGGGTGCGATCGAATAGCCGCGACCAAGCGATGCCGAACCGTGAACGGGCGGCCCGTTCTACACTGATGTAACGCGACAGCGTTCCGTTCACAGCGCCCCACATCGGGTCGTCGCGACTCAGCGAAATGCCCCACTGGCGGTTTGCTCGACCGTAGGGCACGTCAGAAAAATCATCTCGGCCCATGTCCGCCAGGGTTCTAAAACCTGTATTTTGCTGGCTCGCCGTCAAGCTGGCAGACAACCCGGCGCCCAAACGCGCACTCAAGGCGGCCTGCAGTTGCGCCCCCTGACCCGAGCGCGGCGTATACGACATCAGATGCTGCAATCTAACCGCCGAGCTTGGCGCGAGTGCCTGCTGCACGCCCCACCCCAACGACTGATAGTGTTCAGCCCCCATTACCCCGAGGCTGAACAATGTCTGAGGCCACCACTGCCAGTCCTGAGTGGCAACAAAAAACGACGGGGCCTGACGATCATCAGAGGCGAATCGCCGAACCTTGCCCGCTGCAAACCCATAGCCCGGCATGCCCCCCACGCTGACGGGGCGCAAGCTGGCGGCCGGGACGCGAAACTGCCGCTGCTCGCCGTTCTCCTCGTGAACATTGATATCGAGGTCAAGCTGATGACTAAGCAGCGGTAAATCACGAAGCGTGAAAGGCCCGGCAGGGACTAGCGTGGTGTAAACCACAACACCACTCTGGCGTACCTCGATCCGCGACGGTGAATAGGCCACCCCATCCACAGCACTTGCGCTCCCAAAATCATTGCCACCCAAGCGGGCCAATGCCGTATCGGGGTGAATCTGGAAACCGGTGAACGCCTCTCCGGCAAATAACGACGTGCGCAAATTAAGCTGGCCGAGCTGCACATTGGCCTGGTAGCGCTCCCAAGTGCGTGACGCCTGCGTGTAAAGTGTTTCCAAACGCTCCTCATTCTGAAATGACGTATAGCTCTGGCGACTGCGTACCACCCAGTCACCGGCATTAAATCCCCATTCGGTGCCCAGATTGCGGTATTGGCTGGACTGGCCTTGAGCCGAACTGCCCACGATAAGTGCGTCGTAGTTGAGCAACCCGGCCAGCCCTCCTTTGGTCCAACTACGTTGCACAGGTGCGGAGTCGATCAAGGTGTCGGTGGGGACTAGCAACATAATTTTCTGTTGGCCAGGATCGAGCCTCACCTGCGCACCGGCTAAACCATCAATCGCCCGCAGGCAGCCGACGCTGTCGGCACTCTCGGGGAGTTCCGCAGGGACCTTGATAGCGGCGTGTTCGAGCAGTGTCGAATCCAGGCACAACTGCCCGTCGTCATCGAAGGTCGCCGGCACCTGCCCCATCGGAGCACCATTGACCAGCAACGCCACATCCTGTCGTCCTGCCTGAAAACGTGGCGCGCTGCGCAAGTGCTCTGCGATTCGCGGATCAAGTCCGCGCGCTTCAAGTACTGATTGATCAAACTCGACAAACTCACTTCCACAGCTCTTTTCCAAAACGCCCAGCATCAACGCCAAACCGCAGGCCAACTGCAGCGGGGCCCGGAGCGACCCAGAGCGACATCTCATTACCGGCGGACCAGTGGCGCATCATAGCGGTCGACCGCAAACCCGTAGGTGGTCGCAGGAAACAGCTGTACATGAGTGTCCAAAGTAGACGGTGCGGTAAATTCAAGTTGCTCACCAGGCAGGATATAGGTGCGCCCCAAGTCCACGATGCTGCCGCCCGGGATCAAATTCACTGACTTGGCAAGACGCACCACGTAGGGGCTGGGATTGCTCACCTGCAAGCGGTTGGCCTCAGCCGTCCAGCTAAGACGTTTCCAGGGTGCACGCTCCACCGCCAACCCGGCCGGGCGCAGAATGACCGGAATGTTCTGGCGCACCCCAAGACTGACACGGGCGCCCTCCCCATCTTGTCGAGGGTTGATGCCTTCGAATACCACACGCTTGAGGCGCTCGGTTTCCAGGGGTGTTGTGCTGCGCAGGATGAATCGCACCTGCTGGCTCTGGCCAGGTTCGACCCGCGCTACCGGCGGGGTCAGCACCAACAGCGTTTCGTTGTCCTCGGCGATATGCTCAATAGAGCTATACAGCAGCGCGGGATGGTTGTCGGTATTCCTGACGTTCAGGGTGGCCTCGCCTAGTGCCTGATCGACCACCAGCACGGGTGTTTCCGGGACCATCCCGGCTCCTTGAGCGTTTTGGACAAGGAACAGATGAAACGCAGCGAAAGCACTGAATCTCAGAATGTTTTTTGGTGGATACATGACAGTCTCCAAAGGCATCGACACAAACTGCAAACTTGTGTCGATGCCTGATGACGCGATGAATAACCTGACGACGATGCTTTTTCAGGCAAACGCCGACGCCTGCTCGCACGGGACGAACACCATCAAATCATCAGGGTTAGAGCGACAGTCGCAGGTGGTGCGCCGACTCAGAGGTAATACATGTCGAAAGTGACCGAACCGTCGAGCGCAAACTCGTCAGTAGTTGACGGCAGTTCAGAAGTCGGACGAATGACAGCGGCCACTTTCATGGGGAAGGTGTGCAAGCGGGCGGCGGCCGGGCCCGTCGCGGCACTCGGCCCCCACGAATAGGAGGTCGGTGCATTGGCCATTAACCCGGCGACCGGAACGCGCCATACCGGATTTCCTGGCGTACGTACCAGGAATGCCTGCGGGTTGCTGTCCGCCAGCGGTTGGCCGGTAAGCAGACCGAAACCACCGATGCCGATACCGTTGGTGCTGCCCAGACCGAAGTAGAGGTTTTCACCAGTCCGGCCGTTGAAGGTCAGCCCCGCAACCTTGCTGGCACCCCGATTATCGGTGACAGCGATTTCTACTGCAGCCGGCGCATCGCAAGCGACTATGAGGGTGATATCCCGTTGCGGCAGATCGTTCTGTGCAGTCGGACTCAAGGTGTAGGAATGGATCCGCCCAAGATCGACATTGCTGCCACCGGCAAATGCCGGAACGCATGAGGTGGGGATCACAGTACCGGAGACACTCAGGTCGACACTGGCCGCCTGGGCGGTGAACGGAACGAGAATGGCTGCCAGAGCGGCCATTTGATGTAACTTCTTCATAAACACTTCCCTTTGAAATGACTGGAACATGGATGCATGGACTACAGACAGGAAATGCCACTTCCTCTCGGCAAGTCCCATACCCCTCGATCATTCCGGTTTGTGTAGGAACTTTATGTAGGAATTGGCAGCCAAACGGATCAGCAACTTCAACAAATCACGTAGCTCCTCCAAGTTCATCGGTATGGGTCCCGCAACTCCCTGCTGTGCAGGAATAACGAATTCCCACGGCGTGCCATACTTTGGCTTTTTGCCATGAACTGAGACGATCCCACTTGCGATACGCATCGGTCTTGCTGCTCATTTTGCTGTTCAACGGCTGCGCCAGCTACGACGTGCAGCGCGAACCGAGCCAGGCGTTGCCGGCAAGCGCATCGGCATTCGGCCGTTCGGTCCAGGCCCAGGCCGCGCCTTATGAAGGCAAATCGGGCTTTCGCCTGCTGTCCGACAGCACCGAGGCCTTCACCGCCCGTGCCGAACTGATTCGCAATGCTCAAAGCAGCCTCGATTTGCAGTACTACATCGTGCATGACGGCATCAGCACGCGCATGCTGGTGGAGGAATTGCTCAAGGCTGCCGACCGAGGCGTGCGCGTGCGCATTTTGCTCGACGACACCACCAGCGATGGGCTGGACCGCACCATCGCCACCCTCGCGGCGCATCCCCAGATTCAGATCCGCGTGTTCAACCCCCTGCATCTGGGCCGCAGCACCGGCGTGACGCGCACCATGGGCCGGCTGTTCAACCTGTCACTGCAACACCGACGCATGCACAACAAGTTGTGGCTGGCGGACAACAGCATGGCTATCGTCGGCGGGCGCAATCTGGGGGACGAGTATTTCGACGCCAAGCCCAACATGAATTTCACCGACATCGACATGCTCAGCGTCGGCCCGGTCGCCGAGCAACTCGGGCACAGCTTCGACCAGTACTGGAACAGCGCCCTGAGCAAGCCGATCGACGAATTCCTGTCGAGCAAACCCACCGCCCTGGACCTGGAAAATACCCGCACCCGACTGCAAGAGTCACTGGCGGAATCGCGCAAACAGAATCACGCGCTCTACAAGCACTTGATGACCTTCACCACGCATCCGCGCCTGGACATCTGGCGCCGCGAGCTGGTCTGGGCCTGGAACCAGGCATTGTGGGACGCGCCGAGCAAGGTTCTGGCCAAGGGCGAGCCCGATTCGCAGTTGCTGCTGACCACGCAACTGGCGCCTGAACTCGACAGTGTCCGCAAAGAGCTGATCATGATTTCGGCTTATTTCGTGCCTGGCCAACCGGGGCTGGTGTACCTGACCGGGCGCGCCGATGCCGGGGTCTCCGTGAGTTTACTGACCAACTCACTGGAAGCCACGGACGTGCCGGCGGTGCACGGTGGTTACGCGCCTTACCGCAGGGCGTTGCTGGAACATGGTGTAAAGCTTTATGAATTGCGTCGTCAGCCGGGTGAAGACGGCGACAGCGGTAGCGGGCCGTATTTGTTTTCCGGCAGTTCCTATCGCGGCTCCGACTCCAGCCTGCACAGTAAGGCGATGATCTTCGACCAGCAGAAATCCTTTATCGGCTCGTTCAATTTCGATCCGCGCTCGGTGCTGTGGAACACCGAAGTCGGCGTGCTGGTGGACAGTCCGGAGTTGGCCGCTCGGGTCCGCGAACTGGCGCTGCAGGGTATGGCGCCGGCCCTGAGTTATCAGGTGGAGCTGGAAAACGGTCAGATCGTCTGGACCACCGAAGACGATGGAAAAATGCACACCCTGACCAAGGAACCGGGCAGTTTGTGGCGACGCTTCAACGCCTGGCTTAGCAACACGGTTGGGCTGGAGAAGATGCTGTAGTGACTGAACAGCAAAGCTTTTGTGGCGAGGGAGCTTGCTCCCGCTCGGCTGCAAAGCAGTCGCAATTCAGCTTTCGCGTTTTACCTGAATGAACCATGGCGCCTATTTTGGGGTCGCTTCGCAACCCAACGGGAGCAAGCTCCCTCGCCACAGAAAGCCCCCCCCACAGGTTATGTGTTGGCAATTTACGCTGTTTGCACCGCGCCAAACGCCCCTTGCCGCGACACCACAATCAACACACCCAAGGCCCCGACCGCCATCAGCAACGGCAACGCATGGCCGCTGATCCACTGACTGCCCGCACCCGCCAGAAGCGGCCCGATCAAGCAACCAATCCCCCACAGCTGGGCGATGTGCGCGTTGGCCCGCACCAGCGCATCGTCGCGATAACGCTCGCCGATCAGGATCAGTGACAAGGTGAACAATCCGCCGGCACTGGCGCCGAATAGCACCCACAAAGGCCAGATCAGCAGCGTGTCGATCAGCATCGGGATTGCCAGGCTCGACATCAGCAGGACCACCGCACAACCGGTGAACAACGCGCGCCGCGACAAGCGATCGGCCAACGCACCAATCGGCAATTGCAGCACTGCATCGCCGACCACCACCGTACTGACCATCGCCAGGGCGATCTCCGTAGTGAAACCCTGGCGCAGGCAATAGACCGGCAACAGGGTCAGAATCATCGCCTCGAACGCGGCGAACAACGACACCGCCCAGGCAATCGCCGGCAGGCCACGACAGAAAGCGAGCAAATCACTCAGGGTCACGCTGCTGGCCTCGCTGCTCGGCGCACCACTGCGACCCAGCAACAGAAACGGTGCAGCCATCAGCAAACCGACGCCGACCCAAAAACCATAATCGTGCTCGGTGCCAAGGAAGCCCAGCAACACCGGCCCTGCCAGCTGACTCAATGCGTAGCTGCTGCCATACAGCGCCACCAGCCGCCCGCGCCATTGCTCGACCACCAATTGATTGATCCAGCTTTCACCGATGATGAATACAAGGGTCAGGATCACCCCGATCATCAGCCGCAAGACCAACCAGACCGGATAACTCGGCAACAGCGCCAGCAAACCGATGGAAACCGCCCCGGCCCACAGGCATAGCCGCATCAGATTGGCCGTGCCGAAACGCGCCGCCAGATGACTGGAGATCTTCGCCCCCAACAGCACGCCGATGGCCGGCATCGCGGCCATCACACCAATGGCAAACGAGCCGTAACCCCAGCTTTCCAGGCGAAACGACACCAGCGGCATGCTGACCCCCAGGGCCAGGCCGACACTCAAGACAGATGCCAAAACGGCGAAATAAGTCGCCCAACGCATGTTCCACGCTCCTGTGGATTGTTATTTCTTTCAGGCCACACAAAACAAATGTGGGAGCGGGCTTGCTCGCGAAGAGGCCATCACATCCAACATCAATGTTGGCTGATACACCGCCTTCGCGAGCAAGCCCGCTCCCACAAGGGATCTGCGTCGTTCGGGAGGCCTGCCGCCTCCCTCACGAGCTTACAACTTGATCCAGGTCGACTTCAGCTCGGTGTATTTGTCGAACGCGTGCAGCGACTTGTCGCGACCGTTGCCGGACTGCTTGAAGCCACCGAATGGAGCGGTCATGTCGCCACCGTCGTACTGGTTAACCCACACGCTACCGGCACGCAGTGCGCGGGCGGTGAGGTGAGCCTTGGAGATGTCGGCAGTCCAGACCGCAGCGGCCAGGCCGTAAGGCGTGTCGTTGGCGATCGCAATGGCTTCTTCGGCGCTGTCGAATGCGATGACCGACAGTACCGGGCCGAAGATTTCTTCCTGGGCGATTTTCATCGCGTTGCTCACACCGTCGAAAATCGTCGGTTCAACGTAAGTGCCGCCCGTTTCCTGGAGCGTACGCTTGCCACCGGCCACCAGCTTGGCGCCATCGGCATGACCCGACTCGATGTAGGACAGCACGGTGTTCATCTGCTGGGTATCGACCAGCGCACCAACGTTGGTCGCCGGATCCAGCGGGTTGCCCGGCTTCCAGGTTTTCAGTGCCTCGATCACCAGCGGCAGGAATTTGTCCTTGATCGAACGCTCCACCAGCAGGCGTGAACCGGCGGTGCAAACCTCGCCCTGGTTGAAGGCGATGGCACCGGCAGCCGCTTCGGCAGCGTCCTGCAGGTTCGGCGCATCGGCGAACACGATGTTCGGGCTCTTGCCGCCAGCTTCAAGCCAGACGCGCTTCATGTTCGATTCGCCGGAATAGATCAGCAGTTGCTTGGCGATCTTGGTCGAACCGGTGAACACCAGCGTATCGACATCGTTGTGCAGGGCCAGGGCCTTGCCAACGGTGTGGCCATAGCCCGGCAGCACGTTGAGCACGCCTTTCGGAATGCCGGCTTCGACGGCCAATTCAGCAATGCGGATGGCGGTCAGCGGCGATTTTTCCGACGGCTTGAGGATGACCGAGTTACCGGTAGACAGCGCTGGGCCCAGTTTCCAGCACGCCATCATCAGCGGGAAGTTCCACGGCACGATGGCGCCAACCACGCCCACCGGCTCACGGGTCACCAGACCCAACTGATCATGCGGGGTGGCGGCTACTTCGTCGTAGATCTTGTCGATGGCTTCGCCGCTCCAGCTCAGGGCTTGCGCCGCGCCGGGAACGTCGATGTACAGGGAGTCGCTGATCGGCTTGCCCATGTCGAGGGTTTCAAGCAGGGCCAGCTCTTCGGCGTGCTGTTTCAGCAGGCCGGCGAAACGGATCATGGTGGCTTTGCGTTTGGTCGGCGCCAGGCGCGACCAGACACCGGAATTGAAGGTGGCGCGAGCGTTTTCCACGGCGCGCTGGGCATCGGCGGCGTCACAGCTGGCAATCTTGCCCAGCAGACGGCCATCGACCGGGCTGATGCACTCGAAGGTCTCGCCGGAGACGGCGTCGGTGTATTCACCATTGATGTAGGCGCGGCCTTCGATTTTCAGGTCGCGGGCACGTTGTTCCCAGTCGGCACGGGTCAGGGTGGTCATGCGAGTGTCCTCCTCTTATTGATACGACACCCGCGTTCTTCGCGGGTGCTGTCAGGAATTCTGCCTGGCCAGCCTGCTTTTCGGCCCAAGGCATCTGCCACCCTAAACCAGCCGCCCATGAAGTTTCAATATATTTGACATAAGGCCGGCAAACGGCCTTGCGATGTTCATTTTAATAAACATAGACTCTTGGCAAATCAACCACTCGCGCCGTAATCACGGGGGATAACAACAATGAACATCCAGAACGTCGTCGACTTCAGCCAAGCCACCACCGCCGCCGAACGCTACCGTCCGGATCCGGCCAAAGTGCTCAAGGGCGACCCTGAGCAAGCGGTCTACAACCACTACAACAGCCCTTGCGGTCAGTTGAACGCTGGCGTGTGGGAAGGCGCCGTCGGCCAGTGGACGGTGAACTTCACCGAGCACGAATACTGCGAAATCGTGCAGGGTGTTTCCGTGCTGCGTGACCTCGACGGCAATGCCAAGACCCTGCGCGTGGGTGACCGCTTCGTGATTCCGGCAGGCTTTCGTGGCACCTGGGAAGTGCTGGAGGCGTGCCGCAAGATCTACGTGGCGTTTGAACAGAAGGCTTGAAGACTGCGTTGTCAGGGCTGGCCTCTTCGCGAGCAAGCCCGCTCCCACATTCGAGTTTCGGTGAACACCACATTTGTGTCCGGCGCCAACCAAGTGTGGGAGCGGGCTTGCTCGCGAAGGGGCCCTGACAGACAGCGCATAACCCACAGACAACAAAAAAGGCCCGTATCTCGCGATACGGGCCTTTTTCGTAAGAGGGAAAAATCAATTACTTGATTTTGCCTTCCTTGTAGATCACGTGCTTGCGAACAACCGGATCATATTTCTTGATCTCGATTTTGTCCGGGGTAGTACGCTTGTTCTTGTCGGTAGTGTAGAAGTGACCAGTACCGGCGCTCGAAATCAAACGAATCAATTCACGCATGATTAGCTCCCTTAAACCTTGCCATCGCGGCGAAGTTCGGCCAGCACGACAGTGATGCCACGCTTGTCGATGATACGCATGCCTTTAGCAGATACGCGCAGACGCACAAAACGTTTCTCTTCTTCAACCCAGAAGCGGTGATGCTGCAGGTTCGGCAGGAAACGACGACGGGTTTTGTTGTTTGCGTGGGAAATGTTATTCCCGGTTACCGGACCCTTACCGGTAACTTGACATACTCTAGACATGCCTCAGCCCTCTAAAACCACATGCCCAACCCGGCATGGGTTGGCCGCTTAATCTCTCAGTCATTTGGCGCCAGGCGCCGCGTTTCTTTAGAGGTCTTACCGGCTACACCTACAGTGAAGGAACCGGGCCCCTAGAAAAGAGCGCTGCTTTATACCAGAAAGACTGGAGAGCAACAACATTCAGTGTGCGTAGAATTCACAAAAACCCCGCTTTCCGGGCTCCGAGCGCCTTGGACAAAGGCTATCGTCAATGGCGACCGCTCGTCGCAGAGAATCGCTCATCGAGCCAACCAGGGGTTTTGCTTAACCGCTGCACAGCAAAATCTGGCGCCTATAGTCCCCCCAAAATGAAAATGGGGATAGTCATTTACAAAAGAGCCCACTAGGGTAAGCCTTTTCCAGACTGCACTTGCAGATGGGCCTTCGATCTGTAAAGGAAGCCGACCATGCGCCTCGCTGCCCTACCGCTGTTGCTCGCCCCGCTTCTGCTTAGCCCACAGGCCTTTGCTGCCGCCCTGAGCGTCTGCACCGAGGCCAGCCCTGAAGGGTTCGACGTGGTGCAGTACAACTCGTTGACCACCACCAACGCCTCGGCCGATGTGCTGATGAACCGCCTGGTGGACTTCGACACGGCCAGTGGCAAAGTGGTCGCCAGCCTCGCCGACAGCTGGGAGGTCAGCCCCGACGGCCTGATCTACGTCTTCAAGTTGCACCCGCAGGTGAAATTCCATAGCACCGAGTATTTCACCCCAACGCGTGACCTGAACGCCGAAGACGTGATTTTCAGCTTCGACCGCATGCTCGACCCGGCCAATGCGTGGCACAAAGTCGCACAGAGCGGCTTCCCGCATGCGCAATCGATGCAGTTACCTGCACTGATCAAGAAGATCGACGCACTGGACCCGCAAACCGTGCGCTTCGCCCTCGACCACCCGGATTCGACCTTCCTGGCGACTCTGAGCATGGGCTTCGCCTCGATCTATTCGGCCGAATACGCCGACAAACTGATGAAAGCCGGCACGCCAGAAAAGCTCAACAGCCAGCCGATCGGTACAGGGCCGTTCGTATTCACGCGCTTCCAGAAGGATGCTTCGGTTCGCTATAAAGCCAACCCCGACTACTTCGGTGGCAAACCCTCTGTAGATCCGCTGATCTTCGCCATCACGCCGGATGCCAACGTACGTTTGCAGAAGTTGCGTCGCAATGAATGCCAGATCGCCCTGTCGCCCAAGCCCCTGGACGTACAGGAAGCGCTGAAAGAGCCGACCCTGAAAGTCGAAAAGACTGACGCGTTCATGACCGCATTCGTCGGCATCAACAGCCAGCATCCACCGCTGGACAAACCTGAAGTCCGCCAGGCCATCAACCTCGCCTTCGACAAGAGCCACTATGTCAAAGCCGTATTCGAGGACACCGCCGAGGCGGCCAATGGTCCTTATCCGCCCAATACCTGGAGCTACGCAAAAAACCTGCCGGGCTACCCTCACGACATCGAGAAGGCCAAAGCCTTGATGGCCAAGGCCGGGCTCAAGGAAGGCTTTCAGACCACCATCTGGACCCGCCCTTCCGGCAGCCTGCTTAACCCCAACCCAAGCCTTGGCGCTCAACTGCTGCAGTCTGACCTCGCGGAAATCGGCATTCAGGCCGAAATCCGCGTGATCGAATGGGGCGAGTTGATCCGCCGCGCCAAGGCCGGTGAACACGACTTGCTGTTCATGGGCTGGGCGGGCGACAACGGCGACCCGGACAACTTCCTCACGCCGCAGTTTTCCTGCGCCGCGGTCAAGTCCGGCACCAACTTCGCCCGCTACTGCAATGCGGACCTGGACAAGCTGATCAGCGCCGGCAAGACCACCGGCGAGCAAGGCGTGCGCAGTAAACTTTACGAACAGGCGCAGACGCAGATCCAGCAACAGGCATTGTGGCTACCCCTGGCCCACCCGACGGCCTTCGCGCTGACACGCAAGGATGTCGAGGGTTACTCGGTCAGCCCGTTCGGTCGGCAGGACTATTCCAAGGTCAATATCAAATAATCCGCCTCACCACAAAACCCTGTGGGAGCGGGCTTGCTCGCGAAAACGGTGTATCAGTCAGCATTGATGGCGACTGACACTCCCTCTTCGCGAGCAAGCTCCCACAGGGGGGGGCGCTTCCCTACATCCACCCATACTCAGCCATCGACAGCGGGTTTCCATCACCGATGATGAAATGGTCGAGCACCCGCACATCAATCAGTTCCAATGCCTTTTGCAGACGTTTGGTCAGCTGTCGGTCGGCCTGGCTGGGGTCGGTGTTACCTGATGGATGGTTATGGCAGAGGATCAATGCCGCAGCGTTGTTGGCCAACGCCCGTTTGACGACCTGTCGCGGGTGAACACTGGTGTTGTCGATGGAGCCGCGGAACAGTTTCTCAAACGTCAGCACCTGATGTTTGGAGTCGAGAAACAGGCAGCCGAAAACCTCATGGGGTTCGTGACGCAGCATCGACTTGAGGTATTCGCGCACCGCTTGCGGGTTTTCCAGCACCGATCTGTGGCGCAATCGCTCGGCCAGATGCCGCCGGCCCATTTCCAGTACGGCTTGCAACTGTGCGAATTTTGCCGGGCCCAGGCCCAGTTGCTCGCTGAATGTCGAAAGGTCAGCCTCCAGCAACGAGCGCAGGCTGCCAAATTCGCCCAGTAGATGCCGCGCCAGATCTACCGCGCTTTTACCGGACACACCGGTTCGTAAAAATATCGCCAGCAACTCGGCATCGGAAAGACTCGCCGATCCCTGTTCCAGCAGCTTCTCCCGCGGCCGTTCCGCCGCCGGCCAATCACGAATACTCATGGCACCTCCCTGTCTGTGGGCACCGCTGTTCCATAGCGGTCGCTGTGATATCGTAGCCCATCTTTTTTGCGGGCGAATTCACCCTGGGGAGGGGGGGGTTCGCCACGTATGTCACCCACGAATTGAAAGGCAGGCCTATGCAGCGGCTGTATCGGAAACGCATTGTTCTGGGCGTCGGCGGCGGTATCGCTGCCTACAAGAGCGCCGACCTGGTTCGCCGCCTGATCGATCAGGGCGCCGAAGTGCGCGTGGTCATGACCCGAGGCGGCGCAGAGTTCATCACCCCGCTGACCATGCAGGCCCTGTCCGGGCACCCGGTCCACCTGGACCTGCTGGACCCGGCGGCCGAAGCAGCCATGGGCCACATCGAGCTGGCCAAATGGGCCGATCTGGTGCTGATAGCTCCCGGCACCGCGGACCTCATTGCCCGGCTGGCCCAAGGCATCGCCAATGATCTGCTGACCACGCTGGTATTGGCCACTGACGCCGTAGTCGCCGTTGCCCCGGCAATGAACCAGGCCATGTGGCGCGATCCGGCGACCCAGGCCAACCTGCAAACCCTCGAAAGCCGCGACATCAAGGTCTTCGGCCCGGCCTCCGGCAGCCAGGCCTGCGGCGACGTCGGCCTGGGGCGCATGCTCGAAGCCCTTGAACTGGCCCAATGCGCCGCCGACTGCTTCCAGCGCCAGGCCCTGACCGGCAAACACGTGCTGATCACCGCCGGTCCGACCCAGGAAAACATCGACCCGGTGCGCTACATCACTAACCACAGCTCCGGGAAAATGGGCTTTGCCCTGGCCGAAGCCGCCGTGGAAGCCGGTGCCCGCGTGACCCTGATCACCGGCCCGGTGCACCTGCCGACCCCGGATCGCGTCACCCGCATCGACGTCGTCAGCGCCCGCGACATGCTGGCCGCCTGCGAAGCAGCCATCCCTTGCGATCTGTTCATCGCCTCGGCAGCCGTTGCGGACTACCGCCCGGAAGTCGTAGCCCCACAGAAACTCAAGAAAGATCCTACGAACGGCGACGGCTTGTTGCTACAGATGGTGCGTAACCCGGACATCCTGGCCACCATCGCCACCCGCCCCGACCGCCCGTTCAGTGTCGGTTTCGCCGCCGAGACCGAACACCTGCTCGATTACGCTGCGCGCAAGTTGAAAGACAAGAACCTCGATTTGATCGTCGCCAACGACGTCGCCAACCCGAGTATTGGCTTCAACAGCGAAGAAAACGCCTGCAGCGTCATCGATCGTGAGCTTCACGCCACACTTTTCGCCCAGACCAGCAAGAGCAAGATTGCTCGCCAGCTGATCACTTTTATCGCCGAACGTCTGAACCAGGTTTAATTTACATGCACGCTTTGCAAGCCAAGATCCTCGACCCCCGCATCGGTACCGAATTCCCGCTGCCGCAATACGCCACACCGGGCTCCGCCGGCCTCGACCTGCGCGCCATGCTGGAGCAGGACACCGTGATCAAGCCGGGTGAAACCGTGCTGATCCCTACCGGCCTGTCGGTCTATATCGGTGACCCGAACCTGGCGGCGCTGATTCTGCCGCGCTCGGGGATGGGCCATAAGCACGGCATCGTGCTGGGTAACCTGGTGGGGCTGATCGACTCCGACTACCAGGGCCCGCTGATGGTCTCCTGCTGGAACCGTGGCCAGACCGAATTCACCATGCCGGTCGGTGAGCGCCTGGCGCAACTGGTGCTGGTGCCGGTGGTGCAGGCTCACTTCGAGATGGTTGAAGAGTTTGTTGAAACCGAGCGCGGCACTGGCGGTTTCGGCCATACCGGCACTCGTTGATAGAGATCCATCGTGGCGAGGGAGCTTGCTCCCTCGCCACAGAATTCAAATTGTCATCTGCAAGGTTTAGCTCCGAAAATCAAGGCATTGCCCGGCCAACCCCCTACCATCAGGGGTGTCATGGCCCTTTCATACCACGAACTCTCTGTGGAAAACGCCGTCATACCCTTCAGTTTGAACCTGTCGCCGAATGAGTCGGCGGCCTGTCCAGCCACTTTCGAGATGGAGCATTTCCACAGATGAACACCCCGGCCAAAATTGCACCCAAGTTCCCTGACAGCATCTTCCGCGCCTACGACATTCGCGGCACCGTCCCGGAGTTCCTGAACGCTGAAACCGCGTACTGGATCGGCCGCGCCGTCGGCTCCCAAAGCCTGGCCCAGGGCGAGCCAAACGTGTCCGTCGGTCGCGATGGCCGCTTGTCCGGTCCGGAGCTAGTCGCACAATTGATCAAAGGCATCGCCGACAGCGGCTGCCACGTCAGCGATGTCGGCCTGGTCCCGACGCCGGCGCTGTACTACGCCGCCAACGTGCTGGCCGGCAAATCCGGTGTGATGCTCACCGGCAGCCACAACCCATCGAACTACAACGGCTTCAAGATCGTCATTGCCGGCGACACCCTGGCCAACGAACAGATCCAGGCCCTGCACGACCGCCTCAAGACCAATAACCTGAGCAGCGGCCAGGGCAGCATCACCCAGGTCGAGATCCTCGACCGCTACACCACCGAAATCGTCCAGGACATCAAGCTGGCCCGTCGCCTGAAAGTGGTTGTGGACTGCGGCAACGGCGCGGCCGGCGTGATTGCCCCGCAACTGATCGAAGCGCTGAACTGCGAAGTCATCCCGCTGTTCTGTGAGGTCGACGGCAACTTCCCGAACCACCACCCGGACCCGGGCAAGCCTGAAAACCTCGTCGACCTGATCGCCAAGGTCAAGGAAACCAACGCCGACATCGGCCTGGCCTTCGACGGCGACGGCGACCGCGTCGGCGTGGTGACCAACACCGGCAGCATCGTCTATCCGGACCGCCTGCTGATGCTGTTCGCCCGCGACGTCGTAGCGCGCAACCCGGGCGCCGAGATCATCTTCGACGTCAAATGCACCCGCCGCCTGATCCCGCTGATCAAGGAATACGGCGGCCGTTCGCTAATGTGGAAGACCGGTCACTCGTTGATCAAAAAGAAAATGAAACAATCCGGCGCCCTGCTGGCCGGCGAAATGAGCGGGCACATCTTCTTCAAGGAGCGCTGGTTCGGTTTCGACGACGGCATTTACAGCGCTGCGCGGTTGCTGGAAATCCTCAGCAAGGAAAAATCCTCGGCCGAAGAGCTGTTCGCGACCTTCCCGAACGATATTTCTACGCCGGAAATCAATATACATGTGACCGAAGAGAGCAAATTCAGCATCATTGATGCACTGCACGACGCACAATGGGGCGCAGGCGCCGACCTGACCACCATTGACGGCGTGCGAGTCGACTACGCCAAAGGCTGGGGCCTGGTACGCGCATCCAACACCACACCGGTGCTGGTGCTGCGTTTCGAGGCCGATGACGAGGCTGAATTGCAACGCATCAAGGACGTTTTCAAAGTCCAGTTGAAGCGCGTTGCACCTGATCTCCAACTACCGTTCTGATTCACCCGGAGCCCTGAATGACCCTCGAACGCGAAGCCGCCGCCAACACCGCCAAGGTCCTGTCCGAAGCGTTGCCTTATATCCGCCGATACGTCGGCAAGACACTGGTGATCAAATACGGCGGCAACGCGATGGAAAGCGAGGAGCTGAAAACCGGCTTCGCCCGCGACATCGTGCTGATGAAGGCCGTGGGCATCAACCCGGTGGTGGTTCACGGCGGCGGCCCGCAAATCGGTGACCTGCTCAAGCGCCTGTCGATCGAGAGTCATTTCGTCGACGGCATGCGCGTCACCGACGCCGCGACCATGGACGTGGTGGAAATGGTCCTCGGCGGCCAGGTCAACAAGGACATCGTCAACCTGATCAACCGCCACGGCGGCAGCGCCATCGGCCTGACCGGCAAAGACGCCGAGCTGATTCGTGCGAAGAAGCTCACCGTCACCCGTCAGACCCCGGAGATGACCACCCCGGAAATCATCGACATCGGCCATGTGGGCGAAGTGGTCGGGATCAACACCGATCTGCTGAACCTGCTGGTCAAGGGCGACTTCATTCCGGTGATCGCGCCAATCGGCGTCGGCGCCAACGGCGAGTCGTACAACATCAACGCTGACCTGGTGGCCGGTAAAGTCGCCGAAGCGTTGAAAGCCGAGAAGCTGATGCTGCTGACCAACATCGCCGGCCTGATGGACAAGTCGGGCAAGGTCCTGACCGGCCTGAGCACTGCGCAGGTCGACGAACTGATCGCCGACGGCACCATCTACGGCGGCATGCTGCCGAAGATCCGTTGCGCACTGGAAGCGGTCCAGGGTGGCGTGGGCAGCTCGTTGATCATCGATGGGCGCGTGCCGAATGCGATCCTGCTGGAAATCTTCACCGATACCGGCGTGGGCACCTTGATCAGCAATCGCAAGCGTCCTTAAGCGATAGCGCAAACAAAAAAACCCCGCTCAGCCTGGCTGAGCGGGGTCTTTTTTTGCCCACGTTCCCTGTGGGAAATTGCTTTTTATGTGGCGAGGGAGCTTGCTCCCGCTGGGCTGCGTAGCAGACCCAAGATTTTGTGAGCGCTACGCACTCAAGCGGGAGCAAGCTCCCTCGCCACAAAGGCCCGATCCCACAGGGGAAGTGCGGTCAGACGCCGAACTGGGCGCGATAGGCTTCCACGGCTGGCAAATGCTGCTTGAGCTGCGGATCATCGGCGAGGAATTCCAGTACCTGATTCAGCGAAACGATGCTGATGACCGGGATGCCGAAGTCACGCTCGACTTCCTGGATCGCCGACAGCTCGCCGTTGCCACGTTCCTGACGGTTCAGGGCGATCAGCACGCCGGCCGCTTTGGCGCCGTCCTGGGAGGCGATGATCTGCATCACTTCCCGAATGGCTGTACCCGCGGTGATCACGTCGTCGATGATCAGCACTTCGCCGGTCAAAGGTGCGCCGACCAGGCTGCCGCCTTCGCCGTGGGCCTTGGCTTCCTTGCGGTTGAAGCACCACGGCAGGTCACGGTTGTGATGCTCAGCCAGCGCCACGGCGGTGGTCGCCGCCAACGGGATGCCTTTGTAGGCCGGGCCAAACAACACGTCGAAGGGAATGCCGCTCTCGGCAATGGCGGCGGCGTAGAAACGACCCAGTTGCGCCAAGGCCGAACCTGAGTTGAACAGGCCAGCATTGAAGAAGTAAGGACTGGTGCGCCCGGACTTCAGGGTGAACTCACCGAAGCGCAAAACGCCGCGATCGATGGCAAAACGAATGAAATCGCGCTGATACGCTTGCATGAAAAAAACCCCAAATACCACGGATTTAGCTAATTAGCTTGACGCCGTGTATCATACACGCACGCGATTTTTGGGGCCATTTATGCGGATCATCAGTGTGAACGTCAATGGTATTCAGGCTGCAGTCGAGCGTGGTTTGCTCAGTTGGTTGCAAGCACAGAATGCCGACGTCATCTGCCTGCAGGACACCCGCGCCTCCGCCTTTGAACTGGACGATCCAGCCTTCCAACTGGATGGATACTTCCTTTATGCCTGCGATGCCGAAGTCCCTGCCCAAGGTGGCGTGGCTTTGTATTCGCGGCTGCAACCGAAGGCTGTCATCAGCGGTCTCGGTTTCGAGACGGCCGACCGCTACGGGCGCTACCTGCAAGCCGATTTCGACAAGGTCAGCATCGCGACCTTGCTGCTCCCTTCGGGGCAGAACGGCGATGAAGACTTGAACCAGAAGTTCAAGCTAATGGACGACTTCGCCCGTTATCTGGATAAACAGCGGCGCAAACGTCGCGAGTACATTTATTGTGGCTCGCTGTACGTGGCGCAACAGAAGCTGGATATCAAGAACTGGCGCGACAGCCAGCAATCTCCGGGCTTCCTGGCACCTGAACGTGCCTGGATGGACGAGATTGTCGGCAACATGGGTTATGTCGACGCCCTGCGTGAGGTCAGCCGTGAAGGCGACCAGTACAGTTGGTGGCCGGATAACGAACAGGCGGAGATGCTCAACCTCGGTTGGCGCTTCGACTATCAGCTGCTGACCCCTGGCTTGCGCCGCTTCGTACGCAGTGCGCGCCTGCCACGCCAGCCGCGGTTCTCGCAACACGCGCCGCTGATCGTGGACTACGACTGGACGCTGACCATCTAAGTGATTTTCACTGAGCGGTCTGATGGACAGCTAAAAAAATGCCCGTATCGCAAGATACGGGCATTTTTTATTCGCTCTATTCAGCGGGGCCCAGCGGCCTGAACTTCAAACCGCGGCGAAAAACGGCAGTGCAAGGTACATCTTGATCACGATCACATTAATGATGTCGATGAAGAAAGCGCCCACCATTGGCACCACCAGGAACGCGATCTGCGAAGGCCCGTAGCGCTGAGTCACCGCTTGCATGTTAGCGATGGCAGTTGGCGTGGCACCCAGCCCAAACCCGCAGTGTCCCGCCGCCAGTACTGCCGCATCATAATTACTGCCCATGACTCTGAACGTCACAAAAATCGCAAACAGTGCCATGACCAGCGTTTGCGTAGCCAGGATGATGAAGATCGGTAAAGCCAGCGCAGCCAGATCCCACAGTTTGAGTGACATCAGAGCAATCGCCAGAAACAGCGACAAGCTGACATTCCCCAGCACGGAGACTTCACGCTCAAATACCTGATACACGCCAAGTGCTGAAAGCCCGTTTCGTAAAAGCACACCCACAAACAAGACACAAACGAACGTCGGCAACTCAAATGCGGTTTCATGGAGCAGACCATTCAGGAGGGAGCCCACCAGCAAGCTGACCGAGATAAGAGCGAGTGTCTCGATAAACGAAAATGGCGTGATTGAGCGCTCTTTGTTCGGCTGTTCAAAGCCCTTTGGCAACCGTGGTTTTTCCTGCTCGAGGCCGGGTGTCTGGACACGATTTATGAGCAAGCGAGCGACAGGACCACCAATCAAACCGCCCAGCACCAAACCAAACGTCGCGGAGGCCATTGCCAGTTCAGAGGCAGAAGACAGACCGAACTTCTCGCTGAACATCGCCCCCCACGCAGCACCCGTACCGTGACCGCCTGCCAACGTAATCGAGCCTGTCAGCAAGCCCATCAGGGGATCGAGACCCAACGCCGTTGCGAGTCCGATGCCCATCGCATTCTGAATAATTAGAAGTCCGATAACCGCCAGTAGAAAAACCCCCACTACGCGTCCGCCCCTCTTCAGGCTGGCGAAGTCTGCACTCAAGCCGATGGTGGCAAAAAACGCCAACATCAAGGGAGTTTGCAGCGAAGTATCAAAGCGGACTTCAATATCGAGGGACCTCAAAGCCAGAAGACCCAAGGCAACCACCAGGCCGCCCGCTACAGGTTCAGGGATATTATAAGTACGTAAAAAACCGACACGCGTGACAAGAGCGCGCCCCAGCAAAAGCACTAAAGAGGCGGCGACAAGTGTTCCATAAAAATCGAGCTGAAGCATTCTGGACATTCTTTCTTATATATTCAGGGGCGAACTTTTTACCTGGACACGCCTCTTGAACAGGTTGATCGGTCTCAACACTGGCTGGTATTAAATTCAGAGGCCGTCAATGGTCCGAATATATCGAAATATTTCTTGATGAATATTACTTGGGGCAACCTTATCAACCGCCAAGTCTCATTGCCAAGCATACAAGCCGCACCGGGCTTTGCAGTTTGTGTCTAAACGTGTAAGAAACATTATGTGCACGAATGAACTTCACTTGAGTAGCGAGTGACCAAGTACGCAGTAATAGAGATTAATCTGATTGCAAAAAAACAAATGCCCCGACATGTCGGGGCATTTATCCTGATTTGCGCTGAACTGCGCTTGAAACAGCATCAGTGTCTTGGCTTACTTGATCAACCGCCAAGTGAACGGATACCGATAAGGCTGCCCTTCATTGGCCTTCACCCCGGCAATGATCGTCAGCACCAGCGCACCGATCGCGATCAGACCGAACATGAAGAACCCGATGATCACCACCATCAGCAGGAAGGAGATGGCCGAGGCAATGGCAACGGTGATCTGAAAATTCAACGCTTCCTTGCCCTGGGCATCGATGAACGGGTCCATCTCGCGCTTCATCTGCCAGAGAATCAGCGGCCCGATGATCGTGCCGAAGGGAATCCAGATTCCCAGCAAGGCGGACAAGTGGCAAAACATGGCCCACTGACGAACCTCCTGGCTCGGCGTGGGCAGCGGTAGTTGCTCGTCACTCATGGTGTCCTCCTTGTCTGGAGCCGTCCGGTCAGTCGGCCAATGCGGCCTTTTGCAATTCGAAGATCTCGTTCATGCCCTTCTTCGCCAGTTCCAGCATGGCGTTCAGCTCTTCAGGCTGGAACGGCGCGCCTTCGGCAGTGCCCTGGACCTCGATGAAACCGCCAGCGCTGGTCATCACCACGTTCAGGTCAGTCTCGGCAGCCGAGTCTTCCAGGTAGTCGAGGTCGAGCACAGGCTCGCCCTTGTACATACCCACGGAAACAGCGGCGATCATTTGCTTGACCGGGTCGCCGCCCTTCAGGCCGCCACGCTTCTTGATCACTTTCAAGGCATCGATCAGCGCGACCATGGAACCGGTGATCGACGCGGTGCGGGTGCCGCCATCAGCCTGGATCACGTCGCAGTCGACGTACAGGGTGACGTCGCCCAGCTTGGACATGTCCAGCGCAGCGCGCAGGGAACGACCGATCAAACGCTGGATTTCCAGGGTGCGACCACCCTGCTTGCCACGGCTGGCTTCACGCTGGTTACGCTCGCCGGTAGCGCGCGGCAGCATGCCGTACTCGGCAGTCAACCAGCCCTGGCCCTGGCCTTTCAGGAAACGCGGTACGCCCGGTTCAACGCTGACGGTGCAGATGACCTTGGTATCACCGAACTCGACCAGCACAGAACCCTCGGCGTGTTTGGTGTAGTTGCGGGTGATGCGGATCGAGCGGAGCTGATCGGCAGCGCGACCACTTGGACGTATCATAGGGATTACCTGTACTGGGGACGGAAAACTGCGGAGCATTATAGAGCCGCCGGCCGTCACTGGGCACTTCTAAAAAAATCCGCCGACGACCGAGGGCTCTGCACCGTGCGTCGGCGAAGGCCTGCCGCTCTTTGTCACACCGTGTGTTTGGGCGCATCCGCGCCACTGCGCTACAATCCTGCGCCTTTGCTGCCAGTCGGCTTTAATTCATTGATATCGGATTCCCGGAACCTCGGTTCTGTGCCGATCTGCCTTGCGAGGTACCGCCATGGTGCACAGCATGACCGCCTTCGCCCGCGTCGAAAAAGCCGGCGTCCAGGGCACCCTGAGCTGGGAACTGCGGTCGGTCAACAGCCGCTACCTGGAACCCCATCTGCGCCTGCCGGAGTCCTTTCGCGACCTCGAGGGTGCTGTTCGTGAGGCCCTGCGCCAGGGTGTATCGCGAGGCAAACTCGAATGCACCCTGCGCTTCACCGAAGAAAACACCGGCAAAGCGCTGCAAATCGATCAGGAGCGCGCCGCGCAACTGGTCGCTGCCGCCGAGACCGTCGCCAGCCTGATCAAAAACCCGGCAGCGCTGAACCCGCTGGAAGTCCTGGCCTGGCCCGGCGTACTGGTAGGTGACGCCACCGACCCGCAAGCCTTGAACGCTGAAGCGCTGGCACTGTTCAACCAGGGCCTCAAGGAACTCAAGGCCGGCCGCGAACGCGAAGGCGCGGAGCTGGCACGGCTGATCAACGAGCGCCTGACCGCCATTGAAGAAGACGTGGTGATCCTGCGCGAACTCGTTCCGCAAATGCTCGCCACCCAGCGCCAGAAAGTTCTCGACCGCTTCACTGACATGAAGGCCGAGATGGACCCGCAGCGCCTGGAACAGGAAATGGTCATGCTCGCGCAAAAAAGCGACGTCGCCGAAGAACTGGATCGCCTGAGCACCCACATCATCGAAGTTCGCCGGGTACTCAAATCCGGCGGCGCTGCCGGTCGGCGCCTGGACTTCCTGATGCAGGAACTCAACCGCGAAGCCAACACACTGGGCTCCAAAGCCTTCGACCCGCGCAGCACCCAGGCTGCGGTCAACCTCAAGGTGTTGATCGAGCAGATGCGCGAACAAGTGCAGAATATTGAGTAAGGCTACCCCGACATGACCCACAGCACTGGCACCCTTTACATCATTTCCGCGCCTTCAGGCGCGGGCAAGAGCAGCCTGGTCAAGGCCCTGACCGACGCCGATCCGGAGATCCG
Source organism: Pseudomonas sp. GM48 (assembly GCF_000282335.1). Taxonomy (GTDB): domain Bacteria; phylum Pseudomonadota; class Gammaproteobacteria; order Pseudomonadales; family Pseudomonadaceae; genus Aquipseudomonas. The sequence goes on from NZ_AKJM01000115.1 coordinate 60,654, forward strand.
CGTTTCGGTCTCCCATACCACCCGCGCCATGCGCCCCGGTGAAGTGAATGGCGTGAACTATCATTTCGTCGACCGCAGCGAGTTCGTGAAGATGATCGAGCACGGCGATTTCCTCGAGCGCGCCGAAGTGTTCGGCAATCTCTACGGCACATCGCAAAGCCACCTGCAGCAGACCCTGGACGAAGGCCACGACCTGATTCTGGAAATCGACTGGCAAGGCGCCGAGCAGGTGCGCAAGCTGATGCCTCAGGCCCGCTCGATCTTCATTCTGCCGCCGTCATTGCAGGCCCTGCACCAGCGCCTGACCAATCGTGGCCAGGACAGCGACGAGATCATTGACGGCCGGATGCGCGAAGCGGTCAGCGAAATGAGCCATTACGTCGACTACGATTACCTGATCATCAACGACGATTTCGCCCACGCACTGCACGACCTGAAGGCGATTTTCCGCGCCAATCAGCTGATTCAGAAGCGTCAACAGCAGCGCCACGGCAAATTGCTGGCTGAATTGCTCGGTTAATCAGCTCTTCCCAAAACCGCTGCAAGGGCTTTACATTGGCACTTGCGGCGCGTTGAAGGGCTTGGTTAAAAAATCAGCGCTTCCCTAATCGCTGGTGATTTTTTAAACTGTCGAGTCCGCTCGCCCATCCGGGCAGCGCGCATATTGCATTTGCTACGAGGAAGACCATGGCCCGCGTAACCGTTGAAGACTGCCTAGAACACGTGGATAACCGCTTTGAGCTGGTCATGCTCTCTACCAAGCGTGCCCGTCAATTGGCCACCGGCGGCAAAGAGCCGAAAGTAGCATGGGAAAACGACAAGCCTACCGTCGTCGCCCTGCGCGAAATCGCTGAAGGCCTGATCGACTACGCAGCTATCGCCGAAGCCGAAATCGTTGAAGATGAACCGCTTTTTGCTGCATTCGAGGACGAGTCCAACGAGGCCGTCTAAGCCTATGCCTGGTCGACGTAGCACGGCGCGGGATCACAGCCTACGGCAGGAGACATCATGCCGAGCATAGACGCCCTCGCCGATCGCTTATCGACCTACCTCGGCAAGGACCAGGTCAACCTGGTCCGCCGAGCGTATTTCTACGCCGAACAAGCCCACGACGGCCAACGCCGCCGTAGCGGTGAAGCGTACGTCACGCACCCACTCGCGGTTGCGAACATTCTTGCCGACATGCACATGGACCATCAGAGCCTGATGGCCGCCATGCTGCATGACGTGATCGAAGACACCGGTATTGCCAAGGAAGCGCTGCAAGCGCAGTTCGGCGAGACCGTGGCCGAACTGGTCGACGGGGTCAGCAAACTGACCCAGATGAATTTCGAGACCAAGGCCGAAGCCCAGGCTGAAAACTTCCAGAAAATGGCCATGGCCATGGCCCGCGACATTCGCGTGATCCTGGTCAAACTGGCCGACCGCCTGCACAACATGCGCACGCTCGAAGTGCTGTCCGGCGAAAAACGCCGGCGCATCGCCAAGGAAACCCTGGAAATCTACGCGCCCATCGCCAACCGGCTGGGCATGCACGCCATCCGCATAGAATTCGAAGACCTCGGCTTCAAGGCCATGCATCCGATGCGTTCCGCGCGGATCTACCAGGCCGTCAAGCGCGCCCGGGGCAACCGCAAGGAAATCGTCAACAAGATCGAAGAATCCTTAAGCCACTGCCTGGCCATCGATGGCATCCAGGGCGAGGTCAGCGGTCGCCAGAAACATCTCTACGGCATCTACAAGAAAATGCGCGGCAAGCGTCGGGCCTTCAACGAGATCATGGACGTCTACGCGTTCCGGATCATCGTCGACAAGGTCGATACCTGCTACCGCGTGCTGGGTGCTGTACATAATTTGTACAAACCGCTGCCGGGACGCTTCAAGGATTACATCGCGATCCCCAAGGCCAACGGCTATCAGTCGCTGCACACCACGCTGTTCGGCATGCACGGTGTTCCGATCGAGATCCAGATCCGCACCCGTGAAATGGAAGAGATGGCCAACAACGGCATCGCCGCCCATTGGCTGTACAAATCCAGCGGTGACGAGCAGCCAAAAGGCACCCATGCCCGCGCCCGCCAGTGGGTCAAAGGCGTGCTGGAAATGCAGCAACGCGCCGGCAACTCGCTGGAATTCATCGAAAGCGTGAAGATCGACCTGTTCCCGGACGAGGTCTACGTGTTCACGCCCAAAGGCCGGATCATGGAGCTGCCCAAAGGCTCCACGGCGGTCGACTTCGCCTACGCGGTGCACACCGACGTGGGCAACAGCTGCATCGCCTGCCGGATCAACCGCCGTCTCGCACCGCTGTCCGAACCGCTGCAAAGCGGCTCCACGGTAGAGATCGTCAGTGCTCCCGGTGCGCGGCCGAACCCGGCGTGGCTCAACTTCGTGGTCACCGGCAAGGCACGCACGCACATCCGCCACGCGCTGAAACTGCAACGCCGCTCCGAGTCCATCAGCCTCGGCGAACGCCTGCTGAACAAGGTCCTCAATGGCTTCGACAGTTCACTGGAAAAAATTCCGGCCGAGCGCGTCAAGGCCATGCTCGTCGAGTACCGCCTCGAATTGGTCGAAGATTTGCTCGAAGACATCGGCCTGGGCAATCGCATGGCCTATGTGGTGGCGCGTCGATTGCTGGGCGAAGGCGAACAGTTGCCGAGCCCGGAAGGCCCGCTGGCGATTCGTGGTACCGAAGGCCTGGTGCTCAGCTACGCCAAGTGCTGCACGCCGATCCCGGGTGACCCGATTGTCGGCCACCTGTCCGCCGGCAAAGGCATGGTCGTGCACCTGGACAACTGCCGCAACATCAGCGAAATCCGCCACAACCCGGAAAAATGCATCCAGCTCTCGTGGGCCAAGGATGTCACCGGCGAATTCAACGTCGAACTGCGCGTCGAGCTGGAACACCAGCGCGGCCTGATCGCCCTGCTGGCCAGCAGCGTCAACGCCGCCGACGGCAATATCGAGAAAATCAGCATGGACGAACGCGATGGTCGCATCAGCGTTGTCCAGTTGGTGGTCAGCGTGCACGACCGCGTGCACCTGGCCCGCGTGATCAAGAAACTGCGCGCCTTGACCGGGGTGATTCGCATCACCCGCATGCGTGCATAGCTCGCCAACGTAGCCAACTCATTACAAGGAGTCATCAATGACCAAGACTGTTATCACCAGCGACAAGGCCCCGGCCGCCATCGGTACTTACTCCCAGGCGATCAAGGCTGGCAACACCGTTTACATGTCGGGCCAGATTCCTCTGGACCCAAAAACCATGGAACTGGTTGAAGGCTTCGAAGCCCAGACCGTCCAGGTTTTCGAGAACCTCAAAGCCGTGGCCGAAGCGGCCGGTGGTTCGTTCAAGGACATCGTCAAGCTGAACATTTTCCTCACCGACCTGAGCCACTTCGCCAAGGTCAACGAGATCATGGGCAAGTACTTCGACCAGCCTTACCCGGCCCGCGCCGCCATCGGCGTAGCGGCCCTGCCAAAGGGTTCGCAGGTTGAAATGGATGCCATCCTGGTCATCGAGTAATGCGTGCGGCGCAGCCTCGGGCTGCGCCGACTGCTCTGCTGTAAAGAAAGCTTGAAAGGATTCCACCATGCGCAACGCGCTTGCTCTCTCGCTGCTCGCCCTACTCTTGGGCGGATGTGCCAGCAACCCTGCCGACCGAGATATCAGCGGCACCTGGATTAACCAGGTGGCGATCGATGCTGCCGCCAAAGGCGTCCCTCTGCGTGAAGCGCTCCAGGCCTATGGCCCGAACCTGGAATGGGACATCAACACCAAGGCCGGTCAGGCCCGCTACACCAATGGTTTTGAAAATGTCGACGGCAAGCTGCTGGGTGAAGAATCCGGCGCCTGGAAAATCGACTTTTATGGCAGCTCGGCCAGCGAGCTGAAGCGTGATGGCAAGCAACTCAGCCAGTCCGCCAGCGAAAACGAGCCCGAGCAGGTTTTCGACCGCGCCCAGATTCCGGTGCCGGACGGCGCTCCGATCGGCGCCAGTTTCGAGCGTGCACTGTATTCAGCCTATATGGGCGGCAGCTGGACAATCGTCAGCGGTACCGGCGAAGGCAACACGGTTCAATTCCAGGCCGACGGCCAGGTGACCGGCCTGCCCGGCAGCGACCGCTATGCGTTGTGCCTGGCTGGCGATTGCGCCTCCATGAGCGGCGGCAATGACAACATGTGGCTGCAACTCAATGGCCAGGGCAACGCCTGGATCTTTGCGCGCAAGGGCAAGGAGCTGGAGATTTTCCAGACCGTGAACACGGCGCAGGCGGACGAAATGCCTTCGTTCACTCCGGGTGAGCGCAAGTGGTTGCTCGAGAAGCAGTAACCTGCGCATAACCCATGTGGGAGCGAGCTTGCTCGCGAAAGCGGTGTAACAGCCAACAGAGATGTTGGATGTCATGCCCCCATTCGCGAGCAAGCCCGCTCCCACAGTTGTTTCGGGGTGTCTGAAATTCAGCAACGCCCTTCAATGATCGCCCCATAACCCTCGCGAAAACTCGGATACGTCGGCTTCCAGCCCAAGGCTTTCGCCCGCGCATTGCTGCAGCGCTTGCTGCCAGTGCGACGCACGCTGTCGTCATCGGCCCATTCGGTCACGCCCAGATACTCACGCAACCAGCCCACCACATCGGCCAGCGCTGCCGGCGCGTCATCGACACCGATGTAGACATCATCCAGCGCCACGCCACGCCGATCCGCCTCAAGCAGGCACGCCATCAACCCTGCGGCATCGTCCGCATGAATCCGGTTGGCATACAACGGTGGCTCAACCGCCACGCGATAACCCCGGCGCACCTGCGTCAGCAGCCATTCCCGGCCGGGGCCGTAAATACCGGTCAAGCGCACGATACTGGCTGGAATGCCGCTTTTGAGCGCAAGTTGCTCGGCTTCGAGCATCACACGCCCGGAATAGCCCGCTGCCACGGCCGGTGAAGTCTCGTCGACCCATTCGCCATCCTGCTGACCGTAGACACTGCTACTGGAAACGAACAGCAGGCGATTGGGCAGCTGCCCGTAGTCGTTCAGCCACTCCAGCACATGCTCCAGGCCCTGGACATAGGCAGCACGGTAACCGGCCTCATCGTGATCGGTGGCCGCCGCGCAATACACCAGGTAATCCACGGCGCCAACTGGCCAAGTGGCCGGGCAGTCTTTGTTGAACAAGTCACCGGCAACGCCGATGACACCCTTGGGCAGGCGTGAAACATCGCGTCGCAGGCCATGAACCTCCCACCCCGCCGCCAGCAATTGCGTGGCCAGGCGGCTGCCGACATCACCGCAGCCGGCGATCAAAACAGTAGGCGCAGACATCAGAAAACTCCCATCGGAAAGCCACAGACTAGCGCCGGCAATAGACAGGCGGCTAGCAATGCAGGAAAAAAAGAGACGCTATTACTTTTGTTAACAAGAATTACTTGCAATAATGCACCCCACTTTTGTTCTCGGCCTTTCGAGGCCTGGAAGAACATCACCCGTTTTTTCTCTCAGGTCCGGCCAGCATGACACGCAATCAATTCCCCGCTTCGCCAACCAAACGACCTCGCGCCTGGAGCACAGCGGCCGCGCTGTTCCTCAGCCTGATGCTCGCGCCAGTCGCCGCTTTCGCCGATGCCCAGCCGCCAGCGACTCCAGCCGCCGCAGCACCCGCACCGGCCGTTGCTCCGGCCGCGACCGATCCTGCTCAGGCAGCACCGGCAGAAAACCCGGGTGAAGACGTTCCTCAAGTCCTCGAAGCCGACAACACCCTGGGCATGGCCCATGACCTGTCGCCGTGGGGCATGTACAAGAACGCCGACATTATCGTGAAAATCGTGATGATCGGCCTGGCCATCGCCTCGATCATCACCTGGACCATCTGGATCGCCAAGGGCCTTGAGCTGATGGGCGCCAAGCGTCGTCTGCGCGGTGAAATCGCCCAGCTGAAAAAATCCGCCTCCCTCAAGGAGGCCAGCGCCACGGCGGCGAAGGAAGGCACCCTCGCCAACCTGCTGGTGCACGACGCTCTCGAAGAGATGCGCCTGTCGGTCAACAGCCGCGAGAAAGAAGGCATCAAGGAACGCGTTAGCTTCCGTCTTGAGCGTCTGGTGGCGGCCTGCGGTCGCAACATGAGCAGCGGCACCGGCGTGCTGGCCACCATCGGCTCCACTGCGCCGTTCGTCGGCCTGTTCGGTACCGTGTGGGGCATCATGAACAGCTTCATCGGCATTGCCAAAACCCAGACCACCAACCTCGCCGTCGTCGCTCCCGGCATCGCCGAAGCCCTGCTGGCTACCGCGCTGGGCCTGGTTGCAGCGATCCCTGCAGTCGTGATCTACAACGTCTTTGCCCGCTCCATCGCCGGTTACAAGGCTCAGGTGTCCGATGCATCGGCACAGGTCCTGCTGCTGGTCAGCCGCGACCTCGACCACCAGCCTGAGCGCAGCTCGCAACCGCACATGGTGAAAGTGGGGTAATCGGCCATGGGCCTGCATTTGAAAGAAGGGGCAGACGACGATCTGTCCGAAAACCACGAAATCAACGTCACGCCGTTCATCGACGTGATGCTGGTGCTGTTGATCATCTTCATGGTGGCGGCCCCGCTGGCCACCGTGGACATCAAGGTCGACCTGCCCGCCTCGACCGCCAAACCGGCGCCGCGGCCAGAGAAACCGGTGTTCCTCAGCGTCAAGGCTGACCAGCGCCTGTTCCTTGGTGAAGACGAAGTGAAGGCCGAAGCACTCGGCGCCACCCTCGACGCCAAAACCCAGGGCAAGAAAGACACGACAATCTTCTTCCAGGCCGACAAAGGCGTGGATTACGGCGACCTGATGAGCGTGATGGACAACCTGCGCTCTGCCGGTTACTTGAAGGTGGGTCTGGTCGGACTCGAGACGGCAGCCAAGAAATGATCACGACGCGCCATAAGCTGACGCGTTACAGCGGTAGCCTGGCGGTGGTGCTGGGTGTTCACGCGCTGGCCATCGCGCTGGCGCTGAACTGGTCCGCCCGTCCGCCCATCGAGTTGCCGCCTCAGGCAATGCTGGTCGAACTGGCACCGGTTCCGGCCCCGCCACCGCCTGCACCGCCGAAGGTCGTCACGCCACCGCAGCCACCGGCTCCGGTCGAAGAACTGCCGATTCCCAAGCTCGCTGAAGCGCCGAAAGCTGAAATTGCCGTGCCCAAGCCGGTCAAACCCAAGCCGAAGCCGCAGCCGCCCAAGCCGGTAGAGAAGAAACCCGAACCGCCGAAGGAAAAACCGGCCGAAGAGAAACCGGCAGAAACGCAACAGACCCAGGCGCCAACGGAGAAATCCGCCCAGCCTGCGCCCGGCCCTTCGCCGGCTCAACTGGCGGCCAAGGCCAGTTGGCAAGGCACGCTGCTGGCGCACCTGCAGAAGTACAAAAAGTACCCTGCGAGTGCACAGGCGCGGGGCAAGGAAGGGATGAACCGTCTGCGTTTCGTCGTGGATGCCGAAGGCAATGTGTTGTCGTTTGAGCTGGTAGGCGCCTCGGGCACGGCCGATCTGGACCGGGCCACCCTGGAAATGATCCGCCGCGCCCAACCGCTGCCCAAGCCACCCGCCGACATGCTGACCAATGGCTCCATCGAAATCGTTGCACCGTTTGTTTACTCGCTGGAAAAACGCCGCCGGTAAAAAATGTGGGAGCGGGCTTGCTCGCGAAGACGGTAAATCATTCGACATTGATGTCGCCTGAAGCACCGCTTTCGCGAGCAAGCCCGCTCCCACAGGGTTATGCGCCAAGCAAAAGGCACCGAAAGGTGCCTTTCTCTTATCTGCCAGCGGCAAACCGGCATTGCCCGGTGTCACTCGACACTCTCAGTCTGATAACGTGCGTCTATCGATTGCAGCCGGTATGCTTGGCACGCAAATTCATGGACGCTTGCTATGACTCTCACAGAATTACGCTACATCGTTACCCTCGCCCAAGAGCAGCACTTCGGCCACGCGGCCGAGCGTTGCCATGTCAGCCAGCCGACCCTTTCGGTGGGCGTGAAAAAGCTTGAAGACGAACTCGGTGTGCTGATTTTCGAGCGCAGCAAAAGCGCCGTACGCCTGACCCCGGTCGGCGAAGGTATCGTGGCCCAGGCGCAAAAAGTGCTGGAGCAGGCCCAGGGCATTCGCGAACTGGCCCAGGCCGGCAAGAACCAGCTGACCGCCCCACTCAAAGTCGGTGCGATCTACACCGTTGGGCCGTATCTGTTCCCGCACCTGATTCCGCAACTGCACCGGGTCGCCCCGCAGATGCCGTTGTACATCGAAGAAAACTTCACCCACGTGCTGCGCGACAAACTGCGCAACGGCGAGCTCGATGCGATCATCATCGCCCTGCCGTTCAGCGAAGCCGACGTGCTGACCCTGCAACTCTACGACGAGCCGTTCTACGTCCTGATGCCGGCGCAGCACCCGTGGACGCAAAAAGAATCCATCGACGCCAACATGCTCAACGACAAGAGCCTGCTGCTGCTCGGCGAAGGTCACTGCTTCCGTGATCAGGTACTGGAAGCCTGCCCGACCCTGACCAAAGGCAACGACGGCGCCAAGCACACCACGGTGGAATCCAGCTCCCTGGAAACCATTCGCCACATGGTCGCCTCGGGCCTCGGGATTTCGATCCTGCCGTTGTCGGCGGTCGACAGCCATCACTACGCCCCCGGCGTAATCGAAGTGCGTCCACTCTCGGCACCCGTACCGTTCCGCACGGTGGCCATTGCCTGGCGCGCCAGCTTCCCGCGTCCGAAGGCGATTGAAATCCTCGCCGACTCCATTCGCCTGTGCTCGGTGGCCAAGCCCGCGGCACCGGTGGCTGTCGGTTAAGTCGTTGCCATGACCGAGTTGTCGCAAGTGTCGGTAACGGCACTCAAGGGTGTCGGTGAAGCCATGGCCGAAAAACTGGCCAAGGTCGGCCTGGAAAACCTCCAGGACGTACTGTTTCACCTGCCGTTGCGCTATCAGGACCGCACCCGTGTGGTCCCGATTGGCGCACTGCGACCCGGACAGGACGCGGTCATTGAAGGCACCGTCAGCGGCGCCGATGTGGTCATGGGCCGGCGGCGCAGCCTGGTGGTGCGGTTGCAGGATGGCACCGGGGGCTTAAGCCTGCGTTTCTACCATTTCAGCAATGCGCAGAAAGAAGGCCTCAAACGCGGTACGCGGATTCGCTGCTACGGCGAGGCACGGCCCGGTGCTTCGGGGCTGGAGATCTACCACCCGGAATACCGTGCCATCACCGGTGACGAACCGCCGCCCGTGGATGAAACACTGACCCCGGTCTACCCGCTCACCGAAGGCCTGACCCAACAGCGCTTGCGCCAGTTGTGCATGCAGACCCTCACCCTGCTCGGCCCCAGCAGCCTGCCCGACTGGCTGCCGAATGAACTGGCCCGCGACTACCAACTGGCGCCGCTGGCCGATGCGATCCGCTATTTGCACAACCCGCCCGCCGATGCCGACGTCGATGAACTGGCCCTCGGACACCACTGGGCGCAGCACCGTCTGGCCTTCGAAGAGCTGCTGACCCATCAACTGTCGCAACAACGCCTGCGCGAAAGCATGCGCTCCCTACGCGCGCCGGCGATGCCCAAAGCCACCCAACTGCCGGCCCAATACCTGGCCAACCTCGGCTTCAACCCAACCGGTGCCCAGCAACGGGTTGGCAACGAAATCGCCTACGACCTCAGCCAGCACGAACCGATGCTGCGGTTGATCCAGGGTGACGTCGGCGCCGGTAAAACCGTAGTCGCCGCCCTTGCCGCACTGCAAGCGTTGGAGGCCGGTTATCAGGTCGCGCTGATGGCGCCCACCGAGATTCTTGCCGAGCAGCACTTCATCACCTTCAAGCGCTGGCTCGAACCGCTGGGCATCGAAGTCGCGTGGCTCGCCGGCAAGCTCAAGGGCAAGAACCGCACCGCCGCGCTGGAACAAATCGCCAGCGGCATACCGATGGTGGTCGGTACCCACGCGCTGTTCCAGGACGAAGTGCAATTCAAGAACCTCGCGCTGGCAATCATTGATGAACAGCACCGTTTCGGCGTACAGCAACGCCTGGCCTTGCGGCAGAAAGGTGTCGGCGGGCGCATGTGCCCGCATCAACTGATCATGACCGCCACGCCGATTCCGCGCACGCTGGCCATGAGCGCCTATGCCGATCTCGACACCTCGATCCTCGACGAACTGCCCCCCGGCCGCACCCCGGTCAACACCGTGCTGATCACCGACACCCGGCGGGTCGAAGTCATCGAGCGGGTGCGCAGCGCTTGCGCCGAAGGGCGACAAGCCTATTGGGTGTGCACACTGATCGAAGAGTCGGAAGAGCTGACCTGCCAGGCCGCCGAAACCACCTTTGAAGACCTCACCGCCGCCCTCGGCGAGTTGAAAGTCGGGCTGATCCACGGCCGCATGAAGCCTGCCGAAAAAGCCGCGGTGATGGCCGAGTTCAAGGCCGGCAACCTGCAACTGCTGGTCGCGACCACAGTGATCGAAGTGGGCGTCGACGTACCCAACGCCAGCCTGATGATCATCGAGAACCCTGAACGCCTGGGCCTGGCGCAATTGCACCAGTTGCGCGGCCGCGTCGGGCGAGGCAGCGCCGTCAGCCATTGCGTGCTGCTCTACCATCCGCCGCTGTCGCAGATCGGTCGTCAGCGCCTGGGCATCATGCGTGAAACCAACGACGGTTTTGTCATCGCCGAAAAAGACCTCGAACTGCGCGGCCCCGGCGAAATGCTCGGCACCCGGCAAACCGGCCTGCTTCAATTCAAGGTCGCCGACCTGATGCGCGATGCCGATTTGTTGCCCGCCGTGCGGGATGCCGCCCAGGCATTGCTCGAGCGCTGGCCGACCCACGTCAGCCCGCTACTCGACCGCTGGCTGCGTCATGGCCAACAATACGGCCAAGTGTGACAACCGTCGCAGTTTCTGAGGCGTGGCCCCAGGCAAGCTGGTTATACTCCTGCAATTGTTTTAGCACGGATACAAACCATGACCGACGTTGCCTTCGCACCCGACACCCCGCACGCTCCGTCGGTTATTCGGCTGATGCTGGGCAAGTTAGGCATAACCTACGAAGAAGTGCCGGACCACCACGGCCTCAATGCCGCGCGCAAGATCCAGGCCGTTTTACTGGATGACAGCGTTGGCGCGCTGATGGTGTTGTTCCCACAGAGCCAATTGCTCGACCTCAATCGCCTCACCGAACTCACCGGTCGCCGCCTCACCGCCGTACCGACCGAGCGCCTGACAAAAATGCTCGGCAAGCACAACCTCAGCTTGCTGCCGGGCCTGCCGGCGCTGACCAGTTCACCCTGCCTGTACGACGAAAGCCTGCTGCGTGAACCGAAGCTGCTGGTCAATTCCGGTGAGCCGGGCGTGCTGCTGGAAATTTCCAGCGAAGACTTCAAGACCATGCTGACCAAGGCCAGCGCCGCCAACTTCGGCGAAAAGCTGACCAGCATCCGTCCCAACCTCGACCGCCCCGATGACGACCGCGAGGAAATCACCCAGGCCGTCCAGGCGTTCACCGCACGGCGTATCCAGCAGCGTCTGGAAGCGACCATCGAAATTCCGCCGCTGGCTGAAACCGCGCAAAAAATCATCAAGCTGCGCGTCGACCCCAACGCCACCATCGACGACATCACCGGCGTGGTCGAAACCGACCCGGCGCTGGCGGCACAAGTCGTGAGTTGGGCGGCGTCGCCGTACTACGCCTCGCCGGGCAAGATTCGCTCGGTGGAAGACGCCATCGTGCGCGTGCTGGGCTTCGACCTGGTGATCAACCTGGCGCTGGGCCTGGCCCTGGGCAAAACCCTCAGCCTGCCCAAGGACCACCCGCAACACTCCACGCCGTACTGGCAGCAATCAATCTACACCGCCGCCGTCATCGAAGGCCTGACCCGCGCCATGCCGCGCGCCCAACGCCCTGAAGCCGGCCTGACCTACCTCGCGGGCCTGCTGCACAACTTCGGCTACCTGCTGCTGGCCCACGTGTTCCCGCCGCACTTCTCGCTGATCTGCCGTCACCTGGAGGTCAACCCGCACCTGTGCCACAGTTTTGTGGAACAACACCTGCTGGGCATCAGCCGTGAACAGATCGGCTCGTGGCTGATGCGCCACTGGGACATGCCCGAAGAACTGGCCACCGCCCTGCGCTTCCAGCACGATCCAGCCTACGATGGCCCTTACGCCGAGTACCCGAACCTGGTGTGCCTGTCGGTCCGCCTGCTGCGCAGCCGAGGCATCGGTTCCGGTCCGGACGAAGACATCCCCGACGCCCTGCTCGAACGCCTCGGCCTGACCCGCGACAAAGCCAACGACGTGGTCAGCAAAGTCCTCGAAGCCGAAGTACTGCTGCGCGAACTCGCCTCGCAATTCACCCAAGGCTGAAAAGCATCGCGGGCAAACCGCGCCCCCACAGGATTTAGATAATCCCTGTGGGCGCATGCCTTGCCATGGGCTGCGATCCGAAGACGCTTCTGTGGCGAGGGGGCTTGCCCCCGTTCGGTCCAACAACGACAACAAGCAAGCGCACTGCTATGATTTGACTGCAAACAGAGGGCTTTCCGATGACCCAAACAGCGGCTGCCAGTGTTGCAAGCCAAGTCCGCAAGCTTGCCAAGCACCACAAGATCACTGCCGAACCTGACGGCATGAGTCGTATGGCCGTGACCATTACTTGCCTGGCTGGCGATATCGTCGAACTGGATGGCGTCGAACAGCTGCTGGTCAATCTCAAGAAAAAAGGTGCTCTGAGCAAGTCGGAGGCCCTGGCGCTGCAAGGGCGTTACCTTCAGGAGAGGCGCTCGAAGAAACGTAGCGCATGACGTTTGATCCTTTCGGCGATTTCGAAACGGCTGGCTACCTTCAAAATTCGCTACAGCTGAAAGACCCCACTGAAGTCAAAGAGTCAGAACATTTCGCGTTCGAATTGAGCATCGAAGAGGCCCTGGCCTATCTGGCCAAGACGAAGCCGATCGATTACACGTCCGTCCTCAAAGTTCATGAAATCCTCTTCTCCGGCTTCTATCCCTGGGCAGGGAAAGACCGGAACGAACTGGTCCCTCATCTGGCCGTCTTCAAGGGCCTGCACGGCGATCCGCGAGCCACCGTCTTTGAGCATCCGAACGCCATCAAGATGTCTGTCGACTATGCACTGGAGCTTGCAGCGGACCACAAGCGTTTCAGAGAGCGCCCTGGCGAAGTAATGGGCCAGCTAGCATTCGCACACCCCTTTCTTGACGGCAATGGGCGCACGATCCTGTTGGTCTTCATGGAACTCTGCTATCGGGCCAGGTTCGCCATCGACTGGTCAAAGACCACCAAAGACGACTACCTGCGGGCACTCAGTGACGAAATTCGAGAACCTCGCGAGAGGCATCTCGACCATTACCTGAAACCGTTCGTAGTCGATATCGCCAGTCGCGACGAGTGGCCAGCGACCATCAGTAGCATCAGAGGCCTGGATGGCCTGGACAAGGAAGGCATTACTTACGAGAGCCTGGATAATCCGGAAGTCCAGCAGATCTACAAGACTTACAGGGCCCGATCACTCGACACATCAGGCCCGCAGGAGTCGGATGACTGAAAACTTACGACGAATCCTCGCGGTCGGCCGGAAAAAACCACAAGCCTTAGGCCCAATGCCGATCAGTTAGACGAACCCAGACGCTACACCCTCCTTGTAGCAGCTGCCGAAGGCTGCGTCCGGCTGCGCAGCAGTCGTAAAATCAGAGTTCGCGGTACGTCTGAGAGATCGTGCAAGCCGGATTTACGACTGCTGCGCAGCCGGACGCAGGCTACGCCAGCTGCTACAGATTGCGTTGTGGCTTAACTAAGCGGCATTAGCCTTAGGCTTGGCCTTCTTCGGCTTCAAATACTTGGTCAGCCCCTGGAACCAGATCACCAGCGCCGGGTTGCCCTTGATCTGGATCGACTTGTCCTGAATCCCCGTCATGAACGCCAGTTGCTTGTTCTTCGCCTGCATCGTGGCAAAGCCATACGCGGCGTCTTTAAAGGCAATCGCAAACGCAGGCTCGGCATGCACACCCGATTGGCTGGTAATGCGCTGGTCCTTCACCCGAAAGTGCCGCGCCACTTTGCCGTCCAGGGTCTGCAGCTGAAACACCAGGTCCTTGTCACCCAACTGCTGCTGAAACGCCGGATTGGTCCGGCTGGCCTTACCCATCAACAAACCCAGCATCCACAGCAGAAAACGAAATTTCATGCGCACAGCCTCAGAAGAAAATTGAACGGCCGGGGCAGTGTAACGGCTTCGAACAGGAACGCCACCATCGAGTTTCGTTAGAAGAAGATGTCGCCGTTTTTGACGCTGATGACTACCAAGTCATTGACGAAACACGTCTTTCAGTTGCTTTCAAAAACTACAATTTCTTGACCTGAATTTGAGTTATTGCATTGATATCGCCAATGGTTTCATCGCTTTTGCGTGGTGCCTTGAATGAATCAATAGCCGATTACAGTCAATCGCCCTCCATCATTACAGCGAGCGTCATATTGATGAACTCTTCGTTCTTGCTGATGGTAGAGAGGGCGCTACGCACGTTATTGGCGACGTCATCTGATCCACGCTGCTCGACCCAGTTCGAAAGCTCCATGATGGCGGCTTCGAGAGCAATTTGGTTTTCGTTGATCTTTTGCAGCAGGGATGGGAGTAGATCTAAATTTGGCATCGTGAATCCTGCTTAGGTCATTTGCTGCCTTTGGCAACACTACGTCATTTCCTTGTCGATCATGACTACGAAACATCATGGTCAAACTCAATGTAGCTTAACGGTCAGATGCAACCCAAATGGTTGAGCAGGCACGTGAAAAGAGACGTTTAAGTGGAGTGCGATTTCGTACCTATTCCCCGCAACCTTCTCGGAATTTTCCTTCGAAAAGTAGAGCCCTCCATGAACTATTCACCTTCCATATCCCCGGTTAACCTCTGTTCATCACCGCAAAAAACGGTGACACGGACGTGCAAGTCCGGTACATATCGCCGCGCAAACGCCTCGCAAACCATTGAGCATTAAAAATGCTTTTTTGGATCGCTATATGGCGGCTGTGCGTGGGAGGTCCCTTTGGGACCTGCCGGGGTCCGATATGCCCGGTCTTGCACACCTGCGCACGGCTGCCACCACCATTCGAATGCAAGCGAAAAGGTGTCAGTCCCTAAACACACATATCGGGATACACCAATGATCAAGCCAACACCCAATCCGCCAGATAACCCTGACACATCTCCCTACGAGGGCCTCGATACCAAAAGGCTTCATGAAGCCGCGGAACGCGCCCTAGATCACCATCTTGCCCCACCAAAACAAACACCACCAAAACGCAAAGGCCAGCTCTTCAGCGTGTACCCAAACGTCAACACCGAAGCATTACTCGCTAACGCCTCAGAAGACCTACTATCCATCAGCGCCATAGCCGCCGATCTCGCAGACGATGTTGATGGCTCGCGCCGCTCTATTGCCTTGGCAATCAGCCGCCTGGCTGATGGAGTTCATTTACTGGTGGAGCGAGCACTGGATCATCTAGATGACCCAGAAATACCGGGGAGTCTTGTCAAAGCATAAAGCTGGATCAAAATTACTCGCGCAGAGAAAGCACAGCCCCAATTGTCGTAAACAATTGGGGCTGATTTTTTGAAGCAAGCCATGATTGGATAATTGCACGGACTGCCCACCCATTTGCATTCGACCTGACCAGTCATTTGCATTGGATTTGACTAGCACGATTCATGGACATGACCGGCAGAGAACGACCCATAGCTGCCCTTCGCGGAGGGCAGCTAACGGCCCAGAGTGTGTAAAAACGCTTCACAAAAATTGAAGTATGCGCATCTGTGTTAAATCTGAAATTTATCGGCACGTCAGCAGATGTGGATTTCGCGTAGAAACGCGATTTCCAGTCCGATTTTGAGTACCTGTCGCGCTCAAAAACGTTTTTACACAGCCTCGGCCAGAAGCGGACGGTCGAAGGTTCTGTTAAATTGATAGAAACTCAGTGCCTGTTCGAGAACTACTGTCGATGAGAATTATTCGAAGCAAAGATTTCACCGCCACTCGCGCTTGGGGTGCTGACGATATCGCTAACATGGGCGGAACCACGGTCCGTCTCCACTGGACCGACCAGCCATACAAGTGGCATGTAAACGATGGTGAAGAGGTATTTGCAGTCCTCGATGGCACGGTCGATATGCATTATCGCGAATCGGGCATCGAGCGGATCGTAACACTGGTGGTTGGCGACGTGTTTTTCGCGGGAGTAGGATGTGAACATGTTGCACATCCTCATGGGGAAGCACGGATTCTGGTTATCGAACGTGAGGGCAGCGTTTGAGTTCGCAAGGCTGTCGCTCATGATTACCTACTCGTGGTAATTATATTGTCTTTCGTATACCGACTTGGTTCATTACATTAAAAATATTCAACGAATGACACGACCGTCCGCATGTTGGGTCGTTTTCTGCCCCTAATGACAGGCAAGAATCGACCCATAGCTGCCGGTCAGCAAAGAAAGAATTCAGCTCAAAATAGACACCTGTAGAGCAACGGCCGACTCCGGTCGAAAACCTTCTGTTTTTTTCTATGATGGAGAGCTAGTCTCGCTTGGCAAGTCTACGAGCGCTCTATTTATTGATCGATTTATAATTTCTTTTAAGCAGTGTCCGAATAAAGTCCCAGCGCGAGCTTTAGTTTCTCTCTCTAAAAGTGTCTTGACAGACACTACCCACTCTCGTTCCTTGACGATATCGGACATGCTTTTATTTCTATAGCGCTCCCTGAAGAATTGGCAGGCGCCATCAAGTTCATTGGCCTTGAGTGCTAACAAAGCCTCGACGAAGGCGGACGGGGCGAGACTATTTAAGATTGGAACATCATAATACGTACCGCTGCCATAATTTGAACTGTGAAGCTGTTGAGAGAAGTCCGACGGGGCGGCTTTTAGAAGTGCTAGTAGCTCTATGCTTATGGTCGGGAAAGTATCAAGATAGGCTTCCTCCTCTTGTTGCTTTAGGTGTTCGCAGAATTCGCGAAACTCCTCTCGCTCACAATATATGTAGCCCATCCCCATCGCTGACTCATCATCACGAAAACCGGTAATGCGCCGCTTATTGAAGTGTCCGTCTTTACGAAGAACGGTGACGCAGTTTTTAGCCGTGACAATAATTTGATCAATGCTCTTGTTGATTAGGCCGTTGTCAGAGAAGAAGAGCATCATTCCGAAAACGTGTTTTAACTCATAATGAGCAGTCAGTTGCGAGTTTTCAAACTGATTCCAGACCTCAGAAACTAATATTCTGAATTCGTCATCCGTGTGGCTTCTAAAGTTCCACAGTCTCACCCAAGTGGGGGAGCTTTCGGTGAACAAGTATTTAGAGTTTTTCAGTTGATCACAAATGACATCACTATTAATAATTCCGCTGCCTAGTATGTCTAGCCAAACGTCTTGCTCAATAAGAGTGTCGTGAGTGTCAAAATTCCTATACTTTTCGACCAGTGTTGTAGCCAGTGGTTTTTCATGGTTTCCTTGTTGTTTTTCACGCTTCTCCGACACTGCATACGCAATCCATTGCTTCTTTAAATTACCGATATCACAGGCGGACATTTTCCCATGTCGAATTTCAATAGTGAAAATAAGGAAAAGGCGTAGAAGGTGTGCCATCAACTCAGAAGATTGGGTAACATCCTCTGGTAGCTTATGCTCGAGACGTGCGAAATCGAGTAGTGCCTGTCGTAGATGACGCAAATTCTTGTAGTTCGACTGGAAGTGTGTTTCCTTGATTAACTCTCGATGAGCTTCGAAAAACTGCTCTGATCCTGTGTCGTTGATGAAGTTGTCTAAAGCATCATCAATTTGCGGTGTGATTTCAAAAGTTTTTCCAACTAGTTTTTCTTTGATGGTTTTGTAGTTTTCGTCTTTTACAAGTTCATCTTCGTTCGCGACCAATATTACCTTATAGTCTTGATGTTCGACAAAATGGTTTATATAGCCGAGCAAGTCGCTAAGCTTTATCGAACAACGTTCAATGTCATCGAAAATCAAAACTAGACCAGATGTATTTCTAAGATATTCAGGTAGATTTAAGCTGGGGATGGATATGCTGGCTGAGCCATCAGGCTTTCCATCCATATCTAGATCGACTTTTAAAGTTGCTTTTAGAGCCCCCCTAAGAACCTTACCTGCGATCTCCATTCCTTTATTTGATAGTATGGGATGAAGTTTCCTGTAAAATTCATACTCGATAGCTGAGAAGGAGTTAAGCCCGTAAAGACTAATATAAAGCTCGCGCCCTTCTTTTTTTCTAATGGCATTGGCTAGTTTTTCTACAAACCATGTTTTACCTGAACCCCATGCTCCCTTAAGAAGCAGAGCATATTGTGGAGGGGTAGGAGAAAAGCAGTATTCAAGAGCGAAGTCATGAATGTGGGAGTTGCTCATATAAACCTCGCCTAGGCTGGTAATGGAAAGTAAACGACCTTACGGTATCTCCATCTGGAACGCGTCAAAATTCTCATGCGACTGGCAGCTTCAACCGATTGTGGTCTGCCACGAGGCAACTATCGGGCCAAGATCAAAACGCTGTCAGCACAACGACTTCTGGTAATAGAGCCGGGTATGTCCCGGTGGATAGTCTGCCAGGCGTCCGAATTCGGAGTAGCCAAGTTTTTGATAAAAACCGGGTGCCTGAAAGCTGAAGGTCTCCAGCCAGATACCAGTGCAGTTCTTTTTCTGAGCGATATCTTCGGCCATGCGCATTAGCCGTTCTCCGATACCTTGGCCACGCATCGACTCGGGAACGCTGACAAGGTCAATGAGCAGCCAGCGATAGGAGAACTTTCCGTATAGCCCGCCTATAACTTCGTTACTGTCAGGGTCTCGTAGCAACAGGGCAAATGTTTCATAGGCGTCGTCCCCACCGTTGGCCAGATTATGGGCCAGTAACGGAGTCAATATTCCTAACCGCTCTGCTTCAGTCGCATTTTCCGAAAGCTGGATTTCTACAGACATGTCGCTCTCCCTGAGCTGTGAGTAACTGGGTCAACAAGGTAGCCCATTTCTGTCACCCCATGGTGAATCAGTAAATGCATCAATCGTCCGTTTTTTGATGGGCTGAATGGCTGCTCTTGGCCGTTCTCTGCCGATCATGGTTACAACGCGTGCTGGTCAGGTCGAATGCAAACGGGTGGTCAAGTGAAGCGCAATTTCGCAATGATTCAGGAATTCCCTTATCACACATGGAAATGGTTCTTCCCTGGATTCCGTGAAGAACCTTTTTTACCCGCGATATTTATTTACCGCCAGGCACTCACCACCCTGGCACCGATCGACTACGTGTTGAGGCGCATCAGCGACTCGACGCTGTTCTTCCAACTCGAAGCTCAACCCTGAAACAGCCCGGCGGGCGGACTGAAAAGCCGCCCGCGTCAGCGAACCTGCCACACACTGCGCAATCGCTCCAGCGCTGACTCGATCGCTTTTTCGGGCACGGCAGCAAAGCCCAGCACCAGTCCCGCGCGCTGATCCATTGGCATTGCAGAGTCGGGCAACCAATAGCTGCTCAAACCGTTGATCTCGACATCGACGCTTTGCGCCAACTCGATCAATTCACGTTCACGCGCCACGCTATCGACGGGTACGGTCATGTGCAGCCCCGCGGCGACGGTGGGCAACTGACCGACGCCAGGCACATCCACCGGCCAGCCGCTGAGCAGCGTATTACGCCGGCTCAGCGCCGCACGGCGCATGCGGCGGATATGCCGCTGGAAGTGCCCGGCCGCCATGAATTCGGCCATCACCGCCTGGGTACTGACTTCAGAATGGCGTACGTCCACGGCACGACGCTGGGCAAACGCCTGCACCAGCCCTGCCGGCAACACCAGGTAACCCAAGCGCAACGCCGGAAACGCCACTTTGCCGAACGTGCCGACGTAGAGCACCCGGCCTTGTCGGTCCAGTGCTGCCAAAGGTGCCAGCGGCGCACCGCTGTAGCGGTACTCGCCATCATAGTCATCCTCGACGATCCAGCCCTGAGTGCGTTCTGCCCAGGCCAGCAACTCCAGGCGGCGAGCCAGGCTCATCACCACCCCGGTGGGGTACTGATGGGACGGTGTGACGTAGGTCAGACGACAATCGCCGAGCTGTGCCAGTGCGTTGCAGTCGATACCCTCGCTATCCACCGCGACCCCATGCAACCGGGCACCCGCCACGGCGAACGCATGACCGGCCGCCCGATACCCCGGATTTTCAATCGCCACCCCGTCACCGGGCTCCACCAGCAGCTGTGCACAAAGGCTAATCCCCTGCTGCGCGCCACTGGTGATCACAATTTGTTCAGCCGTGCACTGCATGCCACGGGAACTGCGCAAATACGCGGCGATCATTCCACGCAAGCGCGCATCGCCGGCCGGGTCGCCGTAACACAGTTGCTGCAAATCCGGTTTGCGCCAGAAAGCCGCATTCAGCTTGGCCCAGACCTCGAACGGGAACAGATCGAACGCCGGAACACCCACCCGAAAAGCTCGAGGCGGACCACTCGGCGGGCTGGCCAAATGGTTGTTTTCAACCCGCGCCAACGCGTTGCTGTGGATAACTTTGCTGGATGAATTCACAGGTAAATCGAGCCAATTTGTGGATAAGGCTGTGGGTAAGCCTGTTGAAAACCCTGTGGATACTTTTGTGGATAGTTTTTTTGTCGGCAACACCGCTTGAGGCAGTTGCGCGACATAGGTGCCATCTCCGACTCGCCCCTCAATGAAGCCTTCGGCGTACAGCTGATCGTAGGCACGCACCACGCTGTTACGGGAAATCGCCAGCGCCGCAGCCAGGTCACGACTGGCTGGCAGACGTGTACCGCTGGCCAATCGTCCGTCGAGAACGCGAAGTCGCAAGGCCTGATAGAGCTGGCGACTCAACCCCTGGCGACGATCAAGTTCGATACCGGCCGGGTTGAACGACAAGGAAAGCGGCGCATCTGTCATGACAATGGACCCATGAAATTGGTCATTAATGGCTCTTACAACAGACCAATAGCCTGCCTAGGATGAAGACATTCGCCAAGGAAAATATCTCCATGTATACGCCGCGCGCTTTTGCCATCGACGAGTTGTCCCAACTACATGAACTGATCCTCGCCACCCGTCTCGCCATATTGGTGACCCACGGCGAAAGCGGCCTGCAAGCCAGTCATGTGCCGGTGCTGCTGCATTGCGAACAAGGCTTGAACGGCACGTTGTACGGGCATCTGGCCAAAGCCAATCCACAGTGGAAAGACCTGCGCGACGGTGCCGAAGCCCTGCTGATTTTTGCCGGTGCCGACGCCTACGTCAGCCCCGGCTTCTACCCGAGCAAGGCCGAACACGGCAAAGTCGTGCCAACCTGGAACTACGTCGCCGTACACGCCTATGGCCGAGCCGAAACCTTTAGCGATGGCGGGCGGCTGCTCGACATCGTCAGCACCCTCACCGACCGTCATGAAGCTGGCCGCGCCCAACCGTGGTCAGTGGCCGATGCCCCCGCCGATTACATCGACGGCATGCTCAAGGCCATCGTCGGTTTCGCCATTCCCATCGACCGTCTGGAAGGCAAGCGCAAGCTCAGCCAGAACCGCAGCCCCGCCGACATCGCCGGCGTACGCGAAGGCCTGGCCGCCAGCCCCGACGTCAACGACCAGACCCTCGCCCAATTGATGCGCTAAGGAAATCACCATGAGTCAAATCGACATTCGCCAAGTCACCTCCGGTGATCACGCGGCGTGGCTGCCGCTTTGGCAAGCCTACCTGCGCTTCTATAAAACCGAGTTGCCGGAGGTCGTCACCCACAGCACCTGGCAGCGCATGCTCGATCCGCACGAGCCAACCCACGCCGCCCTCGCCTGGGCTGACGGTAAAGCGGTGGGCATGGTGCATTTCATCTACCATCGTTCGAACTGGGCCATCGAAAACTCCTGCTACCTGCAAGATTTGCTGGTGGTCCCGGAAACCCGTGGCACCGGCGTCGGCCGTCAGCTGATCGAGTTCGTCTACACCACGGCCAAGGCAGACGGCTGCAACAAGGTGCACTGGCTGACCCACGAAACCAACGCCACCGCGATCCAGCTCTACGAGCGCATTGCCGAGCGCCCCGGTTTCATCCAGTTTCGCAAAGCCATTTAGGTTCAAGGAGAACAGCATGTCGATTTCACTCGCCGACTGGAAAGGCGTCCCGGCTCCCACGACTCAACTGATCGAAGGCCGTTACATCCGCCTGGAAAAACTCGACCCGGCGCGCCATGGCGACGACCTGTTCAATGCGCTGCAAGGCCCGGGTGCCGATCCAAAACTGTGGGACTACTTGCCTTACGGCCCCTTCCCCGAACGCAGCACCTTCAACGACTGGCTGAACAACCACGCGGTCAGCAGCGACCCGTATTTTTTCAGCGTGATCGACCGCGCCAGCGGCGAGGTACAAGGCATTCTCAGCCTGATGTCTATCGTCCCGGCCCAGGGCCGCATCGAAATCGGCCACGTCACCTTCGGTGCCCCGATGCAGCGCTCGCCGAAAAGCACCGAGGCGGTTTACCTGCTGGCCAGGGAATCCTTTGCCCTGGGTTACCGTCGCCTGGAATGGAAATGCAACAACGCCAACGCCCGCTCCAAATACGCGGCTGAGCGATTGGGCTTCAGTTTTGAAGGCGTGTTCCGCCAGCACATGGTGGTCAAGGGGCAGAACCGCGATACCGCGTGGTACTCGATCCTGGACTCGGAATGGCCGGCGATTGGCGCCGGGTTTGAGAAGTGGCTGAGCGCTGAGAACCAGACGGCTTCGGGGCAGGTGAAAGGGTTGGCGGAGTGTCGTAGCCAAGGGCAGTAAGTAGACGAGTTTCCGACACTACGCCAACGGACACGTCCGGGAATGCTGTAAGGAAAAACGGCTGACAAACGGGTGAATCCGGGCAAGATCGAAACCTTCCGGTGATTGGGCTACAAGCGCCGCTTCTGCGGACTGCCAGCTACCCGGAAACGCCCGGCATCGCGAATTTTCATCGACTTTTAGAGTTTGGCCTCCCTTCACGAGAGGCTGAACCCCATGTTGATCCGACATGCTTACCGACCCCATTGCATGGCACTGGCGATTTCCGTCGCCTTCGGCCATGCAGGCTGCGCAATCGCTGAACAGTCAACCGTGCCCATTGATCTGCCCGCCGAACAGAGGGCGCGGCTGGAAGCACTGATCAATGATCCAGCCACCGTCAGAACCCCGATAACCAAGCCAGAAACAGGTGCTGACGGCATCGCATTGAAGCTGGGTGATGACCATGACCTGGTCACTGTCAGTCGACGCGGCCGTTTCGATGGCCTGGTTGATGGAGGCGGCGGCAACAACGCGCTGCAACTCGATACTGCGAATGGCGGTGAGCTTGGAGAAAGCCGCAATTTCGATTTTCTGCACATCAAACGAGGCCAGTGGACACTGACGGGGGCAGATGACTTTCGTGACGGCGCCATCGTGATGAACAACGCCACGCTGACCAACCATGGAAGCATTGTCGGTCAAGTGTCCGTTGATAAACGAGGGACGTTTCGTGGCAATGGCCAAGTCGGCCACCTGCAGGTAGAAGGCCATCTTGAGGTTAATGCCTTGCACGGAGCCCCACGCGTGAGGGGCGACCTTACCCTTTATAAAACCGCCGAACTGGCCTATGAGGTCAACCCCGATGGCCGCAGCGAAACGATTAAAGTCGATGGCACTGCCCGTCTTGGCGATGCCACGCTAAAGATTGTCGCAGTAACGGGTGAATACCCGGTGACCAGCCAATACTCGGTCATTGAGGCCGGCCGAATCGAAGGTGAGTTTGGCAAGGTTCGCAACGATCTGGCGTTCTTGACTCCGACATTGCAGTACAACGAAAAGACCGTCGGCCTGACCTTCGTTCGAAATGATGTGGAGATCGAGAGCGTAGCCATCTCTGCCAACGGACGGGAGTTCGCTCAGAACATTTCACAAACAGAGGAAATTCCATCGGTTCAGGTACCCCCTGATGCAATAAACAGCATCAATGCGCCGAGCCCATTGCCTGTCACTGAAACCTCCGTTACTGCTGCGGCTCCAACTACTGTCCTTGATACCTCCGTTACTGCTCCGGTGCCTACCGTTCAACCCTCCGCTGAAACATCACTTGCACCACCTGCCACTCAAGCTTCCGGCACAGCTCAAACCCCTTCCCCGGTCTCCCGACCAACAGTCGCATCGTTCAAGCCTGCCCAGGTAACGAACGCCGCGATCGCGGCTCTGATGGGGGCCAACAAAACCACCGCAGCGCGGGCGCTGGAGCAATTGGCGGGGGGCAGCAATGCCAATCTTGGCAATGCCACGCTTACGAGTGTCAATCCGGTCAGCACCAGCATGCTGTCAGCCATGCGCCAACTGGATAGCACTCAACTCATTTACTCAAAAGGTTCGCCACGTCTGACAGCGGATGGCGAAAACAACGGCAGGGTCTGGCTACAGGCGCTGGGCAATGGAGGCACGCTCGATCGCGGCCAGGGCAGCAGTGCATTGCGTCATGCCACCAAAGGCCTGGTGCTGGGTGCGGACTGGACAGTCGATGAGCAATGGCGACTGGGTGTGATCGGCGGCAAATCGCGCACCCGTCTGGATGCTAACCAGCTGGACGGGAATCTCGAGAGTGTTCATCTCGGTGCCTACGCTCTTCGCCAAAGCGGACCACTGGCGATACGCTTGGGCGCCACCCACAGCAGCCACGACGGCAGCAGCAAACGCCGGGTGGCGTTCAACGGATTCAGCGATCGCCTCAAAGGCAACTACGACGCCAGTACCCGGCAAGCCTTCGCGGAACTCGGCTACAACCTGGGCACCGGCAACCTGAGTGCCGAGCCGTTCGCCAATCTCGGCTATCAGCGTTACCAGCGCGATGGTTATACAGAAAAAGGTGGCCCGGCGGCTTTGCAGGTCGAGGGGCAAACTCAGGACAACATTGGCAGCACTTTTGGCTTGCGCCTCGCCCGACTCAATACGCTGGACAACGGCATGCGCCTGACACCGAGCTTCAGTGCCGGCTGGAAGCATATCTACGGTGACATCGACAGCCGTACCCGGCAAAAACTGAAAACGGGCAGCAGGAGCTTCACCGTTCGGGGGACAGCACTGGATCGTGACAGCCTGAGCCTGGACGCCGCGCTGGAACTGTCCCTTTCGCCGCGGCATACCCTGGGCGTCGGCTATAACGGCGAAGTCGGTAGCGACAGCCGCAGCCACGGCGTGACGGGTCAATGGCGGATGGCGTTCTGATCAACCACTGGCCCAACACAGAACCTGTGGGAGCGGGCTTGCTCGCGAAGGCGGAGTGTCATTCAGTATTTGTGTCGCTGTCACACCGCTTTCGCGAGCAAGCCCGCTCCCACAGGATAGGCGACGCTTTCATGAACGGATTTGCGGGCAAAAAAAAGGGGAGCACATGCCTCCCCGAGGTTTAAAGCGTTGTATCGAGGCCGTTTACTCAGCCTTCGATCTCGATCAGGATCTCGCCCGGGTTCACCCGGTCGCCCTTGGCCACGTGAATGGCGGTGACTTTACCGGCGATGGCGGCCTGGACTTCGGTTTCCATCTTCATCGCTTCGGTGATCAGCACAGCCTGGCCTGCCTTGACGGTGTCGCCCTCCTTGACCAGCACATCGACGATGTTGCCCGGCATGGTGGTGCTGACATGGCCCGGTGCAGTGGCTTGCTTGCGCTTGCTGCTGCCGCCGCTGACGAACTCGTTGAGCGGTTCGAACACCACTTCTTCCGGCATGCCATCGATGGACAGGTAGAAGTGACGCTTGCCTTCGGCCTTGACGCCGACACCGGTGATGTCGACGCGGTAGGTTTCGCCGTGGACGTCGATGACGAACTCGGTCGGCACGCCTTCGCCGCCCGCCGAAGCCACCTTGCCGGCTTCCGGAATCGGCAACAGCACTTCAGGAGTCAGGGTGCCAGCCGCGCGCTCTTCGAGGAACTTGCGGCCGATGTCCGGGAACATGGCAAAGGTCAGCACGTCTTCTTCAGACTTGGCCAGTGCACCGATGTCGGCACGCAGCTTGGTCATTTCCGGCTTGAGCAGGTCGGCCGGACGCACGTCGATCACTTCTTCGCTGCCGATGGCCTGGCGACGCAGTTGTTCGTTCACGGTGCCCGGCGCCTTGCCGTAACCGCCCTGCAAGTACAGCTTCACTTCGTTGGTGATGGTCTTGTAGCGCTCGCCGGCCAGCACGTTGAAGAATGCCTGGGTGCCAACGATCTGCGAAGTCGGGGTCACCAGCGGCGGGAAGCCGAGGTCTTCGCGAACCCGCGGGATTTCGGCCAGCACTTCGTTCATGCGGTTGAGGGCGCCCTGCTCTTTCAACTGGTTGGCCAGGTTGGAAATCATCCCGCCCGGTACCTGGTTGACTTGAACGCGGGTGTCAACGGCAGTGAATTCGCTTTCGAACTGGTGGTACTTCTTGCGCACGGCGTAGAAGTACAGACCGATCTCTTGCAGCAGCTCCAGGTTCAGGCCGGTGTCGAACTCGCTGCCTTTAAGCGCTGCGACCATCGACTCGGTGCCCGGGTGGCTGGTGCCCCAGGCGAAGCTGGAGATTGCGGTATCGATGTGGTCAGCACCGTTTTCGATGGCCTTCATCTGGCACATCGCGGCCAGGCCAGCGGTGTCGTGCGAGTGAATGAACACTGGCAGCGATTGCTCGGCTTTCAGGGCCTTGACCAGTTCGCCGGTGGCGTATGGGGTCAGCAGACCGGCCATGTCCTTGATCGCCACCGAGTCGCAACCCATGGCTTCCATTTGCTTGGCCTGGTTCACGAAGGCCTCGATGGTGTGCACCGGGCTGGTGGTGTAGGCGATGGTGCCCTGGGCGTGTTTGCCGGCGGCTTTTACCGCTTCGATGGCCACGCGCAGGTTACGCACGTCGTTCATGGCGTCGAAGATGCGGAACACGTCGATGCCGTTGACCGCTGCCTTGGCGACGAAAGCTTTGACCACGTCGTCGCTGTAGTGGCGGTAGCCCAGCAGGTTCTGGCCGCGCAACAGCATTTGCAGGCGGGTGTTAGGCAGCGCGGCGCGCAGTTGGCGCAGACGCTCCCACGGGTCTTCTTTCAGGAAGCGCACGCAGGCGTCGAATGTCGCGCCACCCCAGCACTCCAGCGACCAGTAGCCGACTTTGTCGAGCTTGTCGCAAATCGGCAGCATGTCTTCGGTGCGCATGCGGGTCGCGAGCAGCGATTGGTGGGCGTCGCGCAGGATGGTGTCGGTTACGTGAATCTTCTTGGACATTGTTTTATTCCTCACAGGCCTGCGTGGGCGGCGATGGCGGCGGCGATGGCCAGGGCCAGCTCTTCGGGTTTGCGCTTGATCGAGTAGTTGGTCAGTTCAGGATGGCTTTCAACGAAGCTGGTATTGAACTGGCCGCTACGGAATTCCGGGTTACGCAGGATTTCCTGGTAATACGCGGCGGTAGTCTTGACCCCTTGCAGACGCATGTCGTCCAGGGCGCGCAAGCCACGGTCCATCGCCTCTTCCCAGGTCAGCGCCCACACCACCAGTTTCAGGCACATGGAGTCGTAGAACGGTGGAATGGTGTAGCCGGTATAGATCGCCGTGTCGGTACGCACGCCAGGACCACCGGGGGCGTAGTAGCGGGTGATCTTGCCGAAGCTCGGCAGGAAGTTGTTCTTCGGGTCTTCGGCGTTGATCCGGAATTGCAGGGCGAAACCACGGTGCTGGATGTCTTCCTGTTTCACCGAAAGCGGCAGGCCGGAAGCGATGCGGATCTGCTCGCGGACAATGTCGATGCCGGTGATTTCTTCGGTGATGGTGTGTTCCACCTGCACCCGGGTGTTCATCTCCATGAAGTACACCTCGCCCTCGGCGAGCAGGAACTCCACGGTGCCGGCGTTCTCGTAACCTACGGCCTTGGCTGCACGCACCGACAGGTCGCCGATGTAGGCGCGCTGTTCCGGGGTCAGTTGCGGGCTCGGGGCGATCTCGATCAGCTTCTGGTTGCGACGCTGGATCGAGCAGTCACGCTCGAACAGGTGCACTACGTTGCCGAAGCTGTCGCCAAGAATCTGCGCTTCGATGTGCTTAGGATTGACGATACATTTTTCCAGGAACACTTCCGCCGAACCAAATGCCTTGGTGGCTTCGGAAATCACCCGAGGGAAGGCCTGTTCGAGTTCTTCGCGGCTGTTGCAGCGACGAATACCGCGGCCGCCACCACCGGACGTGGCCTTGAGCATCACCGGGTAGCCGATGCGATCGCCTTCGGTCAGGGCTTCTTCGATACCCGACACGTTGCCTTCGGTGCCCGGGGTCACCGGTACGCCGGCCTTGATCATGCTGCGGCGGGCTTCGGTCTTGTCGCCCATGCGACGAATGACTTCAGCCGATGGGCCGATGAACTTGATCCCGCGCTCGGCGCAGATCTCCGCCAGTTCGGCGTTTTCCGAAAGGAATCCGTAACCGGGGTGCAGCGCATCGCAACCGGTTTCCACAGCCAGGTTCACCAGCTTGCGCGGGTTCAGGTAACCGGCCAGCGGTTCGGCACCAATGCTGTGGGCTTCGTCCGCACGCTTGACGTGCAAAGCATGACGGTCGGCGTCGGAGTAGATCGCGACCGAGCGAATGCCCATTTCGGCGCAGGCACGTACAATTCGTACGGCAATCTCACCACGGTTGGCGATCAGGATCTTTGTTATCACTTGGAGTTTCCCTTGAGCCGGTGGTACCCACGACCTGCTAGACCCAGGTCGACGCGTGACCAAATGTTTCAATTTGGTCGCAGGTCCACACTAGCGCCCACAAGGGATTAACAAAAATGAATAATAATTGGGTCGCGCATAAGTAAAGACTTATAGTTGAATCACCAGCCAGCGACGAGAGCGACCAGATAATGCGTAAGTCATTGATGCGTATGACTTTGCGGCAATTGCAGATCTTTAACGAGGTCTGTGATTTGCGGTCCTACAGCCGAGCGGCCGAGGAAATGTCGCTCACACAACCTGCCGTCAGCCTACAGATTCGTCAGCTTGAAGAGCTGATTGGCCAGCCTTTGTTCGATTACGTCGGCAAAAAACTCTACATGACCGAAGCCGCTGAAGCGTTACAGCGGGCCAGCCGGGATATTTTCGGGCGCCTGGAAAACCTCGACATGCAGCTGTCGGACATGCAGGGCTCGTTGCAGGGGCAACTGAAACTGGCAGTGGAATCCAGCGCCAAGTATTTCGTGCCGCACTTGTTTGCCGCATTCAAACGCCAGCACCCGGAAGTGAACCTGCAACTGACGGTGGTCAATCGCGGCCAGGTCATTCGGCGCCTGTCGGATAACCGCGACGACCTGGTGATCATGTCCATGGTGCCCCAGGACATGGGCCTGGAATTTCTGCCGTTCCTGAATAACCCGATCGTCGCCGTGGCGCCACCGGATCACCCGCTGTGCCATATGGGGCCGCTGCGCTTGCAGGATCTCGAGCCCTACACACTACTGCTGCGTGAGCCAGGCTCCGGGACGCGGCTTGCGTGCGAAGAATACTTCAAAGAGAAGCGCGTGCACTTCAACCAGACTCAGGAAGTCTCGTCTGCCGAAGCTCAGCGTGAATGTGTATTGGCGGGTCTGGGCGTTGCGCTATTGACGCGCCACGCCCTGAACCTTGAACTGGCAACCGGCGGACTGATCGAATTGCCGGTCGAAGAATTGCCGCTCTACCGCAGCTGGTGTCTGGTGCAGGCCAAGGCGAAACGCCTGTCACCGGTGGCTCACGCCTTCCTGGCGTTTGTTCGTAGCGAACGGATTCAGATCAGCGCGCTGGTTGAGCGTTTCGACGGGAAGTCGAGGGAGATGACTGCCAGAAGTTGAGCTCCAGCTCTGGAAAATCGCCAATCTCGGCCAGAAGCTGACGACGTTCGCAGCGATCTTCGATGGCGCGGCGGAATTCCATACGGCGCTGATCTTCTTGCTGACGACGGGTTTTGACAGCGCTGTTGCGTTCTTCGTAGGGCATGGCCATTTCGAGTCTCCCAAGGCGAGTACGGGAGTTTCAAGATAGGCGCGCGGGATGACGGTTTGGCGGCTCGTTGATTACAGACCGATGAACATTGGCTGGACCTGTGGCGAGGGAGCTTGCTCCCGCTGGGTTGCGTAGCGACCCTAAGATTTTGCGACTGCTGCGCAGCCGAGCGGGAGCAAGCTCCCTCGCCACAGGGTCCGCGCCAGTCTTGAGATCAGTCGTCCAGTGCCTTCACTGACTTTGGCGACAACCGCAAACTGCGCAGGCTGCGCTTGACGCTCTTGAGGTGGTTCACCAGGCTCGGTCCGCGCGCCATGGCCACACCCATCGCCAATACGTCGATAACGACCAGATGGGCGATCCGCGAGGTCAACGGCGTGTAGATTTCGGTGTCCTCATGCACATCGATCGCCAGGTTGACGGTCGACAGCTCGGCCAATGGCGTCTGGCTCGGGCACAGGGTGATCAACGAAGCACCGCTTTCACGCACCAGGTTGGCAGTGATCAGCAAATCCTTGGAACGCCCCGACTGGGAAATGCAGATCGCCACATCGGTCGGCTTCAGGGTCACCGCCGACATCGCCTGCATGTGCGGGTCGGAATACGCCGCAGCGGTGAGCAGCAAACGGAAGAACTTGTGCTGAGCGTCCGCCGCGACCGCACCCGAGGCGCCGAAGCCATAGAACTCGACACGCTGGGCCTGGGACATTAGCGTCACCGCTCGCTGCAACTCCACCGGATCGAGCTTCTCGCGAACCTCCATCAGGGTGTGCAATGTGGTGTCGAAGATTTTCAGGCTGTAGTCGGCGACCGAATCATCCTCATGGATCGCGAACTGGCCGAAACTCGCACCCGCCGCCAGGCTCTGGGCCAGCTTCAGCTTCAGGTCCTGGAAACCGGAGCAACCGATGGCGCGGCAAAAACGCACGATGGTCGGCTCGCTGATGCCCACGCTGTGGGCCAGGTCGGCCATTGAGCTGTGCATCACGGCCGCAGGATCAAGCAGCACATGGTCGGCGACCTTGAGCTCCGACTTGCGTAACAGGTGGCGAGACTGGGCGATGTGTTGCAGCAGATTCAAAGGGCTGGACTCTTTGTTATTGGCAGGTGCCGGGGATGTAGCACGCTTGTAGTTATACTACATGAATCGGCTTTTTGCCTGCTCAATGCGTAACCACATCCCTCGACATTCAGGCACGCGCGCTCCATGTAGCGCTCATCACCAGCTTTCCAGTTACTCATCGACGCTCGCCTTTTGGCGTTGCGACAAAAATGAGCCCGCCCTTACAAACTTCACCATTAGTTATCTCATCAACAACACACAACCAAAATCAACTTACAAACAAGTCAACTATCGCCACCCACAAACAAATAAAGATGGATATATTAACCAGGCAGGACGCAACTATCTTAGTTAAAGGAGTTACACACAATGACCATTACAACCAAAGACTGGATCGCCCAAATTGATCGCATGCCCGGCGCTGCATCCTTCCGCACTTTCGGTACCGTGACCGTTGCCAACTCTGGCATTACAGCCAGGCTGGTGCTGAGCGAGGTGCAGGACAAATCTTATGATTTACGTCTAGACCTGAAAATTGAAGACACCGGCGCAATTGCACTTCAAGTATTAACCGACAGGTTTGTCGAATACCGAGTAGCCGGTGAATCAAATGTTACTGGCGTCAGTATTTTCTTCGAAGGAAAGTTACTGCACCACATTGATAAAGTACTGATCACCGCTTAAATAATTACCTGCTGCAAACTTCCCGTCAAACCGCCAAAGGGCCTGACGGGAAGCATCCTCAGTCAATCCGCGTCCTGCCCTCGTAGCTGGCCCGCCAGGTCTTGCGCCTCTACCGGCCGACTGATCAGATAGCCTTGCACCTCATCGCAGTGCTCGGCCTTTAGAAACTCAAGCTGCTCCTGCCGCTCCACCCCTTCCGCCACAACCTTCAATGACAAACCATGGGCCATTGCAATGATCGCCCGGGTGATCGCCGCATCCTCGGTACCCTCCCCCAGCCCGCGGATAAACGCCTGATCGATCTTCACGTAATCCACGGGAATGCGCTTGAGGTAGCTCAGGGATGAATAGCCGGTGCCAAAATCATCGATCGCCAGTTTCACCCCAAGATCGCGCAACTGCTGGAAGGTCGCAATGATGTGCTCGACGCTGTCCAGCAACTGGCTTTCGGTCAACTCCAGCTCTAGGAAGTGCGGTGCCAGCCCGGTTTCTTCCAGTACCTGGCGCACCAGGCTGACCAACTTGCCCTGGCGCAACTGATGCACCGACAAATTGACCGAAACCCGAATCGGCTCAAGCCCCTGGCGCTGCCATTCACAGGCTTGCCAGCAAGCCTGGCGCAGTACGAACTCGCCGATCGGACCGATCAGCCCGGTTTCCTCGGCCAGCCCGATAAAGTCCCCCGGCGGCACACGGCCCATGGTCGGATGATCCCAGCGCACCAGCGCTTCAGCGGCGTTCAACCGGCCGGTGGCCAGGCACAGCTTCGGCTGGTAATACACCTTGAGCTGTTTGTCTTCGATAGCTTTGCGCAGATGGTTTTCCAGTTGCAGGCGTTCCAGGGTGCTGGCCTGCAGGCTGTCGGTGTAGAACTGGAAGTTGTTGCCGCCCAAGTGCTTGGCATGTTGCATGGCCATGTTCGACTGGCTGACCAATGCAGACATCTCCCGGGCGTTGTCCGGAAGCAGACTAATACCCATGGACGCACTGACCACCAGCTCATGCCCTTCGACCGTCACCGGCAGGCGTAACTTGGTTGCCAACCGTGTCGCCACCCGCGCCAGGCTCGACAGGTTGCCGTAGGAATTGAACAGCACCGCAAATTCATCGCCGGACAAGCGCGCAATGGTGTCTGCCTCCGGCAACGCGTTGACCATCCGCCGGGCCATTTTCTGCAACAGTTGGTCAGCGACTTCATGGCCGAGACTGTCATTGAGCAGCTTGAAGCGGTCCAGATTGATGTGCAGCAATGCCAGACTGCGATAACCGCCCTGACGTACCCGTTGGTGCGCCTCGCTCAACCGCTCACGAAACAGCGAGCGATTGGCCAGGCCGGTCAATTCGTCATAGTGGGTCAGGTAGCGCATGCGCTCTTCGGATTCGCGTCTCGCCGACAGATCAGCGAAGAAGCCCACTATATGGCTGATCTTCCCCCGAGGATCACGCACGGTATTCAGCTGAAGCCATTGCGGGTACATCTCCCCGTTCTTGCGGGTTTCCACCAGCTCGCCCTGCCAACTGCCGTGCTGCTCCAGCGCTTGATGGATCGCGGTGAAGTGCCGGCGGGCGTCGCGACTGCACGGCAACTCGACCACGTTGCGCCCGAGAATGTCCTCGATGTCATAACCCGTTACGCGGCTGAAAGCCTGGTTGACGGCAATCAGTGCATAGGCGGGGTCAAAAATCACGATGCCTTCACTGGCCGCCTCGAACACCGTCGCTGCCAGTTGCTGTTGTTCCTCCAGCACCTTGCTGGCACTGATGTCGCGCCGCGTCCCGACCATGCGAATGACCCGGCCGTTTTTGCTGCGCTCGACTGCCCGGCCACGGTCCTCGATCCAGACCCAGTGACCGTCGCCATGACGCACCCGGTACTCGACCTGGTAATCCTCGCTTCGGCCCTTCAAGTGCTCGACCAGCGCCCGACGCAAGACCGGAAGATCCTCGGGGTGCAAGCGCGGCTTGAGATGGCGCAGCATCGCTGTCACATATTCCGGCTCCAGGCCGAACAGCTCCTGAATCAGGGTGTGATGCACTTCGTCGGTCTGCAGGTTCCAGTCCCAAAGCCCCAGCTCACTGGCTTTCAAGGCGAGCGCCAGGCGTGCTTCGCTTTTGCTCAGGGCCTGGTTGGCCGCGTCCAGTTCCAGGCTGCGCTGGGTGACGCGGCTTTCCAGTTCAGCCTGGATTTGCCGCAACTCGTCTTCGGCCCGACGGCGTTGGTCGACTTCCCCGGCCAGTTTCTGATTGAGCTGGTCACTGCAATTGCGGGCGTGTTGCAAATGCTCGATCAGCGCCTGATTCTGAAAACGCCGCAACAGACCGCGATCGATCAATCGATTGACCTGCCAGGCAACGACACTCAGTGCACCAAGCAATATCAGGCCGAACCAGCCCCAGCCGTGCTGTTGCTCATCTGCGCCCCAGAACATATAGGCAATGGCTGGCAACAGGCAGGGCAAGGTAAAAGACAGGAAGGCCGGCAGACTCACTGCATAAGCAACGCTGGCCGACAATGCCGCGGCGCCGATCAGGCCGAACACCCAGGCTTGCTGGATAAAATTGTCGGCGGGGACCAACGCGATGCCGGCACCCGCCAGGGTCAGGCCGGTCAGGCCCGAACCGAGCAAAAACATGCGTCCCCAGACAGGATTGGCTTGACGGTTGGGTATGGCCGAATCAAAGGCGGCGACCTGGATGACCCGCAATGCCACCAGCGACAGCAACCAGACCAGCCACACGCTGACCAGGAAGTAGCGCTGCGGGCTCCAGAGCAAACCGGCACAGACCAGGCCATTGATCAGCATGAACAACGTGGGCAGCAGCGAGCCCTGATACAACAGGCGCGTGCGTTCGACCGCCATTTCCATGGCGTATTGCTTGCGGATAACCCGGGGCTCCACAGTGGGGCCCGACAGGTCGAAGCTGAGGGTCATAGGCGATGTTCTTGTTCTTATAATGATGAGCATGAGCCCGAAACTGCTCGGAGCATACACAAGCAATTGCCCGGACCAAACTGCTGCTGATCAACAAATCGCCAAATTTTTCAGCCGCCGACGCCCCTGAAAACGCCGAAGGCATGCCCCGCCAACGCCTGCAGCCGATGACTGACCGGTCGTCCTTTGCATAACTTTCATCGGCTAAATCGAAGCGGAGTTTGCCCGGTGTGTCGCGGCCCCCTAGAATGCCCTGATGCGCGATGATCTCTCCCTTCTGCTGAACTCCCTCAACGATGCCCAACGCCAGGCCGTAGCGGCCCCCGTGGGTCGTCAGTTGGTCCTGGCCGGTGCTGGTTCCGGTAAAACCCGAGTGCTGGTGCACCGTATCGCCTGGTTGATCCAGGTCGAAAACGCCTCGCCCCACTCCATCCTGTCGGTGACCTTCACCAACAAGGCTGCTGCCGAGATGCGCCAGCGCATCGAGCAGCTGATGGGCATCAACCCGGCCGGCATGTGGGTTGGCACCTTCCACGGCCTGGCGCACCGCTTGTTGCGGGCGCACTGGCAGGAAGCGGGCTTGAGCCAGACCTTCCAGATCCTCGACAGCGATGACCAGCAACGACTGGTCAAGCGGGTGATCCGCGAGCTCGGCCTGGACGAACAGCGCTGGCCGGCCCGTCAGGCCCAATGGTTCATCAACGGGCAGAAAGACGAAGGCCTGCGTCCGCAACACATTCAAGCCAGTGGTGACCTGTTCCTGGCGACCATGCGCGGCATCTATGAAGCCTACGAGGCTGCCTGCCTGCGGGCGGGCGTCATCGACTTCTCCGAATTGCTGCTGCGCGCCCTCGATCTGTGGCGCGATCACCCGGGCCTGCTCGCTCACTATCAAAAGCGCTTCCGACACATTCTGGTGGACGAGTTCCAGGACACCAACGCCGTGCAGTACGCCTGGTTGCGCCTGCTGGCCAAGGGTGGCGACAGCCTGATGGTGGTGGGCGACGACGACCAGTCGATCTACGGCTGGCGCGGCGCGAAAATCGAGAACATCTACCAGTATTCCGAAGACTTCCCGGACGCCGAAACCATTCGCCTGGAGCAAAACTATCGCTCCACCGCCGGCATCCTGAAGGCAGCCAACGCCTTGATCGCCAACAACACCGGGCGCCTGGGCAAAGAGCTGTGGACCGACGGTGGCGACGGCGAGGCAATCAATCTGTATGCCGCCTTCAACGAACATGACGAAGCACGTTACGTTGTCGAAACCATAGAAAGCGCGCTGAAAACCGGCCTGTCTCGCAGCGATATCGCGATTCTGTACCGCTCCAACGCCCAATCGCGGGTTTTGGAAGAAGCGCTGCTGCGTGAACGCATTCCGTACCGCATCTATGGCGGCCAGCGCTTCTTCGAGCGCGCCGAAATCAAGAACGCCATGGCTTACCTGCGGTTGCTCGAAGGACGGGGCAACGATGCCGCGCTGGAACGGGTGATCAACGTGCCGGCCCGTGGCATCGGCGAGAAAACCGTCGAAGCGATCCGCGACCATGCGCGCCACAGCGATGTGTCGATGTGGGAAGCAATGCGCCAACTGGTGGCCAACAAAGGCCTGACCGGTCGTGCGGCCGGTGCCCTTGGCGCGTTTATCGAGTTGATCGAGAACCTCGCCGCCAAATGCATGGAAATGCCGCTGCACCTGATGACCCAGACCGTCATCGAGCAATCGGGGCTGATTGCCTATCACCAAGCGGAAAAAGGCGAGAAAGGCCAGGCCCGGGTAGAAAACCTTGAGGAACTGGTCAGCGCCGCGCGCAACTTCGAAAACAGCGAAGAAGACGAAGAGCTGACGCCATTGGCAGCGTTCCTCGGTCACGCCTCGCTGGAAGCCGGCGATACCCAGGCCGACGAGCACGAAGACAGCATTCAACTGATGACCCTGCACAGCGCCAAAGGCCTGGAATTTCCTTATGTGTTCCTGGTGGGCATGGAAGAAGGCCTGTTCCCGCACAAGATGAGCCTGGAAGAACCCGGCCGCCTTGAGGAAGAGCGTCGACTGGCCTACGTCGGCATCACCCGGGCCATGCAGAACCTGGTGATGACCTTTGCCGAAACCCGCCGCCTTTATGGCAGCGAGACCTACAACAAGGTGTCGCGCTTCGTACGCGAGGTGCCGAAAGGTCTGATTCAGGAGGTGCGGTTGTCCAACAGTGTCAGCCGTCCGTTTGGTGGCAACCAGTCGATGAGTGGCAGCAACCTGTTCAGCGGCAGCGAGATTCCACAAACCGGCTTCAGCCTCGGCCAGACCGTACGGCACTCGGTGTTCGGCGATGGTGTGATCCTCAACTTCGAAGGCGCCGGGGCTCAGGCCCGGGTGCAGGTGAACTTCAGCGAAGGCAGCAAGTGGCTGATGCTGGGTTATGCCAAGCTGGAGGCGATCTAAAAGACCGCCAGAAGTCTAATGTGGGAGCGGGCTTGCTCGCGAAGAACGATCACGCGGTGTTTCTGATGAACCGCGGTGCTGCCTTCGCGAGCAAGCCCGCTCCCACAGGGTTAGGCGTTGGCCTATGTGAATGAAAGGGGACAAATATGGGCTCAGGCTTTTTTTCCTCTTGGACATTCTGGGCCCTGTTATCGGCGGCGTTCGCGGCGATGACCGCCATTTTCGCGAAAGTTGGCATCGAAAACGTCAACTCTGACTTCGCCACCCTGCTACGTACGATAGTGGTATTGGTCAGTCTGGCCTTGATTTTGTACGCCACGGGCCAATATCAGTCTTTGGGATCGATCTCTGCGAAGAGCTACCTGTTCCTGCTGTTGTCGGGCCTGGCCACCGGTGCATCGTGGATCTGCTATTTCCGTGCACTCAAGGTTGGTCCGGCGTCACTGGTTGCTCCAGTGGACAAACTCAGCGTGGTGCTGGTGGCCATTCTTGGCGTTGTCCTGCTGGGTGAAAAACTCGACCTGCGCCAATGGGGCGGAATCGGTCTGATCACGGCCGGAGTCGTCATGCTGGCCCTGCGACGCTAGGCGAACGTCCTGCAAAACTTATCCATTCATCTGACATATCAAAGTCAAAAGGCCTTATTGCGCTGACTGAAGCTGAACATGACCTGTCAGGCAAAAGCCCGAAACACTCTGCCGCTAGCCAGTAACACTTCAGCTGTGCAACATGGCGCGCGTGCCTTCCACAAATGGGAATTCCCTTTATGAAACGTTTTCTTAGCATCGCCATGGCGTTGTGCATCGGCCTGACGATGAGTCTCGACGTCAATGCCGCCAAGCGCTTCGGTGGTGGCAAAAGCGCAGGTGCTGCGCCGACGCACCAGACCAGCCAGATGGCTCCTTCTTCCCCAGGCATGGGCGGCGCTGCGGCGACCGCTGGTGCTGCCGGTGCCGCTGGCGCCGCTGCCAAGGCCGGTGGCGCTTCGCGCTGGCTCGGCCCTCTGGCCGGTATCGCGGCCGGTGGCCTGCTGGCATCCATGTTCATGGGTGGCGGCTTCCAGGGCATGCAGATCTTCGACATCCTGATCATGGCCGTCATTGCGTTCCTGGTCTTCCGCTTTATCGCCGCCCGTCGGCGCAAGCAGCAGGAGCATTACGCTCCGGCCGGCCACGCGCCGATGCAACGTGAAGTGTTCGAACAGAAGCCGGCCGGCGGTTCGATCTTCGGTGGTTCGGCAGCGCCTGTTGCCGCTCGTCCGGTGATCAATGCTCCAGCCTGGTTCAACGAAAGCAACTTCGTCGAAGCGGCGCGCAATCACTTCCAGTCCCTGCAACAGCACTGGGACGCCAATGAAATGGACAAGATCGCCGAGTTCGTGACCCCGCAAATGCTGGAGTTCCTCAAGCGTGAGCGGGCAGACCTGGGTGACGGTTTCCAGTCCACCTACATTGATAACCTCAATGTACAGCTGGACGGCGTGGACGATCGCACCGACAAGACCATCGCTACCCTGACCTTCACTGGCGTGTCGAAAACCTCGCGTTTCGACCAGGGCGAAGTCTTCAGCGAAAGCTGGAACATGGAACGCGCACAGGGCGAAAACCAGCCTTGGCTGGTGGCCGGTATCCGCCAGAACGGCTGATCCTCCTCCGCGTTTCACTTGCTGCAATAAAAACCCCAGCCCTGGCTGGGGTTTTCTATTTCGCGGTTGCATCTATAGCGAGCTACTGTATAAACCGCCCCATATAAACCGCGCCATACAAGCAAGAGGATCCCGGACGTGGAAGAAATCATCGAACAACTGCGTGAAGCCAACGAACCGGTACCGGTCCCCTTGGAGTTGCCCGACGAAGACCTGCTGGTCGAAATCGAAGAACAACTGTTCATCGACATTCCGTTCGTCTTCAGAGAGTTTCTGCTGACCGTCAGCGACGTGGTCTACGGAAGCCTGGAACCGGTCACCGTGACCGACCCGCAATCCCATACCTACCTGCCCGACGTTGCCGCCAACGCCTGGGACGCTGGCGTTGATCGCAGCATGATTCCTATCTGCCAGGTCGGTGATGACTACTACCTGGTCGAAGAGGACGGCACCGTGGTGTTTTGGCAGGCCGAAGAAGAGCTGATCGCCGAAGAGACCTGGGAGTCGGTGTGGCACTGGGCGCGGGACGTCTGGCTGGAAAGCTGATCCAACCAACGCCGCAGGGTGGTCAATGCCCGGACGACTCCTTGTGATTGTCGAGGGTTTCCAGCAACGCCACCTGCATCCGCGTATGCACACGAATGAACCAGCGCCACAGCAATGCCGCCACGGCGGCCGCGACGATGGCGATCAGCACCAGCAACTTGTTGGTCGGCAGAATACTGGCCGACAAGGCTGCCAACAGCAAAAAGATCACCAGCAGCGACAGGATCGGAATCACTTCGGCGATCACCCGGCGCACTCGTTGCGTGTGGCGCCCGGCCATTTCCGGCTTCACCCCCATTTCCGCCAGCAGCATCGACAATGCTTTTAGCTTGCGGTACGCCGCAATCAAAAAAGGTAGCGACAGCAACAGCGCCCCACCCCAGATCAATGCCTTCTGCCAGCTCGGGTCGCTGATCCAGCCTTGCAAGTAAGCCGACATGCGCTCGGCGAAGAACGCGCCTGAGAGGAAGATCGCGATCACCAATGCCAGGTTGACCCCAACCTGCAGCAAAATCCTTCTGATCATCGATGCCAGCAATGCCCCCTCACCCTGGGGCTGGATGCTGCGCAGCCATTCGCCGTACATCCCCAACACCCGTCCCAGGCGCTCCGGCATGACGCCGGCGAGCTTGATCGACAATGGATCAGCCGCGCGGATCAAATAAGGCGTCAGCAAGGTCGTGATCACCGAAACAGCCACGGCCACGGGGTATAAAAAGTTGCTGGTGACCTGCAACGTCATGCCCAGTGCCGCGATGATGAAAGAGAATTCGCCAATCTGTGAAAGACCCATCCCGACCCGCAGTGAGGTGCGTCCGTCATTGCCGGCGATAAATGCACCAAGGCCACAGGACAGCATCTTGCCAAGCACCACGGCTACGGTGATTACGGCGATTGGCCACGCGTATTGAAGCAGGATCGCCGGATCGAGCAACAGCCCGATGGCCACAAAGAAAATCGCACTGAAAAGATCGCGAACCGGCTCAATCAAGCGCTCAATTTTCAGCAGTTGCCGGGATTCAGCCATGATCGCGCCAATCAGGAACGCCCCGAGAACCATGCTGTATTCAAGCTTGACCACCAGCAGACAGAAGCCAAAACACAGGCCCAGTACGGTAATCAGCAGCATTTCGTTGCTGTCGAATCTGGCCACGTAGGCCAGCAAACGCGGCACCATCAGAATACCGATGACCAATGCGACGATCATGAACAGCGATAGCTTGCCGACTGTGGAGAACACTTCACCGGAACTGACCGTACCGCTGACGGCGATGCTGGACAGCAGTGCGATGATGCCAATGCCCAGGATGTCCTCGACGATCAGCACACCGAATATCAGCTGTGCAAATCGCTCGTTCTTCAGCTTCAGATCGTTGAGCGCCTTGACGATGATGGTGGTCGAGGAGATCGCCAGGATCGCGCCGAGGAACAGTGAATCCATGGTGTTCCAGTCGAACCAGCGACCAATTTCGTAGCCGATCCAGATCATCAGCACGATTTCCAGGAACGCCGCGATGAATGCCGTCGCACCGACCTTGAACAGCTTGCGCAGGCTGAACTCCAGGCCCAGGCAGAACATCAGGAATATCACCCCGAGTTCGGCCAGGGTCTTGATGGTTTCTTCATCATGGATCAGGCCGAATGGCGGGGTGTGCGGGCCAATGATGAAACCGGCGACGATGTAGCCCAGCACCACCGGTTGTTTCAGGCGATGGAAAATCACCGTCACCACACCTGCGATCAACATGATCACTGCCAGATCCTGAATGAAACTGATGGCATGCACGGCGTGAGACTCCCTGGCTGGCATTGCTCGATCCCCGGACGCAGGAAAAGTCTGATCGAGCAGAACAAAAATCGGAATTGCACGTAGGAAATGCCCTTGAGGCAGGGCTTTTTGCAGGGTAACACCGCGACTTCTGGCAGAAAGGCGGTGCAATATATGGAAACAGATCGATCCGGCGTGACGGCGACTCTGCGCCCGGCGTCCCGATAACTGTTGGTTTGAAAAAACCGCTGAGGCACCCGCAGAGGTGCATCCCTCAAACCTGGCCTTGACCCGTGAGAATGCTATGGAACCCGGAAACGCCCAGCTGTCGATGACGGTATTGATGACCCCCGACATGGCCAACTTCTCTGGCAATGTTCACGGCGGCACCCTGCTCAAGTACCTCGACGAAGTGGCCTACGCCTGCGCCAGCCGTTATGCCGGCCGCTATGTGGTGACCCTGTCGGTTGATCAGGTCATTTTCCGTGAGCCGATCCATGTCGGCGAACTGGTGACCTTTCTCGCCTCCGTCAACTACACCGGCAACACCTCTATGGAGGTGGGCATCAAAGTGGTGACCGAGAACATTCGCGAGCGCTCGGTGCGTCACACCAACAGTTGCTTCTTCACCATGGTCGCCGTGGATGACCAGCGCAAACCTGCACCGGTACCACCGCTGCAACCGCAGAACAGTGAAGACAAGCGCCGTTACATGCAGGCCCAACAGCGCCGGCAGATTCGTCAGGAGCTGGAAAAGCGTTATCAGGATATCAAGGGCGACGCCTGAGTTTTTCAGTCAGGTTGATGGTGTTCTCTAGATAGCCTTCGCGAGCAAGCCCGCTCCCACACTGGATCTATGCAACACCAAAGATCAAATGTGGGAGCGGGCTTGCTCGCGAATGGTTTCAACACTCAATCAGAGACTGATTGGTGTCGCCTCGAACCGCACCCGCGGATGGGCAATCCGGTCCTGAGCCCGAACCAGCTCCAACTCGTAGCTGGCACACGCCTGGGTTTCCAGCAGCACTTCATGCACCGCCGACGCCGTGAACTCGAAGGCGGCCACCAGGCTGTCGCCCAACAGCACCCGCGCCAGGAACAGCCCGGACGTCAGATCGCCCACGCCCACCGGCTGACGCGGAAACGCCAGCAACGGGCGCTGCAAATGCCAACTGCCTTCGGCCGTCACCAACAGCATCTCGAAGACCTCTGCCGATTTACCGGGATAGTCCAGATGCTTGACCAGCACCGCTTTCGGGCCGCGTGTCAGCAATGCACGCGCCATGGCCAGGCAATCGAACAGCGATAGCGGCTTGCGCCCGGAGAAACTGTCCAGTTCCAGCTGGTTCGGGCACATGAAGTCCGCCACGGCAGCGGCCTCTTCCAGCAGAAAATCACTGACTTCCGCCGGAACACTGCAGCCCTTCTCCGGATGCCCCATGACCGGGTCACACAGGTACAGCGCCTTGGGATTCATCGACTTGATCCGCGCCACCCCCGTCAGGATCGCCCGGCCCTGGGCCGCACTGCCGAGGTAACCGGAGAGCACCGCATCGCAGTTGCCCAACTCGCCAATCGCCGCGATGCCTTCGACCAGGTCAGGTATCTGATGCGGCGCCAGCACTTCACCGGCCCACTGACCGTACTGGGTGTGATTGGAGAACTGCACGGTGTTGAGCGGCCAGACATTCACCCCGACCCGTTGCATCGGGAAAACCGCGGCACTGTTGCCGGCGTGACCGAATACCACGTGGGACTGGATAGCGAGCAAATGCGGAGTACGTTTCATGCGGTGGATTTCCGTAAAACGATTGAAATTCTAGCCGCGCAGTATGCGACTAAACGCAGCCTGTACGACAGACCAGCGACACAGTTAAGCTGACACTATCTTGTTGGAGCACCCTGTTGATGCTGACCCTTGGAAATATATTCGTGCTGATGCTTTTCGCCACTGCCGGCGCATGGCTATGGCACAACCACGGCTTGCGCGAGCGTGCACTGGAGCGGGTCAAACAGCATTGCAGCAAACTAGGGATCGAATTGCTCGACGGCAACGTGGCCTTGAAAAGAATCGCGTTCATCAGGGATGCCAGTGGTCGGCGACGCCTGGCCCGTGTGTATAACTTCGAGTTCACCGTAACCGGCGAAACCCGCCACAACGGCACCATCACCCAGTTCGGCGCTCACAGCGCACAGATTGAACTGGCGCCCTACCCGGCCCCATTCGACGAAACCGAATCGGTGGTCGATGTGGTGAAGCCTCGCGCAGAGGTGATCGAGCTGAGCCAGTGGCGTCAGGAACACACCAAGTGGCGGCCTTGAACCACATTAACCCGATTCGGATCGGCACGCTGCCAGCTCACCCTGCAACAGTTCTGCATTTTGCGGCTCACTGAAAATCAGCTCGATACGTGAGTCCTGCCGCCATTCACTGGGTTGCCAGTCCAGTACCGAGTTATCCACAGCGTTCGCCGCGACCCACCCTTCGACACTGTGGATAACCAGCTTCGCCCGCCTCCAGCCAAGGCACTCAAGCCACTGGCTAACCAGACCGGCATCAAACACCTGGCCTGGATGCCAACGCCAACCAATGCTCCAGCCACCGTCCTGTTCTTGACTCAGGCAAATGGGCAACGCGGGATCGCTCCAGACGGCCGGCAACTGCGCCAATCCCTTGGGCACGACGAAGTTATCCACACCTGCCAGCGCTTTGGTATTCAGCCCCGGTAACTCGCTCAAGGGTAAAACCGCCTGT
Source organism: Pseudomonas sp. GM48 (assembly GCF_000282335.1). GTDB lineage: Bacteria > Pseudomonadota > Gammaproteobacteria > Pseudomonadales > Pseudomonadaceae > Aquipseudomonas. Next base: position 104,544 of record NZ_AKJM01000115.1, read on the forward strand.
TGCGTCCAACACAGGGGGGTCGACGGCAATAGCGCGGCAATTTGCTGGCGGCGGTCTTCGTCGAGACCTTCAGATTTGTTCAGCAGTAACAATCCCGCATGGCTCAACGCTTGCTGTTGCGCATCCGGCAACGGTTTGCCAGCGGCGAGCGACTGGGCGTCCAGCACCAGCACACAAGGCTGAACAGCCAACACGCCTTGCCACGGCGCTTCGCTCAATTGCCTGAGCAACTGCGCCGGATGCCCCAGCCCCGAGGGTTCGATGAACAGCCGATCCGGTTGCGCCTTGCGCAACAAACGCCCAAGACCAATCTGAAACGGGGCCCCATTGACGCAACACAAGCAGCCCCCGGCCACTTCGCCCAGTGCGATACCATCGGCGTCCCGGGTCAGTAGCGCAGCGTCGAGACCGATCTGGCCGAACTCGTTGATCAATACCGCCCAGCGCTCGCCGGCCGGGCGCTGCGCCAGCAGGTGCTTGATCAGGCTGGTCTTGCCGGCGCCCAACGGGCCGGCAATGACATGAGTGGGGATATTCTGCAGCATGGTCAATGGTTTCTGAGGAGGTGATGGATGCGGTTGATTGGCTTGTCGTTGCTCCTGGCACTCGTTTCAGGCGAGGCGCTGGCCCAGGCGTGTGTGGTTCACAGCCAGGCCGAGCGGCTTGACGTCCAGGTTTGCCAGCAGAATCGCAGCATCCCGCCAAAGCTCTTCGCCGATGGTTTCTGCCAGCCGAACCTGGCGGGGCAGAAAGTCGAAGTGAAGTATGTCGACCAATGCCCCGGCGGCGCATTTGGCATCTGCAGCAACGCCCAAGTCGCCAATATGCCCTACCGGCAAGATATTCACTATTACGGCGTTGCCACCGACGCGGCGTATTTACAACCGTACTGCGAGGCCCAGAGCCAGGGCACCTGGCTCAAGCCTTGAAGCTTGCGCAGCGGGTCAGGCAGCCTCTTCGTACCAAGGGCCGAAGGGATCAGCCAGCAAACGCCAGCCTTCTACACCGAGCGCCATTTCCTCATCGGTCAGCAGGCAGGCGTCCAGCTCGGCCGCTAGCTGCGTGAAATCGATGTTCTGGCCGATAAACACCAATTCCTGGCGACAGTCCCCGCTGTCGGCAGTCCAGTTTTTCATGATCCCGGCGGTACTTTCCGCATCCTGCGGCCACTGGTTTTTCGGTACGAAACGCCACCAGCGCCCGGCAAAACCATAGTGCATCATACCTCCGGCCTGGGACCAGCTGCCGGCGTCCATGTGCTTGCTTGCCAGCCAGAAAAAGCCCTTGGAGCGCAGCAGTTTGCCGTTGTCCCAAGAGCCGTCGATGAAGTTGAAGAAGCGCTGCGGATGAAACGGTCGGCGTGCCCGGTAGGCGCTGGAAGCAATGCCGTACTCTTCGGTTTCCGGTACGTGTTCGCCACGCATTTCCTGCAACCATCCCGGTGCCTGGGCTGCCTTTTCGAAGTCAAAACGACCGGTGTCGAGAATTTTATTCAAAGGGATTTCGCCCATCGCCATCGGAATGATTTCTGCCCGGGCGTTGAGCCGTTCAAGGATGGCGATCAGTTCCTCGCGTTCGTGGCTGCTGATCAAATCGATCTTGCTGAGCAAAATCACATCGGCGAACTCCACCTGTTCAATCAACAGATCGGTAATCGAACGCTCGTCTTCTTCCCCAAGCGTTTCTCCTCGGGAAGCCAGACTTTCGGCAGCCTGGTAATCGAGCAGGAAATTCATGCCATCGACCACCGTGACCATGGTGTCGAGACGTGCGATGTCGCTGAGGCTCTGGCCGTTTTCATCACGGAAGGTGAAGGTCTCCGCCACTGGCAGCGGTTCGGAAATACCGGTGGATTCGATCAGCAGATAGTCGAAGCGGCCATCCCTGGCGAGTTGACTCACTTCCTCCAGCAAATCTTCTCGTAACGTACAGCAAATACACCCGTTGCTCATTTCCACCAACCGCTCTTCAGCCCGATTCAGGCTGACATCGCGCTGGACTTCGGTGCCATCTACGTTGATTTCGCTCATATCGTTGACGATGACCGCAACCCGCAAGCCATCGCGATTACGTAGTATGTAATTAAGAAGTGTACTTTTTCCGGCACCAAGAAAGCCGGAGAGAACGGTCACGGGGAGTCGATTGGACATCTGCATATTCCTCACAGGGATGCCCGGTCGCTGTGTCGGGCTTATTTTAATGTTATAGTATAACAACACAAATAAACCATCCCCTCTTGCCCAACCGGGCAAAGGACACGATGCTAAATGCATCCCTTCCGTGAGAATCCCCATGCGCAACGCCCTGAAACCTGCGTTGATAATGCTTTCCCTGCTGGCTGCTACCGACGCGCTCGCACAGGCCCCGAGCCTGGCCAGGTGCACCCGAAGCGCGAACCTGCTGGCCTGCGTGGATGCGGATGGCAACGCCTACAGCGTCAACACCGCCGGAAGCACAATCTATCTGCGGGGTTTCGAAATGGCCGGAAAACGCTATTGGGTGCAGACCAACAGCCGCTACGGTCAGCTTACGTTTTTCACCGGTATCGCATCCGATGGCGAGGCTTGGGTTGGCTACAACCAGCGCGTCGGCTGGACAACGATCAATCGGTTTTCCAGCTCCGGCGGCAGCAGCGCCAAATTCACCTGCAGCCGGATCGCCGGCTGTTAGGCCTGCCTGTTTTTCTTCGAGTTTGCGTAGCCGACGCACCAAGGCGGCGCTGGCCAGAATCAAGTTGAGCAAGTGGCGTCGTGCATGATGAAAGCCTGTTCATGAAAAAGGCATCGTTGATTTTATTGTTATACTATAACATGCCAAATCAACTCCCACGATGGACCTGCTCATGAATGCGCTGACTCTGCCGGATATCGCCGCGCAGGCCTCACGCCAAGCCCTGCCACTGGAGTGGGTGGGCATGTGCGGCATTGCTCTTCCTGTTTTGTTTGACGGCCAACGACTGAATGCAAAGGCCGATGCTGGCGTGAGTCTCGACGATGGCAACGCGCGCGGCATTCACATGTCACGGCTCTATCTGGCGCTTGAATTACTGGAGCAGGAAAGCCTTTCACCTGCTCTATTGCGCAGGGTTTTGCAGCGTTTTCTTGAGAGCCATGAAGGGCTTTCCAGCAGTGCTCACTTAACCATTCATGCCGATTTGTTGCTGAAAAGGCCGGCGCTGATCAGCCCATTGGTAGGCTGGAAAAGTTATCCGGTGAGCATCGAAGCGCGTTTGAAAAACGCGATGTTCCACGTGGAACTAAAAATCGACGTGCCTTATTCCTCAACATGTCCATGTTCCGCGGCCCTTTCTCGACAGTTGATTCAGCAACAGTTCGCCGATGATTTCGCCAACAAGTCACTGCAACACGCCGACGTTTTAGCGTGGCTTGGCTCCACGAGCGGCATCGTCGCCACACCTCACAGCCAACGCAGCAGCGCAAAGTTGCGCGTACGTCTGGCTGATTTTTTGGATGAGTTGCCTCTGATTGCGGTCATCAACGACGCCGAAGCCGCACTCGGCACAGCCGTTCAAACAGCGGTAAAACGCGCCGACGAACAAGCCTTCGCCCTGGCCAATGGTCAGAACCTGATGTTCTGCGAAGACGCCGCACGCCGTTTGAACCTGGCCCTGAAACGCTCCACCGGCATCAATGCCTTCCACATTCGTGTCATCCATGCCGAAAGCCTGCACGCTCATGACGCCGTGGCCGAAAGCCGTTTCAACTGGGAGATCGCATGATCGGTTGCCACGCATTGCGCTGGGGTGCACCAGGTCAGCCTCTCACGCCAGCGCTGGACCTCGAACTGCCGACGGGCAGCCTGACCGCCATCATCGGCGCGAACGGTTGCGGTAAAAGCAGCCTGCTGAAGGTCATCGCCGGCTTGCAAAAACCGCTGGCCGGAAAAGTGCGACTGAGTGTTCCACTGAAGGGCGGCGTGTCGTTCCTGCCCCAGCAACAACACCTCGACAGGCAATTCCCGATCAGCCTCCAGGCATTGGTCGCCGCCGGTTTTTGGGGCAACAAACAGTCGCCGGAAATCCGCAGTCAACGACTGAAAACCGTCCTCGAAAACTGGTGCCTGAACGGCCTGGAAGATCGGCCCCTGATGGCGCTCTCCGGCGGTGAATTGCAACGCGCCCTGCTCGCCCGATTGAGCCTGACCGAAGCACCCTTGCTGTTACTCGACGAACCCCACGCGGCCCTTGATGAACTCGGCCAGGCATTGCTCTGGAAGCACCTACACGATTGGCACCTCGAAGGCCGGACGCTGATGGTCGTGTGTCATGACCTCGCCGCTGTCCGCGAGCACATCCCACAAACATTGCTGATCAAAAGCAGCGGTTGTGTACTCGGTCAGAGCACCGAACTGATCCGCCAACAACCACAAGCGCAGGTGGCCTGATGATCGCTACCGCGCATCTTTGGCAACCGTTCCACGAATTCGTCTTCATGCGTCGGGCGCTGCTCGGTGGTTTGGTGTTGGCGTGCAGCACAGCGCCCCTGGGGGTATTTCTGATCCTGAGGCGCATGAGTCTGATCGGCGATGCTGTCGCTCACGGCATTCTTCCCGGTGCGGCTTTAGGCTTCTGGTTTGCCGGATTGAGCCTCCCGGCATTGACCATTGGCGGCCTCGGCGCCGGCCTGAGTATGGCGGGCCTCGCTGCCTGGATTACGCGACGCACCGGCCTGCGGGAGGATGCCAGCCTCGCGGCGATTTACCCGATTTCCCTGGCGTGTGGCGTACTGATTCTTGGCATCGCCGGCAAACGCCTGGACCTGTTGCACCTGCTGTTTGGCTCGGCGCTGGCGGTCGACGGCCCCACCTTGACCGGCATGCTCTGGGTGTCAGGCCTGAGTCTGATTGCCATGGCACTGATCTACAAACCACTGTTGCTCGACACCCTCGACCCGCTTTTTTTGCAAACCGTCAGCCGACTCGGCCCGTTGGCCCACGGCGTGTTCCTGACGCTGGTGGTATTGAATCTGGTTATCGGTTTCCAGGCGATCGGTGCATTGATGGTGGTCGGCTTGATGATGTTGCCCGCCGCCGCGGCGCGTTTCTGGAGTCGCCGCTTGCCGGTACTGATCGTTGTCGCGGCCTTGCTCGGCAGCCTCTCGGTGTGGCTCGGTCTGTTGATCTCGTTCCACTACTCACTGCCCAGTGGCCCGGCAATCGTGCTGGTGGCGGGCGCCTGGTATCTGTTGTCCGTGGTGTTCGGGCCGGTGCACGGCTTGCTGCGCCGCCCACCTTTGCTCACATCCCAATGAGGTGTTACCCGATGCGCGCTTTACTCGTGCTGTTCAGCTTGATGGTGTCGATGTCGCTGTCTGCCGCCGAAAAACTTCAGGTGGTCACCAGCTTCAGCATACTCGCCGACATGACCCGACAGGTCGGCAAGGATCATATCCAGATCACCAACATGGTCGGCCCGGACGCGGATGCCCACACGTACGAGCCGACACCGGACGACGCCAAAGCACTGCTCAAAGCCAAACTCATCATCAAGAATGGCTTGGGTTTCGAGCCCTGGCTGGATCGCCTGGTGACCAGCACCGAAACCAAGGCGCCGGTCATCAGCGCGAGCCACGGAGTCATACCGCGTAGCCTGGATGAAGACGGCGAAACCATTCCCGACCCGCATGCCTGGCATAACCTGGCGAACGCCGAGCTGTACATCGCGAACATCACCAAGGCGCTGATCGCTGCTGATCCGGCAAACACAGCCGACTATGAGCGCAACAGCCAGGTGTACCTGAAACAGGTCTACGCCTTGCTCGCCGAAGCCAAGGCCAAACTTGGCTCACTGCCACCGGGCAATCGCAAGATCGTGACGTCCCATGATGCCTTCGGTTATCTCGGCCAAGCCTACGGTATCGACTTCATGGCGCCTCAAGGACTGTCCACCGAGCGCGAACCTTCAGCCGCCGAGGTGGCCGCACTGATCACCCAGATTCGTCAGGCCAAGGTCAAAGCCGTGTTCATGGAAAACATCAAGGACGCCCGCCTGCTCAAGCAGATCGCGGATGAAAGCGGCGCGCAGATCGGGGGCACGTTGTATTCCGATGCCCTTGCGGCGAGCGGTCCGGCCAGCACCTTCACCGGGTTGTTCGAGTACAACCTCAACACCCTGTACAACGCGTTGAGCAAGCCATGATCTGCAAGAACCCCACGCCGACCTATTCGCCATTCCCGATCGCGGTTATCTTCGAGAAGGCTATTGGGCAGATCTGGCGCTGATCAAGCCCGAGCCTGGCGGCGTTGCCGTTTCCACGCAACCAATCCGCTCGCAATGCGGCCGCCCCAGCGCTCGCCGGAGCTTTCGGCACAGCATCAGCACCGTGATCGTGTCGGGGCAATTTTCCTGGCACGACAAACGTCGTAATGACAGCTGCCAGGGTTTGCGCCTACGGTTTATGCAATAACGCTCGTAAGAAGCACGTGAGTACGCCGACCATGATCCAGATCACCCTGCCCGATGGTTCATTGCGTGAATACGACCAACCGCTCTCCGTGCACGAGTTAGCTGCCAGCATCAGCTCCGAACTGGCCAGCGCGGCCGTAGCGGGTCGAGTCAATGGTGTACTGGTGGACTGCGAATACATGATCGAGGCGGATGCCCGGGTCAGCATTGTCACCCCCCGGGAGCCAGACGGCCTGGAGATCCTGCGCCGCTCCTGTGCATTGATGCTGGCCATGGCGATCAAGCAACTTCACCCACATGCGCAAATGCACGCGGGAAAGGAGTTGGGTGATGGCTTCTTTTACGAGTTTGCAGTCGAGCAACCGCTGACCCCGGCAGACCTGCCCCTTATCGAAGCGCGCATGCAGTCACTGGCAGCAACCAATCACTCGATCCGTCGTCGGCCACCACGCGAAGCGGTGTCACTGTACCGTCTGGGAGACACCGAGTACCCGAGCCTTGGGCCGCATGTCCCCACCACTAAAGTCCTGCAGGCGTTTACCCTCGATCACATCAGCGGCACGTTGCAACAACGGATCTACGGCACCTGCTGGTCGAACCATCAGGAGCTACAACACTGGCGCGTTCCACCCCACGTGGTCGTCGTGAGCATGGATGACCGCCAGGCGACTTATGCACAAGCGGTGACCGAATCCTTGCGCCAAAGGGGCGTGCGCGCCAGGGCCGACCTGCGAAGCGAAAAGGTCCACTACAAGATTCGCCAGCACAGCCGAACCGTGCCGTATCTGGTAGTGGTGGGCGAAAAAGAACAGGCGGGCGGATTTGTCAGTGTGCGCAGTCGCACCGGGGAGGATTTCGGCCGGATGGCTGTCGAGGCGGCGTGTGAGTGGTTGAGTCGGCCGGGGATCTAGGGACGCTGGATGGACGCCTTCGCGAGCAAGCCCGCTCCCACATTGATTTCGTGAACACCACAGATCAAATGTGGGAGCGGGCTTGCTCGCGAAGCTTTTAAGCTCTTGGCTTCACAGTGCCGCAATCCTGCCCCAACCAGACAGCACGGGATTCGAGGCTGCCCTTCTGCTGAATGCCGGTAGCGTTGAACGTCCCGTTGACCTTGGTGGTGAATTCGCGATCACTAAGGAATGTCGCCACGCCCGCCCCCTGGGCTTTAGGGCAGCTGAAGCGGAATTTCCACTGATTGCCGGAGCGATCGGTGATTTCCTGCTTGCAGCCCGACTGCGGATCGGTCAGTGGAATGTTATCGGTCTTGACCTGTTCCGGGGTCAGGCACGCCCGGATCCCTTTGCCGCCCATGGTGATGCCCTGTTTTTCCAGCTGTGCACGCTGCTCAGGGGTCATCTGGCTCTGGAGCTGACCGAGGATCAATTGCAGGTCCGGCATATTCTGCTCATCGACCTTCATGTTGCTCGTGGTCAGCTCCCACAATCCTGGTTGCAGCATTTGCGCGTGAGCCGCCACAGGAAGTGCCAAACCCAGTGCCATGGCCAAACCCAGCAGACGAACGTTCATCGAGTAACTCCTGATCAGTTGTGGCCGTTAGACGTCCGCCGCAGGCTTCAGTTCATGGGCCAATTAATTAGCGACATTCTGCACGGAACATGGTCTGTTAAGCACTGAATCTTCAGGAGCAAGGCAGCCCCCCATGGATTATTTCGGACCGCATATTTTCGGTTATACCATCGCCCTGCTGCACTCGCTGGGCATGATCGCGGCCATACATGCCGTGTTGACCGTTCGTACCGCCCAAGGTGCGATTGCCTGGGCCCTGTCGTTGTTTTTCATCCCCTACTTCACGCTGATCCCGTACCTGGTGTTCGGCCGCAGCACGTTCGATGGCTACATCAAGGCCCGGCGGCAGGCCAACGAGGAAATGCGCAAGGCCATCTCCGAACTCAACTGGCGACCCTGGGTGGAAGAAGCACTCACCGCCCGCGCTTCCTCGGCATATGCCTCACTCAGAGCGCTGCCGAAACTGGGACACATGCCATGCCTGGCCAATAACGAGATGCGATTGTTGATCAACGGCCAGCAGACATTCGACGCCATTTTCGATGCCATCAGCCAGGCGAAAGAAGCCGTGCTGATCCAGTTTTTTATCGTTCACGACGACCGCCTCGGCCAACGCCTGCAAACCCTGTTGTTAAAGAAAGCCGCCGAAGGCGTGGCGATTTACCTGTTATATGACCGAATCGGCAGCCACTCCCTACCCCACGGCTATGTGCAGGTCTTGCGTGATGGCGGGGTCGAGGTCAAAGCCTTCGCTACCCGCAGTGGCTGGCTCAATCGCTTTCAGGTGAACTTCCGCAACCACCGCAAGATCGTGGTGGTAGACGGCATTCTGGGCTTTGTCGGCGGCCACAACGTCGGTGACGAATACATGGGCGAGAAGCCGCCCCTGGCACCATGGCGCGATACCCACGTACAAGTGCGCGGGCCAGTGGTGGCGTGTATGCAGGAGTCTTTCGCTGAAGACTGGTTCTGGGCGGCTCGTGCACTGCCGCCACTGATCCTGCCCGAGGTTTATCCGGAAGACGGCGTGCTGTGCCAGTTGCTCGCCAGCGGTCCGGCAGATTCCTACGAAACCTGTTCACTGTTCTTTGTCGAAGCCATCCATGCGGCGACGGAACGGGTATGGATTACCAGCCCGTATTTCATCCCCGACGAAGCCGTGTCCGCGGCTTTGCGCCTGGCGGTACTGCGCGGTGTGGATGTGCGGCTGCTGTTGCCGTCACGACCTGACCACCGCATCGTCTACGCCGCCTCCAGTCTCTATGCCTTCGAAGCGGTGCGCGCCGGAGTGCGGGTGTTCCGTTACGAGCCCGGATTCCTGCATCAGAAAGTGGTGTTGGTCGACAGCGAAATCAGCGCCATTGGCAGCGCCAACTTGGACAACCGTTCGTTCCGGCTGAATTTCGAAGTGATGCTACTGACCGTCGACCGCGCGTTTGCCGCCGAGGTGGAGCTGATGCTCAACGATGACTTCGCCAACGCCCACGAAATCGCCAAAGAAGAAGGCCGGGAGACCCACCGCCTGCAGCAGGTCGGCATGCGGGTCGCCCGGCTGATTTCACCGATTCTCTAGAGGTAGATGTCGTCACGGGTCCACGGCAGTTCATGACTGCCATCGGCGTGAGCCTTCACCGCAAGAATCTGGTGCAGGTTGATCCAGCCCCGGGCGAACGCATAAGCGCAACCGGCCAGATACAGCCGCCAGATCCGCAGCACATGCTCAGGCACCAGTCTGGACGCCGCTTCGAGGTTATCCTCCAGGCGTTCGCTCCAGTGATCCAAGGTGCGCGCATAGTGCAGGCGCAAACTTTCGACATCGACGATTTCCAGCCCGGCCTCACTGATCTCGGCGGAGATCATCGACAGGTGCGGCAGCTCGCCGTTGGGGAACACATATTTCCCGATGAAATCACCGGCACCGCGCCCCACCGGACGGCCATCGGTGTATTTGGCGGTGATCCCGTGGTTCATCACCAGGCCGCCCTCTTTCACCGCACCGAACAGAGTCTTGCAGTACTCCGCCAGATTGGCGTGGCCAACGTGTTCGAACATGCCGACGCTGACAACCTTGTCGAAGCGGCCATCCTGCGGCAAATCGCGATAGTCGAGCAGTTGCAGTTCGACCAGGTCGTCCAGGCCCTCCGCTTTTACGCGCTCCCGGGCCAGAGCCAACTGCTCCTTGCTAAGGGTGATACCGAACACTTTCGCGCCAAACTCTCGCGCAGCAAAACGCGCCAATCCGCCCCACCCACAACCCACATCCAGCAGGTATTCGCCGGGCTGCAGGCGCAGCTTGCGGCACAGATGACGGAACTTGGCTTGCTGGGCTTGTTCGAGGGTTTCGCTGCCGGTCTCGAAGTAAGCGCAGGAATACGCCATGTCACTGTCGAGCCACAGCTGATAGAACGCGTTGGAAAGGTCGTAGTGGTAGGAAATCGCCTTGGCGTCCGTCTCTTTGTCGTGGACGCTACGAACCGGCTGATTGTCGTCGCCTTCATCCAGCAATGCCTGGCTCCATTCATCGCAGACGCGGATCACATCGCTGATGGAGCCTTCGAGTTCCAGTTTGCCTTCGACAAATGCAGCGCCAAGCGCATCCAGGCTTGGATGGGTAAACTGGGTGACCATTTGTGGGTCCTTGACCACAATCGTGACGCTGGGCGTTGGCCCCAGATTGAATTCATGGCCATCCCAGAGTCTCAGGCGAAGCGGCAATTGCAGATTCTGTAAGGCCGGTGGAAGTTGCGCGAGCATGGAGATTCCCCTTGTTTCAGACGTCTGAACAGAGGGTAGACCATCTTTGAAAAATAGCTGGCTATCGAATTAATAGCCTTTTTCAATGTTTCGCGACGCCTGAACCTGCCGCCGCGAATACACAAAATGATGTGCCCTCATCTCCAATGACTACAAAGTACGCGCACAGTTCTAAAAAGTTAAAGCCTCGTGATTACCCGGTTTAGAGCATTCGCTTTCAGGCTTCATCCTTGAGTTTGAGCAACGGCTCCTGGAACCGCAGCAAACGACCGGCATTACCCAACACCAACAAAGTGCTTAGGTTATGCAGCAATGCCGCAATCATCGCCCCGGCAGCGCCGAGCCAGCCGAACGCGGCGAAGGCCACAATGGCCAGGGTCCAGCCCAGCCCGATGATCACATTGACCTGCAACGTCTGGCGGCACTGACGACTCAGGCGCACGCAGGTGCCGAGGCGGCGCAGGTCACTGCCGATCAACACGATGTCTGCCGATGCCAGGGCGATGTCTGCGCCGCCGGCACCCATGGCGACACCCACCACGCCAGCTTTGAGGGCCAGGGAGTCGTTGATGCCATCGCCGACCACCATTGGCCGGAAGCCGCTGTCGATTTCCTTGAGCACGCGGTTCAGTTTGTCTTCGGGCAGGGCTTGCGCTTCAACGTCACTGATCCCGACATCCCGGGCGAGTGTCTGTGCGACGCTATGGCGGTCCCCCGTGAGCAACAACTGACGACCCAGACCCAGTTCACGCAACTCACCCAAGGCAAACTGCGCCTCGGGTTTGACGCTGTCGGCCAGCAACAGCCAGGCAAGAAACTCGCCGTTGAGCGCTAGCCCTGCAATCGGACCGTCGTGATCGGGAACCGCCGTTGTGCTGATGCCCAGTTGCGCAAACAACTCCGGCCGGCCGAGCGCAGCTTCGCCCTGCCCGGTCATCGCCACCACGCCCAGGCCCTGGCGTTCATGAATATCAGAAAGCAGCAGGAAATGTTCCTGGGTCACCAACCCCGCGAGCGCACGGCTGACCGGGTGACTGCTGGCCGAGCCGAGGCTGGCGGCGAGCTTCAGGACATGGCTGCGATCCTCCAGCGGACTGTCGATGGATTGCAGGCGCAAGGTGCCGAAAGTCAGCGTCCCGGTCTTGTCGACCACCAGCGAAGTCAGGTCCGCCAACTCTTCAAGGAACGCAGAGCTGCGGATCAAAATCCCGTGCCGCGCCGCCACGGCCACCCCGGCAATCGCCGTGGCCGGTGCCGACAGCACCAGCGCACAAGGACAGGCCGCCACCAACACTGCGAGCATCGCTTGGGCATTGTTGGTGATGAACCAGGTCACGGCGGCCAGCAGCAATACCAACACCATGTAGCTGCCGGCGTAACGCTCCAGCAGACGGGTGATTGGCGGCTTCGAGCGCTCGGCGTTTTGCATCAGGGCGATGACTTTGCCCAGGGTCGATTCATGGCCGGTGCGGGTCACTTCGATTCGCAGCAGACCGTCGAGGTTGATCGCGCCACCGAACACCGACATGCCGACTCCCGCCTCCATCGGCACCGATTCGCCGGTAATGGAGGCGGTGTCCAGACTGGCCTGGCCGGCTAACACCCGGCCATCCGCCGGCACCCGATCCCCGGCGCGCACCTCGACCAGATCGCCGGCCTTGAGCGTGCCGTTATCGACTTCGATGATGGAGCCGTCCGCCTGCACCTTGCGCGCGTGGCTGCGGGTCAGTTTGCCGAGGGCGTGAATCGCTTCCTGGGAACCGATCACGCTGCGCTCCTCCAGCACGTGACCGAAGATCATGATGATCGGCAACAGGGCTGCCGTCAGCAGATCCCCGGTGGCCCAGGCACCCAGCATGGCCAGGGCAATCAATTGATCGGTGATGCCGTGCAGGCTTGGATAACGCAGGCTGTACCAGGCCGAGCGCATGACCGGCACGGCGACCAGCAATGAGGCAAAACCCAGCAACAGCTGACTGACGCCACTCTGCTGCGGCGCCAGCCAACGCCAGATCAAACCCAGCGCGAGAAGGCCCAATGCGAGCATGGCCAGGGTCAACTGGCGAGCGGCGCGGCGCTGTTCAGTCGACGACAACAGGCTCGGTGCGGCAGCGGTTTGAGCGGTCATTGTGCAGCTCCCTGAATGATCAGGCGGGAATCGTCTTTGGGATCGACCGTCGTGACCGATCCGGCCTGGCCGAGAATTTTCGGCATCCGCTCGCGGTAGATGCGCAGCAACATTTGCGGGTCAGTACCTTGCTGCTGAGCCTTGGCCAGGCTCAACACCGTGGCCGTATCAGCAGACGCTTTGGCCAGTCGTTCACTCGCCTGGGCATGAGCCACCTGCAGTGTGCGGTCGGCTTGCTCGTTGGCGGTCTGCGTCAGCTTCTCGGCTTCGGTGCGCGCATTGGCGACGGCTTTATCGGCTTGCTGGCTGGCCGTCAGCACCGCGTTGAAGGCGTTGACCGCAGGACTGGGCAGACTCGATTGCACATCGACCCGCGCCACTTCGATCCCCAAACCCTGCCCTGTCGCAGTGAGCTCAGCCAAGCGCTGGTTAATGCCCTGCACCAGATCACCCCGCAAGCGCTCGCGCCTTTCCGCCGCCTGGCTATCGGCACCAATCAACTCCGGGCGAGCGACCAGAATGGTGTCCAGATCCCGTGCGGCCGTGAGCGCCACGGCACTGCGGGTCACCAGCCGATCCAGTGCCGGCAACACATGTTCGCCCTGAAGCACGAACGCATAGGGCTCAGTGACTTTGTAGAAAACCCGCACATCGAGTTGCACCACCCCGGCATCCCCCGTTAACAGATAGCCGGAGCCCGCCAGGGCATCGCTGATCGGTGCGGCAAAACTGGCCACGCGATCCGCCTGTATCGCGGCACCACTGCGCAACAGGCCTTCCACTCGACGCTCGATCACCCGATCCGCCGCCGGCAACAAAATCACCTGCTCGAACGGTTGCGGCCAGGCCAGTAATAACCCTGCATTCTGAATGCGATCCAACGCGCCGAAATGCAAAACGACTGCGCGATTTTGTGGATCAATTTGCCGCACATTGGAAAACGCCCACGCCAACGCCGCCAACACCGTCACCGCGTAGAGGGCAATAAACGCCAAACGCCCGGCCTGAATCCAGGGACTGCTCAACTCATTTGTTCCACGTGGAACTAAACTCATGGCTGCGATCCGGACTTGTTTTCGAGGCTCGGCGGACCGTCAACCAACACCCGGAACGGTGCAGCATCGGTGCGCAGAATCAGTTTGGTCCCCGGCGTCACTACCGTGCCCAAGGTGTCGAGCGAGCGCAGCAAGTTGTAGAGCTGCGGCGATCCCGCGTAGGCACGACCATAAATCTGCGCCGCTTCGACCCGCGATTGCGCTTCGATATCCGCCGCTTTCACGGTGGCATCGGCCTGCACAATTCGCGCATCACGCTCGGCGGCGGAACGAATTTGTGCAGCTTCACGCTTGCCGATGGCCGTGCGTTCAGTGGCGATGGTTTCACGCTCGGCACGCATCCGGTCGACGGTCGCGGTGAGCGTCACCGATGGCAGCGTCAATCGTTCGATACCGACCTGTACCACACGCACGCCATAAATGGTGAGTAGCTGCTGATCGATTTGCTTACGCAGTTGGGCCTCGAAATCGGCGATGCGCACTTGGCTGGCATCGGTATTCACCAAATTCGCCAGATCAAAACTGCTGGCGGTGGTCTCCAGTGCGGAGCCGACAAAGGTGCGAATCTGCCGCGCTGCTTCATCGGGCTGGTTCTGCACTGCACGCATGAAGCGTTGCACATTGTCCGGATCGCCCTGTACCTGCCACGCCACGTAGGCCTGAACGATGATGCGCAATCCGTCCCGCGTGCCCACGTCCTGCAAACCGCTGGAGGTGGTGCGCAGCCGCAGATCCACCGGGATCGCCGCCTCGAACGGCGCCGGCCAGCGCCAGCTCAGCCCCGGCTCCAGCAAGACTCGTGAAGGGTTGCCGAAGCGTGTGATCACCGTGGCCTCACCCGAACGCACCTGCACCAGGCTCGCGGCAGCGACAGCAAATGCGACCAACAAAGCAGCCCAACCCATACGGCGCCATGGAAACGGTCCGGCCTCCTGAGGATCGCCATGATGGTGATGATGATGGCCGTGGTGGTGATGCCCGCCATGGCCGTGATCGTGGCCGCTGTGGTCATCGTGATCGTGCGTATGGGACTGGCTCAATTGGCAGCTCCTGGCTGAGCGGTTTTACGCGACGGCGCAGGGTCAACCGGCAGCGTGAAAGTACGGAGGTCGATGGTCGGCGCGTTGCTGCTGCCACCCAGACGATGATCGAGAACCAGCAATTTGGCGTTGGCCAAACCCTGGGACAACTGACTGAAATACTGCTCCAACACGAAGGCTTGGCCAGCGCTGGCATAGGCTTTTCGCTCGGCATTGAATTTCAGGTCAGCTGCCTGGGCGCCAGCATTGATTTCACGGGCGCTGGCTGTCGCTTGATCGCGGGCGATACTGGCCTGCAACTGCGCCTGGTTAGTGGACTCGGCAGCGGCGCCGCGTTCACGGGCGATTAAGGCTTGCGCAGCAATCTGCGCCGCTTGCACACCGTGATAGGCGTTGGCTGCACCGGCCGGAGGGTGAATCGCCTCGACCACCGTGGCGAGAATTTCCACGCCGCTGTCGAGTTTTTGCAAGTCAGCCTGGACGGCGCGACCGATTTCTTCAGCCAGCCCTACCCTGTCCTCGCCCAGCAAACCGTCGAGGGTGCGTGAGGCGAAGTCGTGAACCAGAATTCGGCTGGCGGTGCTGCGAAT
This sequence comes from Pseudomonas sp. GM48, assembly GCF_000282335.1. Lineage (GTDB taxonomy): Bacteria > Pseudomonadota > Gammaproteobacteria > Pseudomonadales > Pseudomonadaceae > Aquipseudomonas. The sequence goes on from NZ_AKJM01000115.1 coordinate 120,065, forward strand.
CAACATCGGCACATCCGCACTGTTATAGGTCGCGGCCAACGCCGCCTCATCGCTCAGACCGATGCGATAGACGAAGCGCACATCCATGTTGACGATCTGAAAGCTCTGCTTGTCAGCTCGACTGCTGGCGATCACCTGGGATTTGTCGTTCACATGGCTGGCGTCCCACAAGCGATTGGCAATCGCCGGGGCCGGGCCTTCAGCGGGGTTGGCCTGAACGGGGGCCGAGGTTTCGCCAACACTGGTGGCCAACTCGTGAACCACGCCATTCTCGACGCTCAACACACGGCCCAATGGCCACGGCAACCCCATATGCAAACCTGGGCCAAACACCTCCACCGGCTTGCCGAATCGTTCGTAGATGCCACGCCCTTGCAGCGCAATTTCGTGAATGCCGGTCAGTGACCAGCCAACGAGCGAAACCACCGCCAACACCGGCAGGAACGCCCGACGCATGTAGGTGAAGGCCCAGATCTGCCGCAAATCGATGCCGAAGCGGTTATGCAATTCGTGCTGCAGCGCCAGCAATGGCTGTGGTGGCCAGCGCAGCATGTCGGCGACAAAACTGCGCGCCAGCAGCTCCGGTTCCAGTCGTTCGCGGCGCGGGCTGAACAATGACAACACCGCGCGCAGCAACAGTTCTGCTGCCACCAACCCCGGCAGCAGTCCGATCAATACCGCCAGGCGTACGGGCCATATCGACGTTTCATCGGCAAACAACAGACAAAAGGCACCGAGTACCAGGCTGATGATCGCCACACGCGTCAATTGCGCCAACGCGGCAGCTTCAGGCCATTGCGCGGGGTTTTCCTGGGCCAGATGGCGCTCCATCACCAACAGGCCGAACGCCAACAGCAAGGAGCACGCCGCCCCGACAGTGGCTGCCAGGCCCAACGCTGCCGGGGGCAACGTGAGGTTCCAGGCCTGCTCGACGCCCACTAGCGCCAACACGGCCCAACCGCCCAGCCACAGCGTCGGCGCGCCTATTTGCCTGAGCAGGTGCTGCGATTGCCGGCTGATCCGGTCCAGCAAGCGTTCATACCACCCCAAAGGCGCGACAGATTCGTCGACAACGCCCTCCGCCACCACGGGATTCATTGCGCGGGCACGCCACTGGGCCACCCACCCGGCCGATTGCGCACCCGCCATCAACACCACAGACGCCGCGCTCAGGTTCAGCAGCAACGCTGGCCACAGTGTTTGCGAAGAAAACAGCCAGGCAAAAGATGCCAGCAGCACACCTACCGTCGCGAGTATGCCCGCACCGATGGCGAACTGGCGCAGCCGCCGCCCTTGTATGACCGCCTGCTGAAAGCGCGGCAACCCGACTAACGGCGCTTCATCAACATCGAGATCGACTTGCATACCACCCCAGAGTGTCTTCGCTAACATGGCAATTCGTTACGATATAACGAAAATGGTGAAATTTCCGTATTCAAGCGCGCCATCTAAAGATGCCCAACCTGTCGCGTACCTGAAGCCTTGACCGAAATGCTGCAGAACGCACATATTACGTTCGTAATTTTATCCAGGAACTACTTTTACCCATCCCTTCCCCTTTCGATCCAGGAGTACATCCATGAGCACTTATGACGTCGTGATACTCGGCGGTGGACCCGGCGGTTACAACGCGGCGATCCGCGCCGGACAACTGGGTCTGAAAGCAGCCTGCGTGGAAGGACGCGCCACACTCGGCGGCACCTGCCTGAACGTCGGCTGCATGCCATCCAAGGCGTTGCTGCATGCCTCCGAACTTTACGACGCAGCCATGGGCGCGGAATTCGCCAACCTGGGGATCGAAGTCAAACCCAGTCTCAACCTCACCCAGATGATGAAGCAAAAGGATGAAAGCGTTACCGGGCTGACCAAGGGCATCGAGTTTCTTTTCCGCAAAAACAAAGTCGACTGGATCAGAGGCTGGGGTCACATCGACGGACCGGGCAAAGTCACGGTGACCGATAGCGCCGGTGGCAAGACTGAACTGAGCGCCAGGGACATCATCATCGCCACCGGCTCCGAACCCACGCCCCTGCCCGGCGTGGACATCGATAACAAACGCATCCTCGACTCCACCGGTGCCCTGGCGCTGAGCGAGGTGCCCAAGCATCTGGTGGTGATCGGCGCTGGCGTGATCGGCCTGGAGCTGGGTTCGGTATGGCGGCGCCTGGGGGCGCAGGTGACGGTGGTCGAGTTCCTTGACCGGATCTGCCCTGGCGTGGATATCGAAGCCGGCAAAACCCTGCAACGTTCCCTGAGCAAGCAAGGCTTGAGTTTCAGGTTGAGTTCGAAAGTGACCAGCGCCACCAGCTCCGCCAATGGCGTTCAGCTCAGCATCGAGCCTGCCGCTGGCGGTGCTGCCGAGTTGCTGGAAGCCGATTACGTGCTGGTGGCCATCGGACGCCGACCTTATACACAGGGCCTGGGCCTGGAAAACGTCGGCCTCACCACGGATAAACGCGGCATGCTCGCCAACAAGGGGCATCGCACCGAAGCCGCCGGGGTCTGGGTGATAGGTGACGTGACCTCGGGTCCCATGCTCGCGCACAAGGCCGAGGACGAAGCCATGGCCTGCGTCGAGCAGATCGTCGGCAAGGCTGGCGAGGTCAACTACGACCTGATCCCTAGCGTGGTCTACACCAAACCGGAACTGGCCAGCGTCGGCAAGACCGAAGAACAGCTCAAGGCTGAAGGCCGGGCGTACAAGGTCGGCAAGTTTCCCTTCACCGCCAACAGCCGGGCGAAGATCAACCACGAAACCGAAGGTTTCGCCAAAGTACTGGCCGATGAGCGCACGGACGAGGTCCTCGGCGTGCATCTGGTGGGCCCGAGCGTCAGTGAAATGATTGGCGAATACTGCGTGGCCATGGAGTTCAGCGCCTCGGCCGAAGACATCGCCCTGACCTGCCACCCACATCCGACCCGCTCCGAGGCGTTGCGTCAGGCGGCGATGAATGTGGAGGGGATGGCGACGCAGATGTAGGGCTTGAAGAGTTGCAGTGACTGATCTATCGCCTTCGCGAGCAAGCCCGCTCCCACATTTGATTTGTGTGCGCCACAAAACCAATGTGGGAGCGGGCTTGCTCGCGAAGGCAGACGACTCGGTCTAAAGCGGCAAATGCTCCAGCGGCAACGCCCCCGGCGCCTTCACGGTGTGAATCGCAAAGTTGCTGCGGATGTCGCTCACACCCGGCAGCTTCAACAAACGCCCGGTGAGAAACCGGTCATAGGCACGCAAATCCGGCACCACCACCTGCAGCAGAAAGTCCGACTCCCCTGACACCAGAAACGCCGAAATCACCTCGGGCAATGCCGTCACCGCCAGGCGAAAGGCTTCGGCTTGTTCGTCGTTGTGACGCTCGACCTTGACCCCGACAAACACCGTCAGCCCCAACCCCACTTCGTCGCGATCCAGATTGGCCTGGTAGCCGCGAATAACCCCCGCCTCTTCAAGCATCCGGACCCGGCGCAAACAAGGCGATGCCGACAGGCCGATCTCGTCTGCCAGTTGCACATTGCTCAGGCGACCGTCCCGTTGCAGTGCCGCGAGAATCTTGCGGTCGTAGGCGTCAAGTTTCATGGTTTGGCAGATCCCGATGGTTAAAGCGAAATAAAGTGGCAGATTATGCCAATACAGACCCCGATAGAAGCTGACAACGCAAGCACCTGCCCCGCCCTTCAGCCCTAGACTGGCACTACCAAATCGACAACGAATGGGAGTGCAACATGCAAGGGCTCTGGCTGTTTTTCATGGCATTGGCAGTGGTCTATCTCTTGCCCGGGCCTGACATGATCCTGCTGTTGCAGACCGGTGCCCGCCAGGGCAAAGGCGCCGCGCTGGCCACGGCAGTGGGCCTGGGCATCGCCCGCGGTTGTCATGTGGCATTGGCGGCGCTGGGCCTGGCGGCACTGTTCAAGGCTGCGCCCTGGACCTTCGACGTGGTGCGCCTGGCAGGCGCCGCGTATCTGCTGTGGATCGGTATTCAGTGCCTGCGAACCACGATGCTGCCGAGCTTGACCAGCACCGACACAACCGGCGAAAAACCGCGCTGGGGCGCAGCCATCCGGCGCGGACTGCTGACCAACCTGCTCAACCCCAAGGCACTGTTGTTCTGCTCGGTGCTGCTGCCGCAATTCATCAATCCACAGGCCGGGCCAGTGCTCGGGCAATTTGTGACCTTGGGCGTGGTGCTGGTCGGCGTCGGTTTGCTGTTCGACAGCGCTTACGCCTTGGTCGGCGCGGCACTCGGCCGGTGGCTGCAACGCAGCCCCTCTGCCCAGCGCTTGCAGCAATGGTTGTTCGGTAGCCTGTTGATCGGTTTCGCCGTACGGCTGACCTTCGTGCAACAGGCTTGAACCTTACTGCGCCTTGCGGCGGCGATTGAACAACAACAGCGCGGCTGCCGCGACCGCCAGTACGCCACCGACCTGTAACAGTGTCTTGTACGGCCGCAAGGCCGAACGCGCAGCGTCGGTGACTTGAGTCACGTAGCGTTTGTCGGCGTTCTCGAAGTCGGGATACGGGCATTGGTGGCCGAAATCGGCGGCCCATTCCACGTAAGGCCCTTCTTTGACATAGCGCTGATAAATCGCACGTTGCTCCTCAAGGCTGCTGTTCCACCCCGACGCTTCGCACAGCACCGCTGCAAACGCCTGGCTGGTGTGAGGCAAGTTATCCGCGGCCTTGCTCGCCAACGCCGTGGCCACGAAGCGATAGTGGTAACGCTGATCAGGTTGGGCAGCGCTGGTCTGCTGGCGCTTCACTTCATCCTCGGCCACCAATGGACCGACTTTGAGTTCGGCGTTTTCGAGAACGAAGTTACCGCCGAACGTGGCGTAATCCGGCGCCGTTTCATAGCCCAGAATGTCCATGCCCCACTCGCGCGCCGTCCAGGCCGCATTGAACAGCGCAGCGGCGCGACGGGTCGGCCACCAGGCAGAATCAGCCGCCAGACGTTGCTCGCCATACAACCTGGCCTTGTGCCGCAAGCCGTCATTATCGAAGTACGCCGGCGCTTGCTCGTAATGACCTTCGCGCAACAAACGCCGGCCCAGCAGATTGCGCAGGCTCGCCGCCACCGGCAGGGGCACGTAATTGTCGCGTTCCTGTTGGCTGAGCGGCGGCGGAGCGGGCACTTGTGTGTCGACGTAATGCTTGAGTTCTTCGAGGGTCAATACGCGCTCGGCGACGGTGGCGGCGTCGAACCAGTAAATGCCTTTGCTGCGATACAACTGATCGAAGGCCTGCAGGTAGTCCCCGCGTTGCAGGGCCAGGATCGCACTTTCACCCTCGACCCGGCATTTGGGCTGAAGTGTTTCGTAATCGAAGTCCGGGGTCCGTCGCTCGCCCCAGGATTCATTCTGCGGGAAGGCCTGGGCCGCTTTGGCATAGGCTGCGGCGGCCGCACTCTTATCGCCGTCACGCACCGCCAGTTTTGCCCGCAACCACCAGGCCAACCCGCCATCGCCGGCATGTTCGAGGAAAGCCTTGGCGCTGGCGTAATCGCCCTGTTGATAATTCATCGCCGCCAGGCGGTCGGCGTTTTCGAGACTGCCGCGAGTGCTGTTTTGCAACAGCTTGATCATTTTCTGTTCGTTGGCGGGTTGATCACCGAACGACCAACCCAACCGGCTGATCAGCGATGCAGTCACCAACTGCTGCACGGGCTGGCCCTTTAGCAACTCGGCCACTTGATCCTCCGGCAGCGCCATCAAGTCTGCCATCAACAGCTTCAGCGATTCGTAGCCCACCGCGGAGCCGTGCAGATTTTGCGTGGCGTACAGCTCGATGGCACGGTTCCAGTCGCCGGCGATGCGCGCCACCCGGGCTTCTTCACCGAGGCTGGCGACACCCAGTTCCAGCGGATCGCTGAAGCCGTCGATGCTCAGTTGCCGGGTTTGCTCAAAGGCCTTTGCGGATTGTTTGAGCAGATCTGGAGCCGCATCGGCTTCGGTGCTCATGGCGAACAACGCGCGCCCCAGCGAGTATGCCGCCCAGGTGCTGCGCGAGGCCCGTTGCTCGGCGGGCAAGGCCAGCACTTTCTTGAAATACCCGGCGGCCAAGGCAGGATCACCCGCACCAAATGCCACGGCGCCCGCCAGGTACAACCTGAGCTCCGATGGCAGTTGCGCTCCTTCGGTTTCAACCTGATGGACATCCGTCAGGCTGCGCAGGTGTTTCACCAACACTTGTTGCTCAGCAGACAGTCCTGCCTGCTCGGCCTGATCCCGTTGCGCTACAAGGTCAGGTTCATCGCTGTAGTTGGCGCCAGCAGTGACGTTCTTCAAGCCGTTGATGGCGTGGCCGAGGCGGCTGATTTCAAAGCTGAAGTTGCCTTCGGGCAGTTCCGCCAGCGACTGGCCACGGTTATCCAGCAGGCGCATGGGGAAGTCCGGGCCGCAGGCCAGCGCCGAGCCCAGCGGCAGGCTGAGGCTCAGGCAAAGCAAATGACGCGGCCAGTTACGGGTGAACATTCGAACCTCCTTGATCAATGTGTGCGCAGCGAGCCCAACCGATGGCACGCTGTCCGCCGGCCGGAATTCGGCCATCGCGCAGGCGGGTGAAGGTAAGCAGATCCGGACGCTGTTGCAACGCGTAACCGGCCAAGGCATCGGCCCCTTCACAGTCGCTGACTGCGAGTGTCAGGCGTTCGGGCCAGGCGCTGTCGAGGTTGCCCTGGTTGCTGAGGCCGATGTCATAGAGGCCATTTTCGGCCGAGAGTTGCAGCGTCAACTGACTGTCGAGGACATCGGCACGCGCCACGGCGCGCAAGGTGGTCAGGCTCCAGGCCCGGCGGTCGTTGGCCAATGGCAGGCGAAACCAGATCAGGCCCGCCAGATGTTTCGGTGGATCGGCACGCAGTTCGGTGCCGAGGGTGCGCAGTGACTGCGGATCGGCGAGTAATTCCCGACGCAGGCCTTCGCGCTCCAGCGTCACTTCGCTTTCCACAACCGGTGCGCCGTCTACCGACGACAGCAGTGCCACGCCATAGGCCGGCAGCGCCAGATAGAACGGTCTCGTCGTGATACGGCTCCAGGCCTTCGCCCATTGCCGGGCCTGATCGGCATCAAACAAACCGCGACGCGGATCGCTCACCGCGTGCACCTGCAGCACGCTGCTGTCGACTGTGGATAACAGCGCCGGCAGTTCGCGACTGTCGAGCCAGGACGGCAGCGCGGTGATGCTCAGCGGCAGCGAAGCCGGCAACGCTACGCGCAATTGCGCCAGAAACTGGCGATACGCCGGTAGCCGGGCGTTACCGGCGTCGTGGTCGATTTCCACGCCAACAAGGTTCAAGCCTTGTTCCTGCCAATCGCTGATTACCTGGCGGATCTGCGCTGTGACTTCCTCCTGATCGAGTGCCTTTAGCTGCCCATCCAGGCGAACCACCGCAATCACCGGCCGGCCATCGCGCCTGAGCAATACCGGATCAATTCGGGCACGGCTCCAGCCGGCATTGGGGAAGGCCTGCAAGGCCAGCACCCGCAACGTCGAAAAATCGGCGCGGCTGTCCCTGAGGGCGGCGTCGTGGGCCTGCGTCCACTGCCGCTGCCAGATGTAGAGTTGCTGATCCAGCGGCGGTGCGTCGTGCCTTTCGCATCCGGCGGTCAGCACCAACGCCAGCAGCAAGGCGATCGAGCGAGTGAAAAAAACCATTGAAACGCCTGTTCCTGAAATGCAGAAAGGGCCTCTGCGGCTAATGCCAATCCTGTAGCAGCTGGCGTAGCCTGCGTCCGGCTGCGCAGCAGTCGTAAAATCAGAGTTCGCGGTACG
>NZ_AKJM01000116.1 GCF_000282335.1 Pseudomonas sp. GM48
GGTGCCGACCACGTCGGGGCAAAAAGCGTAGCCGCCGATGGTGCCGACCATGTCGGGGCAAAAAGCGTAGCCGCCGATGGTGCCGACCATGTCGGAGTCAAAAGCGTAGCTGCTGACGGTGCCGACCACGTCGGAGCCAAAAGCGTAGCCTCCGATGGTGCCGACCACGTCGGAGCAAAACGTGTAGCCGCTGACGGTTCCGATCATGTCGGAGCAAAAGACCTAGCTGCTGATGGTGCCGACCATGTTGGGGCAAAAGGCCTGGCCGCTGATGGTTCGGATCGCATGGGTAGAAATCAAGTAGCTTCCAATGAAACCAGAATCCGGGTCGGTGGTATCGGCTCAGATGCGGTGGCTTCATCTAGGTAGTTTGTGTACCTAAATTATGTACCTGTCCAAGCTGCTTGGGCTGAAGCGTAAATAGTTAAGTCAAACACCTTACGTTCAGCTCTACGTTGGATGACCCTCGTAATACAGACCTGCCTGTCATGTCCAGGTGTATGTGAAAAGCTGTTCTTGCAATCCGCTTACCCAAAGTCACGAAGATATGGGCGTCTTCGACACTGACCTATAGCCCTCATTGAAATGGAGCACACTATGCCATTAGTCATCATTAAAGGTATCGAAGGCGTTTTCACGGAAGAGCAAAAAGCCGAGGCGATTCATAAAGTTACCGAGGCCATGGTCTCAGTTGAAGGTGAAAATATGCGCCCCCTCACCTGGGTTCTTTTTGAGGAAGTCAAAAGCGGTAGCTGGGGAATTGCCGGAGAGCAAATCACTGCTGAAAAGGTGCTTAAACTGCAAGCCGGCGGATAAAACGCTGCCCTGATAATTAAGCCCTTCCTGGATTGGCGCACCTGGTCTTTCGAGACTTGGAGCACATCTCCATGAAGGGTTTTTTCATTCAAAAAGACATCAATCGTCCTCAATATATTTGAATGAAACAAGCCGTTATGTGAATGCTTTCGTACTAATGGACATCATGGAGGTCATCAATGATTCTCATCATTTACGCCCACCCCTACCCCGAAAAATCGCTGGTCAATCAAGAAATGCTCAAACGAGCGTCCAGCAATACGGAGGTGGTCATTCGCTCCCTGTACGACCTTTATCCAGACTTCGATATCGACATTGAGGCTGAACAGCGTGCAGTCGAACAGGCCCAGCTTCTCGTCTTGCAACATCCGATGTATTGGTACAGCTCCCCGCCCCTTTTGAAATTATGGATCGATAAAGTATTCACTCACGGTTGGGCATACGGCAAAGGCTCTGTCGCCCTCAAAGATAAGAGTCTGCTGTGGGCCGTCACGACGGGTGGCGAGCACGATCATTTCCAAATAGGCGACCACCCAGGTTTCTCGGTGTTGGCTCAACCCCTCCACGCAACAGCAATCTATTGCAACATGCGCTGGCTGAACCCGGTCGTGGTGCACGGCGCGTATGCAGCGGCACCCGACTCCCTACACTCACAAATCGAGCACTATTACGCGCGCTTGGCCTCCTGGAAGGAAGATTGATATGGAGACTCATAGTCTGATTGAAATGCTCATTTACTTGGGCTCAGCTGCCTTGATAGTCCCTATCGCCGTCCGGATAGGACTCGGCCCGGTATTAGGCTATTTGCTTGCCGGTTGTCTCATCGGCCCATGGGGGCTGAAGCTCGTTACAGACGTCAAGACCATTCTCGAGTTCGCTGAAATCGGCGTCGTCTTGATGCTATTCATCATCGGACTTGAACTCGATCCCAAACGGCTATGGGCCATGCGCAGAATGGTGTTCGGTGGCGGCTCGCTTCAGATGGTCGCTTGTGGTGCGGCTATCGCTGCATTCTGCGCAGTGCTTGGATTGAACTGGACAGCAGCTCTGCTGGTGGGGCTGACACTAAGCCTTTCGTCCACGGCTATCGCTATGCAGGCGATGAACGAGCGCAACATGACCCCAACCGCCGTTGGGCGTAGCAGCTTTGCCGTGCTGCTGTTTCAGGACATCGCCGCCATCCCCTTGGTCGCCATGATTCCGCTGTTGGCTTCCAATAGTGGTACCCCTTCCGGCGCAGCCCTGATGCTATCGATTGCCAAAATCGTTGCAGCTATTGGAGTCGTCGTGGTACTGGGCCAGTATGTGTCCCGTCCCGTACTGCGCTTTGTTGCACGATCGGGCTTACGTGAAATTTTCAGTGCCGTGGCACTTTTTTTGGTATTCGGATTCGGTTTTCTCTTGGAGGAAGCAGGCTTGTCGATGGCTATGGGCGCATTCCTCGCAGGAGTGTTGTTAGCCAGCTCAGAATACCGTCACGCCTTGGAAAGCGATATTGAACCGTTCAAAGGCCTCCTCCTAGGTCTGTTCTTCATCGGCGTCGGCATGTCGATTGATTTCGGCACCCTAATCAACACACCATTGAAGGTCATAACCCTGACTGCAGGTTTCATGCTGATCAAGCTTTTGGTGATCAAGACCATGGGCCGATTTTTAAACGTACCTGCCGGTCAGCGCTCATGGCAGGCAGTATTTTTAGGCCAAGGAAGCGAGTTTGCTTTTGTTGTTTTCGGCGCAGCGACGATTGCCGGAATACTGACCGATCAATGGGGGAAAAGCCTGACGTTGGCTGTTGCGCTATCCATGTGCATAACGCCTTTGCTTATCCTGCTGCTAGACAGGTTGGAGTCCGCTGCCAAAAAAGACAACCAGGAGCCAGACATTATCGACCAGCAGGATCCGCTGGTAATCATCGCGGGATTTGGCCGTTTCGGTCAGGTCGCCGGTCGGCTCTTAATGTCATGCGGAATCAAAGTGGTGGTACTAGATCACGACCCCGACCATATTGAGACGCTGCGAAAATTCGGGGTGAAGGTTTTCTATGGAGACGCCACGCGCCTTGACTTGCTGGAAGCTGCCGGCGCGGCCCAAGCGGTTGTGTTGATCAACGCGATAGACGATAAGGAAGACAACTTAAAGCTGACCAGACTGGCTCAAGAACACTTTCCAGCGCTTAAGCTTGTGGTGCGTGCACGCGACATGGAGCACATAATCACCCTACGGCAAATGGGTGTGAATGCAGTCGAACGGGAAACCTTCGAAAGTGCGCTTTCTTTAGGGCGAACGGCGCTAGTGCATATGGGCATCGGACGATACGAGGCTCGTGAAAGAGCTGATCGGTTTCGACGTCTCAATCTTGAAATGTTGGAAGAAATGGCTGCACAGTCACCAGACGATTCTGAGTTTAAGTACGATGCCTACAAACGGGCAAACGCACTACTAACGGAAATATTTAACGAAGATCGAGCTCATCCGATCAACAACTGGCCAGATAAAAATCGTAGCAAGCCTGAATAGACGGCAGGTTGAAAAAGACTCAATGCCAGAAAAACACCCGGGGCTATGTCAAAAATTTACTAGCCTAGTGAGTGGGCCGGGACATAGTAATATCGTTACTGGACACAACAACAGCAAGCGCAAGAAACTCCACATACCATCACCTTAGGAAATCGTGTCCACTGGAAATAAATTCAGTGGCCACGATTTCGAGTCTGTGAAGCCCCGCCAGTTTGTTTAAATTGCAGTCGTCAGGTAGCCACCATCAACTGGAAGAACAACTCCACTTATGAAAGATGCTGCATCAGAAGCCAGGAATGCAATTGCTTTGGAAACTTCTTCGGCAGTGCCAAATCGTTTCATCGGAGTACGAGACAGCAATCTATCCCTCTTGGCCTGGTCATCGATTTTTTCTAACAAGGGGGTTGCAATCCAGCCCGGAGCAACCGCATTTACACGAATATTATCAGGTGCGTAGGCCTCAGCGAGAGACTTGGTAAGCTGAACAATCCCCCCTTTTGCTGCCGCATATGCGACAAGCTTGCCCCCGCCAAAAAAAGAGAACATTGAAGCAATATTGATAATGGATCCGCCTTGCTTTGCCAACAAGGGATATGACAGGTTAATGAGCCTATATACGGCTTGCAGCTGTACTGATAACACTTGGTTGAAGGCTTCCCACTCGACCTCTTTGTCTCCCATGGTGCCTCCCGCAGCGGGCACCAAAATATCGAGACGATCAAGGCTCCCGATGACTTTTTTGAGCGCCTCATCGTCGGTAACGTTGACTTCTCGAAGATCGAGATCGACCCCAGGAGCGACTTTGGTTTCATGTGCGCCAAGACCTATAGCAACGACCTTAGCGCCGTGGCGGGCGAAAAATTCAGCCGTTGACTGGCCAATGCCCGAGGTACCGCCGCTGACGAGTACAACTTTTTCTTTAAATAAATCGCAGGTAAAGGTAGTCATTACAACCCTCAAAAAGTTAGTTTCACGGTGGAGGAACTTGTCGGATTCCAAGAAAAAACTGCTGCAATAAGTGGGACGTATTGATTTAAAAGACGTCTTAGAGACCTAGCATTGAACCCACATCAAGCATCACTTGTAGACCTACAACGAAGCCATTGCTGCTCAGTTCTCTGGCGCTAGGGTTATAGTAATTGTCAGGGTTAATCAGGTATTGAATGCTCGGCTCGATCGCCAGGTTGCGGCTCAACGCAAAATGGCCATTGGCTTCCAGTGCGTAGATATTTTTATCACCCAAGCGGGGATCGCCAAAGTTGGCTGTACGCTCTCGTTGTTGGAATTCCAACTGATGAGGATTAACTTGCATGTAGCTGGTTTTGAAATTCAGCTTGTCCTGCTGTCGATTGAAAGGCGCTAGATAGGTTAAACCAGCTTCTGCAAAATGGCTGAAGGGTTGCTTGTTATCCGCAGCTGCTGAAATTGAACCGAACATTTGTAGGCCTTGTCCGTCAGCGCGCCATAGGGTTTGCCGAAATTTGAAGAAGGCACCGGCAGTGCCATGGTCGCTAGCGCCGGTCAATGGATCTATCTGTTTTGAAGAGTTGAAGTAAGCATTGAGTTCGTATTGCGTGTTGTCGTCGCCAGGTTTACTGCCTATTCCCACCAGAAAGCTGGTACCACTGGCGTCATCGGTGCTGAAGTCCAAGCCTTTTCGCTTTTTCAAATAGTCCACAGGATTAGATTCAAACGCACCGGCGTGCACATATAGACTGGGATTCACTTGATACTTCAGGTAACCACCCCAAGCACCAAAGGGAGGTGGCAGCATACCGGTGGAGGCGTCTAGGATTGGGTCAGTGCAGGTAACCACGGTTTCACAATTATAAATGTAAAAGTAGCGTCGGGCGTTGGTGCGCCCCAAGTGCAGATCGAGCTGGCCATCAAACCATTTTTTCTCAAAGGTCATCAGGCTCAATTGATTAGCGGCGATGTCATTGTGAAGAGGGGCGCCAGCAAAGTAAGTGCCTGCTGCGCCTTGCCAGTTACGCGAAGTAGGCTGCCCTGTGCCATTGTCGAGAATGAACAATGTCTCTTCGAAATGAAACGCCGCGTCATCTATATCTGCTAGGGTCGCGAGGTCGACGTCCGCCCCCACGTATAGATCACCACTGTTACCAAAACTATTATGCCTAGGGCCAGTGTCAAGATTCTTCATCGACAAGCTCCAGAATTGCACATGGGGGTGAATGCCGTAACTAGCCATTTGCTCGCCAAGATCTACAAGCGGGCCTTTATCACTTTGCGCCCATGCTTGTGAAAAAAATGCGACCGAGAGCAAAGCACCTAAACGTATTAGATAGTTCATGATCAAATACTCTTTTTTATTTTTGTAATGAGCAACTTTTAGACGCTGGACTAACGACGGGACGTGGCAGGCAAAAAGTGTTACCAACACTCCTGCCCTCCAAGATTTTATTAACACCCAGTTCGTTGGAATGTTTCAGCGCCGCAATAGATGGCTATCGCACCAGGTTCAGATACACGCTAGATAAGAATTGATCGCCCCCTCGCTACCGCTCCGGCCGACGCGCATCCGCAATGCGGCATGCGAGGAAGCACGTTCATAACTGGCTTCCTTCAGCCGCATGAACTGGCGACGTCTGACACCGAATTACCGTAGGAGCGGTTTCCTTGAGAAAGAGCGACAAGAGCGCCGCCAGCAAGGCACCACTACTAGACATCCACATCACGATGGACAATCCAAAGCGGTCAGCGGCAAAGCCAGCTACCGTCGGTGCTACAAATCCACCGATCAGTTCACCAACACCCATGATCATACCCAAAGCTGTAGCCATCACTTCTCTGGGTACCGTTTCGGCCGGGATGGTCGACATAAAAAGCGTGAAGCATCCCAGTCCGGTGAAAGTCAGCACCATCAATACTCCGAGAATTAGCGGAGACGGAGCAAATAGCAGCGCCATTGGGCAGCACGCCGCAATCAAAGAGAAAATCACCAGGGTCGGACGTCGGCCGATACGGTCGGAGATGGCGGGCACTACAAACCCCCAGAGCACCCACGCTGCGCCGAGACAGCTCATGATGGTGCTCATATTGGGCGGGGTGTATCCGCGAACGGAGACCAGAAAAGTTGGAGTAAAAGATATAAGGATGACGAACCAAGTCAGAAACACACAACTGATTAAGGTGCACAGCACAATGTTGCGGCTTTTGAGCAATGCCAAGCGATTTCTGGACGCGTCATCTCGGATAATTGGCGTACTACTCTGATCATCTCGACGCACGTAGCGCCAGATAAGCCAAGCAATCAACAGACCCGGCAGCAATGAAACGATGAAAGCGTGTCGCCAACCATAAGCGTCAGCCAAATGAATCAATACTGGCGGCCCGATCACTGCACCAAGTAAGCCCGCCGCCGACCCCTGCAACAATCCCATATTGAGGCCACGCCGATGGGGTGATGAAGCCTCCACCATCATAGACTGAGACAAAGGCAAAATTGGCCCCTCGGCCAAGCCCATGATCCCACGAAACAACAGCAAGCTAAGAAACCCTGTGACCAGCCCGGAAAGCGCCGAACACAAGGAAAATAAGATAACCGCAATGATCAAAAGGGGCTTCCTGATCCCTCGGCGGTCTGACCACGCGCCGACTAACGCCCCTGAAAGCGCCCAGGCAAGTGCCAATATAGACGACAGCATGCCTAGGTGACTGTTACTCAGATGTAGCTCAGCGGACATGTACGGAAACAGAAAGGACAGAGCCAAACGATCAAAAAACACAAAGCCAAACGTAAGGAAAAGCACACAGAGCAACGTGTTTTCGTAACCGGCTTTATTATTATTGTCAGCCATAGTTAATCTCCGTAGAGCAAGTTCAGCGAAATAGGCGATCCACAGCGTCCGCACCCAAGCCAACTTTTTCATAATGCTCACGGCACATGGCGATATAGGAGTGCACGTCGAAGTAGCCCGTTGACTCACCCTGCTCGTCTAGCCAAATCAATGGGCCCTTAACAATGAAAAACACTCGCATCGGCTCTTCGTGTTCATAGGCGACCAAGGTGTGACCTTCGCCCGGTGTTTCATAAACAAAGTCCCCTGCGGTCGCCGTCCAATCGTGCTCCAGGTAGCCCCATTTGCCAGAGAGGGTGTAAGCGAAAACTTCATGAGGGTGATAGTGCCTATTGACCAGACCAGCGCGGCTGGACATCAAAATATCGCACCAGCGGTTTTCACTTGGGGAAATCCACAAAGGTCGTGAAGAAACGGTTTCAGTGAAAGGCACGTAGAGTCGCAAGTCATCGCTGGCCGCGTTGGGAAGATAGACCTCAGGTTTAGCGTCAGGCATTAAGCAATTTGCAATAGGCTGCAGGTCTTTCCAAAATTCGGTGCTGGCTAATTCGGGCATGGTCGGCCTCTGATTGTTGGGAGAGTGCGACCACTTTAATGCGAGAAATTCAAGTCGGTTTGACCACAACTGACATCATTGTTGCCTGAATCGGACGGAGGCTTTTTGGGCAGGCAGAACAATCGATTTGGCCCGGCGAGTCAGTTGACATGGGCTATTACCCAGAGGTTAATTGGGCCTCTGAAAGCCTCGTGATTTGCCTTGCTTACCTGAGCGCTTTCAAAAACAACGAGAATAATAAAAATGAAGACAGGCACCCTGCTCGACACCCGACGGGCGACTACCGATTGCGTCCCCCTTGACCAGCGCCTGGCCTTCTGGGAGCAGTACAACGCATCTACCTTGGTGGGCCTTAGATGCTCGTCCTATAGCGAGACAGGATTCGCCGCTAGCGAGGACAATCTGAGCCTGGAAAGCATGCGGGTAGCTCATATCGTCGGCAACGAGCACGTAATTGAACGCGACGGCTCAATGATTCGTGCGGTACCCAAGGCGTCCGTTTTCGTGTCTCTTGTCACGGGTAGTGCTTCGTTTTTCTTTCAAAACGGCAACTGCCATTTATTGGAACCCGGTGAACTGATGGTGTATCGCACCGACAAGCCCTACCTGTTCGGGTTTTCCGGCCCCATGCATAAGTTCATATTCGACATTCCCCAGGAAGTTTTTGCCAGTCATTGCTTGAGCCGTTTCGAAACTGCACTGAAAATCAGCGCTCACACCGGCACGCAACGCTTGCTGATGCGCACACTCGCTGAGCGCACCCGAGGCTTTTTCGAACAGCCGCTTAGCCAGGACGCAGGTAATTATCAAGACGATTCATTAGAGTTGTTGGGCAACATAATTGCGGGCCAGGTCGGCCAGCGCCGGATCAATGCACTAAGCGCCTCATATTTGTTGGCCGCCAAGCAATGCATCATGGAGCAGTTGGCTGATCCGACCTTGAGCTGCGAGCGAATTGCGGCTCAAACCGGAGTCTCTACACGACATCTTGCACGGCTGTTTGCGTTGGAAGACACTAAGCCGCATCGCTTCATTATGGAAAAGCGCCTCCAGCGAGCTTACCGCTTGCTGAATAGTGAACAGGTTAGGGGACTGGATATTTCTGAGGTTGCCTACCGCCAAGGTTTTACCAGTCAAGCCCACTTCGCTAGGGCCTTCAAGGCACATTATGGGCAAACTCCTTCCGAGGTTCGGGCGATAGCCTTGGAGAAGCTCTAAAAGAACAAACGCATTACTAACGAAAACCTTCAATGAAGACGGCGCTCCCCCATCAATAACTAACCAGGGCAAAATCGTAGCGAAACCGAAACATGTGAAGCTCTACGACCCTCCTAATGATCGGGAAAGCCTCGACTAAAGCGCGTCTCTCAACTCAGCGACGATTGCCTTCTTCAACGCGGCAACCGATCGAGAGCCGGCCAGAACCAAGCGTAACCGCCCTTCGTGAAAAATCGCCAAGGATGGCACTGACCGGATGCCATACATTTGGGAGATCGTCGGCGAAACAGCCACATCAATCCTTCCGAATGCGGCGCGAGAATGCAGCTTGTCTGCCAGGTCATGAAATACCGGCTTCATTTCCTGACATGGCTTGCACCAAGACGCCGAAAACAGAACGACGCTACTTCCTTTTGCAATGAATCGGGCGAACTGTTCTGCTTTCAAGTCTACGATACGATTCATTTGCACCTCACCCATAACGCCACTCCAAATCTAGAGATTGCGGCACCCACAGGTACCGCGCAGTCTCAACAGCATTAATTACATCCATCCATACCGCAGACTTGACCGCTGAACGACTCATCCGCGCCATTTGATTCCAAATACATTTGATTCAATGCTTGAAGAAAGTCCTCTGGAGCTTGAGCACCTGACATAGAAAATGCATTGTTAAACACAAAAAACGGCACGCCTGATCCGAACTGGGCAGCTGTGCGCTCGTCTTCCTGCATCTGATGGCGTAATTCCATGGATGACCAGGCAACCCGAATAGACTCGTCAGATACCCCTACAGACTTTGCAATCGACTCTAAACTACTCCGATCGAATAGCGATTTACCTTGAGTGGTACTTTGCTCATAGAGCGCTTCCACCAAGTTCTTTTTCAACACTTCATCTTCAACCGCTTTGACGAGTACGTGAGCATCCGCAGTATCGCCAAACAGCATGGTTTCAAACCGGTAATCAAGCCCTGAAGCTTGGCCATATTGCTTCACCGTACTCATCATGCTTACGGCAGCGGCTGGACTACCCAGTTTACGTTTGAGGGCTCCTACCATAGGCTCTGCAACGTGGTTCGGGGCAAGCCGATACGCTCTTACATTGACTTGAACATTATCCTTGTAAGGGAAGCTTTCAAGCGCTTTTTCGAAACGACGCTTGGCAACCCAGCACCAAGGACAGACGTAATCTGACCAAATATCCACTGAAAATTTTTTCGATACACTGCTCATAAATCACTCTGTATTGAAGGAAATTAAAAACGGCGCTGCTGATTGAGCGAGGACTAAAATCGAATGTTTAAACACAACTCGTTTGATGGTCGATGGGATGTTTTATCTCACGACACGATTTAACGGCCGACCGCTCTAACGAATCGAGTAAATAGTCGAATCCAGCTAATGGATCTGCTGATCTACCCAATGTCCAGTCAATGAAGCTCGCACCTTCTAATGTGCTTAACAGCATAAATGCATAGGATTTAGCGGGTTTGGCCAATAACCAACCTTTCTGAATAGCAGCCTCACTAATAGTTCTTTCAAGCCAGTCCAGCTGGGTCTCAAAAAAGGCTCTAGTAAGAACTTGAAGCGATAAAGGCAGTGCTGCCATTTCTGCAGCCAGTGCGCCACACAAAGGAAGAAGCCCTTCATTCGCACTGATGACGAAAAGGCGCGAAAACGCTTGAAGCCGCTTCATCGGATCCTGATCATCTTCCTCAATTGACCTCATGGTCGCGTCGAAGCGATTGATAGAATCCTTGATCAACTCTTGACCAAGACACTCTTTGGTTGGGAAGTGATGATGAATACTGGCTTTTCTAATACCTATCGTCGCGGCAAGATCAGCGTAACTAAATGCTGAGTAGCCTTTAGACCTCATCTGGCTTTCCGCGACTTTTAACAGTGCTGCTCTTGTCGAAATCGACATTGAATACTCCTGCGGCTGGGCTTCAGCCGCCCTACACCAAGAGCTGGCAAGCAGTTGCCAGCTGGGCCAGTCGAATGGCCTTGAATGAACGTTCGAGCCATTGCACCTCCCAGCACTTTTGGTGATGGAATGGAAGTCGCCTTAGACGACCTCCATCAGATAGCGATATCTGAAATCAGGCACGAACGGCCATAATTCCAGCATCAACGTCCCAGATTGCTCCGGTCACCCACGACGTCTTGTCCGAGAGCAGGAACACGATGGTGTTGGCCACATCTTCCGGAACACCGACTCTCCCCAGTGGGTGGAAATCGTTCAGCGACTTCATCGCTTCTGGGATCGCCTCTTTGTCCATGAACCCTTCATAGATCGAGGTGTGAACGATCCCTGGCGAAACGGCGTTGACGCGGATACCCGAGTGAGCCAATTCAATTGCCAGGTTGCGTGTCAGCGCATG
Source organism: Pseudomonas sp. GM48 (assembly GCF_000282335.1). Lineage (GTDB taxonomy): Bacteria > Pseudomonadota > Gammaproteobacteria > Pseudomonadales > Pseudomonadaceae > Aquipseudomonas. The sequence continues at coordinate 11,312 of NZ_AKJM01000116.1, forward strand.
CAGACCTGCCTTCGCCATGGAGTAGGCGGAGGCCGGCGAACCTGCCAAGGCGGCCTGTGCACCAATGGAGCCGACGTTGACAATTGAGCCTTCGCGCTTGGCGGCGAGCATGTTCTTGACTACTGCCTGGGTGATGAAGAACGTCGCACGGTTGAGAGACAGGTACATGTCGTACTCAGCTTCGTCGTGCTCGGTGAAGGCTTTGGGAATGAAAATGCCAGCGGAGTTAACCATCAGACTGATATCGCTATGGTTGGCATTGATTTCGTTGCGAACGAAATTCATGCCCTCTTCAGTCATGAGGTTTGCAACAATCACGGACACCGGGCCAAACGCGCTCAGCTCACTACGGACGGCCTCTGCCTTGTCTTGTTTGCTGCCTGTCAACACCACACTACCGCCGGCTTTGAGCACCATGCGGGCAGTTTCCAGACCCATACCACTGGTACCACCGACAACAAGCAGTTTCTTACCTTTGAAAAAATCGTTCATTTCATACTCCAAGTAGCTAAGTTTTCGAAAGTTGTAGCGCCAGAGATCATTCGTCTACTGGCGCTCTTAGGGTTTGGAAAGACTCAAACCCGAGGAAAATCAGTCCTCACGAACCTCGAGGGTTGGCACCATGCGGATGGCTTTCGAGAAGTTGGCGTAGTTGACCGAAGTCTTGAGCACATTCTTATGCAGTTCTTCCACGCGCTCACGGGGCGCGTCAGTGTGCAGGCGAACTACGAAGCTCACTTCGTCGTAGCCTGGGTTAACGCTCTCGTCGAGGCCCAGGAAACCACGCAGATCGAGGGTACCGTCCGTCTCGATTTCCAAGCTGTGGATCTTGATGCCCATCATGGCCGCGTTGGCAGCATAGCCAACCGACATACAGGCGTTGAGCGCCGCCATCAGGAGTTCTTGAGGGTTCGGCGCCGAGTTCTGGCCCAGCAGTTCATTCGGCTCATCGGCGACGATCTCGAAATCACGCGAATAGGTTTCACCGGCAAGGCTGTAGCGGCTGACTTTCGCCACAGAGCGAGTCTGGCCTTTCCACTCGGTCTTGACGTTAAAGCTCGCGTGACGCTTGGTCGCATCCTCAGCAACACCTTGTGCAAACTGCTGCAGGGCGGCTACGTCAATACCATTCAGGTTATTCGTCATTTGGTAAGTCCTCTGTGGAATGCATTTTTGCGCGTGGGTTGATGTTCGACGAAAGAACTCTACCAACTGGTAGGATGGCTTGCAATAGGATTTTGTGAAATCGGATGAACCACTCAAGAAGCTAATGACGCAACCGGCCCTCAAGCCTCATTAAACGTAGCGCACAGCGAAACACCGCTTGTCCGAACGGACAGACGGAGGCAGCTACCGAACAGGCAGCGCACCTAGAATTTTGTGTTCAAGCAGAGAAATACCGCTTAGGAGAGGATATCTTTAGCGCATCTGAGGGGATAACGAGGTGAAGCCCACCAGAAAAGATGGGCAGAAACAATAACTTGAAGAGACGTCTGCGAGCCGGATGGTGAAAATATGTTCTAAGGGTAAGTTACGATACGATAATATTTTGCAAAATCAAATCAAACCCAGACTGATCAACCACTTTATCGTTGAGCGCCCAAGAAACAAAACTGCTACCTTCTAGCAAGCTTAAAATCGCTCTTGAAATCTCTTTTGGATTAAGATCTGCTTTTATAATCTTCTCGGATTGACCTATTGCCAGGTTACTTTCTAACCATTCAATATGTATTTCGAAGAATTTTTTGGTCAACTCTTTTAGGCTGTCTGGCAGAGCAGATAGTTCAGCGGCAAGCGCGCCACAAAGAGGTAACATTCCGTTTTTTGAGCTATCGATAAACAATGCCGAAAACTCTTTCAATCGCAAGACTATATCGGAACTTTCTTCGTTGATTGACTCTAGGTTTTTGGTAAATCTAAAAAGATAGCTTTCAATGACGGCAATCCCGAGCCCTTCTTTTGTAGGGAAATGGTGATGAATGCTCGCCTTTTTTATACCAATTTCATCCGCTAAATCGGCATAACTAAATGCAGCGTAACCTTTGGTGCGTAGTAATAACTCAGCAGTGCTTAAAAGGTCGGAACGGGTGCTCATAAAGCTTACCTTGAATTTTTAATACACTCATATTAGCTGTATTGGCACAATGGTTCAACACATGACGATGAGAGGGTCGCCATAACGGGCCCTCTCATCGCTGTTAAGCTATACCCCTACCTGGCTGGAATTGCGCTCAAATTCTTCGAAGCCCTTCGCTCTGGAACGGACAGACTTCGACCAGCCCAGCATCAATGCTCCTGCTACTAACGGTATGGAAAGAACAGTATAAGTTCCATTTGGGTAATCGAAACCCAAAAGAATCAATACAACAAGCAGGAAACCAAGCGTCAGCCAAGAGGTAAACGGTGCGCCAGGCATTTTAAATGAGACCATCTCGACCTCACCTCTCTTCACCGCACGACGATAATTTATCTGAGACAGGACAATGAATGCCCAGGTGGAAAGAATTCCGAGCGACACCAGGTTGAGCAAGAGTTCAAATAACTGAGATGGGATCAGAAAATTCAATACTACGCCAAATACGTTGATCCCCATGGTGACCAAGATCCCCATATAAGGTACCCCTTGGGTGCTCATACGCTTAAACATTTTTGGCGCTGACCCACCCATGGCTAGTGATCTCAAAACGCGACCAGTGGCGTACAAGCCAGAATTGAGGCTTGAGAGCGCCGCCGTCATTACAACGATGTTCATGACGGAGCCAATGCCTGGAATACCAAGTGCCTCAAAAAAAGTTACAAAAGGACTGACGTTAGCGCTATAGGCTGTCCAAGGCAGCACAGTAACGAGCAAAAATACCGACCCCACATAAAACAGACCTATTCTCCAGATCACGCCATTGATTGCTTTAGGGATAACGCTTTTAGCATCCGCCGTCTCACCGGCAGCAGTACCCACCAACTCTATGCTCGCATAAGCGAAGATTACGCCTTGTACGATGATAATCGCGGGTAGAAGCCCATGAGGAAATATGCCCCCGTTATCTGTGATCAAGTGCAAGCCAGGAATGTGCCCTGCAACCTCATGGCCCGTAGCAAAGAAGAACGATCCGATCACCAGAAATATACTGATGGCCGCGACCTTTATCACTGCAAACCAGAATTCCATTTCACCAAACCATTTGACGCCAACCATATTCATCAATGTCACTACGCCCAAAGCGCTTAGTGCGAATACCCACTGCGGAACATCCGAAAAAACACTCCAGTATTTCATATAAATAGCAATTGCCGTTATATCAACAACACCTGTTAACGCCCAAACCACGAAATACATCCAACCCGCAACGAAAGAAGCACGCTCCCCCATGAACTCTCTTGTGTAGGATACAAAACTGCCACTGCTCGGACGGTGCATCACTAGCTCACCCAGCGCCCTCAAAATGAAAAAAGCAAATATCCCGCAGACTAGATAAACCACTGCAAGTGCTGGCCCAGCGATTTGTAATCGGGCACCGGCACCTAAGAACAGTCCGGTGCCAATTGCCCCACCTAACGCCATCATCTGTACATGACGCTTCTTCAAATGCTTTGAATACCCGCTTTCATGGGAGTCGAGCCAATCCGACCTATTTTTTAGTTCACTGTTGCCACACAAAACTTCTGACGGAGACTGTTTTTCTTGTTTTCTCATGTTCCACCCAAGCGAGTAATTTGCAGTTGTTTTTCTTATCCCTTGCAAACCTAACTTCTTCCTCCCATTCCAAATGGGAAGTGCGAGAGAGGCTTTGACATTCCTGTCGTCAACGACACCAAACCTCTCCCAATCAATCCATCGCATGTTCGGATCATAACTTTCGGTCGACCAAGTAGAAAAACCCGAACCACAAAAAACCTACCATCCACTTGATAGCCATGCAAACAATTTTTTTCATTGCTTGCAACCCGTTGTTTTAAATAGTATTTATCAAAACACCAACCTTATGGTAGACATTTAAGATGAATGGTATTTTAATCCTTAACCAGCGTTAGAAAACGCGCGACCAGACCTCATCCCAACGCAAAATTGGAAGCCCGTATGAAAAAATATAAAAATGTACAAACTCTACTCGCCCATGCTTCTATCGAGCCTGAACAGCATCACGGCTTCGTAAATACGCCGGTTTACCGGGGTTCCACGGTCGCTTTTCCTACGTGTGAATCGATGCGTGAGGGACGCCAAAAATATACGTATGGCCGGTGGAACAACCCTTCGACAGAAGCTTTGACTCAGGCCCTCCAGCAACTGGAGGGGGCGGAAGGTACGGTTCTTTGCCCTTCAGGGCTCTCAGCATGTACGACTGCCATATTGTCCGTGGTGGGAACTGGGGATCACCTGCTAATTGCCGACAACGTGTATTCACCGATCAGGGCTTTTTGTGAGCAGGTGGGTCGCCGCCTTGGAATCGAGGTCTCGTTCTACGACCCGACAATAGGTGCCGGCATCATAGATTTCCTCAAGCCAAACACTAAAGCAATCTATACCGAATCCCCTGGCTCTTTGACTTTGGAAATACAAGATATCCCTGCCATAGCCAAGGTTGCCCATGATCATGACATCCTGGTTATTGCAGATAATACTTGGGGGACTCCGCTTTACTTTCCATCACTGGAACTGGGTGCGGATCTATCCATTATGGCCGCCACGAAATATATCGTCGGCCACTCCGATGCAGTTCTTGGCACCGTATCAGCCTCCAAGCGTGCATGGGACAGCCTAAAGCGATTCCATTTCAACATGGGCTTGTTTGCCAGTCCTGATGACGTGACGCTGGCACTTCGGGGAATGAGAACCCTAGATGTGCGACTTGAACGTCATTATAAAAACGCGACGATAGTGGCTAAGTGGCTGGAGACACGCAAGGAAGTGGAAGCAGTTTATTATCCCGCATTAGAATCTCACCCTCAGCACCAGTTATGGAAAAGGGATTTCACAGGGGCATCTGGGTTACTGTCATTCGTGACCAAACCCTCCACACAAGCAGCAGCAGATGCGCTCTTGGATAGCCTATCGTTGTTTTCTATTGGCTACTCTTGGGGCGGTTTTGAAAGCTTGGCGATGATTGCAGATCCCAAACCCGTTAGAAGCGCGACGTCTTGGGAAGTGGATGGGCACCTTGTGCGGCTTCATATAGGTCTTGAAGACCCATCTGATCTGATCGACGACCTCGAAAAAGGCTTTGCGAATTTCAATTTGTTACGTGGTTAATCTTACGTCAGTCAATTATAAACACAGCCCTTTATTGGGCTGTGCTCACTTGACCGCCAAATCCCATAAAGATCAACTCTTCAATGCGGCTCAGCATCAAGAATCATCTATCCCCTTCCAAGACCTGAAGCCGACGATAGAGCGTCCTTTCGCTAATCCCCAATTCCTTGGCTAATTCTGCTCGCGACCCCTCGAACCCATTAAGCACATGGGCCATGTTTTTTAGGGACTGACTATTTCTATTGCTTCTCTTGTGTTGCGAGACCGGGCCAGTGACGTTCGTCGGCAGATCTTTTTCCCGAACAATTCCGTCGTCACTGAACAAACGCGCCCGCTCCAAAATATTCTTTAGCTCCCTAATATTCCCCGGAAATGAATACAGCATGAGGCGCTTCAATGCTGCCTCGTCAATCTCAGCTCGACTGCCGGGTGCTATCCGTTGCAGATGGCTTTCTATCAGCAAGGGTAAATCGTCTATACGCTCCCTCAACGGTGGGAGAACAATGGGAAACGCACTAATTCTGTAGAAGAGATCTTCGCGAAAAGTACCTAGTTCTACCATATCCCTCAAAGGCTTATGAGTCGCAACCACCAGGCGAAAATCGGAATGAATAGTACGCAGACTACCCACAGGTCTAAAACTGCCCGACTCAATCAAACGCAACAGTTTGACTTGCATCGAGAGAGGTACATCTCCGATTTCGTCTAGAAAAAGCGTGCCGCCATGTGCAGCCTCCGCGAGCCCAATTTTCTTACTGAGCGCGCCAGTGAAGGCTCCTTTTTCATGGCCAAATAATTCACTTTCGAAAAGAGACTCTGAAAGGCCGGTACAGTCGACGACAACCAGCGGTGCTTTTGAGCGCGGACTCCCCATATGGAGTGCCCTGGCGAACAGCTCCTTACCAGTACCCGACTCGCCTTGCAAAAGAACGGGAATTGGGGAAGGCGCTGCTCGCTGCAGCGCACTCAACGCTTCTTTAAAGGACGGCGACACACCCACTAGCCCCTGCTTTTGCGGCTGCGCAGAGGCGATGTCTACGGTAATCAATCTTTCAACGTAAGCAACCACCTGGCCCTGGCGATCCAAAATGGGACGTAACTCAACATCAACGTGTTCCGGCCCCCGGGGAGTGTGGTGGATATGCAGCACCCTTTCCGCTGCATGGCTATCAAAGGCTTTACGCATTGGACAAAGCTCTCCCGCTTGATCGCAGGGAACCGCATAGCCATGCGAAACCTTGAAGCATTTTGAACCAACGTGTTGTTTTCCCTCCACGCCAAAATGCCTTTGATAGGCGTTATTGGAGGCAATAATGTTGTACTCAACATCCAGGACGATGGTGGGTCGATCGTCATGTTCAAGATACGAAACCAACGCTTGAACATCGACATGGCTAGTAGCGATTAGCTCTCCGTTCATCATCTTCTCATCAGGATGCGTACATTCTCTTCTGCCAAATACTGCCACACACTGCCAGATTACTGCCAAAAAAAATGGCAGACATGGATTGCTGATACTTGGAAATCGTGGAAACGGGCTGTTTAGAGCGGTCACAGAAAAAACAAATTCTGGCATAGATCTTGAGATTGCTGACAGAGCAGTCATTCAGGAGCTATCCAATGCATTTCGGCGAAAAAATACTGGTTGAAGAATTCTTTGACGAGGCGACATCAACCTTTAGCTATCTTTTGCTTGATCGCTCAACACTGCGGTGCGCGTTGATCGACAGCGTGCTTGATTACGATCCAAAATCGGGCCGTACAAAAACTGAATCAGCTGACAAAATCGTAGCGCGTGTGACGGAGTTAGGTGCATCCGTTGAGTGGATCCTTGAGACACATTTACATGCCGATCATCTGACCGCTGCTCAATATTTGAAACAACGGTTAGGCGGCAAGATAGGCATCGGAAACAGAATAAAAGACGTTCAAGAAGTCTTTAGTCACTTGTTCCATACGGAAGATGAGCTTAGAGGCGGTTCCGATCAGTTTGATATTTTGTTTGATGATAACGATACGTTTCATATTGGCAGCTTAACCGCGAAAGCATTGCATACGCCTGGGCACACACCAGCCTGTATGACCTATCTTATCCAGGATGAACAAGCAGGGCTCGCATTCGTGGGCGATACATTGTTCATGCCCGATTACGGCACAGCAAGATGCGACTTCCCTGGAGGGGACGCCAGAACACTCTTTCGGTCAATACATAAGATTTTGGCGCTTCCTGAATCAACCCACATTTTCATGTGCCACGATTATCGTCCGAATGGCCGACCGCTTGCGTTTATCACCAGTGTAAAAGCACAAAAGCATGAAAATATCCATGTTCGCGAAGGTACAAGCGAAGATGCATTTGTGAATATGCGAGAAACACGTGATGCAACTCTCGACATGCCAATGCTGATACTGCCATCCGTCCAAATCAATATGCGTGGCGGCAACATGCCAGAGCCAGAGACGAATGGAATCCGCTATCTGAAAATACCGCTCAACACGCTTTAACGCTTTAACCTTGCGTAGTTATCAACGGATAATAATATGAATATTTATAAATTAAGTTCGGATTTTTCTATTTCGCCGCAACTCACTGTTGTCGATGTGAAGCAACTGGCTGAGCTCGGGATTCGTACTCTCATTTGCAACAGGCCGGATGGCGAGGCACCCGACCAGCCAACACATGTAACGATCCGCCAAGCAGCCGAAGCAGAAGGCATCACGTTTCACTACCTGCCCACCCAAGCGTCGGCCATCGCTGATGACACGGTGGAGTCCTTCGTCGCAATTTTGCAAGACGCGCCAAAGCCAGTGGTTGCTTACTGTAGAACAGGCACTCGCTCAGCAATGCTCTGGGCTCTTTCTGAGTCAGGTAAGCAGAGTCTGTCCGCCATTCTAGAAAAAACCAAAAGCGCAAAGGTTGATATCAGTTCTCTTGTACGCAGAATCAACAATGGTGGTCGCACCGTTAATGCAATGGCTACGACTCATCACCAGATCGTCATAGTCGGTGCTGGTTCGGCAGGCATCGCCACCGCATCCAGCCTAAAGGCACGAGAGCCTAATCTGGATATCGCATTAATCGACCCTGCCGACGCGCACTACTATCAACCTGGGTGGACTATGGTCGGCGGAGGTATCTTCGAGGCTGAATCTACCGTAAGGACGATGGCATCTGTCATACCTAGAGGTGTGACGTGGATCAAAGCAGCGGTAACTGCTTTCGACCCACAGGCCAATGCTGTCGTCCTCGATGGCGGCAGGGTTATTCAGTACGACCAGCTTGTCGTCTGCCCTGGATTGAAGCTTGACTGGTCGGCCATCAAAGGACTGACTGAAACGTTAGGCTCCAACGGCGTAACCTCGAATTATCGCTACGATCTCGCGCCTTATACCTGGAAACTTGTCCAGGAACTCAACACAGGAAAAGCGCTTTTTACTCAACCCCCCATACCAATAAAATGCGCGGGTGCGCCTCAGAAAGCACTCTATCTGTCATGCGATTACTGGCTGAAAAACAATCGCCAAGCGCAGATAGAAACACAATTTTTCAATGCCGGCGGCGTGCTATTCGGCGTCGCCGACTACGTCCCTGCCCTCATGTCGTACATGAAAAAATATGCGGTCGACTTGAAGTTCAGCCACAAGCTCGTTGCCGTGGATGGCCCCAACAAACAAGCGACATTCGAACGCACCGATAAAGATGGAAACACCGAAACCCTGCAGGAGTCATTTGACATCCTCCACGTCGTGCCTCCGCAGGTTGCTCCTGACTTTATTCGCTCAAGCCCACTAGTGGATGATGCGGGATGGGTCGATGTAGATCCCACAACACTGGCTCACCGAAAATTTTCCAACGTTTGGGCGTTAGGAGATGTGGTGAATACCACCAATGCGAAAACCATGGCGGCTGCACGAAAACAAGCGCCGGTTGTAGCGAACAATGTCCTGGTTAACCTTGGGATGAAGCAGCGTCCAGCTGCGTATAACGGCTATGGCTCCTGCCCTCTGACGGTTGAGCGTGGAAAAGTTGTCTTGGCAGAGTTCCTCTACGGCGGAAAGCTAGCACCAACGTTCGCCACCTGGTTCCTGGATGGGCGCAAACCTTCTCGTTTGAGTTGGTTTCTAAAAGAGAGAATTCTTCCTCCGTTTTACTGGCATTGCATGTTGAAAGGACGTGAATGGTTCGCTGATGCAGAAGTAAGTGAGGCAGAGCGCCAAAAATGAATGAGTACAGCATGCTGGCCATTGTTTTAGGCGCGGTTATTGGAGGTGTTTTGGCCATGACCGGTGCAGGCGGGGGAATCCTCGCCGTTCCTGTATTGGTTTTCGGCCTAGGCCTATCAATGACCCAGGCGGCCCCGGTCGGGTTATTAGCAGTTGCTCTAGCTGCCAGCGTTGGTGCAGTGCTGGGATTGAAGCAGGGAGTGGTTCGATATAAAGCAGCCGCTTTCATTTCGTCGATCGGAATCGTTGCTGCGCCATTAGGCTTACACCTTGCGCAACGCATTCCCAACAAGCCGCTCGCGCTGGTGTTTTCGGTGGTATTGGTCTACGCAAGCGTGCGCATGCTGCGCAATGCAAGTCGGGAAATTCGTAATGGTGGTGCAGCTCCGCGACGCGAGGTATTGCCGTGCGTGCTGAACCCGGCAAAGGGGCGATTGCGTTGGACGTTGCCCTGCGCACGGGTATTGGCGTTAACCGGTTTTACATCGGGATTGCTATCAGGCTTGCTGGGGGTCGGGGGAGGATTCGTAATTATTCCAGCCCTGACGAGATACACCAATCTGGAAATGAAAAGTATCGTCGCAACGTCTCTTGCAGTGATCGCCTTGGTTTCAATCGGTGGAGTGTCTGCCGCCGCGATTAGCGGCGTAATGTATTGGCAAGCAGCAGTACCGTTTGCCGCCGGTGCAGTTTTAGGGTTATTCGCGGGAAGGCAGCTAGCTCACAAGCTGGCCGTTCCTCGTTTACAACAAGCGTTCTCCATAGTAGGAATCGTAGCTGCCATCATGCTGGGAGCCAGTGTATTTGGTTTCAGTCCGTAAAGCGTCTTCAACACGTTAAGACAGCTTAAGGCGGACTGCGTGTTCTACGCCACCGGTCGGCGTCCGATGCTCGACAATATTGGTCTGGGAACAGAGCGTCTAACTCGACAACAACGGTTTCGTCGAGGTCGACGAACAGTATCGGAAGGAGCCATCCATCCTCGCTTTGGGCGATGTGACTGGTCGTGTTCAATTGACGCCAGTCGCTCTGACTGAAGGTATGGCGGTTGCGCGACGCTTGTTCAGGCCTGAGTAATATCGCCCCGTCGACTACAAGATGTCCCGACCGGTGTATTTAGCTTGCCTAATATCGGCACGGTCGGCTTTACCGAGGAAGAGGCTCGGGATGCCGACCATGACGTGGTGATCTTCGAAAGCCGTATCCGCCCCATGAACCTGGCCCTGACTGTGTTCCAGGAGCGCATACTGATTAAATTGGTGGTGGACGCTAAAACCGAAAAGGTGGTGGGCTACCAAATGGTAGGCCGGTTTTCACGACCCCGTTGGCTCCACGCTTGATTGTTTCTCACGGGCAAACTCACCCAACGTGTTCAGTGCTTTGGCCGCTGAACGCAAGTAAAAGGCCTGAAGTTGAAAGACGTGCCACCGTGCCGCGTATACCTCCAGCCGACAATTCACCCCACTGTTAAGTGCTTGTTCGGCTAAACGTATGGAATCGGATAACAGCAGTTCATGGTCGCCAACCTGAACCAGCATCGGAGGCAGTCCTTGCAGATCCATTCGCAATGGACTGCTCGTCGCCTCATCGGAGGTATACCAACCTAGCCCCTGCTCAAGCCAATCGCGACGAATCATGGGGTCTTCCTTAAGTCGCGACGTCATTGAGGCGCCAGTCAAGTGCTCGTCGGTTACCGGTGACATCAATAGCAGTCCTGCGGCAAACCGCTCGTAACGATCCCGAAGCTTGAGGGCCAAGGCCAACACCAACGCAGCGCCCGCCGAATCGCCTGCCAGAAAAATCCGGTTGGTGGCATAACCTTGAGAGCGCAAGGCTTCATAGCATGCCAGCGCATCTTGCAGTGCTGCTGGGCAGGGATGCTCTGGAGCCAATCGGTAATTCGCAGCCCATACCGACATCCTGGATGCCTTGGCCAAGCGACTCGTGATGCTCCAGTGCGTATCCGGGGAGCCAAGGCAAAAAGCTCCACCGTGCAGGTACAAAATGACACTGCCGCTTTCACCTTGCTTAGGAGCAACCACCTGTACGGGAACGCCATTGACCCGTTGGGAATAGCGGATCACACCCGTGGTACCGGGCATTAGTCGGGAAAGCCCCCTGACCACCCTTCTTTGCGCGACAACACCCAATCCCGGCCCGATCAATGACCGAAATGTGCTGCGCAAGAAGCCTCGCAAAAAACGTGTTTTCAACACTTCAAGCCAATCTCGTGATTCCGCTATCAGGGCGCCATGTTCGAACTGACGGCTAAAGCGGTACGCGTGCAAAGCAGAGAATCGCGTCAGCCAGCGATAGCTTAAGGTGAAGCCTGGCCAATTAGTGCTGTTGTTGCCGTCGTCATCGACGTACCAGCTCTTGCAGCCGTTCCACACCGTGTTGGCCAGGCGGTTCTGGGTCTGTTGGTAGAAACGGTCATACGCTCTCTGATCGACCTCAATTGTGTTCGTCTTTGTTGCTTTCAAAGTGCGCAAGCATCGCATGATGTGTGCAATCTGGCTTTCAAGCATATACACGATCGAGTTGTGGCCAAGGTTGGTATTTGGGCCGTACAGCATGAAAAAATTGGGAAAGTTCGGAACCGCTAGTCCAAGATAAGCACGGGTACCGTCGCGCCAAGCCTGGTTAAGGTTTACTCCACTACGCCCGACAATGCGCATCGGAGACAAAAATTCAGTGGCCGCGAATCCGGTGCCGTAGACGATCACATCGACCTCATGCCGTCTGCCGTCCGCCGTTTCAATTCCGTTCTCCGTAACCCGGACAATACCGTCCGTGACCAACTCCACGTTGGGCCGACTCATGGTCTTAAGGTATTCGCTAGACAGCAAAATGCGTTTGCAGCCGAACGGATAATCAGGAGTAAGTTTCTGCCGCAGCGCGGGATCAGTCACCTGCTCGGTCAGCAGTTTGCGAAATGGAATACCGACCGCCCACTTCATCAAAGACTTGAAACGTGTAAACGCCAGAGCTCGTGATTCATACCGTAGATATATTGATGCACGGTAAGCGCTCATCAACCAGGGAACATTGCGTAGCAGGGCTTTTTCTCGTTCGGAGTACGCGCGGTCGGGACGTGGCATCACGTGCGCGGGAGAGCGCTGAAAAACCTTCAAGTGCTCCACTTGGCCGGCAATGGCCGGCACAAACTGAATTGCAGAGGCCCCGGTACCGACTACCGCTACTCGCTTACCAGCCAGCGAGTAGCCGTGATCCCAATTGGCCGAGTGAAAGATGTGCCCTTTGAAATTATCCATGCCCGCCAATTTGGGAAAGGCCGGGCGGCTCAGCTGCCCAGTGCCGCTGATCAGCAACGAAGCAGTCAGTACAGTTCCGTCTTTCTGTATGACCTGCCACATAGAAGTCGCTTCATCGAATTCAGCAGAGACGACTTCGGCGCCAAAACGGATGTATTTACTCAACCCATATTTGTCGGCGCAGCGTTGCAGGTAGTTATGAATTTCTCCCTGCGGAGCGAACACCCGGCTCCAGCCCGGATTTGGCTCAAACGAAAACGAATATAAATGTGAGGGTACGTCACACGCTGCACCGGGATAAGTGTTGTCCCGCCAGACACCACCTACATCATGTTTTTTTTCCAGGATGACGAAGTTCTCGACGCCGGCCTTTTGCAACGCAATCGCCATGCCGATGCCAGCGAAGCCGGTTCCGATGATGATGGCGGTCAGGGGCATTACGGACTCAAGGTCGACATCAAAATCATGCAACGACATAAGGTGCCTCATTCTTGTTATTGGCGATGGTCGAGTCTTGCGGCTCCACGGACGATTTCACCCGTTGAATACCCCGAATTAGATCAGCGGCTTTCTCAGCGATCATGATTGTCGGCGCGTTAGTATTGCCGCCTATAAGGGTCGGCATGATGGAAGCATCGACAATGCGTAAGCCCTGTAACCCATGCACCCGCAGCTTCGAGTCCACCACAGCAAGTGCGTCAATGCCCATCCGGCAGGTGCCCACTGGGTGATAAACGCTGTCGGTACGACGTCGTAGAATGGCGCGGATCTGCTCATCGGTGCCGATTTCTGCGGTATACAGATCTTGAGTGATCCAACTGGCAAGAGCGGGAGCCTGCATCAGCTGACGGGTGATTTTGAACGCCGCGACCATGTCTTCAAGATCTTGTGGATCCTGAAGAAAGGCCGGATCAATCAATGGCCTCGCTTGCGGGTCATTGCTGGCCAGCGACACCGCACCGCGACTGCGTGGTCGCAGAAGGCAAACATGGCAGGAAAGTCCATGACCGAGTCGCAATTTGCGGGCATGATCCTCGACCGGCGCGACGACGAAATGCAGTTGAATATCCGGCTTGTCCAAAGCCTCGCGAGTTTTAAGAAACGCCCCGCCTTCGGCAAAGTTCGAGGTCAACATGCCCCGACGCTCATTTCGAAAACGGACTGCCTCTTTCAGCAGCTTCGCACCGCCGCCCATGGAGAGGCCCATTGCGTCGAGGCTGGGTGTTTTGTAAACGAAGACAAAATCCGGGTGATCCTGCAGGTTCTGGCCTACCCCTGGAAGATTCAGCAGGACTTTGATGCCGTGGCGTTGCAGTTCTGCCTCCGGCCCCACACCAGAAAGCATCAACAGTTGTGGCGTCTGAAAGGCTCCGGCGGCAAGGATTACTTCCCGATGTGCCCTTAACACATGAATTTGGCCATGTTGAAGAACTTCCACACCTACGGCGCGGGTACCTTCGAATAGAATGCGTTGAACCTGTGCCCGGGTTTCCACCGTAAGATTGTTGCGTACACCTATATGAGGAAGAAGATAGGCTCGCGCTGCACTACAACGCTCACCATGCTTTTGCGTCACCTGGTAAATACCTACGCCTTCCTGCTCGGCACCGTTGAAATCGTCGTTGAGCGGCAACCCGGTCTGACGGGCCGCGTCCAGAAATCGCTGCTGAAACGGGTTGTCGGAACGTAGATCGCTTACCCACAACGGCCCGTCTCGACCGTGCCATTCGTTATCGATTCGCTCGTTGTGTTCGCTGAGGCGAAAGTAAGGCAGCACGTCTCTGAACGCCCAGCCGTTATTACCCAACGAAGCCCAATGGTCGTAGTCCCATTGATGTCCCCGCACATAAATCATGGCGTTGATCGCTGATGATCCGCCCAATGTCTTACCGCGAGGCTGGTAGCCTTTGCGGCCAGCAAGAGCTATTTGCGGAACGGTTTCAAACGACCAGTTGTTCACCGAAGTCGGCACCATGGCCACCATAGCGGCTGGGATATTGACCAGGCTTGTTTGACCGCTTCCACCCGCCTCCAGCACACAAACGCTGACGTTCGGATCTTCGGTCAACCTGCTTGCAACCACACACCCACCGGAGCCACCACCCACAACGATGTAATCGAAGGTCTTTTTCATTATTGTTTTCTCACGCACAGGACAGTGCGAAGTCCGGACGTCTAATCAGAAACGTGTAATAGCAAGTTCTGATTCGCGCCAAGCACCACGACAGCCTTTATTGTTGTTGGAACGGCTAGCCGAACACGGATGATGGTGACGCCCATCAGGGAAGAGACCAATGCTGGAAAGGGCCAGATGCTTTATTATTTGGGCCAACCTTTCGCAATAGGCCAAAGAGGCATGAGCTTTCGGGATTTTATGCGCGGCCCCGCCAGCGCCTTGTTACAGCTTGAGTTCGGTCGTGAAAAAGGCCTGTCAGCTACTGCTGTTCTGGCGGGCTCGGGACTGACTCAGGCGCAATTAAGCGATCCGAATGTCGAGGTGACCGCCGACCAAGAGCTACGCTTGATCAGCAATTTGTTGACGCCTCTGGGGAATCCATCCGGCTTGGGATTTGAAGTTGGTACACGCTATCACTTCTCCACCTATGGCCTATTCGGTTACGGCTTGATTAGCAGTGCGACTACAGGTGATGCCTTGGCACTGGCGTTGCGCTTTCTGCCGCTCACCTACGCTTTCACCGTCATCTTGTATGAAGAGCGACGCAATGATGGTGTGTTGACCTTCCAAGCACCTGGGCTAGCGTCGGACTTGCGAGACTTTGTACTGGCTCGGGATATGGCTGCAGCAGCGGTGCTGCTGAAAGAGTTGGCTGGTGAACACTTCGCACTGTCGCGTTTTACCCTCAGAGCCACTGCACCAATCCTACCTGGCAATGATCACCTTTTGGGTACCCCTCCGGCCTACTCGGCCAGCTGCAATAGCCTGTCCTTCAATCGTGCGTTCCTGTCTCACCCCTTGCCTCAGGCCAATGCCGTCACGGTAAGCATGTGCGAACAGATGTGCACAAAATTGATGCAAAGCAGAGTCGCCCGCTCGGGCATGACTGCTCTAGTGCAGCACTACCTATCTAGCTTCGACAACACGCCTCCGGATCTTTCCGAAATAGCCCGTCTTACCCACATCAGCACGCGCACCCTGAAGCGCCGACTGAACGATGAAGGCACCACATTTCGAACACTGCTGGCTGAGGCCCGCAGCTCCAGCGCCATCGAAATGCTCAATGACTCCCGCCTGAGCCTGACCGAGATCGCCGAGCGACTAGGTTTCAGTGACTTATCTAGCTTTTCTCAAGCATTCAAGCGATGGCATGGGGTGGCACCGAGCAAGTTTTCGAACTCAAAAAACTAGCTGAAGACTGAAAAAAACACCTAACGTGCTTTCAATCTATAGCGTCAACAAATCGATAGGGTTGCCAGCTAACACGCGGCTACATAGTCTGACGTGAGCAATTGATTTTCGAATACCAGCAAGCGCCTCCGCTCGGAGACGCTAATTCAACGAGTTCTTGATCACTTGGCAGAAACGACGTTCTGATTCTGCTCTCCCAAGCCGTCAATCCATACACGTATCTGATCGCCAGGGTGCAGCCACTGCGGCTCTGGTTTCATCCCCATGCCTACCCCTGGAGGAGTGCCTGTGCAAATTACGTCACCGGGTTGCAGCGTCATGTACCGACTGCAGTAAGACACAATCTGCGCAACAGAAAAGATCATCGTTTTCGAATTGCCTGTTTGGCGCCGTTCACCGTTTATGTCCAGCCACATATCGAGGTTTTGCGGATCCGCGATCTCATCTCGAGTCACCAGCCAAGGCCCGATCGGGCCGAAGGTGTCGCATCCCTTGCCTTTATCCCATTGCGAGCATTGCATCTGAAATGCACGTTCAGAAACATCGTTCACCACGCAGTAACCAGCAACGTAGTCCAGAGCGTGGGCGTCGGATACATACTTAGCCTCACTACCAATGACTACCCCCAACTCAAGCTCCCAATCCAGCTTGGTGGAGTGAGGAGGCTGAACGATGTCGTCATTGGGCCCTGAAAGGCAACTGATGGCTTTATGAAAAATGATGGGTTCGGTGGGGATTGTCATGCCAGCTTCTTCAGCATGATCTCGGTAGTTGAGTCCAATGGCGATAAATTTTCGGACATGGGACACAGGGACTCCGTAACGAACGCCCTCCTCCACCACTGGCAGTAAAGCAACATCTAGCTCCGAGAGCTCCGCAAGAGCGGCTGGGGCCAGTACCGAAGGATCGATATCGGTGATATGCGCAGAGAGATCGCGGATCCGACCTTCGGCGTCCACCAAACCTGGACGCTCTTTGCCTGGCGGGCCAAAACGACAAAGCTTCATTACTACCTCGACTGTCTTCTAAGAAAAGGTGGGGCAACGAGCATCGATGGAGGCCATTGAAGGAAGCGCAGCCTCAATCAAGGTGCAATCCGTGCTCTGGCACCTGAAAAAACTGTGATGCCATCAGGATCAGTGTGCTGAGTGGACGATCCAACGAAAGCCCTAATGTGGAGCACTCTCAACAATCTGCCCCCCTACTGATAATTGAGAAAATCCATCTTATGACATAAAATATATTTTTCGCAACAAACAATATTTTACTCCAGGGAGCAACATTGTGACGGTAGATAGGCAGCCAAAAAGCCTCACCCAGGCGACATACGAACGCCTGCACAGAGATGTTTTGTCCTGCGTTTTACCTCCTGGAAGTAGAGTTAACGTCAAGGAGCTAGCAGAACAGTACGAAGCCAGCGCAGGCGCGGTGCGAGAAGCTCTTTCTAGGATGACCTCAGAAGGGCTTGTCATTGCTGAACCTCAAAAAGGGTTCCGAATTTCAGCTGTCTCGCTGGAGGATCTTAATGACCTCACGCAGGCCCGAATCGAGATAGAAGCGAGTTGCCTTCGCCACTCCTTCGAAAACAGCAGTATCGCCTGGGAGGCAAGGTTAGTTTCGGCCTACCACTGTCTTTCGAGAATTACCGGGCCCGACACCAGCGATGAGTACGAAGCGGATGGTTGGAATGCAGCGCATAAGGCGTTTCATGAAGCATTGGTCAGCGCCTGCCCAAATACTTGGCTGTTGCGAATGCGAACAATGCTGTTCGAACAAACTGCCCGCTATCGAGCGATGTCGATAGCGATGTCCACCAGGAATAGGGACATCACCGCTGAACACAAGAAGCTCTTCGATGCAGCCTTGGCAAAGGATGCGGACAAGGCCAGTGAGTTGTTGATACATCACATTCAGATGACTTCTTCGGCTCTGATAAAGGGGCTGAAGGGTGTCCAAGAAATGAAGGAGCAATAGTGCTGAGTCGACCCTCTTGAATAGCATTGTCGTTCGTACAAATTGACTGGATCGCAATCAAATTCGAGCGGTAGCAAACGGGAGAATAAAACCTGGCGCTGCAGAATATCGGCTCCAACCATTCGGAGTCGGTATGAAAAAATCATTTCTAGTCACTGGCATGTTGGCGCTTTCGTTGACCGCAGGGGTTACTCAAGCGCAAGGGTTCAAAGTGCAAAGCACCAGCCCTGTGAACGGACATCTTCAACAGGCGCAGTACGCTGATGCGTTCGGCTGCAGCGGTAAAAACCTCTCCCCTCAAATTTCCTGGAGTGGTGCTCCGCAGGGTACGAAAAGCTATGTGGTGACGATGTATGACCCCGACGCGCCTACCGGATCAGGCTGGTGGCACTGGGTGCTGGCTAACGTACCCGGGAACATACACGAGCTAAAGGAAGGCGCAGGCAGTCCTGGTGGCAAGCTTCCAGCTGGCACGCTTGAGGTGCGGGGCGATACCGGTATGCCTGGTTACCTTGGGGCATGCCCGCCTGAAGGGCAGACACATAATTACTTGATTACGGTTCATGCACTGAAAGTCGATAGGCTCGAACTACCGCCTACTGCCACACCGGCGATGTTGGGCTTTATGGTGCAGGGCAGCTCGCTTGGAAAAGCCACACTGACGGTAAAAGGTAACCGCTAATGTCGATGACCAACGCTTACGACTCCTACAGCGCTCTGAACATCATTACCCGACCTGGAGTCGGGACAACAGGAGTCGTTCTCCAGCAAAAAAATCTGGAGTTCAAGCGTTTGTATATTGAATCGCCTTTGCTGATATACGTAGAAAAAGGCATGAAATCTGTACGGTGGCCAGGGGGAAAGTATTTGATCCGCGCAGGCGAGGCGATCGTCGTAGCAGGTGGTCAATCGCTCGATATCACGAACAAACTAGCGGAAGACGGTAGCTACCGAGCCCACTGGTTGGTGTGGGATGAAACGCTGTTTGCCTCGAATGCCGAATCCAATTCGGATTTGCCAGTCATTAAAAATGCCCTCCCTATGAGAAGCGATATCGCAGATTTTGCGGACTCGCTTCACCGTGCAATTCAAGCAGTGGAGGACAAGACCGTCCCGCCCATCATTGCTCGCCATCGCTTGCAAGAGCTTTTGGTTTGGGTGGGTGTAAACGGAGGACGCCTGGAGCACTCACGGCCGCCGACGATGACAGCGAAAGTAAGACAGCTCATCAAAAAAGACCTAGCTGGCGAATGGAGCGCAGAAACCGTTGCGTCAGCATTTGCGATGAGCGAAGCCACAATGCGCCGAAGATTGGCTGAGGAAGGTACCAACTTAAGCAATCTGCTGATCGATGCTCGCATGTCTTTTGCATTGCAACTGCTCCAATCGACAGCTCAGCCAGTGATGCAGATAGCACTTTCCGTCGGCTATCAGACACCGTCTCAATTTGCTGTCCGATTTCGAGATAGGTTCGGCTTTCCACCGACAGCAATTAGGGGGCATCGACGAGACAGTTGACCATAGTGCGCGGTCATTCCCTTCACCGCATTGGAGACATTCGCTCGGGCATCGTTAGCTTCCTTGGGAAGTGAGGCCTTTAATAATGATGGTCATCCATTGCGCCAGTACCCGCTCCATCATTTCCGGACTTATCGGAGCTGAGTCCGCTCGCCACATTAGGCTCAGGACGCCATTGGCTGCTGCCCACATCGAGGTAGTGGCCAAATATGGGTCTACGGTCGGATCAATCGATCCGTCAGCAATACCATCGGCAATGGCAGCTTCCATTTTGCTGTTTTGGTGCCTTACCAAATCGCTCACACGCGCTAGCGCTTCCGGTTCATTAGGAGGATCCGCTAGCAATCGAAACTCATTTGGGCGCTCAAGGGCGAACCGAAAGTAACCTTTCGCAGCCATTTGAAGTCGTTCTAAAGGCGTCCCAGCTGCCGCATAAGCGGCATCCATGTAGGACTTGTTTTCCTCAAAAGCCCTTTCAGCGACGGCCATAAGCAACGCCGATCGTCCACCAATTCGGTTGTAGATGGTCTGCACCGCAACGTCTGCTCGTTCAGCAACAGCTTCGAGTGTCAAAGCGACTGCTCCACCCTCCAAGATCAAGGCTTCGGCGTGTTCAATTATTGCTAGCCGCGTGGCCTCAGCCTTGCGTTGGGTGCGTGTGGGGAAGGTGATTTTTGTCATGTCGCGAGTATACATGAAAGAATTTGTTGTAAGGCATTCCAATTTTGGAATAGCATCAAAAAAACAACAAGGACTCCACCATGTCCCAACGTCTAGATGTCTCATTTCCGTCCAATGGCGAAAGCTGCGCCGCCTGGCTGTACTTACCGGAAGAGCCTTCCCCACACCCCGTTGTCGTTATGGCTCATGGTCTGGGTGGAGTACGAGAAATGCGCTTGGATGCTTTTGCCGAGCGGTTCTGCGAGGCTGGGTATGCCTGTCTGGTATTCGACTACCGAAACTTCGGGGCGAGCGAAGGTGAACCTCGGCAGCTCCTGGACATAGCGAGCCAACAGGAGGACTGGCGATCAGCCGTAGCCTATGCCCGCGCCCGGAAAGAATTGGATCCGGCAAAGGTAATTCTTTGGGGATCCTCTTTTAGCGGAGGCCATGTGATTCATACCGCCGCCGCAGACGGAAAAATCGCCGCTGTAATCGCCCAGTGTCCTTTCACCGACGGCCTAGCCTCATTCTTCAAAGTCAATCCGCTGACCTCGCTCAAATTGACCGTGCTCGGTCTAGCAGACGTTGCGCGCTCATTACTTGGTGTTACGCCTGTAACCGTCAAAATTGCAGGGCCAAAGGGCTCTGCTGCGCTTATGACTGCTCAAGATGCCGAATCTGGATATCTCGGTTTAGTGCCAGCCAAATATCCCTTCAAAAATTACGTAGCGGCGCGTTTTGCACTCAATATCACGCGTTACCGGCCGGGGAAGAAAACAACAAAACTCTTTTGTCCCATTTTTTTCTGCATCTGCGAGACAGATACCGTTGCCCCTGCTGGCCCGACACTGCACTACGCCAAACGAGCTATGGATGCCGAGATTCATATTTGCCAGGAAGGCCATTTTGATATTTATGTCGGAGATGCCTTCGAGCGAGTCATCGAAAAGGAAATTGCATTTCTTAAACGCCGTGTTTCACGCGGCATGACACGCTTTCACCCCGCATAACTGCAGTAACGCATCTTCACAAAAAAGGACAATTACGCTCAAAAAAACACAGTTGCCAAACTGGAACTGACGCTTATGAACCTCAAGCAAAGGCATAATAATGAATAACAAACCTACCGTATTTATCACTGGCGCAGCCAAAGGCATCGGCGCTGAAACCGCATTAATGTTTTCCAAGAATGGATATCGTGTTGCCGCGACCGACATTAACGAAAAGGATCTGGAAAAACTAAAACAGCTTTTGGGTGATGAGCATTTTTACCGCCGGCTAGACGTTACTAATCCTGATGACTTTGCCGCGACACTCAAAGAGTTCGCTTTAGAAAACGGCGGAGCAATTGACGTACTTATTAATAACGCAGGCATAGCCTTTATAGATGACTTCGAAAAAATATCACTTGAAAAACATCTTGCGCTAACCGACATAAATGTTAATGGCGTACAAATCGGAGCCTTCCACGGGCTTCAATATCTAATGAAAAGTTCAAAGCCGACAATGATTAGCATGTGTTCTCTCAGCTCAGAATATGGCGTACCAAGCGAGGCTTCATATTCGGCCAGCAAGTTTTGGGTAAAGGGATTTACTGAGGCGATAAACATCGAATGGGATCGCCACGGAATCTATGTATGCGATGTCATGCCAAATTTTGTCGCGACTCCCATGATGCAAAATTTAGACGGAAAAATTGTACAATCAATCGGTATTAAGCTTAACGCTAACGATGTAAGCGCAACCATATGGAAAGCAATACAGAATCGCAAACGCATCCATTGGGAAGTAGACACCTGGCGCCCTCGCCTACTCCGAAGCCTGAATAAACTGCTACCAAACAATATCCGCCGAGCCGCTATGAAGCATTTAAGCGGCTACTAAGCAAAATTATATATAACTAGAACACCTAAGCACACCTTCGAATAAAAACAATCGGCGACAGCGAATAGTGAACCTATCGCCGAATGAGCACTGCTATTCCTGCAATAAACGTCACTAGCCACCCAAAATAATAAACTTAATAAAAGGCTGATCCAACTAGCCTTGGGAGACATCTATGACCGGTGCAAATAAAAACAATACTATGGCGGCCGTCCTCTTTCTTGCCTTTTTCTGCTCAAAAGCCCACGCAGAATTCCGTGAGCCAATGAACGCTGTGAAGCTAGGTTTTGCTGAGATTCACTTTCACACCAGTACAAGTGACTTAGAGGGCCCTCCTGGCACCACACCACCAGGAATCACAGCGAACATTAACAATACCCAAACGCTAGCAGTAATATATGAGCGTCAAATTTCTGGGCCTTGGTCTCTCGTTTTACAAGGTGGAGCTCCTCCAACCTTGAAAGTTGATGCTACCGGTACGGCAAAGGCGCTAGGTAAAATTGCTACTGCTAAAGCTTGGTTTCCAGCTGTGATTCTTAAATACACTTTTCACGATGTTTGGGGGTTTCGCCCTTACATCGGAGCTGGAGTGAATTACACGTTCTATACCGATAAGCATATGACTGACGCCTACACAAATGGGTTCCGGGGCACATCCAGCTCAGTCAAGCTAGATAACACCTGGGGTGGTGTGATGAAATTTGGTGCGGAGTTTCCGCTTGACGACGATTGGGTGATCGACGTTGGATACTCTCACTATTGGATAAAAACGAATGCCACTATTGCCACTGAAACACCAGGCATAGGGCGGATTGAAAGAACTATTCAAGCCGAGGCTAATCCAGACGCATTTGGTTTGTTAATCGGATACAAGTTCTAAATATTTCGTCCACCGGTACAAAAAAAATGCTCGGCAAGCTCAAGGCATCCCTCGTCCTTCACCTTGCTTCGACCGATCAATCGGCGTTGCGTGCCGATTGATCGGTCGAGGTAAAGCCACCTTGGAATGCCTAAACGACTGACCCTAGAGCCTCCAGCGAGCGAGAGCCAAGACTGAATTTCACCTCTCTAAAATGCACAATTTGCAACCCTACCTACTGAATGGTATCGTTGAAATCAACCCCCTTGGAAACAGATCAAGGTAGATCCATATATACCCAGCATTATTTATCATCGGAGATGGGACTGCGGGGAGAAATTCTTATTTGCGGGGACGCTGGTGAAATATAAAATACTTGACGTATCGAACTTCAAAGGCACAAAAAAAGTAGTGCTGCTCACTGCTTTAGCAATGCTCGCATTTTCCGCCAACTCGGTACTTTGCCGACTTGCACTTCGTCATACAGAAATTGATCCTACTTCCTTTACCCTTATACGCTTGGTGAGTGGAGGCATCATGCTCTGGGTGCTACTAGCGATAAAAGGTGCTCCTTCCCGTCCCTCTGGAACCTGGCTTGGTGCTTTCACTCTGTTTGCCTATGCGTTTGCTTTTTCATACGCATATCTGAACCTGGAAACTGGGACAGGCGCCCTACTGTTGTTCGGCGCAGTACAACTCACCATGCTTGGTTACGGGTACTGCAAAGGTGAGAGGATGCAAGGAGTCGCAATTGCAGGGCTACTCCTTGCAATTGGAGGTCTTGTGGCCTTGTTATTACCCGGAACAAGCGCGCCTGCGCTTGGTAGCGCTGGGATTATGCTGTTGTCAGGCGTTGCATGGGCCGGCTACTCCCTAATTGGCAAGCAATCGAATGATCCACTCGCATCGACAACAGGGAATTTCTTGCGAGCCGTCCCTATGATGTTTTTGGCGTCGATCCCTTTTGTAAATGACTTTTCAATCGATTTATTGGGGGCTCTTTGCGCCATTGCGTCTGGGACGATTGCCTCAGGTGTTGGTTATGCGATCTGGTACGCGGCGATACGCTCGCTTTCATCATTCCGGGCAGCAACCATCCAATTGAGTGTTCCCGTTTTAGCGTCTCTCGCCGGGGTACTCATCCTGGGTGAGCACCTTACCGTTCGCTTAGCACTCACTTCGTTGGCAGTGTTAGGAGGAATTGGGTTGGTGCTTAGCGACAAGCGCTTAGCAAATGCCACTAACTGATCTCACGAATCCCAATCGCCACCGACAGGGGACATTGGCTTCTAGGCGCACTATCTTTTCTCTTCATACGACCAAAAAAGGGCCCTCGCAGGGCCCTTTTGTACTCAAACCTAAGTCACTTCGTCAGCCAGGACTCGACAGTGTCAGAGCCGTATTCAGCTTTCCACTCTTTCAGAGTTTTGTGATTGCCGCCTTTGGTTTCTACGACTTCGCCGGTGTGAGGATTCTTGTAGACCTTCACTTGGCGGGGCTTACGAGTACCAGCTTTGGATTCGACTGCTGGAGCACGACGACCGGCCTGTGGATCAAGCAAATTGATCACGTTCTGCAAGCTGTAACCGTACTCAGCGAGCAAGGCGCGGAGCTTTGTTTCAAACTCGATTTCTTTCTTGAGGCCAGCATCGCCTTTCAGCGCCTCGAGAGCTTCGAGTTGTTCGGCAAGGTGTTTTTCGAGCTGGCGGAACTCGGCGAGCTTGGACATGGGAACTCTCTATGTGATTAGTCTCCTAAAGTTACACCAATTCAGCGTTACGCATGAAGTGGCGATCAGGCAAGATTTAAAAAATCGCAAAGGAAATTTTACTACAGTGGCGCCACCTCTGAGATTTGTCAGTGGAACGGAACTGTGAACGAAGGCGTCGTTTGTAATAGATCGCCTGCCTTTTTTGTCAGGAACGAAGACGAGTAAGTAATCCCGTCAAGATTTTGGATTCTTGACGTAACGCATGACTATGAAGCAGGCAATCAGAATACTTAGATTCCTCTAGCATGAGGTCAGACAGTTCCTCCGGCAGGAACTCCATGATCGACGAGACGTTTGCCAAGACCCGCACATGTCCACGAGCCCCTTCGGCGTATTCGCCGAGTTCGCTATCAAGCCGTTCCATCGCTCGCGTCAGTGATCGCGCATGCCTTAGTAATGCCATTCCGGCCGGTGTAGGTTCAACCCCGCGCTTGCTGCGACTGAGCAAAGGTGTACCGAAGCGCACCTCAATATCGGAAATCCGTTTACTGACCGCAGACGGAGCCATGAACGCTCGTTCGCTGGCACGCGCGATGGTGCCCTCCTCGTACACCAAGATGAATAAAAGCAAGGACAAATGATCAAGATGCTGCATTCAACCGTTACCTCAAGTCGTAGCACCGCGTATAGCGAAGCCGATCGCTTCTACTCTCGCTCAACAATTCGCACAACTGCTGCTATGCGATAGAGGCCGGTGCGGCCCGACGGCTCAATCCAAGAAAGCCAACCAACACTTGACGCCATCAAGAAAAGAGACATAAAGTCCACGGTAGACATTTTATACACACAAGGTGTGACTGGCATGGCTCAAACCGTTGAAATGGCCCTCCCTTCGCAAACCCCTGGCGTGGTGCACAAGCTTTGCAAGCACACCTTCAGTGGTGGTTCGAGTCAACGGAGTGCCTACATACAGGCCGGACTGCATGCCGACGAACACCCAGGGCTTCTTGTGATTCAGCATCTTCTCGTTCATCTGCAAACGCTGGAGCAGCAAGGGCGGATCTTCGGTCGTATTGTGATCAGGCCATACGCTAATCCTGTTGGTATGAGTCAACAGGTTTTTGGCCAACTGACGGGGCGCTTCAATCTCGCCAATGGTGAGAATTTCAACCGCAACTTCCCAAATATCGTTGGCAAGCTGGAGACCGTGCTAACAAAGACGCGACCAGCCTATAACGACACTTGCGCAATGAAGGCATTGATGCTGTCTGTGCTTGGCGATTCGATACCTACGGAAACTGTCGCCGCGAACAAGTACCTGTTATTGCACGAGGCGCTGCAGCACGATCTGTTCATCGACCTTCACTGTGATACCTCAAGTATTTTGCACATTTACGCCAACCGCAATCAGCAGAAACGAGCAACACGTCTCGCCACAAGCATGGGCGTCACTGCGGTTTTTCTCGAAGAGGAAGCTGGTGGATTCCCACTGGACGAGGCATATGCCAAAGCCTGGAAGGCGTTGTATGCAAAAGAGTTCGTCGACGCAGAACACCTCGGCTTCTCCGCCACTGTCGAGCTTCGTGGCCAAGCCGATGTGGAAGACGATATCGCCGAACAGGATGCGATGGGGTTGCTGCGATTTCTCAGTGCAGAAGGCTTGATTCGCTTGGACGAGGACGCCGAACACCCCATCAGACCAGAGCAGGTGACTGTGTATC
The DNA here is from genome assembly GCF_000282335.1 of Pseudomonas sp. GM48. Lineage (GTDB taxonomy): Bacteria > Pseudomonadota > Gammaproteobacteria > Pseudomonadales > Pseudomonadaceae > Aquipseudomonas. Next base: position 37,753 of record NZ_AKJM01000116.1, read on the forward strand.
CGCTAGAAGGGGTTGCCCATCTAGAAGCAACCGGTACGGGAATTATTGCCTGGAAAAAAGCGCTCGGCTCGTCCGTACAGCGCGGAGACATTATTGCTGAAATCTTGCCGCTTGATATGCAGCTTGGAACGCCCCGTATCCCGGTACCGAGCCCAGTAGATGGCATTCTCGTTGCCCGAAATCACATCAGGCTGGCTCGAACTGGTCAACGCATAGGCATGGCGGCGGGAACCGAGCCGCTTCCCGGACGTATTACGGGTCAATTGATGCACGCTTTCTAACAACCAGAGTAGGTACGAAAACCTATCCATAAGCTACGAAAACTTAATTTTTAAACTGCCTTGGCGAGCTGCATTTTGCGGCTTCACCAACAAAACCGACAATCAATCTGAGGCACGTAAAATGAAAATCCACGCAGTGTTCTGCGGTCTTATGTTTGCGCTTTCAATGTCAATGACGCACGCGGCAGATCAACCGCTTAAAATAGGCATAGAAGCGGCCTACCCGCCCTTCGCTTCCAAGTCACCCAACGGCGAAATCACCGGTTTCGATTACGATATCGGTAATGCGCTCTGCGCAGAAATGCAGATCAAGTGCCAATGGGTCGAGCAGGAATACGACGGCCTGATTCCCGCGCTGAAGGTTAAAAAGGTTGACGCGATTCTGTCGTCGATGTCGATAACAGAAGAGCGCAAGAAATCTGTCGACTTTACCGACAAGTATTACCAGAGCCCTGCTCGGCTGGTGATGAAAAGCGGAACACAAATTGGTGAAGACCTCTCCGGTCTCAAAGGCAAGCGCATCGGTGTGCAGCGCTCCAGTATCCATGACCGATTTGCAACCGAAGTCCTGGCGCCCAAGGGTGCGGAGATAGTGCGCTATACCTCGCAAAATGAGATCTACCTGGATATGAATTCCGGTCGGCTCGATGGAACTGTCGCTGATCAGATCATTCTCAGCGAGTCGTTTCTAAAATTGCCTACCGGACAAGGATTCGCCTTCGCTGGCCCGCAATTGACTGATCCAAAATACTTCGGTGACGGCATCGGCATAGCCTTACGCAAAGGCGATACACCCCATGTACAAAGTTTCAATGACGCCATCAAGGCATTGAGGGCCAAGGGTATTTACCAAGCCATCAACGCGAAATATTTCGAATTCGATGTGTATGGCAAATAACCGGGTGATATCAGTTCTCACGGGATAGTTTGCTACTCAAGATTTCCTCAGTTATTTCGCCGATCCGCTCACTAGGCTCCGGGAAGTTATCGCCGGTGCCCCCCTGTGTCTGGCGGGTGGATTTGCATCGGTTTTAGGCAAAAAAAGGGTTCTATCTTCGCCTTGAACAAGGGGCGTGTCAGGGTGCCAATTCCGGTGCCTGTTGAACCCTAGATCATTTTTTGCCTGCGTGATTTCTCCTTTAACAGCTGCCTGAGAGCGTCATACATGCCCATACATAATCAAGCCCCCTTTGTCGTAAAAGAGTCAGATGTCAAGGCGTTGCTAGCGCAGATCGACGTCTTGTCTGCGATGCGCAGGCTGTTCGAATCGCTAGGTGCCGGCAACGCCGTACAGCCTCCACAACAACTGGTGGAATTCCCCAACGGGCAGGGAGACTTCATCAACTACCTGGGGGTTATGAACGCAGAAAAGGTTTATGGGATTAAAACATCCCCTTACATCAAGACCGAAGGCAAACCGCTGGTAACCGCATGGTCAATCCTGATGTCCATGGAAACCGGTACTCCACTGTTACTTGCCGACGCGGGTCTGCTGACCACCCTGCGTACTGCTGCGACCACTGCGCTGGCAGTTGATCGCCTAGCCCCCGAAGACAGCAAACGTCTTACCGTAATCGGCACCGGCCCGATTGCCCTGGCACATATCGAGTTCGTAAAGGGATTGCGAAACTGGGAAAAAATCTCTATCCACTCCCTGGAAATCTCATCGCTAGGTGAAGAAAAGCGCGAGGCCATTTTGGCAATCGACTCACGCATCGCGCTATGCGAACTGCAATCGAAAGCTGTCTCCAATGCGGACGTCGTGATGCTTTGTACTTCCTCACCAAAACCTGTCCTGCATACCGAAATTCTCGGACAGCCAACTCTCATCACTTCGATCAGCACCAATGCTTATCGCGCGCATGAAATCTCTCCGGAGGAATTATCAAAAATGGACGTGTACTGCGATTACAGACACACGACCCCATTTGCGGCCGGAGAAATGGTAATCGCGGCCGAACGTAAATTATGGTCGACCGAAAGCTTGGTAGGTGACCTGGCTGAGCTATCCAATTCAACAGCACCGCTACCCAAATACGACCGTCATGTGTTTTTCCGTTCCATCGGTCTGGGCCTGGAGGATGTTGCTATTACCCTCGAAATCTATAAGGCGCTCACTCAGCGCTGAACACCGTTTGCTGACAAACAATCAAAACGAAAGGTATCTACATGAAGATCAAAGAATTCGGCGTTGAAATCTGGATGAACGCCTATGAAAACGACTGCAAATACAACCTGGCCGAAACCTGTGTCGAGTCTCTGACCATCGAACAGCTACTGGAAATGGCCGGTAAAAAAGACAGCATCCTCGATGAGCTACTGCCGTTGAAAATGACGTATGGCGCCATCGAAGGTACTGATCGCCTCCGTAATAACGTGGCCGCTTTGTACTCGAAGCAGAGTAAGCACAACGTGATCATCACCCATGGTGCGATAGGTGCTAACGCCTTGGTGTATGAAACCCTTGTTGAGCCTGGTGACCACGTTATTTCCGTGGCTCCGACTTACCAGCAGCACTACTCGATTCCAGAGAGTTACGGTGCCGACGTTTCGATTCTTAAACTGCGTGAAGAGAACGCCTTCCTGCCTGACCTGGAAGAGCTCAACGCGCTGGTCAGGTCGAACACCAAAGTGATTGCAATCAACAACCCGAACAACCCGACCGGGTCTCTGATGGATCAAGCCATGCTTGAGCAGATTGTGTCGATTGCTCGTGCTGCCGGAGCCTACCTTCTCAGTGACGAGGTCTACCGGGGCATCGACCAGGATGGCGACGGCTTCACCGTCTCGGTGGCAGATCTGTACGAAAAAGGTATCAGCACCGCCAGTATGTCCAAGGCGTTCTCATTGGCTGGTCTGCGACTGGGCTGGATCGTCGCGCCAACTGAACTGATTCATCGGGTTGCCATTCACCGCGACTACAACACCATCAGCGTCGGCATGCTGGATGATCATTTCGCCTGTATCGCGTTGGAAAACAAGGACAAGATACTGGCCCGTAACAAATCCATTACTCGCACCAACCTCGAGTACTTAGATCAGTGGATCGCGAAAGAACCCAAGGTCTCGTTCGTCAAACCGAAATCCGGCACCACAGCCCTTCTAAAGATCGATGTCGACCTGTCCTCCCGTGACTTGTGCGTCAAGCTGCTGGAAAGCAAAGGTGTCATGTTCACGCCAGGTAGTGCCTTGGACATCGAAGGTTATGTGCGCATTGGTTATGCCAACAACCTTTCAGTCCTGAAGGAAGGCCTGGAAAAGGTTTCGGAATTTCTCACAGAGCTTTGATCTTCTCCTTCATGCCTTCGCCAAGTAACGTGGCGTGGCCTGATGAATGATGCCGACGGCGATGGCGATGCCGTCGGCATTTTCAACATTCGCATGACGCTGGAGCCCCTAGGTGGTCGTCACTATCTCTACAAAACCACGGCTCGTAGTGAAACATCGTAGCTGATACATTTACTCCCCTAACGGATTCTCTTGCGACCTGCCCCAGCATGAAAAAACTCAACAATTACAAGGCCATCGCCGACGGTATCGCGTTGCTGTATTTCCCTCATGCGGAAGTCATCATTCACGACATAGAAACGCAAACCATCGTCCACATTGCCAACAATATTTCTAAACGGAAACTGGGGGATGATTCAGCCCTCGATCAGTTACCGGGAGATTTCGAGGTCGTCAGTAACCTTGGCCCTTACGAGAAACTTAACTGGAACGGACAGAAAATCCGCTCCATTACCAGCGTCCTGAGAAACGACGACGACGAGCCCGAGGCGCTTTTGTGCATCAACATGAATTTCACCGTGCTGGAGATGGCACGTGAAGCGCTGAACAATTTCTTCGAGCCCTCCCGGCTTCTTCCACAGCCCGACGCGTTGTTTCGGGATGACTGGCAAGAACGCATCAATACATTCCTGCACGCTTGGCTCAAGGAACACAATCTGTCACTCCCTGGACTAACGCGAGACGACAAGCGATTGCTGGTTGAAGCTTTTTACGCCGAAGGCGCCTTTGAAGGCCGAAGTTCATCAGACTACATTGCCAACGTCCTATCTATGGGAAGGGCTACCGTATACAAATACGTCAAGCGCTTACGTGAAGCTGTATGACGTGAAAAAACCGGACTCGACAGTGTATGAGCCGCATTACGCCAGACTTCGTTTTTTGGAATACAGCGCTCCGGCAAGCGACCAGAGACTGAATGACGTCGTCAAGGATGAAGAGCTCTGACAAGCCCAGCACTTCAAACCGAGCGTCCGCCCCATGCTGAACCAAAACAATGAGTTCTGCATCCCGTAGGTGATATTGCAGGTTGTCGTCGCTTTCGTCAGTTACGAGCACCGCATACGTCCTGTACGCGTCGTGTCGTAAATGCTGCTAAAGCCCAAACGATCCCGAGCAATAGTCGGCATCAAGGACAAAGGCTCAAGAAGCCAAGGCCGCGCTTGGTGAGCGAGGCCTGGTATATTGGGATGGCGGAAGGTATGCCCTTAACAAGTATTAGGTCGCGCGTACTTCTTTTGCGTACTCCTGATTAATCTGCGCTTTAGGCTTTGTTGCTAAAAATACCGCAGTCCAAAGCTGTTCCGCTAGCCACTGTGCTTCACTGCGGCTGAGCCTCCAGCGAACCCAACCAAAATACATTGAAACGTATTGGCCATCTAGTCTGATCGCAAAATCATAGATAGGCTCTTCACCGCGCTTAAATTCGACCGCCGGCTCGGGATCGAGCAGAGCTCCTTTAATTAGGAAATTTCTACCAGTCATCACAACTTGAAGCAGATCAGATGTTTCCTTTGATCCAAACAAGTCATGACGCTCAATTAAAACAGCCCAATTGTCATGATTTGTTTGGATATTAGACTTATCCGACTTTGGGTGATCATGATCAAGTGAGTTAATTACTGCTTTGATTAGACCAGACGCTACCTCATAAGCTTGCCGTGTGGTGAAGCATGCTTTGAAGTCGTGTAGGACTAAATTAATAATTCGAGACGGGGTGAGTTTGACCGTCGCACGAAAATGCTCGTCTGTTTCCGGAAAACTGAAAACCTCAGAGGACTTGAAGGCAAAGCGGGATTTCAAACGGTTGTTGTCGCTCATAGCACTCTCGAAAAATTGGTTTCCTAAATCCAATTCGGCTCAATCCGACAAACATTTAACAGGTTCAAAAAATTTTATTGAGCACGTCAGCCTGAGGAATGAATCGAAATTGGCCAAATTCTTCTGAGATTGAACCCAAAACTACTGGGCCTGCCGCCCACACTGGTATAGAAACAAAAAATTACGAGATGAGGCGCTCCATTTGTAAATGGACGTGGGACTGTCAGTCGTCTGCCCACGGATCGAATTTGTCCCCATATTTGGCGCGCAGGGCGCGATGGCGGTTGATCTGCCAGATCCACGGATCGTAGTTATCAGGCAACGCGGCGAGCTTGGCGCTGATGATCATTTGCACTGTTTCGTCGCGCAACAAGCGGCGAGTCAAATCGCGGCATTCGCCGAGCGTTACAGCACCATGCATGACATGATTTTCTTTCACATAGCGGTCGGTCATACCTACACGCATATGACCGTACTCCTTCACGTCATCAGGGTAAATGTCTTCCAGGCTGAGGTGTCCCATTTCGTGCTCCAAGGCAAAAAACCGCTTGTAGGAGAGTACTCAAGCGTTATCAGTGGGCGCTATGGATAGGCGTGCACCATCGATGAAATCGCCCCTTCGCGCCAGCGCCTTCAAAAACCAGCTAATAACAGGCGATTTAGTGGGCGCAGATAGCCTCAGGTCAGATACCAGCGTCGTGATAGCCTGCCTTGAGCACACCCTGCATACCTAACGAAGTGATTTCACAATCGCCACGTTGGAGCGTTGCTGAAATTCCGCCTCAGCATCGCTCACCTGTTTGAAGCAACTCACGAAAACTTTTCCGTCCTACACCTCGCATGAAACTTCCGAGGACGTAGTTGCCACTTTGAGTTTCAAGAAGCCAGAAACGTCCCTCTTTCCATGCCTTCTGTATTTTTCCTGTCCGAAGAAGGCCACCATCTGCTGGGCGAAAAGCATCACCTTGCCCAACATGATCGAAGGACAAGCCAAGGCATGCGTCATTTGCGATAAAGGCATCACTGATGAACGCAGTGACCGGTACCGAATACTTTCGGATGCTCGCTCGCCCAAGGCGGCACAACTGAAAGTCGGTCAACTCTTTGCTATGAAATTCGAGTTCGATGATTTCAGACATCCCGAAAATGCTCCAAAACGAACACAGATAATTTGCCGGCGCGTTTCACACGTCAGGCCGACATTGAAAAAGCTGCACCCACAGAGGCCTCTTTTCTCTGACCTGAGCCCCAGAGAAGGTAGACGGTGTTCTTGGTTTCAAACATACAGCCTTCGGTGAAGGATCTTCCGAAGTTGCTGCGTACCCACATGCCTGGCTGGAAGCGGCCTTTGCTGTCCAGGACTATCTCGTGGGCGAATAAAGTGGCGGGAAGCAGTCCGAGAGTCGTCAGCTTTTCTTTCTCATCAGGCGTCACAGTCAGGTCGATCAAAATCCACTGTTTCACCACGCAGTATGCTTTGCCTGGGAACGCCTTTGCCGCCAAAGCAATTAGGTCTTCCTGAGTGCCCTGCCAGCCAGGCGTTTCATCCCCTGCCCCGTAGAAGAGCTGAGAGATTTCATCCAAGGTCACCATAGTGGTATCTCAAGTTGGTTTAGGTTGAGGAACGCTTGTATAAGTCTGCCCCGCCATGGTTACGAATTCGTAGATTTGTCGTTCTTTATCAGAACTCTGCAATCTTATTTCTGCGAGCGGCTCCATTAGGCGTTCATTTTGCCGGTTCATCCAGGGCGGTGAGATGAGGTATACCTTGGTCACAGCAAGAAATTCAGGATCTCCCGAGTTGCATATGGTTTGAACCGACTCTGTGTCACTGACGAGGCGAGCGCTTGGCCCGATAATCCCATCGAAGAACCCTACCCCTTCTACTAAGAAAGAATATTGATTGTGATTAAGATCGACCGACTTCCACAGCAGGATATTTTCATCAGGCATTTTGAATCTGCCATGGACTTGACTCTCGTTTGTTCTGAACACAACACATCTCCTGCCTGACGATTTATTTCTTTAACACCCACCTTACTCAGATAGTAAGTATTAGATCATTTACAAAACCGGTTTCTTCAAAAGGATAGCCCCTCGGATTGGACGCATAGCGAATGCCTTCTATGGTTTTGTCGTAGCCGACATGCGTATGTCCATGCAACCAAATGTCTATATTGCATCCTGCAAACTCCCGCCAATCATTGACATAAGCTGCAGCCAAATGCCCCATTTCATATTTGATCCCAGGCGCGCATTCCGGCAAGGGCGCATGATGGGTTACCACTACTGTTTTTCCCTGAAACTCGGTAGATAGTTCACCCAGCAGCCACATTTTCGCAAATTGCGACTTTTGCTGAGTTTCGATTGGCTTTAGGCGACGATACTGAGTTCCAGTTCTGATCTGCCTGTAATCATTCATAGATACCTGAGCGCTATTAAGTGCAGAGGCGACGTCTCCGGTCGAGTAAAAATCAGTCCAACCGGTTGTACCGAGAAACCGTACCCCATTGATGACGACTTGCTCGTTTTCTAGAACGTGAACATGCGAGAGAGCCTTAGCACGCATTTTTTCCAAAGTCCTGTCGATGTGGCCTTTGTAGAACTCATGATTTCCGGCGACATAGACCACTGGGCAGCAAAAGGTTCTGTTTGCCCACTCCACTCCTCTATCCAACAGATCAATGTCACCGGCCAGAACAACAACATCCGCAACAGAGACAATCGGAGAAAATTCCTGAAACTCGATGTGGACGTCGGAAAGCAAGTGAATTTTCAAAATCTCAACCTTTTATGGCCCATCCACACTGTCAATTTATGACTTATATTTCACGCAGATACCCAAGAGTGAAAATGCGCCTTTTAGAAATTTTTCAGGATGGTGTTGAATGACTTATGCATTACTAACGCACGTATAGAAGAAATGATCCGTCATTCCGCGGCTTTGGAGGTGATGCTTGACTCTCAGTTAAGCCCACAGACATCCCGATTTCGGAAGTATATTTCATGGCGTGGGATTGTTCAATATGGCCTTATCCTCCCTTTTGAGGATTCGCCATGGTCATGAGGGAATCGCTGGCGGCAGTACTCCGATTGGTGCGTTCTTCTCGCGGCCTTTCGAAGGAGGATCTTCAAGGCCAGGTTGAAACTAGGCATCTATACAATCTCGAGAACGCAAAGACAGGCGTAACCCTCGATATGCTGAATACGATCTCCTCGGCATTGGATGTCGATCCATTGGCGCTACTTGTGGTCGCATCATGCTTTGAGAAGAAATTATCTCCCGATGAAGCTCTCGAGAGACTGTCTGAAGAGGTAAATAGCCTCATTGCCTTGGGGGTAGTAAACGGATTGTCGGGGCAATTCGCTGACGGCGCGCTCAAACCCATCAAGGGTGGCCCACGCTCATCTCCCGATAAAATTGAAGCCGTGCTTCGTTGCCGAACTCAGGGAATGACGCAGAAAGAAGCTTCTGAGGCGCTTGGAATTCCCACGTCAACGGTTAACCGAATTTGGCGAACTGCGAAATAGGCAGGCATCGAATGGCAGCGAGGGCCGAAAACGCTCATTTCGGTTTTTTGAAAATCTCATGTTGTCTGGGCTTCATTTACGAACATGGATGTCAGGCTTGATCTGCCAACGGATACTGCCAGTCCTTCCGTCAATCAGTTCCCCCCACTCCTTTTCATCCTTCCGATTATGAGGGGATGGGTTCCATCTGCCATAGCCAGGGCATCAACTCGGGCTAACGGAGTATCAGCAAGCCTACGATGTGGCGTCAGGCATGCGTTTACGCTTGAGGGGAAAAATGCACCTTTTTCATCCATGCGTATGAAACTGGACGTTTACATTTTCCCTGTAATTTAGGCGAAAAATCGTAGGTTTACATTTTTTGACGATTGCCCAAAAAAAATGCCGCCTAAGAGGCGGCATTCCTTGGTTTTACAGGGCGGATCGCCCATCCGACCTCTTACTCGTCACGTATACCTAAAATCGACGTGAACATTAAGTAGATCGATACATACAGGCTGATGGTTGCCATGATGTAGTTACGCTCGCCGCCATGAATGATGGCGCTGGTCTGGAACAGAATGCAGACCGAGGAAAACAGCACGAAACCTGCGCTGATCGCCAGTTGCAGACCGCTGATCTGGAAGAACATGCCCGCCAGCGTCGCACCCAGCAGCACGAAGAAGCCTGCCGTGATGAAACCGCCGAGGAAGCTCATGTCCTTGCGGGTAATCAGCACATACGCCGACAGACCGCCAAACACCAGCGCCGTCATCGCGAAAGCCGAGCTGACCACTTCAGCGCCGCCCTGCATCCCCAGGTAACGGTTGAGGATCGGGCCAAGCAGGAAACCCATGAAACCGGTCAGGGCAAATGCCGACACCAGGCCCCAGGCCGAATCACGGAGTTTGTTGGTAAGGAAGAAAAGACCGTAGAAGCCGATCAGCACCACGAAAATGTTCGGGTAGCCAACGCGCATCTGCTGGGCAACGTAGGCCGTCACACCGCTGAATGCGAGGGTCAGGGCGAGCAAGCCGTATGTGTTGCGCAGGACGCGGCTAACCTCTAGCTGCTCAGCCTGCACGCTGTTATTAACTGCGTAATCCTGTTCGCGCATGGCGACACTCCTGTTGGTTTGAAACGTTCAGTCGCAAAGATCATAGCAGACGCCCTGTAACAAGCTATGCAGAGAGTTTGACAGTGTGTTTCATTCAGGTATTATGGCGCCCGCAACGCAAACGGAGGTGTGGCCGAGTGGTTTAAGGCAACGGTCTTGAAAACCGTCGACTGTAACAGGTCCATGAGTTCGAATCCCATCGCCTCCGCCATCTTTATACGACAAAGCCCTGATTATTCAGGGCTTTGTCGTTTCCGGGGTTTGGAAAAAACCTGCCAGCCCATGCCTTGGCTTTCCGTAGCTATACGTGGAACGATTCGTAGATTTCATTGAGTGCTTGCACGGGTCGATTCCGGCCCGTCGTGACCGGCAGAAATCGGTTGAGCGGCCACTCGAACACATCACCTGATCGGCTGTCTTGTAGGACGGAGCGGTCACCCATGTTCCGCTGCCAACATTAACCTGAACTGAGAAATGATCTCTGAAGATAGCCCGGCACCTTCGAACACTGCGCAGGTGAAGCTAACGGGCGCAGGGCCTGGAGCAGTTATAATGCGGTCCGCAACCACAGCTACTGGACTGCTTCGATAAAGCGTGCGCCCTTCATAACCTGCGGCATTCTGTTGTAAGAATTCAGCGCTGTTCGAGGTATGAGGAACCGTGTCGAGAAGCCCGGCCCTCGCAAGTGCCAGTGTTCCCCCACAGATACCGGCAATGGTCGCCCCACTTGAGCGACTGGCATGAAGAAAGTCGCGAATATCCGGTGCTTCTGCACGTTCCCAGACCATTCCTCCAATGACGACAACAACGTCCGGTTTCCAGTCCAGACATTGCTGCAAACTGCTATCGACAGTTACAGCCAATCCGCCCTGGGAGCGGAACTGCCCCGTAGCAGAAGCGAAAAATCTGACATCGATCCCGTAAAACGGCGACGCAGTTCCAGCAATGAAAGCATATTCCCAGTCCGCAAAACCGGGTGTCAGTATCAAACCCACACGCGCCATCAGTCAGAATCCTCCATGAATACCCATAACATATGGTGACAACAAACAGACATCAAGGACTGCCAGATCTGATCGCAATAAGGACTGTCCGGAGTGCTCTGTAGATGTTGCGCCTGGCACAGGCGACCAAGGCGGACGTTCACGGGGACAGCGCTCTGACCGCAGGCAACGGCCGTACTATAATTAATGTCTGTCAATGTTTGCGTGGCGAGCGCTCCAAAACGAATCAGGTATTCATAGCGTTCACCTGACAGGCAGAAGGCAGCACAGCAAATGGGATGGACAGTACGTCTGATTAAGCGAGAGAGGGTTCAGCCATGAAAATTCACTCCTTCCAGCATTACTCTCATGGTCTGGAAATGGCCGTTCACGATGCATGGATTACCGCCAAGGTGAAGTCGGCCCTGGCATTTTCCGATCCGACCCTTAGCCTGCATATCAATGTCAAAACCCATGCGGGCATAGTGGGGTTAAGCGGCCGCGTCAACACTCATAGAGAGTGTGAACAGGCCATTGGTCTGGCCCGTTCGGTTCATGGTGTCGCCGAAGTCGATGCCAGCGACTTGCAGACCCATGTGTTCACGCCAGGGAGTTTTCCAGAAGCGCCCAACGCCGAAGAGAGCACTGAGCGCCGGCCACAATCGTCATCAAAAATGGACGACAAATGATAATGGCAACTTTGTAGGCGCCGCGCTCCCAGTCGGGAACCGAGGGGGCGACATCTTGCTCACATCTGCCAATAGCGCAGTAGACAACAAAAAATTCTCTCCTGAGGTGCGGTCGCCCCCATCCGCCTTTGACTGGTGCCCCGAAACCTGCACAATTGCCGGCTATTTTCGCGACAGGAAGTCCGACCATGCAACGGATTGTAATTCTGGGCAATGCTGGTAGCGGCAAATCCACCCTCGCCCGCGCCCTCGGTAAGCGCCTTGGCCTGCCCGTGGTGCACTTGGACACACTGTTCTGGGAGCCCGACTGGGTCGAGCCCGACGCTGAGCAGTTCCGCGCACGGGTCAGCGAAGCGATCGCACCGACTGCCTGGATTTGTGAAGGCAATTATGCCCGGCGTACCTTCGATCTTCGCCTGCCCCGTGCCGACCTGATCATCTGGCTCGATACACCGCGACTCACCTGTTTCACCCGGGTGATCATACGCAGCATATTGAATCGCCCTCGGCCTGACCTTGCAGCAGGTTGTACAGAGAAGCTCGACCGGGCGTTCTTTACCTTTCTGAACTTCGTGTGGAATTTCGATCGAGGCTACCGCCCAGGTATCGAGACGGTGCGTCTGGCCATAGGCCCGCAGATTCCTACGATGCACTTGCGGCATCGTCGGCAGATTGCCGCATTTCTTGATAACTTGCCCCCAATGCCTCAACGGCACTCGACCCCCAAGGTTCTGTAGAGACACCCGCACTCGTGCGCGATGAGGTACAAGCAGAATTGGAGGCTATTATTAACGTCCGTCATGGGTCGGTTTCAGCCGGTCGTGGAGGGTAGAGATCGGCCAAAAGCCGCCTCTCACCAAGGGCAGCCATCAGCCATTTGCGGACATGCCATTGCTTTCCATCACCCTGAGCTAGCCGATTTCTGCCTGTCATCCAAGGTAGCAATCGACGGTGTATTCAACCGGTCGAGCTTCTGCTGCGCGTCATGTGTATGAGGGCCGAACGGCCGTTCCCCAAAGAAGGTCGTTCCTCAATGGCATAGGGCACAAACCCAAGTTTGGGGTAAAGCAGCAGCCCTGCCGTGTTTTCGTTGAAACAGGAAATCTGCACCTCGTTGGCTCCGTAACACTCGAATGCCAAGCCGGTCATCGTCTCCACGATAAACGTGGCCACTCCTTCCCCCCGAGCGCTCGGCGAGACGATGACATTGCCGATACAGCAAACGCCATTGCGTTCAGCTTGATAGAAATTGGCAAACCCAACGACAGTCCCATCGATCTCCACGACGGTAGAGTCGAAGCGTTGGGAAATCGCGGTAATCAACTGCGTTTCCGTTAGCGGGAAGTGCGCCTTCGGAAACATGAAAAACAACTCTTGAGCGTTCTGAGGAAAGCCGCAGATCATTTTTACGTCGCTAGCCTTCACTGGCCTGTGGTTCAGTTTCATTGCTCGTCTCTAAGCTCCATGAGTCAGTACTTTAGCGGCTAAAAGTGGTCATTCCATCTGTCTACGAAACTAGGGGGATTCTCTCGCAATCTGCGGAGGTTAGCTGGTTAATTGCACTGACTTGACCACCCATTTGCATTCGACCTGACCAGCCATGTGCATCGGACTTGACCAGCACATTTCGTAACCATGACCGGCAGAGAGCGACCCAGGCTGTGTGAAAACACCTGCAATTTACGCGCGGGTATGGCGCTACTAGCTATGAGACGTTCGCAGCTGGGCCGAAAAGCTATCGATGCCTATCTGATAATCACGAAAATAAATCAGGAGGCGGTCGTGAAGCTGGAAAAGCGTAGTATCGAGTTTGTCCCTCACAGTGAACGTTACGGAACGCCACGGCGGTTGTTCACCATCTGGTTCAGTTCCAATTTCCAAGTGACCGCTTTGATGGTCGGTACGCTGGGTATCGCCTCGGGGTTGAGCTTCGGCTGGACATTGCTGGGTCTGCTGATTGGCAATCTGGTCGGGACCGTGTTCATGGCCGCGCACTCCGCCCAGGGCCCTCACTTGGGGGTTCCACAAATGATCCAGAGCCGGGCACAGTTCGGTGTTTACGGAGCCGCGATCCCCCTGCTGGTAATGGTCACGGCGGCGGTGCTATTTCTTGCCGCCAGCGGCGTCTTGATGCGCGATGCCTTAAAGGCGCTGGTGCCAATGAGCGACGACCAGGCCATTGTGGTGGTCGGCATTCTGACTTTCATCATTGGTTTTATAGGCTACGAGCTGATCCACCGTATGGGGGCGTGGATGAGCCTGTTATCTACCTTGGTGTTTGCAAGCGCCTTGGCCTTAATCCTGCTGCACCCCAGCGACGCGGCATCAACAACCGTCTCAGGTACGGGCTTTACGTTGGCGGCCTTTAACCTGGTCATAGCGCAGGCTGCCTCCTGGACTTTAGGTTACGGCCCCTACGTGGCAGACTACTCGCGTTACCTCCCCGCGAACGTGAGCACCCGTGCCACGTTCTGGACAACCTATTGTGGTTGTGCACTGGGCTCTTTTGCCATGATGGCATTAGGCGCTTTACTGGCAGTAGCGATACCTGCAGCGCTTGAGCGCGACCCTGCAACCGCCATTGCCACGTTGTTTGGCCCGTGGGCACCTTTGGTACTGGGCGTGATCGCGCTTGGCGTCATCCAGTACAACGTACTCTGCTTGTACAGCGCCTATATGTCTTCGGTCACGATATTCGGAGCCTTTGGAGGGCTCAAATACGTCACGGCTCCAGCAAAAGCGTTGGTGATGGCCATGTTGACCGTTGCTGCGACCCTGATCGCCATAGCCACCCAGTACCGTTTTGACACGTTTTTTGCGGACATTCTGATCGGTCAGTTGTATTTGCTGATTCCCTGGAGTGCGATCAACCTGGTTGATTATTACTGGGTGTGTCGCGGCCACTATGAAGTAGGTGACCTGTACGACCCTAAAGGCCGCTACGCCCGCTTCAACGGGCGAACCCTTATGGTCTATGTCGTTTCGATAATCGGCACGATTCCCTTCATGAAACTCTCGTTCTACACAGGCTTTGTAGCGAACTGGCTAGGCGCCGACATTAGTTGGGCGATGGGGTTGGTGTTGGCCGGGGGGCTGTACTGTACGGTCAACAGCCGACCAGTTGTTAAAAGCTCGCGCATGTTTGGTCAAAGATCTCTCGAATAGGCGAAGCGAGATACGTCGTCGACGCTTCGCCTACAGCCATTCGACGATACAGTGAATTGACCCCGGTTTGATAGATGCTTTGGGGGCCTGCTTTTGGCTGTGGATTCAACCGGTCGATGCAACACAACTAAATTCTGTGTAAGCAGAAGGAGTGTTGCAGATGAAGCAGAGACCTCGGATCTATTACACCGAAAGCCAGAAAAAGCTGATGTGGGATCACTGGCAGAAAGGCGATTCTCTCCAGCACATAGCCCAACTATTTGATCGAAACCATTCATCGATACAGCGCATCTTGGCGGAAACAGGCGGTATCAGACCCGCTGTACGCCGCAGGTCCAGATTGGCGCTGACGTTGGCTGAGCGCGAAGAGATTTCGCGTGCAGTGGTGGCAGGTAACTCGATCCGTTCCATGGCCGCGCTGCTAGGGCGAGCAGCCTCTACGATCAGTCGTGAGATCAGACGCAACGGTGGCCAAGGATGCTACCGGGCTAATCAAGCTGATCAGGCTGCCTGGGATCGCGCACATCGACCTAAGGTCTGCAAACTTGTTGAGAACCGAGCGGTGGCGCAAATTGTTGCAGACAAGCTTCAATTACAGTGGTCGCCGGAACAAATTGCCGGTTGGCTGAAGCGTTCCTACCCGGACGATACGAGCTATCAGGTGTCACACGAGACGATCTATCGCACCCTCTTCATACAGGCTCGCGGGGCTCTGAAGAAGGAGTTGCTTGAGCATTTACGGCGCACGCGGGCCATGCGTCGCTCGCGCCATCACACGCAGAAGAAAGAAAATCACGGTCGCATCACAGATGCGGTATCGATCCGTGAACGCCCGGCTGCGGCTAAGGATCGGGCGGTGCCAGGTCACTGGGAAGGTGACCTGCTGTGCGGTAGCAGGAACAGCCAAATTGCCACTCTTGTTGAGCGCCATACCCGCTACGTAATGCTGGTGAAGTTGGTTGGTAAGGATAGCGAGACGGTCATCAGCGCCCTGATCGAAAGCGCCCGCAACTTACCCCAAGAACTCTACCAATCGCTGACGTGGGATCGCGGAAAAGAGATGGCTGACCATAAGCGCTTTACGGTGGCTACCGACATCAAGGTCTACTTCTGCGATCCTCATCGTCCTTGGCAACGGGGATCGAATGAGAACACCAATGGGTTGTTAAGGCAGTACTTCCCGAAAGGAACCGACCTTGCGGATCACTCGCAAGCCACGCTCAATGAAGTCGCAAGGCAGCTAAATAGCCGCCCTCGGAAAACACTAGACTACGAAACACCCGCTGAACGATTTAGCCAATCTGTGCGTCGACCGGTTGAATCCACAGCCACAACCAGACAGTCGAAGGCTAGTCTGTTAGTCCCTATCCGTCGATCAGTAAATTGACACCACGGTTGCCATTATTATTGAGTTTCTTTTGTCGATACCGTCACAATCCACGGTTCAAGTCGTTTACCAAAAGCAATCGTCGCCTCAAATGGAGGCCGCCCGTCATTCTCGGCTGAGTAACTGTTTTTTTGAACTATTCGCTGCATAGGCTCAAATACAGACCTGAACGCAATAGGCACATTGATGCGCTCAACACCCATCTTATTTACATAGCCTGTAAGCATTGTCTGCTTATTATGACCGTAGATCACCATCAGTCGGATCTGACCACGGACAATACTGTACTGAGCCGTATCCGGATACTTCGCACGCAGGGTTTCGCGGTTCACGCCAGCATCAACAATAAATAATCGGCTGCTGGCATTCTGCTCTCTTGCCAGCGTTGTTGGCTGTTTTTTATTTAATTCGTCTACCTCAATTTTTTTCGCAAGTTCAACCGCCTGCTGGTACGCTCGACCGTTAAACTCCAAGACCAGAAATACCTGCCTGGAGCGTTGTTTTCGAAGGCGAGAGCGGCCTTGCTCTGTATCGATCGGAGCTGAAACATCAAATCCCAATTCGGCAAGCTTTACTTTGCCAAACAATGCAGCGTTACCCTCTTCACCAGAACCCCCTACATTAAGCGGGCCAGTAGACCTCAATAGCAGCTTTAACGACATTCCGCTATTGTCAGCGTTCCACCTTCCACTGTAGGGAACTTGCAACTCGCGTTGCGACAATTTAAGCACACTATCGGGCACGCCACTTCTATTGTATATAACGCCCACCAGCACGATCACATTCGCGATCAAAATCAACCCTACTCCGGCAATGAAAGAGTGTCGACGTGTCCAGTTCATCATTTCGCCTCCTCGGATTGCATTGCCCTCAAACGCTTGAGAACAACGAGGAGCAATAGAGCGGTAAGGCTAAGCACGAAAAAAAATAAATATTTCGGTATAGACTCCCACCACCAATCGTAAAACTTGGTGTAAAGGAAAATCACGAAAAACACCACGCCGGTGTTCACCACCTCCGACCAATAATTGCGTATACCGAGCCAAATTGCACCAATACTCAACAGGAAGCCTGCAACCTGATAGCTATGTTTGATGAGTACTGGATCGATTTCAAAATAACTACCATCCCCCCAATTGGCCAATACCAGCACGGGTAGAAACAATGTCAAAAGAGAGAAGACTCGATAGATTACAGCAAATCCGGCAAAGTTCCGGTGCGGCACAAATAGTGCCGTAAGAAAGAGAACAATCGCAGCGGGAAAAAAATTTTCTGGCCGCTCACCAAAGTCGAGCCAATACAAGCCGCCCCACGTCCCGGTGCGCGCAGCGATGAAGCCAACAAAACAAAGGATACCGGCGGCAAGCAGCAAACGTAACTTACATGTGTACGCCAAAAGTAATGCGAATGCAGCCCAGACAATCAAGGCGTTTTCAGATGGAGTGATATTGAAGATTTGCCCAAGCATTGTAATGTCGAGAACTAAACAGGCGAAAGTCACCATGGCCGCCAGTTTAGTGAAGTAACCGGTAGCGTCGTTACTTTGTACCCACATCGTTCCAAGAAAAGTACCAAGTGACGCCAATAACAGAGTCGTGACCTGCACCGGGGTAGAGAGCATTCCCCAAAACTTGTAGAAGAGGAAGAAAATGCTTGCGGCCAAGGCCAACGCCCCCAGAAACGAGGCCACGCGCATGCCGATCGAGAGTTGCCTGGAAGTAACGGTTCGATCGATATCGAATGTGCGGGTATAGTTGTCCAGCAAGTCACGATGATGGGTTGACACCGAGTACCGCTGCTGTTCTGAAAGTGTGAGCACACCATTCTGCTCAAGCCGTTCCAGCTCTTGCTTGAATACCCTGATCTCGTCTGCCCGCTGCTGTGCATCTGCTTGCGTGAATGGGATCATAGAGACATCCATTTCTTAGGCGGAAGCTTGATTGGTAGCTCGAAAACCCGATGCCATCATTGCAACCTAGTCAATCGTATGTCGACTGTCCACCTGGCTCGATCCATATAGGGTCGATCTCGGTCAGTCGTGACAGGCAGCAATCGGCCAGAGCGGACCGTGAGCACCCTGTTCAAGGCACCTTACCGGCACAAAAACCATGTCATTCGTTCTCTTGACTCTGTGTTGCGTTTTCTGCCGCTACACTCAAGCGGAACAAGGTTTTACACATGGACAAGGCGCGTTATCAGACACAAATGGCGCAGAACATTAACGCCACCTGGATCGCCTACTTATAGTGAGTCGCTCGTGAACCGTCGATTGCTCACCGTTTTCATCGCGATGTCTCTTGCATGGTCAAGTGTGCATGCCGGTTACTGGAAGGATTCAAATGGCAATCCATCCCCAGACACTGAATCAAGACGATCCGTCGGAGAATTTGGCGGCTCACTAATAGTCACCTCCGATCCCGATTGGGGACAAAAGTGGAATACTTCGTCCGAAACCATTCCCGTATTTAACGAAGCAAAGGTTGTCACCCAGGGTAAAAGGATCTTCACGCTGATTTTTTTTGCAAACCCGAAGCTGAATGCCAATCACGAAGCAAACATAACGTGCGATCTGAAAGTCATCAGGCCGGACGGTACAGAATCGATCAATCAGAGAGATACCGTTTGTTTTCAAGGACGCCTCAAGGGGAAGCCGAACAACCTGTACCTCGCTGCCCCCGTGATCGATTTCATCGCCGAGCCAAGCGATCCCACAGGTATCTGGACGGTAGATATCACTCTTAAAGACAATTTGCGCAAAGTTGTCATGCCGCTCAAAACAGCATTCACGCTGAAGTAGGTTCGTGGCAATCCTGACGATGCAGAAAGACATGCGCGGATCCAACGACTTCTCGATTGACCGCCTTGATCGTTTTCGGCCCGTCGTGACAGGCTGTAATCGGCCGAGGCTGTGTAAAAACTTTTTAGAACACGTTTGACAGTCGAGGCTGGAACAAAAATCGCGTTCCTGCGCAAATTTCTGGTCTGCTGAGGAAACGTTCTTGTTGTTCATTTCGAGCCCTTGTTGTGATTGAAGTCGCGAGGCGCGCAGGTCTCATCGTCAGGCAGAATCAAGACATGCAAAATTGAGAGATATTTCAATATTGATGTTTTTGTTATTAGTTTTTGAGATCATTGAAACGCCGTGATGTGACCGACCGGACGAACTGAGATTCAGGCGTAACTGCCCGTGTCAAGCCGAAGAAAGCTCGTGGCGTGAAGTTGCGCACGTGCCGGTTTCCGACCGACGACGCTTGGCTTCAGTGCCGATCAGCGTTGTCATGGGAGCAATGGCCCAGGACGGCAGGAACATTGTTTTTTCAACACTGAATCACGTGCGAATCTTCAGCGCACCACCCTGTTTTAAGTCTTTAGGAATCAACCGTGGCGCGTCCGCAGCCCCATCCGACCCCCGTCCTGCTTGACTTTGGCGAGTTCGAACTCGACGAGGCTAACGCTTGCTTGTTGCGTGATGGGCAAGCCGTGGCGTTGGCGCCGACCCCTTTTCTGTTGTTATGCGTGCTCGCACGCCAGCCGGGGTCGCTCGTATCCAAAGACGCCTTGCTGGATGCCGTGTGGGGGCATCGATTTGTCAGCGATTCGGTTCTCAAGACGGCCATCAGCGATCTGCGCAAGGTGTTGAGCGATGACCCCAAGCATCCGCGTTTTATCGAGACTGTATCGCGGCGCGGCTATCGTTTCATTGCCGTGTCGCTCCCTGCTGCTTCGATACCGACTACATCCACGGCGGTTACGGCGACCGACACGCATCCGTTTCCGTCATTCATCGGTCGCATTGACGAGGTCTCCAGGCTGCAACGGGCGTGGGAACGGGCTAGTGGGGGCCAGCGGGCCGTGATCTGGCTTGCTGGAGAACCGGGGATCGGCAAGACCACGTTGATCGAACATTTCCTCGCCGGCCTTGGCGCCATTGCCTGTGCACGCGGCCATTGCATGGAACACTTCGGCACCGGCGAACCGTACCTGCCGGTGCTGGAGGCGTTGGCCGAGCTGTGCCGCAGCGACCTGACCCTACCGGCGTTGTTGCGCGAAGTGGCACCAACCTGGCTGCTGCAATTGCCTTGGCTGAGTAGCCCGGAGGAGCGAGACACATTGCGGCGCGAGCTGGCCGGCGTCGGCCCGGAACGCATGCTGAGGGAATTCGGTGAACTGTTGGACCGCTACACAGAGCTGCGCCCGCTGTTGCTGGTGACCGAAGACCTGCACTGGAGCGACCGGGCGACGGTTCAGCTGATTAACTACATGGCGCGACGCCGTGGCCCCGCAAGGCTCATGTGGCTGTCAAGCTTGCGCCTTGCCGAAGTGGTGGCGCTCGACCATCCGCTCAGCTCATTGCGTCACGAACTGCGTCTGCAACGCTTGTGCGAGGAAGTGGTGCTCGACCCGTTCTCCGAAACCGAGGTCGCCGACTATGTGGCGGTGCGTTCAGCCTCTCTGGCACGCGATGAAGACTTCGTGCGCGCCCTGCACGAACGGACCGACGGCGTGCCGTTGTTCGTTTCCTCGATCATCAGTGAAGTGATGGATGCAAAAGAAGACGAAACCACTATCGAAGCTCGACTGGCGAATCTGGCGGTTCCCGACAACCTGGCCGCCATCATTGATCACTACATCGCCAAGCTTGGTCCAGAGCAACGTACACTCCTCTGCGCGGCGGCGGTGTGCGGGGCCGACTTCCGGGTTGAGACGGTTTCGCTGGCCCTTGAGCGCAATCTTTCTTCGGTGATCGGCGCCTGTGAGGAACTGATGCGTGAGCAGGTATGGCTCACACAATCGCGGGCTCTCGATGTTGACGAGGCGGTAGAGCCTCCCTACTCGTTCCGACACGCCCTTTTTCGCCAGGTGCTGTATGACCGTACGCCGCGTTCATTGCGCATCGATCTCCATGGTCGGGTTGGCACTGCCCTCGAACGCGAGCGCTCGGCTGGTGTGCCGGTTGCTGCCTCGGAACTGGCGATGCACTTCGACCGTGCCCGGCTGCCGATGGTCGCGCTGCGCTACTACGCCGAGGCCGCAGAAGCCGCGCTAATGCACTTCAGTCCGGACTTGTGCATCGGCCTCACTGAGCGCGCCCTGATCTTGCTTATGCAGGCACCCGAAGGGACGGAGCGCGATACGCTCGAAATTACCTTGGCCACGTTGCAGGGGGTTTCAGCTTTCCACATGTTCGGTGTAGGTAGCGAAGCCAAGGGCGCTTTCGAACGGGCGTACACGCTGCTCGCGGATGTACCCGAGCACCCCATGCGCGGTCGCCTGCTACATGGATTCGGCTATCTGCTCGGGTTGCGCGGCGACTATGCGCAGGCGCTGGAGTTGGCCGAACGTGCCGAAGCCCTATCCTCCGATTCAAAAGATCCAGAGCTCATGCTGGCGGCGTGCATCGTGCAGGGCGAGGTGCATCACCTTCAGGGACGCACGAAAACAACTCGCAGTTGGCTAGAGCGCGCCCTAGCGATCGCCGAGCCATTGGATATCGTAGCGAATGAGATATTTGCGGTAGATCCCCAGGTCATGCTGCACGGTATGCTGGCCATTGAGCTGGTGCGGTCTGGCCTGATTGAGCAAGGGCGGACCCATATGCAGCGGGCACGAACCCGCGCGCATACACTTCGACAACCTATGACTTGGTTGGTCGCTACCTGGCAGGAGGTGTTGATCGAGGTACGACTGGGAAACCCTGTGCGAGTGGCAGCGCTGGCTGACGAAATGCAGAAGCTCGTTGATGAATATTCGCTTGCACTCGGGCGTACGGCTTGCCGCTGGTGGCGCGGCTGGGCCGACGCGCGCAATGGTGCCCCCCACGATGGCTACCGACACATTCGTGAGGCCTACGAGGAACACACTGGACTTGGCATGCGCTCCGGTGCCAGCGAAGTACTCGGCTACGCCGCCGAGGCGCTGCTGCTGGCAGGTGATGACGACGCAGCGCACGTCGAATTGCAGGAAGCACTCCGGGTGGGAGAGGAACTGGGAGAGCGCGTATACCTGCCGCAGCTGTTACTGCTGGAGGCCGCGATCGCGCGAACTCAGGGTCGGCCCGACGCTGGCAGCGTTGCGGTGCGCCGCGCAGTTGAGGAGGCTCGCGTCCAGGAAGCACCGTGGCTGGAGCTGCTAGCGCGGGTGGAGTTGTGTGAGCACTACAAGGCTACGGCCGAGGACCATCAGGCATTGTCGATTCTGATTGAGCAATTGCCCGAAACTGACGGAACCGAACTGGCGAAACATGCGCGTTCACTGCTTCAGTCTGCCAAGTCGACTTGAAGCGACGGTGTACCCTCCATTGCCTGGTGAACTGATATCGCTCCCACTCAGCGTGAGCTAAAACCGCTTGGCCGCAAGCGTTCCGGTGATCACCGTCTCTGTTTTGCGAGCGTTGTCCCGACCAAACCCTGACCTTTCGCTTACGACTCGACTCAAGGGGCGGCCTACGCTGTCGTCGAACTTTTCTGCCCCTTGGTCCGTGATGAGCCTGAACCCTGAATCCAAGTACCCGAGCCGCCGCGCATACGTAGTCAAGTTGCGCAGTGATGCCACGCCGGGGGCCCTGGTGGGCCGCCTCGAAAACCTGGTCACCGGTCGTCAACGCGAGTTCTCGTCTGCCGAAGAGTTGCTGGAGTCGATTGACTCGGATCTAGCGTCGGCCGTCAGTGAGCACGCTGTAGACACTGACCGTGAGTGACTCCTTCCAACATAAACATAAATAAGCGCATGGCGACCGAACCGCGACGGTTCGCTGACGACTTCGCGCGCACCCGAACCTACGCTGATGCAACCTCGAATTTACACGAGCTCACTCTGATGTCGCGATTTTCCACTTCCCATCCGCTGTCCCATCACACCGGTCGGACAACCTTGCAGCGCTTCGAGCGCACGACTGGCGTCGTAATTGCGGCAGCCCTTGCCACTTCGATCTCCCTCGCCCTTTCCGGTTGCTCCACGCCGGTCGTCAAGCCATCGGTCGACGTACCGAGCCACTTCGCTGCAAGTACGGCCTCCGAGATGGAACCCGAGTCGGCGTGGTGGGAGGTTTACCACGACCCGCTGCTGACGGATCTGGTGCGCCGAGCCGCGCGGGAGAACCGCGACGTCAAGATTGCCGCCGAGCGCTTGCGTGCCGCGCGTGCCGGAGAAACGGTCAGCCAGTCCTGGCTGCTCCCGAGCGTCGGAACATCCGTCTCCGGCAGTGACCGCAGCAGCGGCTACAACTCGGCCACGAAACAGGGTTATCCAGATATCAAAACCACCAGTGTGGGTCTGGACGTCTCGTGGGAACTCGACCTGAGCGGCCGTCTGCGAGCCGGCGCAGCGGCGGCAGATGCCGATGCGCTAGCCGCGGAGCACAGCATGCGTGGAGTACGCCTGTTGGTGATGAGCGATGTCGTCAGCAACTATTTCACACTGGTCGGTGCACAGCGCCAGGTCGCAACGCTGCGCGCAATTTCGGCAATGCAGGATGAGACGCTGCGTCTGGTCACCGCGCGTCAACAGGTGGGTCTGGCATCCGCCTTCGACGTCGAACGCGCGCAGACCGACGCCTTGTCGGCGCGGGCACAGATTCCGCCACTGGAAACCCAAGTAGCAGTGGCACGTCACCGTATCGCGGTGCTGATCGCCGACCAGTCTTTCAACACCAGGAACATCCAGCCATCGAGTGGTGATTTGGTCGACGTGCCCCAGGCCAAGCCCGGCCAGCCCGCCGAATTACTGCAA
Source organism: Pseudomonas sp. GM48 (assembly GCF_000282335.1). GTDB lineage: Bacteria > Pseudomonadota > Gammaproteobacteria > Pseudomonadales > Pseudomonadaceae > Aquipseudomonas. The sequence continues at coordinate 61,719 of NZ_AKJM01000116.1, forward strand.
CGTCGACCTGACGTACTGGCGCTGATGGCACAGCTCGACGCCGCCAATGCTCGTCGCCAACAAGCGAAAGCTGAGTGGTTCCCGCAACTCTTTCTCGGCGCGTCCTTCGGCCGCCAGGGTCTCAACCTGAACGGTGCCGATCTCGGCGCTGCGCGCTTCACCAACGTCGCGGGCCTGCTGGCGATGCCACTCTTCAACGCCGGGCGTACGCAAGCAATCAATGAAGCGGCTGAGAGTGCTCAACAAGAGGCGCTGCTACGCGCCGAGGACGGCATCGTACGGGCGCTCGAGGATGTGGAAAACGCCCTCGTCACGCTTGCGCAGGAACGCCGCCGTTCCGGGTCGCTGCAATTGGCCGCCGCGTCTGCGGAGACGGCACAGAATCGCGCCCAGTCGCTCTATAACCGTGGGCAGATCGACCTGTTGCCTCTGCTGGATTCGCAGCGTGCGCGCCTGAGTGCACGCCTGAGCGCCAACGAAAGCAACACCCGCCTGCTGCTCGACAGCGTGCAGCTCTACAAGGCACTGGGCGGGGGCTGGCAGGTGTTCGAACAACCCTCCAACCCAACCGCATCTGCCAAAGCCGACCGGCCACCACTTTCCTGAGTATCTGTAGCTTCCAAAGAGGAACCGTCTTGAAGAACTCCCTTACTGCGGCCGGCGCCTTGGCCGTCGCCGCTTTGCTTTGCGCGTGCAGCCCGGATCAACCGTCCGTGCCGGCCCCAAGAGCGGTACGTACCGTTGAAATCAACTACGACAATGCCCGCGACGTCAGTCGCTACGTGGGCACCGTGCAGTCGCGGCATGAAGTCGAACAATCCTTCCGTGTGGACGGCAAGGTTGCCCAACGCAATGTTGATGTGGGTCAGTTGGTGCACGAAGGCGACATACTGGCTGTGCTGGACGACAGCGACTACCGCCTCGCGGAGGAAGCGTCGCAACAGCAGTGGGCTGCTGCCGTGGAGCAGACACGTCAGGCGGAATCCGATCGTCAGCGCCTGACTGCCCTGAAGGCTGACGGCTCAGTTAGTGCGGCCGACGATGAGCGTGCGCATACCAATGCTCAGACCACGCGTGCGACCGCCGAGGCTGAAGCGCGAAAGCTTGAGCTCGCACGCAACCGGCTCAAGTACACCGTGTTGCGCGCCTCCCGTAGCGGCGTGGTCACGGCAGTACGCATCGAAGCGGGACAGATCGTTGCGCAGGGTCAGCCAGTGATCTCGATTGCGAATCCGGACGAATCCGAAATCGTCATCGATGTGCCCGAGGATCAGTTGTCCGCCTTCAAGGAGGCGCGTTTCAAAGCCTCACTGGCCAGTGCGCCAAACGAAAACCTTGATGTCACCTTACGCGAACTTTCACCACAGGCTGCGGCGCAAACACGCACCTACCGTGCTCGACTCAAGCCAGCCAAGGCACTACCACTGGGTGCCACCGCAACGGTCACGGCCGAGCGCGTGATGACCAATGTCTCGGTGGCAGCGGTGCCGGCGACGGCACTGACGCAAAGCGGTGGCCAGCCGGCGCTGTGGGTGGTCACACCCGCAGGCAAGGATCCGGTAGGCACTGTCGAACTGCTGCCCGTGGCGGTATTGGGATATCGCAACGATGAAGTGCTCGTCTCCGGGCCGCAGGCCGGAGTATTAGTCGTCACCGCCGGGGTGCAGAAAATGGCATCCGGACTGAAGGTCGCGCTTCCCGACACGGCGATTGTCGATACGAACACCACGCAGCAGGCCGCCCGATGAACAATTTCAACCTCACCGACTGGGCGCTGCGCCATCGCGCCATCGTTCTGTTCATGCTCCTCATTGTCGCGGCGGCCGGTGCCTTCAGCTTCACTCGGCTCGGCCAGCTCGAGGATCCGAATTTTTCCGTGCCCTCCATGACCGCCATGGTCATCTGGCCGGGCGCTACCGCCCAGCAGTTGCAGGACCAGGTCCTCAACCGCATGGAGAAAAAATTCGAGCAGATCGACAACTTCGAGAAGGTGGTTACCTACGCGCGGCAAGGTTACGCCGGCATGACGCTCACCGTGCGTGGCGGTACTTCCAAGGCTGACCAGCGCGAGGCCTGGTACCAGGCGCGCAAGAAACTCAATGACCTTAGCCTGGAGATGCCCGACGGCGTAATCGGCCCGATCCTGAACGACGAGTACGGCGACGTGTATGGCCTGATGTACGCTGTCAAAGGCGACGGCATTGGCCACGCTGAGCTGTCGGACGCGGCCGAGGACATCAAGCGCCAGATGCTGAAGGTGCCGATGGTCAAGAAGATCGATCTTATCGGCAAGCAGGCCAAGCGTGTCTACGTCGAGTTCTCTCACGAGCGCCTGGCAGCGCTGGGCATTACACCGCTGGCCATCGCCGAAAGTCTCAAGAGTCAGAATGCGATGTTGCCCGCCGGCCAGATTGACACCCGCGGCGACCGCGTCATGGTGCGCGTGAGTGGCCAATTCACCAGCGAAGAGGCAATCCGCAATGTGCCCATCTCCGCGGGAGGCCGGCTGATCAAGCTCGGCGACATCGCGACCGTTACACGCGGCTTCGAGGATCCGCCGACCTACACGGTACGCCACAACGGCCAGCCGGTGCTAATGCTCGGCATCACAATGACCAGCGACGGCAACATCGTGGACCTCGGCAAGGCGATGGACACGGCAGTCGCCAAGATCCAGTCAGAACTTCCGCACGGCGTGGAGCTGGAGCTGGTGGCTGACCAGCCAACCACGGTGAAGGATGCAATCCTGGACTTCGGGCGTGCGCTGGCCGAGGCGCTGATCATCGTGATCGCGGTAAGTCTTGCCAGCCTGGGCTGGCGCGCCGGCCTGGTGGTCGCGGCCACAGTGCCGCTGGTGCTGGGTGGCGTGGCGCTGGTGATGCTGGCGATGGGCTGGAACCTCGAGCGCATCTCGCTCGGCTCACTGATTATCGCGTTGGGACTGCTGGTGGATGACGCCATCATTGCCATCGAGATGATGGTGGCGAAGATGGAAACCGGCATGGACCGCGTAAAAGCGGCCGCCTTCTCCTATCAGTCCACCGCCATGCCGCGCCTGACCGGCGCACTCATCACCGTCGTGGGCTTCCTGCCGATTGGCCTCTCGAAATCCACCACCGGCGAGTATGCGGGTGGCATTTTCTGGATCGTCGGCGCCGCGGTGCTGTTCTCGTGGATCTGTTCCGGCATCTTCACGCCATACCTGGCGGTCAAGATGCTGCCCAATGACTTGGACAAGCACCAGCACGGTGATCAGCACGACACAAAGTTCTACCGCAACCTGCGCCGCCTGATCGACGCCGCCATCGAGCACCGCTGGGTGGTCATCGGTGCGACGGTGGGCGCACTGGTGCTTGCCCTGGCTTGCATCAAGTTGGTGCCGCAGCAATTCTTCCCCAACAGTTCGCGCCCTGAGCTGGTCATTGACCTGCGCGTTAAGGAAGGTTCCTCGTTCGCCGCGACGACCGAGCAGGTCAAGCACATGGAGGAGATCCTGGCGAAGGACAAAGACGTGCGCTTCTACACTGCCTACACCGGCGCCGGCGCACCGCGCTTCTATCTCTCGCTCAACCCCGAATTGCCGAACCCGGGTTTTGCCCAGTTCGTTGTAATGACCAAGGATCTGGATGCACGCGAGCGGGTACGTGCGCGGCTGGTGGCCTCGTCCGACCAACAATTCCCACAGGCGTGGGTGCGGGTGACCCGGCTCGAGTTGGGGCCACCTGTCGGCTACCCGGTGCAGTTCCGCGTGGTAGGCCCCGATACCCAGGTGGTGCGCAAGATCGCCCGCGACGTGGAGAAGGTGATTGCGTCCAACCCGAAGGTGCGCGACCTCCAGCTCGACTGGAACGACCCGGTGCGTACGCTGAAAGTGGAGCTTGATCAGGACAAGGCGAGCGCGCTTGGCCTCACGCCGGCCGACGTGTCGCTGGCAACCCAGACCGTTATGAACGGCGCAACCCTGTCGCAGCTGCGCGAGCGCGAGGACCTGATCGACATCGTGGCCCGTGCCGTGCCAGAGGAGCGCTTGAATCTCGACACCCTGAAAAATATCAATCTTTATACACGCCAGGGAACCGTGGTGCCGCTGTCGCAAGTCGCACAGGTGCGCTCTGAACTGGAAGAGCCGGTACTGTGGCGCCGCAACCGCGACATGGCGATCACTGTACGTGCGGATGTGAAGGATGGAGAACAGGGTGTATCGGTGACGCAGGAAATCCAGCCGTTGCTTAAGGACATCGAAGCCAAGCTGCCGACCGGTTACCGCATCGATGTGGGCGGAGCGGTTGAGGAAAGTGACAAGGCCAACAAGGCGCTGCTGGCGGTGGCTCCGTTGATGCTGATCACCATCCTGCTGTTACTCATGCTGCAACTGCAGAACTTCTCCCGCATGTGGATGGTGGTGCTGACGGCACCGCTGGGCCTGATCGGTGTGGTGCCGGCGCTGCTGTTGTTTCAGTCGCCGCTGGGCTTCGTCGCGATCCTGGGCATCATCGCTCTGGGTGGCATGATCATGCGGAACGCGGTGATCCTGATCGATCAAGTACAAATCGAGATCGCCGAGGGGCGCGACCCGTGGAATGCTGTGCTGGACGCTGCCATTCACCGAGCGCGTCCGGTGATGCTGACGGCGCTGGCCACCGTACTCGCAATGGTCCCGCTCACGCGTAGTGTATTTTGGGGACCGATGGCGATCGCGATCATGGGTGGCCTCACTGTGGCGACGCTGCTGACGATTTTTTTCGTCCCGGCGTTATACGCCGCATGGTTCAAGGTCGGTCGCCAGACGGCCGCGGATACCCAACAGGTACGGGGGAACACTGCGCTTGCCTCTAAGTGATGAGTGCCGTGACCTGTGCCCCCGACCTCTCCGCTATTAGAGCAGTTTGTTAGGCGCCGTTTCTGAAAACAACCCAGGTCAGCCGTGAGGTACTGCGAACGTTACTGTCTTTCGCCCCTCACGGCTCACAGGCAAGACTGATGGTCATAAATAGCTGCTGGCGACCAGGCGCATCACCATGTTGACGATGTTCTCCGGAATGATGCTCAGGATGAAATCCATTAAGCCATTTCAGCCGCGACACCCTTTGTAGCAGCTGCCGAGCCCGCGAGGCTGCGTTCG